>JBBSMQ010000005.1:0-154432 GCA_038233075.1 Acidimicrobiales bacterium
AAGAACCGCCGCATCATCTCCCTGGACCTGGCCGGCATGGTCGCCGGGGCCAAGTACCGCGGCGAGTTCGAGGAGCGGCTCAAGGCCGTGCTCAAGGAGATCACCGAGTCCGACGGCGAGGTCATCACCTTCATCGACGAGCTCCACACCATCGTCGGCGCGGGCAAGGCCGAGGGCGCCATGGACGCCGGCAACATGATCAAGCCGCTGCTGGCCCGGGGCGAGCTGCGCCTGGTCGGCGCCACCACCCTGGACGAGTACCGCAAGTTCATCGAGACCGACGCCGCCCTGGAGCGTCGCTTCCAGCAGGTGTTCGTGGGCCAGCCCTCGGTCGAGGACACCATCGCCATCCTGCGCGGCCTCAAGGAGCGCTACGAGGTCCACCACGGGGTCCGCATCCAGGACTCCGCCCTGGTCGCAGCGGCGGTGCTGTCCGACCGCTACCTCACCGGGCGGTTCCTGCCCGACAAGGCCATCGACCTGATCGACGAGTCGGCGTCCAAGCTGCGCATCGAGATCGACTCGCTGCCCACCGAGATCGACGTGGTCGACCGCCGGGTCCGCCAGCTGGAGATCGAGCGGGTGGCCCTGGCCAAGGAGACCGACGAGGCCTCGGCCGAGCGCCTCGAGGCCCTCGACCGCGAGCTGGCCGACCTCAACGAGACGGTCGACGGGATGAAGGCCCACTGGACCTCCGAGAAGGAGGCCATCGAGGACATCCGCGAGCTGAAGGAGGCCCTCGAGGCGCGACGGGGCGAGCTCGAGCGCGAGCCGGACCTGGAGAAGGCGGCCGAGATCCGTTACGGCCAGATCCCGTCGCTGGAGAAGCGGGTCGACGCGGCCACCGCCCGCCTCGACGAGCTCCAGTCCGAGCAGCGGATGCTCAAGGAGGAGGTCGACGAGGAGGACGTGGCCGGCATCGTCAGCGCCTGGACCGGTGTCCCCGTGACCCGGATGATGGAGGGCGAGATGGCCAAGCTCGTCCGCATGGAGGACGTGCTCCACGCCCGGGTGGTGGGCCAGGAGGAGGCCGTCACCGCGGTGGCCAACGCCATCCGCCGCAGCCGGGCCGGCCTGTCCGACCCCCACCGGCCCATCGGCTCGTTCCTGTTCCTCGGCCCCACCGGCGTGGGCAAGACCGAGCTGGCCCGCACCCTGGCCGAGTTCCTCTTCGACGACGCCCGAGCCATGGTCCGCATCGACATGAGCGAGTACATGGAGAAGCACACGGTCTCGCGCCTGATCGGGGCGCCTCCCGGCTACGTGGGCTACGGCGAGGGCGGCCAGCTGACCGAGGCCATCCGCCGCCGGCCCTACGCGGTGGTGCTGCTCGACGAGATCGAGAAGGCCCACCCGGACGTGTTCAACGTGTTGCTGCAGGTCTTCGACGACGGCCGCCTCACCGACGGCCAGGGCCGCACCGTCGACTTCACCAACACCGTGCTGATCATGACCTCCAACCTGCCCGGCGATCCTCGGGACTTCTTCAAGCCGGAGTTCATCAACCGCATCGACGACATCGTGCGCTTCCGCTCCCTCACCGAGGAGGATCTGGGCTCCATCGTGGAGATCCAGCTGGAAGGCCTCCGGGCCCGCCTGGCCGACCGGCGCATCACCCTGGAGATGTCCGACGCTGCGCTCCGCACCCTGGCCAAGGAGGGCTTCGACCCCGCCTTCGGTGCCCGGCCCGTCAAGCGGGTCATCCAGCGGGAGCTGGGCGACCGCCTGGCCGTGGCCATCCTCGAGGGCAAGCTGGCCGATGGCGACACCGTCGCCATCGACGTCGGCCCCGACGGCGAGCTCACCCTTGAGGGCTGACGCGGGCGACCGGGCCCGCGACGAGCTCGACCAGCCCAGGTCGGTCCACACGAAGATGTCGCTCTGACCGTTCGTGTCGTCGGGGACCAGGTTCGTTGCCCGCGAGCTGAACGCGATGTGGCGGCCGTTGCCGGAGATGGCGGGCACTCTGATGGTAGAGGGCGTCGACGCGGTCGCCCCTGCCGGTAGGTCCGGCCTGCGGGGTCGGGGTCGCGGTGGAGGATGCGGGTGTAGAGGTCGCCGACGAACCCGGCGTCGGTGCCACCGGCGTTGCCGTAGGCCTCGGCCGAGCCGTAGATGAGCGAGGCGACCCGGTTGACGAGGGCTCCTCGACGGAGCTGGCCGATCCAGTAGGTCAGGCCCGAGGGGTCGGGTCGCGGTCGAGGGCCTGCTGGTACAGGTCGGTGACCACGACGTGCGCAGCACCCGTCGTGTCGCTCAGGCGGGGGACAGGGCCATCTCGGGTTCGCCCTGGCGGTGGTAGGGCTGGCCGACCAGGCGGCCCGTCCAATCCGAGCGGGCCCCGGCGTTGGGGCCGCGGTCGAAGACCGTCCGGTAGGACCGGGTGATCATCTCGTCGATGTGGGACTGGCGCGCGGGGGTGAGACAGCCGGTCGTCACCACCAGGGCGACCACGAGGCCCAGCGCCATGGCCTGCCACCCCCACCTGCGCGTCGTCTCCACCGGACCCCTCCCCAGCACTCGTGGACGGCGGCGACGCTAGGAGCCCCGGGCGTCCGCGGCAAGGGCCTGACGCGCGGGTCCCAGGCTGCGGCTCCGGCTCCGTCGGGGCGGGTCGGTCGGGTCCTGGTCCCACCCGTCTTGGTCCGTGTTCGACGGCCCCGGGTCCCTAGCATCGTGGCGTGTACGCCAACGGGCCCCGGCGAGGGCGGCCGATCCGCTCCCTCACCAAGCGACGTCGTCGGCAGCGCAGCCTCGCCGCGCTCCTCGTCGCCTCCCTGGTCGCGTTCGCGTGCGTCAACCGACCGTCGCTCGACGACGACTCCGGGGTCTCGGCCCGCGCCGCACCCGACCGCGCCCTCACGTCCACCGTGGCCGGGGAGGTGGTCGCCGAGGACGAGCCCGGCGGTGAGCCGCCGGCGCACCCCCCCGAGGGCCCCCGGGCCAACGACTCGGACTTCGCCGGGTGGGTCGATCCCGCCTCGGTGGGCCAGCCCTGGACCTCGGCGGTCGAGGGCCTCCTCACCTTCCGAGGGAACCCGACCCGCACCTACTACGGCAGCGGACCCGTGCCCCAGGCGCCGGAGGTGCTCTGGAGCGTGCCCGACGAGGGCGGGTTCTGCGGGCAGTCCGCGGTGGGGGGCGAGAACAAGACGTGGTGCGGGTCGGGGTGGACGGGCCAGCCCTCGGTCTGGGAGGAGGATGGCACCACCTGGGTGACCTTCGGCGCCTACGACAAGAACATCCACTTCCTGGACGCGGCCGATGGCACCGACCTGCTCCCACCCTTCGACATCGGCGACATCGTCAAGGGGTCGGTCACCCGCGACCCCGACGGGTTCCCGCTGCTCTACAGCGGCAGCCGGGCCGACTTCCACATCGTGGCCACGGACCGGCCTGCGCCCGAGAGCCTGTGGAGCCTCGGCGCCGAGGGCGTCTCGCCCACCAAGTGGAACAACGACTGGGACGGCTCCCCCCTCGTCATCGACGACTACCTCTTCGAGGGGGGCGAGAACTCGCAGTTCTACATCGTGAAGCTGAACCGCCAGTTGGGCGAGGACGGTCTCGTCACCGTCGACCCCGAGATCGTCTTCCACGCCCCGGCCTGGGACGACGATCTGCTGGCGGCGCTGGCCGGCTCCGGCAGCCGCCAGAACGACGTCTCCATCGAGAACTCGGTGGCGATCGTGGGCGACACCCTCTACTTCACCAACTCCGGCGGTCTGGTCCAGGGCTGGGACATCTCGGGGCTGAAGGAGGGGGGAGAGCCCCAGCGCACGTTCCGCTTCTGGTCCGGCGACGACACCGATGCCTCGGTCGTGGCCGATGCCGAGGGCATGCTCTACATCGGCCAGGAGGTCGAGCGGGCCTCCTCCTCGGAGCGCAACACCGAGGTGGGCCAGCTGGTGAAGCTGGACCCGTCCCGGCCCGACGACCCCATCGTCTGGTCCGTCGCCGACGAGCGGGGCATCTGGGCCACGCCCGCGATCGCCGACGGTGTGGTGTACGCCACCACCGACGGGGGTCGGGCCCTGGGTGTCGACCAGCAGACGGGCGAGGTCGTCTGGGAGAAGCAGCTCCCCGGGCCGCTCTGGTCATCCCCGGTCGTCGTCGACGACGTGTGGATCCAGGGCGACTGCAACGGCACCCTCCACGGCTTCGACGTGTCGGACCCGCGAGTCGATCCGCCCGAGCTCTGGACCGTCGAGCTCGAGGGCTGCGTGGAGTCCACGCCCGCGGTGTGGGGGGGACGCATCTACGTGGGGGCGCGAGGCGGGAAGTTCTACGCCATGGGCGACGCCTGACGGCGAGCCCGGGCGGCGCTCTCGTCGTGCGCCTCCTCATGGTCGTCCCGTCGGCGCCGATGAGGCGACCATGCCGTCGTCGTCGTCGTGCTCGTCGTCGTCGTCGTGGTGGTCCTCGTCGCCGTCATCAGTGCGGCGCGGTCGGCGGGGATCGTTGCGGTCGCTCGTCGTCGTTCTGGCGCTGAGCGCGCTCGGGGTCGGGTGCGCCCCCGCCGCCCCGGCGCCCACCCAGGCCGAGTACGTGGCCGTCGCCGACCTAGTCTGCGAGGCGACCGGAGAACGCCTCGACGAGGCGGAGGAGGAGCTGCTCGTCGAGCTGGAGGAGGAGAAGGCCGACGGGGGATCCCTCCTGGCCCAGCGACCCGACCGATGGACCCGGGCCGAGACCGTCCCGGCCTACCGCGACCTCGAGGGCAGCCTGCGGGGCATCCAGCCCCCTGACGACGACGGCACCTACCTGAGCGACCTCTACGACGACCTGCACCGACGCATCGAGGAGCTGCGGCTCAGTCCGGGGAAGGGCCGGGACCTCATCCGCGGCGATGACGCACTGCGCACCCGGTTCGAGACCTACGGCATGGAGGTCTGCGGCACGGTGTGAACGGTCGCATCACCCACGGCTCGTTGCCGAGAGGCGGCACGGGCCGCGAGTAGCGTGGCCGACCGTCCCGATCCGCGTCCCGAGGAGTACACGTGCCCGCCACCGTCCTGGTCGGCACCCAGTGGGGTGACGAGGGCAAGGGCAAGTTCACCGACCTCGTGGCCAAGGAGGCGACGATGGTGGTGCGCTACCAGGGCGGCCACAACGCCGGCCACACCCTGGTGGTCGACGGCGAGCAGTTCTCGCTGCAGCTGCTCCCCAGCGGCATCCTCTACGACCACATCACGCCCGTCATCGGCAACGGTGTGGTCGTCGACCCCCAGGTGCTCATCGCCGAGATGGACGCCTTCTCCTCCCGGGGGGTCGACGTGTCCCGGTTGCGGGTCAGTGGCAACGCCCACCTCATCCTCCCGTTCCACCAGGAGATCGATCGCCTCACCGAGCGCCGGCTGGGACGGTCCAAGCTGGGCACCACCAAGCGCGGCATCGGCCCCGCCTACGCCGACAAGTCCTCCCGGGTCGGGCTCCGGGTGCAGGACCTGCTCGATGCCAAGATCTTCCGCACCAAGCTGGAGGCCCTGGGCAAGGAGAAGAACCAGGTCCTGGCCAAGGTGTTCAACCAGCTCCCGCTCGACGTCGACGAGATCGCCGACCGCTACCTCGACGAGTTCCTGCCCCGCATCCGCGACCACATCGCCGACACCGTGGGACTGGTGCACGACGCCCTCGACGCCGGCCAGCACGTGCTGTTCGAGGGGGCACAGGCCACCTTCCTCGACCTCGACCACGGCACCTATCCCTTCGTCACCTCCTCCAACCCGGTCGCGGGCGGTGTCTGCACCGGTGCCGGTGTCGGGCCCCGCTACATCGACCGCGTGGTCGGGGTGGCCAAGGCCTACGTGACCCGGGTCGGCACCGGGCCCTTCCCCACCGAGCTGGCCATGTCCTACGACGCCGTCGGGGGGAAGGATCGCGCGGGGGTCGACGCCGAGGAGGTCCGCCTGGGCGACCACTTCGTCGATGTGGGCCGTGAGTACGGGGTGAACACCGGCCGCCGGCGCCGCCCGGGCTGGTTCGACGCGGTGATGCTGCGCCACGCGGTGCGCCTCAACTCGCTGTCCGAGCTGGCCATCACCAAGCTCGACATCCTCGACGCGCTGGACACCGTGAAGCTGTGCGTCGCCTACGAGGTCGACGGTCATCGGGTCACCCAGCTGCCCTACCACCAGACCGATCTGCACCGGGCCCGGCCCGTGTACGAGGAGATGCCGGGCTGGGGCAGTGACCTCTCGGCAGTGACCGAGCCCGGTGGTCTGCCCCCCGAGGCCGCCGCCTACCTCGATCGCCTCGAGGCCGAGGTCGGCGTGCCCGTCACCCTGGTGGGCACCGGCCCCGGTCGGGCCCAGTACGTCCACCGCCGCGACCCATGACCCCCTCGTCGCCGCGCCCGACCGCCCTTCCCCCCTCGAAGTGGTCCCGGTTTTGGCTGCTGGGGCGACCGTTCTCGGTACCAGTTCGACGGTGCGGTCCGACGGGGGGCCGGCGATGAGGGTGTGCGTCGTGGGCTCCGGTGGACGCGAACACGGTCTGGCCCTGGTCCTGGGCCGTACCGCCGAGGTGGTCGTCACCCCGGGCAACCCCGGCATCCCCGGGTCGATGGCCACGCCGCCCGAGGAGGTCGACGCCGATCTCCACGTGATCGGCCCCGAGCAGCCGTTGGTCGACGGCCTCGCCGATCGCCTGCGGGCGGCCGGTCGACGGGTGATCGGCCCCGGCGCCGACGGGGCGAGGCTGGAGGGCTCCAAGGCGTTCATGAAGGACCTGGTCCGCGACGCCGAGGTGCCCACCGCCCGCTACGGCACCTTCGCGGAGGTGGAGCCGGCTCTGGCCTTCCTCCAGACCCTGCCCGGGCTCTACGTGGTCAAGACCGACGGCCTGGCCGCAGGCAAGGGCGTGCTCGTCACCGAGGACCGAGCCGAGGCCGAGGCCGACGTGCGCGACAAGCTCTCGGGCGCCTCCTTCGGTGCCGCCGGGCGCACCGTGGTGATCGAGGAAGGGCTCACCGGGCCCGAGGCCTCGGTGTTCGCGGTGTGCGACGGGCAGCGGGCGGTGGCCCTGCCCCCGTCGCAGGACGTCAAGCGGGTGGGCGACGGCGACACCGGACCCAACACCGGGGGCATGGGCGCCTGGTGCCCGGTCCCCTTCGCCGGCGCCGATCTGGCCGACGACGTGCTCGACCGCTTCGTCGCCCCCACCCTTGGTGCCCTGCGGGACCGGGGCATCGACTACCGAGGTGTCCTCTACGCCGGGATGATGCTGACCCCGGAAGGCCCGAAGCTGATCGAGTACAACACCCGCTTCGGCGACCCCGACTCCCAGGTCGTGGTGCTGCGGATGACCTCCGACCTCGCCGACCTCCTGGCGGCCGCCGCCGACGGTGACCTCCGGGGGGCCGCGCCGGCCACCAGCTCCGGGGACGCCGCGGTGCTGGTGGTGGCCGCATCCGAGGGCTACCCGACCTCGCCCCGGACCGGTGACCGCATCGAGGGGCTCGCCGCGGCTCAGGCGATCGATGGTGTCGATGTGCTCTGCGCCGGCGTGGCGCGCGACGACGACGGCGCCCTGATCACTGCGGGCGGCCGCGTGCTCGACGTCGTCGGTCGGGGCGGGGACGTGGCCACGGCCCGCGACCGGGCCTATCGGGCCCTGGCCCACATCTCCTGGCCGGGGATGCACCACCGCACCGACATCGCCGCCGTTGCCGGCTGATCGGTGGACGGGGGTGGTCAGGCGGCGGCGGGGACGACGCCCATCACCTTGGCCACCAGCCGCACGGACCGCAGACGGTCCTCGCTGCTGTGGGCCATGGTCGTCAGCATCAGCTCGTCGGCACCGGTGCGGGCCGCCAGGGCGTCGAGCCCATCCCTCACCGTCGCCGGGGAACCGACCACGTGGCCGCGCGTGAAGCCGTCGATCGCCGCTCGTTCGGCCGCGGTGAAGTCGTGGGCTGCGGCCTCCTCCGGGGTGGGATACACGTCGGGCGCGCCCTGGCGGAGCCGGGCGACGGCCAACCGCGAGGGCCCGGCCAGGTAGTGCGCCTCGTCGTCGTCGGGCGCGCACAGCACGCTCGTCCCGAGCATCAGGTAGGGCTCCGACAGCACGTCGGAGGGCTGGAACGCCTGGCGGTAGGCCATGACCGCAGCGTCGGTGCTGCCGCCGGCGAAGTGGTGGGCGAAGGAGAACGGCAGACCCAGGCGCCCGGCGAGACGGGCGCTGTAGTCGCTGGATCCCAGGAGCCAGACGGCGGGCTGGTCTCCCTGCCCCGGCGTGGCCCGGATGCGGTGGAACGGGTGGTCGGCGGGGATGGTCCCGGTGAAGTAGCCGAGCAGCTCCCCCAGCAGCTCGGGGAACTCGTTGCCATCGCCCAGACGGGTCGTGCGCCGCAGCGCTGCGGCGGTGACCTGGTCGGTCCCCGGGGCCCGACCCAGGCCCAGATCGATGCGGCCCGGATGCAGGGCCTCCAGCATCCCGAACTGCTCGGCCACCACCAGCGGCGAGTGGTTGGGCAGCATCACCCCGCCCGAGCCCAGGCGCAGGTGTGTCGTCGACGCCGCCAGGTGGGCGATCAGCACAGCCGGGGCGGAGCTGGCGATGCCCGGCATGCTGTGGTGCTCGGCCACCCACAACCGGTGGTAGCCGAGCCGCTCGACCTCCTGGGCCTGCCGGGTCGAGGCGGCGAGGGCGTCGGCGGGGGTGCTGCCCCGACCGACGACGGCGAGGTCGAGGATCGAGAGGAGGGGAGCGTTCATGGAAGCCTCGGAAGCGGGTGGGTCGTCCCTTCGTCCAACCCCTGCGACCCACACGCTCTTCCGGGCCGCGTCGTCGAGGGCAGGGGAGCGGGGCGGCTACCTTCACCGCCATGACTGCGCCCAAGGTCGCCGTGCTCATGGGGTCTCCCACCGACGCGGCCAAGATGGAACCGGCCCGCACCACGCTGGAAGACTTCGGGATCGAGGCTGATGTGCGCGTGATGTCGGCCCACCGCACCCCCGAGGCCGTCGCCACCCTCGCCTCCACGGCCCGGGAGGAGGGCTACTGCGCCTTCATCTGCGGTGCGGGGTGGGCCGCCCACCTGGCCGGCGCGGTGGCCGCCTACACCACTCTGCCCGTGGTCGGGGTACCCCTGTCCGGCAGCGCCCTGAACGGGGTCGATGCCCTCTACGCCACCGTCCAGATGCCCAAGGGCGTGCCGGTGGCCACCGTCGCCGTCGACGGGGCGCTCAACGCGGCCCTGCTGGTGGTGCAGATGTTGGCCATCACCGACACCGATCTCGCCGCCCGCCTGGGCGACGACCGGACCCAACGGGCCGCGACAGCCAGCGCACCGACCTGAGCAACGGGCGCGCCTGAAATCGAAGGTCAGTCGGTCTGGCGCGACCGGCGCCGCCCCCAACGGTGCGTCGACGTCGAGGTCGACGCGCTCGGCGAGGGCTCGGTCCGAGCCGGGCCGCCCGGGGTGATCACGACCAGGCGGCGGACCTCCTCGGAGGTCTGCTGGCGCTCGCCCTTCTCGACCTGACGGATCTCCTTCGGGGTGCGGACCGGCGGAGCCCCCGCGGTGGACCGCACGCCCCCGCGGCTGATGGCGCACTCGACGCACAGCGCGGGCTTGCGCGGCCCCCACGGTGTCACCAGGCATCCCTCGCAGTGCCAGCGGCCGCACTGGTGACACAGGCGATGCGCGGCTTCGAAGGGGTGGAGCACGCAGCACTCGCCATCTGAGGTGGGGATCTCCGGTGTGCTCCGCATCTCTCCCTGGTCGGCGCCCGGGCCCTGGTCTTGAGCCCGAGGGTCGGTGGGTCGGGGGGCGGTACGATCGGTCGGTGACCGCGGTCCCTCCCAACGTCCTGGCCCAGCGCTACGCCAGCAAGGAGATGGTCGACCTGTGGTCACCGGAGACCAAGGTCGTCCTGGAGCGCCGTCTCTGGTTGGCCGTCCTCCGGGCCCAGCGCGACCTGGGTCTGGCCGTGGCCGACCACGTCGTCGCCGACTACGAGGCCGTCGTCGACCAGGTCGACCTGGACTCCATCGCAGCGCGTGAGCGCACGACGCGCCACGACGTGAAGGCCCGGATCGAGGAGTTCTCGGCCCTTGCCGGCCGCGAGGCCATCCACGCCGGGATGACCTCACGGGACCTGACCGAGAACGTCGAGCAGCTCCAGGTGCGCGACGCCCTGCGCCTGGTCCGGCGCCGGATGGTGGCGCTGCTGGCCCGCCTCGCCTCGCGGGCGGTCGAGCACGAGGCCCTGGTCCTGACCGGACGCAGCCACAACGTGGCGGCCCAGGCCACGACGCTCGGGAAGCGCTTCGCCAACGCCGGCCAGGAGCTGCTCGTCGCCCTCGACCGCGTCGACGACCTGCTGGCGCGCTACCCGCTGCGGGGCATCAAGGGCCCGGTCGGCACCCAGCAGGACATGCTCGACCTCCTCGGCTCCGACGAGGCGGTGGCTCGCCTGGAGGCCACGGTCGCGGCCGAGCTCGGCTTCGACCACACCCTTGAGAACGTCGGCCAGGTCTACCCCCGCTCGCTCGACCTCGACGTGGTCTCGGCCCTGGTGCAGGTCGCAGCCGGCCCCACCAGCCTGGCCACCACGATCCGCCTCATGGCCGGTCAGGAGCTGGTGACCGAGGGGTTCAAGGCGGGCCAGGTCGGCTCCTCCGCCATGCCGCACAAGATGAACACCCGCTCGACCGAGCGCATCTGCGGTCTCTCGGTCGTCCTTCGTGGCCATCTGGCGATGGTCAGCGCGCTGGCCGGAGACCAGTGGAACGAGGGCGATGTCAGCTGCTCGGTCGTGCGCCGGGTGGCCTTGCCCGACGCCTTCTTCGCCCTCGACGGGCTGAGTGAGACCGCCCTCACGGTGCTCGACGAGTTCGGCGCCTTCCCCGCTGTCATCGGTCGCGAACTCGACCGGTACCTGCCCTTCCTGGCCACCACCAAGGTGCTGATGGCCGCCGTACGCGCGGGTGTGGGCCGCGAGGTGGCTCACGAGTCCATCAGGTCCCACGCCGTGGCCGTGGCGCTGGAGATGCGGGAGAAGGGGGCCGAGGGCAATGACCTGCTCGACCGACTGGCCGCCGACGAGCGCCTCGGTCTCGACGCCGAGCAGGTGGCATCGGTCGTGGCCGAGCCCCTGGCCTTCGTGGGCCGGGCCCGGACCCAGACCGCGGCCTTCGTGGCCGCCGTGGAGGACCTCGTCGCGGCCGACCCCGAGGCTGCGGTCTACTCGCCGGCCTCCATCCTCTGACCTTCCCACCCCGAGCCCGGTGTGGGCTCGGCCTGCGGTCGGGTCGGCGACGGCCGGTAGGTTCTGCCGCGATGGCTCCTGTCTCCCTGCCCCACCTCTCCTCCGGCAAGGTCCGCGACATCTACGACGCCGGCGACCACCGCCTGCTCCTCGTCACATCGGATCGACTCTCGGCCTTCGACGTCGTCATGGCCGAGCCCATCCCCGACAAGGGTCGTGTGCTCACCGCCATGTCGGCGTTCTGGTTCGCGCACCTGGCCGACGTGGTCACGGGACACCTGATCTCGACCAAGGTGGAGGATCTGCCCGACGGGGCCCGCGACCCGGACCTGGCGGGACGGGTGATGCTGTGCCGGCGGGCCCAGATGCTCCCCATCGAGTGCATCGTCCGGGGCTACATCACCGGGTCGGCCTGGAAGGAGTACCAGCGGGACGGCACCATGCACGGCAGTCGCCTGCCGGAGGGGATGCGCGAGTCCGACCAGCTCCCGGAGCCGGTGTTCACTCCCTCGACCAAGGCCGATGTGGGTGACCACGACATCAACGTGACCTTCGACGACGCCGCCGACCTGATCGGTCGGGAACGGGCCGAGGAGGTCCGGGAGGTGTGCCTCGAGCTCTACCGTCGGGGCGCGGAGTGGGCAGCGGCGCGGGGGATCATCATCGCCGACACCAAGTTCGAGCTGGGTCTGGTCGACGGAGAGCTGGTGCTGGCCGACGAGGTCCTGACCCCGGACTCGTCGCGGTTCTGGCCGGCCGACGCGTGGGAGCCTGGCACCACGCCGCCCTCGTTCGACAAGCAGCCCGTCCGCGACCTCCTCGACGGCTTGGACTGGGACAAGACCCCGCCGCCGCCGACCCTGCCCGACGACGTGGTCGCCGCCTCCAGCGCCCGGTACCGCGAGGCCTACGAGAAGATCACCGGCCTCTCCCTCGCCGACTGGCCCGGCGCCACCTGATCCACTCCCACGACGTCTGACGGAGGACGGTCGCGCAGTCAGAGAACCGAAAGCGTCGAGGCGGCGACGTCCTGCTGAGGCCTGGCGGGCCGGCGCAGCCGCTGGGGCTGGGGCAGCGCCCCAGGAGAAGCGAGCCGGTCCAGCTTTTCGGCGAGCACGAGCGCGAGGCGCAGCGAGCACGACCAACTCGAGCGAGAGGCTCCGCATCGAGCTCGAAACCGACGACTACCCGAACCGCCAGGCGATGGGGAGCTCGTCGGGGGTCCGATAGCGGACCTGCTCGTGCTGGTAGGTCACGGTGAACTCTGACGGCGACAGCAGACCGAGCAGGGCCCGCCAGAGCCGGGCCCCGTCGCGGCCCAGGTCGTCGACCACGAACTCCTCGACCCGGCGGTGGCTCGGCTCCCCGAGGTCAAAGGTGCTGTCCCCGCGTCGGGCCCACGCGTCGAGGCGGGTGACCAGCGAATCGGGGAGCCCCAGCGCCGTCGGGTCGAGGTCGTCGTCGCGATCGAGGTCCCACAGCGGCTGACGCCCCCACTGGTGACGGAGCTCGACCGACCTCGTGCCCATGTTGGGCACGGTAAGCGGTGCCCGTCGCGTGGGCAACGGCGACCCACGGGCGTCCTGGCGGTCGGGTGCGGTGTGCCAGCATGAGCCCCATGCGGTTCGACGTGCTGGTGGAGGTCCGCCCCCGCCAGGGGGTGGCCGATCCCCAGGGCCAGACCATCGAGCGGGCCCTCCCCGCCCTCGGCTACGTCGGCGTTGCCGGTGTCCGGGTCGGCAAGGCCATCCGGTTCGAGGTCACCTCGGACTCCGAGGACGCGGCCCGAGCCGAGGTCGAGGACATGTGCACCCGGTTCCTCACCAACCCCGTGATCGAGGACAGCACCGTCTCGCTCACCCCGGCGCGGTGACGATGCTCCCGTGACCGTCACCATCGGCGTGGTGCAGTTCCCCGGATCGAACTGCGAACGGGACGTCATCGAGGCCGTCTCGGGCCTCGGGGCCACGGGCCGCCTGCTCTGGCATGGCGACTCGTCCCTCGGAGATGTCGACGCCGTGGTCGTCGCCGGGGGCTTCGCCCACGGCGACTACCTCCGACCGGGTGCCATCGCCCGGTTCTCACCGGTGATGGAGACAGTGGCCGACTTCGCGCGCGACGGGGGGCCGATCGTCGGTGTGTGCAACGGCTTCCAGGTGCTCACCGAGGCGGGTCTGCTGCCCGGGGCGCTTCGCAAGAACGACGGCCTCCGGTTCCTGTGCACCACGGTGGAGCTACGGGTCGAGAGCACGCGGTCGGTGCTGACGTCGTCTGCCGAAGAGGGTGCGGTGCTACGGGTGCCGATCAACCACTTCGAGGGGGCCTTCACCTGTGATTCCGACACCCTCGCCCGTCTGGAATCCAACGACCAGATCGTGCTGCGCTACGTCGACAACCCCAATGGCTCGGTGGCGGACATCGCCGGGGTGAGCAACGAGGCCGGCAACGTGGTCGGGTTGATGCCACACCCGGAACGGGCGACGAGCGAGCTGCTCGGATCGGTCGACGGCATCCCGTTGCTGCGGTCGCTCGTCGACCGAGCGGGTGCCGTCGCCCGGAAGTGACCCGTTGCTGCGTTCGCTCATCGATCGGGCCGGTGTGGTCGTCAGGCACTGAACCGGCCGGCCCCACCGCCTCAGCGGCTGCGGGTGATGCCGGCCTTCCGGAGGACCTCGGGGGTGACGCCGGCGTCGCGCCACACCTTGTAGCTGATGCCCTTGCGGCCACCGTAGGCCGCGGCCTGGGCGACGAACGCGTCCTCGTAGTCTGAGGGGTCGATGGTGGTCTGCTTGGCGGTCAGCTCGGCCTCGAGGTCCTTTCGCTCCTGGCGGAGGTTGAGCGCACTCAACGCATCCGCGTCAGCGATCTCGCTGTCGATGGCGGTGATGCGCGCCTCGATGCGGGCTGGAGTCCGCTGTCGGCCGCGCTTGGGCTTGGCGGCGGCGAGGGCTTCGAGGTAGTCGGACACCGCCTTTGCCTGGGCCCGGCCTTCGGCGATGGCAGCCTTGTGCTCATTGCTCATCGTGCGCTTCTTGGACGACTTCTTCTTGTCAGCCATGGACACCAGCAAACACCGGAAACCGGAATGAGCGCAAGACCGTCAACGGACGGGGGCTCTTGGACCAAAGCAGAGGAGACGCACTTCCAGGCCGCGAGGGCCCATCAGTCGACAGCGAAAGGTCGATGGTGGACGGTGGCGTTCGGCCGTGCCCACGGCGACCGGTAACGTCATCGCGGTGACCGCTCCCGACGGCCCGCCGATCCACCAGGCCCTCGGGCTCACCGATGACGAGGCGACCAACATCGCCGACATCCTCGGGCGGGAGCCGAACCACCTCGAGTTGGCCATGTACGCGGTCATGTGGTCCGAGCACTGCTCCTACAAGTCGTCGCGGATGCACCTGAAGCGGCTCCCGACCGAGGGTGAGGGGGTGCTCGTGGGTCCGGGCGAGAACGCCGGCGTGGTCGACGTGGGCGACGGCATCGCCGCCGCCATCCGCATCGAGAGCCACAACCACCCGTCCTACATCGAGCCCACCCAGGGGGCCGCGACCGGCGTCGGCGGCATCCTCCGCGACATCTTCACCATGGGGGCCCGACCCATCGCCCTCATGAACCCGCTCCGGTTCGGCCCTCTCGACGACGCCCGCAGCCGCTGGGTGGCCGAGGGGGTGGTGGCCGGCATCTCCGCCTACGGCAACTCCGTCGGCGTGCCCAACGTGGGCGGCGAGGTCGAGTTCGACCCCTGCTACCGAGGCAACCCGTTGGTGAACGTCCTGTGCCTGGGGATCCTGCCCACCGAGCGCCTGGTGCTGGGCGCAGCGACGGGTGAGGGCAACCTCGCCGTCCTGCTCGGCTCGGCCACCGGCCGCGACGGCATCGGCGGGGTGAGCGTGCTGGCCTCAGCGGGCTTCGATGAGGGGAGCGAGGACAAGCGCCCGTCGGTCCAGGTCGGCGACCCCTTCGAGGAGAAGCGCCTCATCGAGGCCTGCCTCACCCTGCTCGACGCCGGGCTGGTGATCGGGATCCAGGACCTCGGCGGCGCTGGTCTCACCTGTGCCACCAGCGAGACCGCGTCGCGCGGCGGTGTCGGCATGGATGTCGACGTCGCCGCCGTGCCCCGCCGCGAGGACGGCATGGAGCCCTTCGAGGTGATGACCAGCGAGTCCCAGGAGCGGATGCTCGCCATCGTCACCCCGGACGGCCTCGACGAGGTCCTGCGCCTCTGCGCCCGCTGGGAGGTCGCGGCCACGGTCATCGGTCGGGTCACCACCGGTGGCCGCCTCCGCATCCTGGACGGCATGGAGGGGGACGTCCTGGCTGATGTGCCCGCCGGCAGCCTCCACGACGCTGCCCCCCTCTACGACCGGCCTCGGGCCGCCCCCGCCGAGCGGGCGTCCCACTCCGCCGACGACCCCGGGGCGCCCGACCCCGCCGACTGCACCGCCATCGTGCGTGACCAGCTCTGCGACACCCGGTGGATCTCCCGTCAGTACGACCACCAGCTCTTCCTCAACACGGTGGAGCCACCCGGGGGCGATGCCGCCGTCCTCCGTCTCAAGCACCCCACCACCGGGGCCGACACCGGGCGGGGCCTGGCCCTCACCACCGACGGCAACCACCTGTGGTGCGCCGTCGATCCCCTGCTCGGCACCGTTGCCACCGTCGCCGAGTCGATCCTGAACCTGGCGTGCGTCGGGGCGCGCCCCCTGGCCGTCGTCAACTGCCTCAACTTCGGGAACCCTGAGCACCCGGAGGTCATGTGGCAGCTGTACGAGGCGATCGACGGCATGACCGAGGCGTGTCGGGCTCTGGGTCTGCCCGTCATCGGAGGCAACGTCAGCTTCTACAACGAGACCGGCGGCATCGACATCGATCCGACGCCCGTCATCGGGCTGCTCGGCATGGTCGACGACCTCTCCCGGCGTCCACCGGGGGTGGGTTTGGTCGACGGCCACCGTCTGCTGGTGCTGGGCACCCGCCCCGCCGGTTCGCTGGCGGGGTCCCGGTGGGCCGCGTCCCAGGGCCGCCGCGGCGGGACCCTCGACCCCCTCGACCTCGGCGGCGTCACCCGCGTGGCCGATCTGGTGCGAGGCCTGGTCGCGAGCGACCTGCTCTCCGGAGTCCACGACGTGGCCAGTGGCGGGCTGGGGGTGGCCGTGACCGAGATGGCCGTTCGTTCCGGGGTGGGGCTCGATCTCGGCGGTGTCGAGGGGCCGGCCGACCTGTTGGCCGAGCGGCCCGGACGGGTGGTGGTCTGCGTCGCTCCGAGCTCGTTCGACCACGTCGTGGCCGAGGCCGAGTCGTCCGGGGTCGATCTGGGGGCGGTGGGCCCCGCCGGCGGCGACCGCATCCACATCCCCGACCTGATCGACCTCTCTCTGGACGACGCCACCGCGGCCTGGCGCGACCGCCTGCCCGCGGCCCTCGACGCTCCCTCGACCTCGGGTTGAGAGGCCGACCGGAACCGTCCGGGCCGGGGCGCGACGACCACCGGGGTCCCCGGGTAGGGGTGGACGGGACAGGTGTGGAACCGACGGTCCGGGGTGCGATGATGGGCCGGTGATCGACCCCTTCGACGACTCGCCGAAGGAAGCCTGTGGTGTCTTCGGCATCGTCGGAGCCGACGAGCCCGTCGCCCACCTGACCGACCTCGGCATGTACGCCCTCCAGCACCGGGGCCAGGAGTCGGCCGGGATGGCGGTGAGCGACGGTGAGTCGCTCACCGTGTTCCGCAACATGGGGCTGGTCTCCAACGTCTTCGACGATCGGACCCTCGCCCCGCTCGTCGGTCACCTCGCCATCGGCCACACCCGCTACTCGACCACCGGATCGAGCACGTGGGGCAACGCCCAGCCTGTCTACCGCAACGTGGGTGACCACCAGTTCGCGCTCGGTCACAACGGCAACCTGACCAACACGGCCAAGCTGGCGGCCGACCACGGGATGCTGCCCGGCACGGTCGCGAGCGACAGCGACCTCGTGGCCGAGCTGCTCAGCGACCACCTGGCCCAGGCCCCCGCCGGCCAGTCCACCGGCGACGCCCTCGAAGCCGCCCTCTTCGCCGTGCTCCCCCGGCTGGAGGGTGCCTTCTCGTTCGTGGTGATGGACACCGAGCGGGTCTACGGCATGCGCGATCCCAACGGGCTACGGCCCCTTTGCCTGGGCCGCAAGGACGGTTCTTGGGTGGTGGGCTCGGAGAGCCCGGCGCTCGACATCGTCGGGGCCCAGATGGTGCGCGAGGTCGAGGCCGGCGAGGTGGTGGTGCTCGAGGCCGGGCGCGAGCCCCGTTCGCTACGGCCCTTCCCCGACGAGCGCATCGACCCCCGTCTCTGCCTGTTCGAGTTCGTCTACTTCGCCCGCCCCGACGCCCGCCTCTACGGCCAGAGCGTGCACCACGCGCGGGTCCGCCAGGGCGAGGCCCTGGCGGAGCAGGCGCCGGTCGAGGCCGACATGGTGATGGGGGTGCCCGAGTCGGGGGTGCCAGCGGCCGAGGGGTACGCCCGGGCCAGCGGCATCCCCTTCGGTCAGGGCCTGGTCAAGAACCGCTACATCGGCCGCACCTTCATCGCGCCCAGCCAGGAGATGCGGGCCCTCGGGGTGCGGATGAAGTTCAACCCCCTGCGCGACAACATCGACGGTCGCCGCATCGTGGTCGTCGACGACTCCATCGTGCGGGGCACCACCCAGCACCAGCTCGTGAAGATGCTGCGCGAGGCCGGCGCCCGGGAGGTCCACCTGCGGCTGACGTCTCCCCCGGTGCGCTGGCCCTGCTTCTTCGGCATGGACTTCGGCGACACCCGGGAGCTGCTCGCGGCCCGGCTCGACATCGACGGCATCCAGCAGTTCCTGGGCGTCGACAGCCTGGCCTACATCGACATCGAGCGGCTCCTCGACTCCACCGGCGCTCGGGAGGCGGGGTTCTGCGATGCGTGCTTCACCGGCACCTACCCCCTGGAGGTGCCCGTCGAGGTCGGCAAGCACGTGCTGGAGGTCGACACCGACCTCGCTGACGAACGGGTGGGGGACAGGGTGGGAGGCGCGGTCCTGGCCCAGCCGTCGCTGCTGCCGGCAGACGACGCCCACGGCGGCGCCTGAGGGCGGCAAGGAGAGGTGGCGATGGAGGGAGAGACCTACAAGGGTGCCGGCGTGGACATCGCCGCGGGCGAGGAGGCCGTCCTCCGCATCAAGGAGAAGGTGCGCACCACGTTCCGGCCCGAGGTCATCGGCGACATCGGCGGCTTCGGGGGTCTGTTCTCCTTCGCCAGCCACCGCTACGTGCACCCCGTCCTGGTGTCGTCCACCGACGGCGTCGGCACCAAGGCGATGGTGGCCCAGACCGTCGGCCGGTTCGACACCATCGGGATCGACCTCGTTGCCATGTGCGTCGATGACATCGTCTGCGCCGGAGCCGAGCCGCTCTTCTTCCTCGACTACATCGCCGTCGGGCACCTCGATCCCGACCACATCGCCGCGCTGGTCGAGGGGGTGGCCGAAGGATGCCGCCAGGCCGGCTGTGCTCTCGTCGGAGGGGAGATGGCGGAGCACCCCGGTGCCATGGATCCCGGCGAGTTTGACCTGGTCGGCTTCGCGGTGGGCGTCGTCGAGCGCGACCTCATGCTGGGTCCCGATCACGTGCACCCCGGCGATGCCCTGATCGGCCTGCCCTCGCCGGGGCTGCGTTCCAACGGGTACTCCCTCGCTCGCCGGGTGCTGCTGGAGCGGGCCGGCCTGCCCCTCGACGGCCCTGCCTTCGAGGGCGCCCGCCACTCACTGGCGGAGGAGCTGCTCGAACCGTCGCTGGTCTACGCCCCCGCCATCCGGGATCTGCGGGAGTCGGTCGACGTGCACGCCCTCGCCCACATCACCGGCGGCGGTCTGCCGGCGAACCTGCCCCGGTCGCTGCCGAAGAGCTGCGATGCGGTGATCGACGAGGGCACCTGGGAGGCCCCCCGGATCTTCGGCGAGATCCAGCGTCTGGGTGAGATCAGCTCCGAGGAGATGCGCGCCGCGTTCAACATGGGCCTGGGCATGGTGGCCGTGGTCGCGCGCGACGATCTCTACCGGGCTCTCGACACCCTGCGCACCGCCGGCCACCGCGCCGTCGAGATCGGCACCATCGAGCGCGGCCACGGCACTCTCCGCTACACGTAGGTTTCGAGCTCGAAGCTTCCTTCGAGCTCGAAACCCCTACTCGTCCCAGGCGATGGAGCACCAGCGGCGGTGCTCGCAGGCCGGGCAGCGCATCCAGTGGCCTCGGCGCCGGCCCGGCATCCACACCGAGATGGTGACCAGGCGCATGGCCACGTCGGTGAGCGAGATGCGGGTCCGGACCCCGCAGCCACCGCAGTCCACCACGACCGAGCCGGTCTGGCGGGGACCGGTCGAGTAGAGGGCGTCCTTGCCCTCCTTGGCCTCACCGCTGCGGATGGTGTCGCGCGCCGCGTCGACCGGCATCTCGAACAGGGCCCGCCGACCCTGGGGGTCGAGGCGCCGGCTGCGGCTGGAGCGCTTCTCCTCGGGCATCACGACGACACCTTGGTCTTGGCGCGCGTCCGCTTCGCCCTGCCCCTGGTCCGCGCCTTGGCGCCGAAGATCGCGTCGGCCAGCTCCCGGTAGGCGACGGCGCCGCGCGACGAAGGGGCGTGCTCGAGCACGGAGCGGCCCTGCCCCGGGGCCTCGGCCACCTTGACCGACTTGGGCACCGGCGGGTCGAAGACATCGAGACCGTGGGTCTCTTGCACCTCGGCCACGACCTGGTTGGCCAGCTTCGTGCGCTGGTCGAACATGGTGGCGATCACCCCGCGGACCTGAAGGTCCCGGTTGGTGTAGGAGCGGACGTCGTCGATGGTCTCCATGAGCTGGCTGACCCCGCGTTGGCCCAGCGACTCGCACTGGAGCGGGATCAGCACCTCATCGGCGGCGGTGAGCCCGTTGATGGTCAGGATGCCGAGCGAGGGCGGGCAGTCGATCAGCACCACGTCGTAGTCGTCGACGACCCGGTCGAGCGCCTTGCGGAGCACGTACTCCCGCCCGGTCTTCGTGAGCAGGTGCATCTCCGCGCCGGCAAGGTCGATGGTGGACGGCAGCACCGAGAGGCCGTCGACACCGGTGGGCACCACGGCGTCGCTCGCCTTGGTGCGGCGCAGGAGCACCTCGTGCATGGACTGCTCGAGGTCATCGGGGTCGACGCCGCAGGCCCAGGTCAAGGAGGCCTGGGGATCCAGGTCGACCAGCAGGACCGAGCGTCCGGCGTGGGCCAGGGCCACCCCGAGCGACTGCACGGTCGTGGTCTTGGCGACCCCTCCCTTCTGATTGGCGACGGCGACGATCTGGGTCATGGGCCGAGTGTGGCACGGCCGTACTGTCGCGGTCATGCCCGGCTCCGCTGACCTGCCTGCCTGCTCGTTCCCCGCCCTCCGCGACCACGTGCTGGCCCACAGCGTCGAGCGGGGCGACTTCACGCTCAAGTCGGGCCTGCGGTCGGAGTGGTTCATCGACGCCAAGGCGACGACGTGCTCCTCCGAGGGGATGGTGCTGGTGGCTGACGCCCTGCTGTCGGTGATCTCCGACGATGTGACCGCCCTCGGGGGCCTCACCGTCGGGGCCGACGCCGCCGCCTACGCCACCGCCGGGATCGCCGCGGTGCGGGGTCGAGCGCTCTCGGCCTTCACCGTCCGCAAGGAGGCCAAGGGCCACGGCATGGGCGGTCGGCTTGCCGGCGTCCTCGGTCCGGGCGACCGGGTGGCGGTCACCGAGGACGCGGTGACCCGGGGGGTGTCGATGCTGGAGGCGGTCGAGGTCATCCGGGCCGTCGGCGCCGAGGCCGTGCTGCTCGTCCCGGTGGTCGACCGGGGTGGCGCCGTCGAGGCTCTGGCGGCCGAGGTCGGTGTCCCGCTGCGGGCCTTGGTCACCGCCCCCGACCTCGGGTTCCCCTACGAGCGCGACGTCACCTGAGCGCCGCGATCACCGGGGATCAGGGCGGCGGGCCGGCCGACCACGTTCACCGCAGGAGCCAGGTGGGCCGCACGGCGCCGACCCCGGTCAGGTCGGTGGCGGACCACCAGGGCCCCGACGGGTCGTGTGGAGGGCGCACGGGTCATAGGACTCGCCCCGGCAACTGGTAGACGATTGGTCTACAAGGTAGCCTTTCGCCATGGACACCACGACGATCAGGGTCGATGTGACGACCCGGGACCGGTTGCGGGAGATCGCCCGGTCCGAAGGGCGTCCCATCAATGAGGTGACCCGGGAGGCGGTCGCGTCGCTCGAGCGCACCCGGCGGATCGCGCAGGCGCGTGCCGGGCTCGATCGACTGCGGGCCGATCCCGAGGCGTGGTCGGACTACCTGCGCGAGACGGAGGAGACGCACGTGTCCGATGGCATCACGTGACCAGGTCTGGTTGATCGACTTCGGTGACCCGTTCCCGGCCGAGCCGGCCTCGATGCGTCCTGCTGTCGTCGTCGGGCCTGATCCGGCCTGGGGGCAGTCCCTGCCCAACGTGGTGGTCATCCCCTTGACGACGACGCGACGGGGACTCATCGGGCTCCACGTCGAGATCGAACCCGATGAGCGAAACGCACTGGACGAGACCAGCTACGCCCAGTGCGAGCAGCTGCGGTCGGTGAACGAGAGGCGGTTGCTTCGCCACCTCGGTGAGATCGACTCGGGGGTCAGCATGTCCATCGAGCGGACGATCCGGGACATCCTCGGCTACTGAGAGGCGAGGGATCTCTCGCACCTGTCCGCGTGAGCCCTGGGGTGCACATACGCCCGGCCTCTGACGCAAAGCGTTGCTGAAAGCACCGAGCGTATTTGCATCTGCCCCCGGTGACGCCAGGTCATGGCGACTGAGCGCGAGGTCGCGCGATCAGCCGGTGAGGACGGTGTCGGTGTCGCGACCGCTGCGCAGCACCGTTCCCGAGAGGGCGCCGGTGGCCTCGTTGTCCTCCACCGCGACCACACCGTTGACGTAGACCCGGCGGACCCCCTGGGCGGTGGCGGTGAGACGGGGCGAGTCGCCGGGCAGATCGTGGACGAGGGTGGCGTGGTCGGCGCCGACGGTCTCGGGGTCGAACACGGCCACGTCGGCGAAGCCACCCTCGACGAGCGTCCCCCGGTCGCGCAGTCCGAACAGGCGGGCCGGCACCTCGGTCATCAGCTGCACAGCCCGCTCGAGCGACACCAGCTTGCGGCCCCGCAGGGTGTCGGCCAGGAAGCGCGTCGGGAAGGGAGCCCCGCACATGCGGTCGAGGTGGGCGCCGGCATCGGAGCCACCGAGCATGGCCCGGTCGTCGGACCAGGTCTGGCGGCGCAGCTCCCAGGAGGCGTCGTCGCCGTCGGGGGGGACGGGCCAGAGGATGGTGCGCAGCTCGTCGGCCACCACGAGGTCGATGAGGGTGGCGAAGGGCTCGGCGCCCCGCTCCAGGGCGACGTCGGCCACCCGGCGGCCCTTGAGGCCCTCGTTGGCGTCGGAGTAGGTGTCGCCGATGATGTAGTTGGCGAAGTCGGCGATGCGCTTGAACACACCGGCCTCGTCGGAGGCGGCCCGCTCCTGGAGGTGGGCCTGGACCTCGGGGTCCTGGAGCGCTTCGATGCGCTCGGGCACCGGGCGGCGCAGCACCTCGCCCCACCCGGGGATGAGGAACAGCCCGCAGTGGTTAAGGAAGCTCATGTTCATGGGCACCTGCACCGGCAGGGTGAGGGCCACGATGCGTCCGCCCCGTGCCGCCGCGACCTCCGCCGCACCCAGCTGGCGGGGGATGCGGCCCGGCTCCCTGGAGTCGATGGTCAGCACGTTCCAGTTGAGGGGTCGGCGGGCAGTGGCGGTCATGGACGCGAACAGATCGATCTCGTCATCGCTGAAGCGGTCGAGGCAGCCGTCGGTCATGGCCTCGAGGGTTGTACCATCGTGCTGACCCACGATCTCGCACAGGGCCACCAGCTCGTCGGCGCTGGCCCAGCGGGAGGCGACGGGCTCGCCGTCCCCGTCGGAGTGGGTGCGGCTGAGGGTGGTGGAGAAGCCCAGGCCGCCGGCCTCCAGGGAGTCGGTGAGCACTCGGCGCATGTCGCCGATCTGCTCCACGGTCGCCTCCTCGCCCACGGCATCGGAGCCCATCACGTAGCGGCGCAGGGCGCAGTGGCCGACCAGGAACCCGGCGTTGACCCCCACGTTGCCCTCGAGGCGGTCGAGGTAGTCGGCGAAGGTCTCCCAGTCCCACGGCACGCCCTCCTCCAGGGCGGCGACCGACATGCCCTCGACGCTGGCCATCATCTCCCGGGTGTAGGCCGCGTCCTCGGCCCGCAGCGGGGCCAAGGTGAAGCCACAGTTGCCGCTGATGACGCTGGTGACGCCGTGGATGTTGGAGGGCGAGACGTGCGGGTCCCAGAACAGCTGGGCGTCGTAGTGGGTGTGGGGGTCGATGATGCCGGGCGTGACGATGAGCCCGGTCGCGTCGAGGGTGGCGGCGGCGTCCTCGGTGAGGGTGCCAGGCTCGGCCACGGCGACGATGCGCCCGTCGCGGATGGCGAGGTCGGCGAGGCGGGGGGCGGCTCCGGTGCCGTCGACGACGGTGCCGCCGGTGATCAGGTGGTCGAGCATGAGGCCTCCGGGCCGCTGAGGGCTGACATCTGACGGTGCGTCAGATTAGCGTTCGCAGACCGGGCCGCCCACCCGTGTCATCAGTCCCCGGCCCGGTGTGACGGGAGGACGCGCGGTCAGGGGATGTGGTCGAGGTCGGCTTCGGAGATGGAGCCGGACCGGACCGCGTAGCGGCACAGGTTGTCCTTGGCCTCGGGGCCCTCGAGACCGGGCACGCCGGCCGAGGCGTACTTCCGGACCAGGTCGGCGATGCAGTTCTCGACCCGGCTGCGGGAGAGGAAGAGCCGCTCGGCCGCCTGCGCGTAGGAGGCAGGCTTGGCGTCGTCGCCCCGGGCGGTGAGCAGCGGCTCGCACAGGGCGGTGAGGATCCGCCGCTCGGCGTTGGTGAACTCCAGCAGGTACTGCGTGTCGGGCCCGTCGGTGGGGATGGGGCGGGTGCTGCCGAGCGAGGGCGCCGTCTCCAGCTCGACCTGCACCTCGTGGGTGCGGATGCGACCCCGGAGCTGCACCGTCACCCGGTCGATGGGCAACGAGGCGATCTCGTCCTGGTTCTCCAGCACCCGGGTGGGCCCGGTCTCGGGGACGAGGTACACGGGCTGGCTGGCCGAGTCGTTGCGGACCCAAAGGCGGCCGTCTTGCATGCTGACGGTGGCCGCGGTGCGGCTCACGCCCAGGTCCTCGGGGCCGCCGTCGCCGCCCAACCCGACCTGGACGTCGCAGACCGAGCTGCGCCCGATCCGGATCCGGTGTCCTTCCTCGATGGTTGCCTGGATGTCACCGTGGCTCACCGTCGCTCTGGCCATCGGCCCATGATCCCACGCCCGACGCGGACGTGGGCTCGACCACCTCGCCGGCCCCTTGGCGTCGACCGGCGGCCGACGTGGCGCGGGTCCGGGTGGCCAGGGCAACCAGCTCGGGCTCCAGCTCGGGAGTGGTGGTCTGATCGGTCAGACGGCGAGGAGGTCGCGCAGGGCGGCGGCGATGCGGGTCGCATCGATCGACAGGGCCTCCTCGAGGGGCGGAGCGAAGGGGTAGGCCGGCACATCGGGGGTGGCCAGCCGACGCACCGGCGCGTCGAGATCGAAGAAGGCGTGCTCCGCGACCAGGGCGGCCACCTCCGCTCCCACCCCGAAGCTGATGGTGTCCTCGTGGACCACGAGGCAGCGCCCGGTGTGGGCCACCGAGGCCAGAACGGTCTCGACATCGAGCGGGGAGATGGTACGCAGATCGATCACCTCGACCGAGCCGGTGCCCTCCTCGGCCAGCCGGTCGGCGGCCTCGACGGCCAGGTGGCGCATCATCCCGTAGGCCACGACGGTGGCATCGTGGCCCGGGCGGGCGATGGCGGCCGCCCCGATCGGCACCCGCCAGGCGACGTCGTCGGGGACGAGACCCTTGATGAGCCGGTAGCTGCGCTTGTGCTCGAGGAAGAGCACCGGGTCGGGGTCGGCCACCGCCTCTCGGAGGAGCCCGGCCACATCTGCCGGCGTCGACGGAGCCACCACCTTCAGCCCCGGCAGGTGGGCGTAGGTCGCCTCGATCGACTGCGAGTGGTACAGCGCCCCGTGCACCCCGCCTCCCCACGGGGCCCGGATGACCAGCGGCACCGCGAAGTCACCGGCGGAGCGGTAGTGGATGCGAGCCGCCTCGCTGGCGATCTGGTCGTAGGCCGAGTGGATGAAGTCCGCGAACTGGATCTCACAGATGGGCCGCCGGCCGGCGAGGGCCAGCCCGATGCCGATGCCGACGATGGAGGACTCGGCCAACGGGGTGTCGAGCACCCGCGCTCGACCGAAGGCCTCCGTCAGCCCGGCGGTGGCCCGGAAAACGCCGCCCCGGGGGCCGATGTCCTCGCCCAGGACCATGACGGCGTCGTCGCCGGCCATGAGGTCGTGCTGGGTCTGGCGGATGGTGTCGATCACGTTGCGCTCGGTGGTGGGTCCGGCGTCGTCGAGAGGCACCTCCGCCGGAGCCGGGTGCGGGTGCGGGGCGACGTCGTCGCCGCGGAGCGGGTTCCGCCCGTCGGGTCGCAGAGGGCGGGCGAACACCATGGTCGTGGCCGTGGCCGGCTCGGGGAACGGCAGGGCCTCGGCGCGCCGGGCGGCCTCGTCGACCTCGGCGCGGACCGCGTCGTCGATGGCCACCTCCTCGGCCTCGGGCAACAGGCGCTGCTCGATGAGGTACTGCCGAAGCTGACGCAGCGGGTCCTTCTTGCGCCAGGCCTCGATCTCCTCCGGCGTGCGGTAGGTGCGGTCGTCGTCGTCGGAGGTGTGGGCCTTGAACCGGTAGGTCTTGGCCTCGATGAGGGTCGGGCCCTCGCCGCCCCGGGCCCGACGGATGGCCTGGTGGGTGGCGGCGTACACATCGAGGGGGTCGTTGCCGTCGACGATGACGCCGCCGAAGCCGTAGCCGTGGGCCCGGTCGGCCACATCGTCCACGGCGGACTCCTGGGTCATGGGGACCGAGATGGCGTAGCCGTTGTTCTCGCAGATGAACACGCACGGCAGCGAGTGGATGCCGGCGAAGTTCAGGGCCTCGTGGAAGTCGCCCTTGGAGGTCGCGCCCTCGCCGAAGTAGGCCACCACCACCTGGTCGTCGCCCCGCTGCTTGGCCGCGTAGGCCAGCCCCGCGGCATGGGGTAGCTGGGTGGCGATGGGGGAGGATCCGGTGATGATGCCGAGTCGGGCACTGCCCCAGTGGTTCGGCATCTGACGGCCCCCCGAGCTGGGGTCGGCGGCCCGGGCGAAGACGCCCTGGAGGATCTCCTCGGCGGTCATGCCCAGCGTGAGGACGACGCCGGTGTCGCGGTAGTAGGGCAGGACGAGGTCCTGGCCGGCGCGCAGGGCCCACGCCGAGCCGACCTGGGCCCCCTCGTGGCCCTGGCTGGAGACCACGAAGGGGGCCTTGCCCATGCGGTTGAGCGACCAGATCTTCTGATCGAGCATCCGGGCCAGCACGATCGTCCGGTAGATGGCCCGCAGGTCCTCGGCGTCGAGGCCCAGATCCCGGTGGCGCTCGTGGACGTGCAACGTCGAGAGGTCGTCGTCGGTCGGTGCGTGCGCGGCGCGGGCCATGGGTGGGGCTCCAGGTCAGGTCACGGGGGAGCGGTCCCCCCGCTGGGGATGGAGGGGCGGATGCGGGTGACAGGACCGAGGGCGGCGATGCGCTCCTCGGCGAGACGGTCGGCCGCGGTTGCGGGGGTGACCTCATCGGCCTCGGCCCGGTCGAGGACCCGCCGGAGGGTGCCGGCGATGCCCGCCACCCGATCCCTCGCCCGGGCCCGGTCGTAGGGCACCCCAGAGGGGTGGCGCTCCTCGGCGATGTTGATCACGCCGCCGGCGTTGACCACGTAGTCCGGCGCGTAGAGCACACCGGATCCCCGCAGGAGCTCACCATCTGCCTCCCGTGCGAGCTGGTTGTTGGCCGATCCGCACACTGCGGCGCAGCGTAGTTCGGGGATGGTGCGGGCGCTGAGCACTGCCCCCAGGGCGCACGGGCTGAACACGTCGCAGGCGACGGTGTGGGCCGTCGCCGCCTCGGCCACCGAGACCGTCGGGTGGCGAGACCGCACCGCGCCCACCGCGATGGGGTCCACGTCGGCCACCGTCACCCGGACCCTGGCGCCGACCAGGTGGTCGACGAGAGACGCGCCCACCTTGCCCACGCCGGACACCACGACGTGGCGGCCCTCCAGCCGACCGTCGAAGAGACGTTCGGCCAGGAGCTCGAGGGCGCAGTACACGCCCCAGGCGGTGGCTGGCGACGGGTCGCCCGATCCCCCGAGGTCCTCACTGGCCCCGGTGACGTGAGGGGTCTCGGAGCGGATCAGATCCATGTCGGCCTGGGTGGTGCCCACGTCCTCGGCGGTCAGGTAGCGGCCGCCGAGGCCGTCGATGAACCGGGCGTAGGCCCGGATGAGGGCCTCGCTGCGGAGGGTCCGGGGGTCGCCCAGGATGACGGCCTTCCCGCCGCCGGCGTCGAGGCCGGACACGGCGTGCTTGTAGGTCATCCCCCGGGCCAGGCGGCACACGTCGGCCACCGCCTCGGCCTCGGAGGAGTACGGACGGAAGCGGGTCCCGCCCAGAGCCGGCCCGAGCGCGGTGGAGTGGATGGCGACGATGGCTCGGAGCCCCGACGGGCCGTGGTGGCAGAAGGCGACCTGCTCGAAGCCCTCGGTGGCGGTGTCGGCGAACACTCCCTCCGCCGGACCGGTCGCGGGCGCTGCCACCAGCCCGAGGGTAGGCCCGCCACCGCGCTCCTGAGAGACCACCGGAGCCTCCCCAACGGGGAACGACCGGCCTCCGGGGCGATGAGCCCCCGCAGGGCGACGGTTTCGGTGGGGTCGCGAGGGCTCCGGTACCGTTCGTGACGATGGCCACCCCCACCGCTGCCTACTCGGTCCGCCTGCGCGTCCGCCTCCCCAACGTGCCCGGCGCCCTCGGGACCCTGTCCAACGCCCTGGGCGAGGCCGGGGCCAACATCGTGGGTCTCCACGGCTTCGAGGCCAAGGGCCCGGTCCTCGACGAGGACGTGGTCGTCAACTGCTCCGACGCGGCCCACATCGAGACGGTCCGCGAAGCCCTCGTTGCCCTCGAGGGCGTGGAGATCCTCGACTTCGGCGACCGCACCTTCGAGATGCACGCCGGCGGCAAGATCCACGTCCTGGCCACCGTGCCCATCGTCGATCGGGACGACCTGTCGATGGCCTACACGCCGGGTGTGGCCCGGGTCTGCACCGCCATCGCCACCGACCCCCCACTCGTCCACGCCCTCACCATCAAGAAGAACACCGTGGCCATCGTCACCGACGGCACCGCCGTGCTCGGTCTGGGGAACATCGGACCAGAGGCCTCGCTGCCGGTGATGGAGGGCAAGGCCCTGCTGTTCAAGAGCTTCGCCGACGTCGACGCCTTCCCCGTCTGCATCGACACCTCGGGCGACGCGACCACCGAGGCCAAGGTCGATGCCATCGTCGACACCGTGGTGCGCATCGCCCCGGTCTACGGCGGCATCAACCTGGAGGACATCGCCGCCCCCGCCTGCTTCGAGGTCGAGGAGCGTCTGCGCCAGCGCCTCGACATCCCGGTGTTCCACGATGACCAGCACGGCACCGCGGTGGTCACCCTCGCCGCCCTCGAGAACGCGCTCAAGATCGTGGGCAAGCGCATGGACGAGCTGCGGGTGGTCATCTCCGGGGCCGGCGCCGCCGGCGTGGCCATCGCCAAGATCCTCATGGCCGCGGGGGTGACCGACATCATCGGGTGCGACAGCAAGGGCGCGGTGCACCAGGGCCGCGACGACCTCAACTCGGCCAAGCGCACCTTCGCCGAGCTCACCAACCCCACCGGCGCCTCGGGCGCGCTGGCCGACGTCCTGCCCGGCGCCGACGTGTTCATCGGGGTCTCCGGTCCGGATCTGCTCCAGGCCGACGACCTGCGCAAGATGGCGACCGACCCCATCGTGTTCGCCATGGCCAACCCGGATCCCGAGATCCGGCCCGAGGCGGCCGAGGGCCTGGTCGCGGTCATGGCCACCGGGCGTAGCGACTACCCCAACCAGATCAACAACGTGCTTGCCTTCCCGGGGATCTTCCGGGGCGCGCTGGACGCCGGCGCCATCACCGTCACGGAGGGTATGGAGGTGGCGGCGGCGGAGGCCATCGCCTCGGCCGTGGCCCCCGAGGAGCTGGGCCCGGAGTGCATCGTGCCCTCGGTGTTCGACCGCCGGGTGGTCGAGCTGGTCGCCGCCGCCGTGGCCGGCGCGGCCGTCACCGACGGCGTCTGCCGCTAGGTTCCTGGCCTCACGGCGGCCCGTGCGCGCCGTTGCTCACAGGAACGTCCGAGACCTGGGGCACCGACACCTCCCGAGCCACCAGGAAGGTCCCGCTAGGCGCCGAACGAGGGGCCGTCAGTGGGGACGCAAGACATGTCGAGCCCGGCCTCGGGGTCGTCCAGGAAGGTGGCGATGAGAGCGGTCGAGCACTCGGTGCCGAGTCCGACGACGTGACCGAACCCCTCGAACTCGACGTAGGTGGCGTCGGTGAGGGCATCCGCCGCGGCCCGAGAGTAGGCGGGCGGGGTGATCGGGTCGTAGGTCCCGGCCAGCACGAGGGCGGGGATGTCGGATCGCACCGGTTCCCGGAAGGCATCGTCGAGGGGAGCCACGTCCCACTCGTCGCAGAAGGTGTGGCCCTGGTAGGTGATGAGCCCAGCCGCCCGGCCCGGGTCGTCGACCACCGCCGCGCTGGCGTCGGCGTCGAGGTCACCGACGTCCGCGCAGTCGACCGAGTACAACACCCCGGCGGCCGCCCTGGTGGCGAAGGGCACCGCCTCCTGGGCGACCACAGGGATGATCCCGGTCTCGCCCCGGACCAGATCGGCCGCAATCGTCGGGAGCTGGGAGATGAGGTCGGTGTCGCGCAGCGCGAAGGCCAACCCGGCGTAGATGTCGTCGCCGGTGATGACGATGGGCACGTTGCCACGCGGTTCGCCCAAGTCGACCGTGCCCTCGAAGGGCGTGGCGTTGTACTGCTGTTGGATCTCGTCGATCGTCGCGGCGAAGTCGGGGTGCTCGGCTGCGCACGTGGGGTCGGCGGCGCAGCCTGCGACGAGCGCGTCCACTGCGCCGGCGGCGGCGCCGAGAACGGCCTCAACGGTGGCTCCCGATGGGGGATACACCGAGTCGAGGACGGCCCCGGCGATGCCCTCGGGGTGGGACCGCATCGTGGCCAGCGCCAGCCGGCCGCCGTACGAGGGACCCCACAGGTACCAGCGTTCGATACCCAGGGCGACCCTCAGGTCGGCGAGGTCGGCTGCGCTGATCTCGGTGTCGTACTGGTCCAGGTCGACGCCCTGGTCGATGAGGCGAGCTCGGCAGGTCGTCACGGCGGCGCGAAAGTCGGCTAGCTCGACCTCGTAGGGTTCGTCGCGGCCGAGGTTGCCCACGACCGCATCTTCCTGCTCGGGGCACTTCAGGAGGGGCTCGGACAACCCGATGCCGCGCTGGTCGTAGATCACCACGTCGCGGCCCAGCTCCTCCGCCTCGTTGACGAAGCCCTCCAGGTTGCTGATCGACGGGAAGCCGGGGCCGCCCTGGAGGTTCACGATCGGCTCGTCGTCCGCTTCGGCCGTTGGGCTCTCGAGCACGGCGACGGCTAGGCGCACGGTGCCGGCGCCGGGCCGCTCGCGGTCGGCGGGCACCTCGAGCCAGTGGCATCGCACGGTCAGCTCGACCTCATCGGCCAGCTCGGTGCACGGTCGGTCCGAGAGCGACGGATCGTCGCTCAGGGGTGCGGCCGTCGGCCACTCGGATCCGAGAGGCGAGCTGGTGTCACCGGCCTCGTCGTCGCCGCCGCTGGTCGAGCAACCCGCCGCCAGGCAGGTGGCCACGATCAACCAGGTGACCCACCGTCTCCAGGCCATACGGTCTCCCATCGTCGGGCCGGGCCTCAGGATATGCTAGCTCCGCGATGGTGCTTCCGCTCCTCGAGCGATCCGGGTCGCCCTGTCAGGCCAGCCGCTGGCGCGTCGCACCCGTGGGGATGAAACACGGTGGGTGGCGTCCTCGCCGAGCCCGGATCCTCATTGGTGCTGTGAGCCCGTAGGTCAGATCGATCGGGACAGCCGACATCTCCCGGCTCCGAGGCCCCGCCCGCGCTGCTGGCTCTACCTGTACGTGGTGCTCGACATCTCCAGCCGCAAGATCGTGGCCTGGTCGGTTGACACCATCGAGTCCGACAAGGCCGCCAAGCGGCTCATCGACCGGGCGTGTACCCGCGACGGCATCGACGCCGAGGCGCTGTCCCTGCATTCGGACCGCGGTGCCCAGATGACCTCGACCACCATGGCCGAGCTCCTCGAGGATCTCGGCGTGACCCGCAGCCTGGCCCGACCCCGCACGTCCAACGACAACCCCTACAGCGAAGCCAACTTCAAGACCGCCAAGCCCCTATCTGTCAGCGACGGCGGGCATCGACGTGGTGTTGGTTCGTGGTGGCTGGAACCGGCGTCGATCCGGTGACCTCGCGCTTTTCAGGCGCGCGCTCTGCCAACTGAGCTATCCAGCCGTGCCGACACCCTGCTGAGGCGGATGGTGTCAGTGGCGGTCCCGACGGGATTTGAACCCGCGACCTCCGGCTTGACAGGCCGGCGTGCACTCCAAACTGCACCACGGGACCAGCACCCCTTGCGGGGCTGGAGCAACCTAGCACCGAGCCCCGGGCCCGGTCCCAACGCGAACGCCCCCCATGACGAGACGAGCCGACAGGCGAGGCGACCCAGCAAGCACGGGCCCTCTCCGAGGCGCAGCCGAGGAGGAACCTCCGGCGCGACCCGGTCCTATCCGCTCAGGTCCCTATCCGAGGGGAGGGGCGGGCGCGCCCCGCCCCTCGGCCCCGGGCTCAGGCCGTGCGGCGGATGACGACCTCGGTCAGGGCGGCCGGCACCGGGACCTGGGGCAGCTCGTCCTCGGGACGGGCCACCTTGGGGGGGCGGCCTCGGCGCCGCTTGGTGGCGAGGATCCGGCCGTTGCGGAACAGCTGGCCGCCCCACACGCCCCAGGGCTCGCGGCGAGCGAGAGCACCGGCCAGGCACTCCTCCATGACCGGGCACAGGGCGCAGATGCGCTTGGCGGCGGCGATGTCCTGCAGCTCCTCGGAGAAGAAGAGCCCCGACAGCGAGCCGGCGGCATCGTTGCAGCGCGCCTCGGCCCACCAACTGCGGTCCTCGGTCTCGTCCTTGAGATCGTTCAGCGCGATCACGTCTGTCTCCTCGGGGTCCTTCGGTGGGTGGGGTCGGTGGGCGGGTGGGTGGAGGGGTGGAGACCCGGGGCCGAAAACCAGAAAGGCCGCCGGGAGATCCCGACGGCCTGTGGAGGAGTTCGTGGCTGGTCCCTATCGGGGAACCGCCTCCTCAGGCCGTGGGGCAGGGGTGAGGTCGTGCTTGGCGACCGACACCGGCATGGCGGACGGGATGGTCGTCCAGCCGCGGTCGGTGGCGCCGTGGAACCCGCCGAAGACCGCACCACCGCACGCGGCGGCGCGCGGGAAACCAGCGGCGGAGGGGCGCTCGACCTGGTAGGTGGGGTTCAGCATCGGGACCTCGGCGGACCGGAGAGCAGGCGCCCGGGCGATCCGTGCGCCCGGCCATCGAACCCCACCCTGGTCAGGACGTCAAGCGATTTCCTGGATCCGGCCTGGCGGACGGGTCCGATCCGGTCCGGGCGCGCGACTCCGCCGGCGGGGCCGCCGCCTCGGTGCGGAACACCCGCTCGCGGTAGAGCCGCAGCTCGTCGATGCTCTCGCGGATGTCGTCAAGGGCCCGGTGGCTGGTCTGCTTGCGCACCGTCTGCTCCAGCAGACCCGGGTACCACCGGCGGGCGAGCTCCTTGATGGTCGACACGTCGACCGAGCGGTAGTGGAGGTGGTCCTCGATCTCGGGCAGGTACCGGGCGAGGAAGCGTCGGTCGGTCCCGATGGAGTTGCCGCACAGGGGCACGGTGCGGGGCTCGGGCACGTGCTCCTTGATGAACGACAGGGTCGCGGCGCCGGCCTGGGCCAGCGTGGTGGTCGACGCCTCGATGGCCGGGAGCAGGCCGGATCGGGTGTGCATCGTGCGCACCACCTCCTCCATCGCCCCCAGCGCCTCCGGGGGTTGGTGCACCACCAGGTCGGGGCCCTCGGCCACCACCTGGAGCTCGTCGTCGGTGATGAGGGTCGCGATCTCGACGATGACGCAGCGTTCGGGGTCGAGGCCGGTCATCTCCAGGTCCATCCACACGAGCACGAGGGGTGATCGTACGCCCTCGGCACCCGGGCCGATCCGAGGCGCAGACGGGGCGACCAAGATGGCGACCATGCTCCTGCGCGTGCCGGTCCTCCTCCTCGACCCTGACCTGCCCCTGCCCTCCTACGCCCACGACGGCGATGCCGGCGCCGACCTGAGGGCCCGGATCGACGTCGACCTGCCCGCCGCCGGCGGTCGGGCCCTGGTGCCCACCGGAGTGGCCCTGGCCCTGCCCGCGGGCCACGCCGGGTTCGTCCAGCCGCGCAGCGGCCTGGCCCTGCGCCACGGCGTCACCTGTCTCAACTCTCCCGGGCTGATCGACTGCGACTACCGCGGCGAGCTCAAGGTCCTCCTCGTCAACCTCGACCCCACCACCGATCACCACGTCGACCGGGGTGATCGCATCGCCCAGCTGGTGGTGCAGCGGATCGAGCGGGCATCGTTCGCGCCCGTCGCCGAGCTGCCGGCCAGCAGGCGTGCGGAGGGAGGCTTCGGCTCGACGGGGAGGTAGAGACCGACGCCGGCTGGCGGCCCCGGGGACGACGTCTGGGCAGAGCGCGGGTGATGACCGCGGTGCAGGGTCGGCCAGCTCCCGCCAGGTGACCGGGCTGTCCGGGGGCTGATCCGGGGCGCTGATCGACGCCGATGTCGGTGAGGGGCTACAGGCCCTCGTGCTCGAGACGGTCGCGGAGCTGGGCCAGGCTGCGGGCCAGCAGACGCGACACGTGCATCTGGCTGATGCCCAGGCGTTCCGCGATCTGGGTCTGGGTCATGCCGTCGTAGAAGCGGAGCCCCATCAGCAGCTGCTCCCGCTTGGGAAGGGTCTCGATCAGCGTCGCGACCAGCATCTTGTTCTCGGCTGCGAACAGGTTGTCGTCGTGGTCTCCGAGCTGGCCGGCGAGGCCCAGGCCGGATTCCTCGCCTCCGGAGGGAGCATCGATCGACGTCGACCGGTAGGCCTGGGCCGCCTCCATCGCCTCGAGCACCTCCTCCTCCGAGGTGCCCGAGGCGCGGGCCAGCTCCTCGATGGTGGGGGAGCGCCCCAGGCGCTGGGTGAGCGTGCCCACCAGTCCGTTGATCTCGACGTGGAGCTCCTGGATGCGCCGGGGGACGCGCACGGCCCAGCCCTTGTCGCGGACGTGGCGCTTGAGCTCACCAACGATCGTGGGCGTGGCGAAGGTCGAGAACTCGAGCCCCCGTTCGGGCTCGAAGCGCTCCACCGCCTTCACCAGGCCGAGCGACGCCACCTGGATGAGGTCCTCCAGCGGGACACCCCGGTTGTTGAAGCGGCGGGCCAGGTGTTCGGCCAGACGGAGGTGGGCCTCGATGAGCTCGTCGCGGATCGACTGGTCTCCCGTCTCCTGCAGCTCCCGGAAGCGCTCCCGCAGGTGCTCGCGCTCGGCCTCGTCGAGGCTCATCGATGCACCATCAGGTCGAAGGGGAGGTTCGGCTCGTCGGTGCCTGCGGGGCATCGATGAGCGCCGCCGGCTCCGCAGGCTCCGCCGGCGGAGGGCCCGTGCTGTCTGGTTCGTTCGCTGCGCTCGCTCATCGGTGCATCACGATGGGTCCGGTTCGGCCGGCACGGCATGTCGCTTGGTCACCCACACCCGGTCCGTGGAGCGCTCCACGCGATGGTGGTCGGCGACCGCGGCGAGGATCTGATCGGACAGCACGCCATCGTCGTCGAGGCGGGGCGTGCCATCGAGCGATGCGATGATCTCCACGTTGATGGCGTCGGGCTCGAGCCCGAAGGTGAGGGTGAGGGTGCCGCTCCGGTTGCCGGGACCGATCAGAAGGGAACACGCCTCCCCCACCGCGATCCGGAGGTCCTCCACCTCGTCGTAGCCCATCCCGGCCCGGGTGGCGAGACCCGCACCGGTGAGACGGGCGACGCGGACGAACTCCGGTGCCGCCGGGAGGGTGAGCGTGATCTGGTCGCTCATCGGTGTCCGAGGCGGGGGCCGGGCGTCGGGGTGGTGGGTGCCGGGCACGGAGAAGCGCCGCGGGCCCCGGGGGCTCCTCCGCCGGAGGGCCCGTGCTGTCGGGTTCGCTCGCTCAACTGGGTCTCCCTCCGCTCAGGCCGCAGGGGGAGAGTCTGTCATGGACCGGTGAGCCGTCCTATCGCCGCGCCCGAGGGCCAGAGAGGGGGGCGTCTCGGGCCGAGGTCCCGAGTACGAACCACACGGACTTGCCCGGGTCGACCGGGGTGATGCCCCACGAGTCGGCCAGCCGGTCGACGAGGTCCAGGCCCCGGCCGGTGGTCGCCATGGGCCGGGGTCGGCGATGCGACGGTGACGAGGGAGAGCAGTCGATCACCTCGATGGCCAGCCCGTCCCGGTCGAGGTCGACGACGAGCTCGACCGGGACACCGGCATGGACCACGGCGTTGCCGACGAGCTCGCTGGTGAGCAGGCAGGCCGTCTCCACCAGGTCGGCTCGATGGCTCTGGCGCAGAAGGCCCCGGACCACCTGCCGAGCATGGGCGGCGGCCTCCAGGCTGGAGTCGAGCTCGGTGGCTACCAGCACGCGATGGGGGTGCGGGTGCGGGCAAGGGTCCACGGGTGCGCCCGAGGGGGGAGACGCCGTCGTGACCATGTGGGAGGGGTACCCGGGCCCTCGGGAGGGCAAACGACCGGCGCCCGGGGCCCTGACGCATCGCCGCGGGCCGGCGGCGTGGTTGTCTGGTGACCCACCCCCTCCCCGGAGATCGCCGTGACCCCCGCTATCGACCCGTCCTCTTCGCTCCCCCTGGCCGGGCGGTCCGCGCTCGTGACCGGCGGCGGGACGGGCATCGGCCGCGCCTGTGCCGAGGCACTGGTGGTCGATGGCGCCTCGGTCACCCTGGTGGGCCGTCGGGCCGATGTGCTCGACGGTGCGGCCGCGGCCCTGGCATCGATGGCGCCCCCGGGGGCAAGGGTGCGGTGGGCATCGGCCGACGTGGCGGACGAGGAACAGGGGGCGGCGGCGGTGGCCCCCGCCGCCGAGGACGACGGTCTCGACATGGCGGTGCTGTCGGCCGGCACCGGCACCGTCGGGCCCCTCACCGCGCTCCCTCTCGAGGAGTGGCAGCGGGTGGTGGAGGTCAACCTGACCGGGTCCTTCCTCGCCCTGAAGCACGTCGCCGCGGCCATGATCGCCACTGGGCGAGGCGGCTCCGTGGTGGCCATCTCCTCCATCGCCGGACAGCGGAGCCACCGGTGGATGGCGCCCTACTGCGCCTCCAAGGCGGGCCTCGACGCACTGGTGGAGGTGGCCGCCGACGAGCTCGGCCGCCAGGGCATCCGGGTCTGCTCGGTGCGGCCGGGGGTGGTGAGCACCGAGCTCGGCGACCACCTGCTGAGCGACCCCGAGATCACTGCGGACTACCTGGCGCAGATGCCGGTGGGGCGCACCGGCGAGGTGACCGACGTGGCCGCGGCCGTTCGCTTCCTCCTCGGCCCCGAGTCGGGGTGGGTGACCGGGGTGTGCCTCAACGTCGACGGCGGTCACCACATCCGCCGCGGGCCCGACCTGGACTCACTGGCCCGGGGCCTCTACGGCGAGGAAGCCGTCGACGGCCCCGCCGCCACCCCCTGAGCGAGGTGGGGCCGCCCGGGCTCAACCGTCGGTCGGGGCCGCTGGGGCGTCGGGGTCGAGGTCGGCCACGATGCGCTCGACATCCACGCGGGCGCCGTCGATGCGACCTCGGCACCAGCGGATCAGGCGGGCCGCCCGCGCCACTTTGCGGGTGAGGACGTCGACGTCGACGGCATCGTCCTCGATCTCGGCCAGGATGGCCTCCAGCTCGGCCATGGCCTCGGCGTAGCCCGCGGGCTCGGCGCTGCCGGCGTCGTCCGGGGAGGGGGCACCAGGATCAGCCATCGGCCGATCCTCGTGCATCGGACGCGCCCGGCGCGCCATCGTCGTCGGCCGCGGCCTCCACGCTGATGGTGTGGTCGTGGCCTGGGCTGTCGGCTGGGCCTGCGGCCTCGGTGTCGTCCTTCGGTCCCGGCCGGCCCGGGGTCGCGGCCCCGTCCCCGAGGACGCCGCTGCGGATCGTGCCGCCGGCCACCACCGTGTCGATCACGTCACCGGCGCCGACATCGCCGGGGGTCCGCACCACGGAGCCGTCGGCTCGGTAGGTGATCGACCACCCCCGGGCCAGGGCCAGGGCGGGGTCGGCGGCCCGGATGCGGGCATCGAGGCCGTCCAGCGCGACACGCCGGCGCGCCAGCACGGGCCCGGGTCGCTGGGCCAGCCGATCCCGTCCTGCCGCCAGCCGGCGCTCGGCCACCACCAGGTCCCGCCGGGCGTCGCGCCCGACCCCCTCGGCGAGGATGGCGACGCGACGGCCGGCCGCGTCCAGCGTCCCGGGCCCGGCCCGGCCCAGGCGGGCGCGGGCCATCGCCACGTGGGCCTCGCCGGCGCGCAGCGCGGCGCCGGTCACGGTGGCCCCTCGGCGGGCGGTGGCGGACAGGTGGGCTCGGCGGCGGCTGAGGGATCGGGTGGCCTCGTCGACCACGCTGAGCCAGAGGGACTCGACCCGGTCCCGGGCGGCGGCGACGAGGGCCACCACCTCGGCCGCGGCGGCGGTGGGTGTGGGACACGACGTGTGGGCCACCCGGTCGGTCACGCTCTCGTCGATCTGGTGCCCGATGCCGGAGAACACCGGGACGGGGCAGGCGGCGACGGCCCGGGCCACCACCTCGCTGTCGAAGGCGGCCAGCTCCACCCGGGATCCTCCCCCTCGGACCAGGAGCACGACCTCGGCCCCCGCGGCGGCGACGGCGGCCAGGGCCTCGGGGATGGTGACCAACGCGGCGGGGCCCTGGGTGCGGGCGTCCACCTCCACCAGCAGGTGGATCAGGCCGGCCCGTTCCAACACCCGGCGGGCGTCGGCGTGGGCGGCGCTGCCGAGGCTCGTCACCAGACCGACGCGCTCGGGCAGCACCGGCACCGGGCGGGCGGCGTTGCGATCGAGGAGGCCGTCGGCATCGAGGGCAGCAAGAACCGCAGCGCGGTCGGCGGCCAATCGGCCCAGCGTGTACTCCGGGTCGATCCCGGTCATCTGCAGCTGGGCCCGTCCGCCCGGCGCCCACCACCGCACCCGACCCCGGATGCGGACGTCGACCCCGCTGTCCATGGCGCTGACCCGGATCCCCGAGCGCCGCAGCTCGCTGTTCACCCGCTTGCGGTCGGTGGCGAAGAGCACCACGGGCAGCACCGCCTGGGGTCGGGCCCCGGGGGCAGTGGGCTCGACCAGGTCGAAGTAGAGGTGCGGGCGGGTGCGGCGCGCATCCCCCGGGGGAGGGATGCCTCGGATCTCGCCCCGCACCCAGACCTCGCCGGGGAACGCCTGCTCGACGACGGCCCCCACCGCCCGGGCCAGGTCGGCGACGGTCCAGGTGGGGTCGCCCATCTCCAGAGGTCCGAACAGCGCGTCCTGCACGGTCGGTCACGGTACGGCCCGCCCTGGCGCCCGTCGACCACACCTCGGTGCGCGGCTGGGAGGGTGCTCAGGACTGGGCCGCAGGATGGAGGCGCGGGTCGTCAGGGTCGTCGACGGTGTCCGCCTCGTCGGAGGTGTCGGCCGAGAGGACGTCGTCGCCGCGGAGGAGGGCGCGGTACAGGTCGGCGTAGAGCCCCTCGTCGGCGAGCAGGGAGGCGTGGCGGCCCCGCTCGACGATGCGGCCCTGGTCGAGCACCAGGATGAGGTCGGCGTCGACGATGGTGGACAGCCGGTGGGCGATGACCACTGCGGTGCGCCCGGCCAGGGCGTGGGCCAGGGCGTTCTGGATGGCGGCCTCGTTCTCGGAGTCGAGGTGGCTGGTGGCCTCGTCGAGCACGACGATGCGCGGGTCCTTGAGCAGCATCCGGGCGATGGCCAGGCGCTGCTTCTCTCCCCCCGACATCCGGTAGCCCCGTTCGCCCACCACCGTTCCGTAGCCGTCGGGGAGATCGGAGATGGAGTCGTGGATGCGGGCCGCCCGGCAGGCCGCGACCAGCTCCTCGTCGGTGGCATCGGGCTTGGCGTAGCGCAGGTTCTCGGCGATGCCCTCGTGGAACAGGTGAGGGTCCTGGCTCACCACGCCGATCGACGCCCGCAGGCTCTCCTGGGTGAGGTCGCGCAGGTCGGTGCCGTCGATGCGAAGGGCGCCGTCGGTCACGTCGTAGAGACGGGGGATGAGGCTGACCAGGGTGCTCTTGCCCGCGCCCGACGGGCCCACCAGGGCCACGGTCTGCCCTGGCTCGATGGTCACGTCGAGACCGTGGAGGATCTCCACCGAGGCGTCGGCCTCGAGGGCCACGCCGGCCTCGGCCTCGAGCGAGGCGATGGACACGTCGGCCGCAGCCGGGTAGCGGAACCGCACGCCGTCGAGCTCGATCCTTCCGTCGGGCTCGACCAGGTCGACGGCGCCGGGGCGGTCGGTGATGGCCCGGGGGGCGTCGAGCACCTCGAACACCCGGTCGAAGGACACGAAGGCGGTCATGAGGTCGACCCGGGCGTTGGTGAGCTGGGTGAGGGGTGCGTAGATCTGCACGACGAAGGTGCCCAGCGCCACCAGGGTGCCCAGGGTGATGGCCCCGGAGATCACCAGCCGGCCGCCGGCGAGGTAGATCACCGCGGTGCCGGTCGCGCCCACCAGGGTGAGGGCGACGAGGAAGGTGCGGCTGTACATGGCGGAGCGCACCCCGATGTCGCGCACCCGTCCGGCCCGATCGGTGAAGCCGGCGGTCTCGTCGTCGGTGCGGCCGAACAGCTTCACCAACGTCGCCCCCGAGACGTTGAAGCGCTCGGTCATGGTGGTGTTCATGGAGGCGTTGAGGTCGAAGGACTCCCGGGTGATGGACTGCAACCGGCGCCCGACCCGCTTGGCCGGGATCACGAAGATGGGCAGCAGCACCAGGGCCAGCAGGGTCAGGCGCCACTCCAGCACGAACATGGCGGTGAGGGTGGTGGCCAGGACCACCACGTTGGACACTACCGAACCGAGGGTCTGGGTGACGGCGCGCTGGGCGCCGATGACGTCGTTGTTCATCCGAGAGATGAGGGCGCCGGTCTGGGTGCGGGTGAAGAACGCCACCGGCATGCGCTGCACGTGGTCGAACAGGGCCACGCGCAGGTCGTAGATCAGTCCCTCGCCGATGCGCGCGGACAGCAGCCGCTCCACGAGCGACAGGCCCGCGATGGCGAAGGCGGCGCCGGCCATGCCCGCCGCGCACCAGGTGAGCAGCGTGGTGTCCGCGGTGCCGCCGTTCGTCTGGGGCAGGGCGTCATCGACGATGATGCGGATCAGCAACGGCGTGGCCAGCCCGAGGAGCGCCTCGGCGATGATGACCCCCAGGAACACGAAGGTGCGCCCCCGGTAGGCGTCCGCGAAGCCCCAGACGCGCCGGACCAGCCCCTTGTCGAGGTGCGCCTCGCTCAGAGCCGACGGGTCGGAGCGAGACATCCCCCAGAGGATGTGCGGTCCCTGGCGCATGGTCCCGACAGGCTACGGGCGCGTCCTCCCGACGAGGCGGGCGAGGGATGGCCCGGTCTCGGTCGGGGGCGGGGCTGGATCAGGGCTGGGTCGCGTACTGGGCATCCATGCCCTGGCGCAGGTCCTCCTTGGCGATGGCACCGAAGGGGATGGGCGTGGCCCGGTAGATCATGTAGTTCGGGAACCGGATCGAGAGAGCCCTCTGGCCTGAGGGGCTGGTCTCGGTGATGTCGGCGTCGTCGGCGGCGTTGCCGCCCCAGCCCATGACGTAGTTGCCGCGGGGTTGGATGATCCGGGCGCTGCCGCAGCAGAACGATTCGGTGATGGCGGGATCGGTCACCTGGTTGAGCAGGATCGCCCGTCGGCGGGCCAGGTCGAGCCGGTAGGCGAGCGCGCGGGGTCCTCGGTTCCGGCTGGTGCCGTTGTCGAACAGCGTGAGGGTGCCGTCGCTCAGGATGCGGGCGTCGTGCTGACCGCCGAACGCGCCGCCCGCGTCGGCGACGGGATCACCCTTGAAGGCGAGGCTCTCCACCCGGATCGAGCCCCCCAGCTTCCACTCGATGTTCCCGGTGGTCCGGTTGATCTTGTAGATCGCATCGTCGTGGCGGAAGGAGACGACGTACCCGTCGCCATCGGGCTGGATCGAGTTGTAGTGGAAGGGGTCGTAGAACGATGTGAACGGACCGCCCGGGTCGGCCAGCTCCTGGTCCCGCCAGTACTGGGTGGTCTCGTCCACCGAGATGTGGTCCGAGGTGCGCCACGACCACACCACCTGGCCAGTCGGGGTGATCTCCTGGATGATGTGGTCGACGATGGTGGCGTTGGCCGGACCGCCCCACGAGCGCAGATCGGTGTTGGGCTTGTCGGTGAGAGTGACGACGACGTGGTTGCCGTTGGGCAAGACGACGAGGTCGTGGAAGTCGAGTGGATCGCCAACGGTGCCATAGGTCCGCACCAAGGACCCGTCCAGCCGGTGCTCCTCGAAGACCCCGTCCTTGAACCAGGTGGGGTTCCCGTTGGGGAGCACGGTGGCGTAGAAGCCGGTGGTCTTCTGACCCCACCACACCGGGACCCCGTGGTCGTCGTAGAGGGTGGGGTACGACCCGGTGCCGTCGCTGGGGAATTGGAAGGGCAGGGTGGCGTAGAGCGCCGTCTGGGGGGTGCCGGTGCGCTGAACCTCGAACTGCGGGAAGTCCGGGGGCAGGCAGCGGACGCTGTGGGTGGTGGTTTGGTCGTCGCTGGTGGTGATGGCAAGGGTGAAGCGGCGGCCCACAGCCTGGGAGATCGACGTGGTGAACTGCCCGCTGCGGGCGGGGCCGCCGTTGATGGAGACCGCCGCGCCGGCGGTCGCGTTGATCGTCAGCTGGGTGGGAGAGCTGGGGTCACAGCGGTTGACGTAGTCGAGGATGTCGCGGCTGAAGGCCGGGAACAGGGTCGGGGTCGCGGTGACGGTCACCGGCTCGGGCTGGTTGCAGCCCGCGGTGGCCGCCGCCAGCAGCACGACCAGGAGCCCGGCTACCGCTCTCTTGGACCGCTTCCCCATCGACAACCCGCTCATGACGCGCCCTCCCGGCGATGGTGGTCGGCGAAGTATGGCACCTGTCACGCCAGCGCGCCATGGTTCCGTCAGGCGTGGCCGCGGGCCCGCCGGCGAGGAGAGCGAGGCCGGTGGGCTGGACCCCGGTCGCACGCATGCTCTCTCGCCGGCGGGTGCCGGGTGGAGCGGAGGGTGTGGGATTTGAACCCACGGTGGCTGTGACACCACAACGGTTTTCGAGACCGTCCCATTCGTCCGCTCTGGCAACCCTCCGCCCGGAAACCTAGTCGATCGCCCGCTCCGGTCCCGGGCGCCGATGGTGCCCACGGCGCACGGCGAAGAAGTCTGCGAGCAGGGCGGCGGCCTCATCCGCCCGGACGCCGGCGGTCACCTCCGAGGTGTGGTTCAGGCGCACGTCGACGGCGACGTTGTAGAGCGAGCCGGTGGCCCCGGCCCGGGGGTCGTCGGCGCCGAACACGATGCGGCCCACCTGGGCGACCCAGGCCGCCCCGGCACACAGGGGACAGGGCTCGAGGGTGACCACGAGCGTGGCGTCGTGGAGCCGGCGGTCCGAGAGGACGGTGGCGGCGTCGCGCAGGGCCAGGACCTCGGCGTGGGCCGTGGGGTCCCCCGTGCGCTCCCGCTCGTTGCCCCGGCGGGCCACCACCCGTCCGGCGACGGCCACCACCGCGCCCACCGGCACCTCGCCGGCCTCGGCGGCGGCCCGGGCCTCGTCGAGGGCCAGACCCATGAGCTCGTGATCCGTGGCGCTCATCGATCCACCATCCCACCTCGGCCCGTCTGCTCGCACTACCCGGCGGCGAGGGCGGTCAGGACCTCGGCCCGGGCGGCGCGGGAGGCGGGTCGGGCCGAGGCCAGGACGCCGGTGGCGGCGCCGGCCACGGCCACGCCGGCCAGGGTGCCGATGGAGGACACCATGACCGCCTCCCACCGCACCATCGACCGCACCTGGCGGCGGGTCTGGCCCACGGCCCGGAGCAGGCCGATCTCGTGGCGCCGCTCCAGGGTGGAGAGGGAGATGGTGTTGGCGATGCCCATGAGGGCGATGCCGATCGACGATCGGAAGTGTGGCCAGGGCTGCGACCGGCACGCCGAGCACGGGGAGGGACACGACCAGGACGGCGAAGGGCGTGACCACGACGTGGACGAGGGCCACCAGCGTGCGGGGCGCGACCGGCGCCACCAGGCCCTGACCCACGGCGCGGACCGGGCTGTCCCCCGCTGCCGATGGATCGACCGCACCCGTGACCGCGGACCAAGATCGGTCCATGGACCAGAGGGAGGACCCCCAGGACCCGTTCGAGCTGCGCTCGGACCCCGGGTGGCGACCGGGGCCGCGGGAGGGTCGGCCTGACGGGCTGATCGCCCTGCGCATGGTGTTCCTCGCCGTCTGCGCCGGGCTCTTGGTCGTGGGCCTGGTGGTGGGCATCCTGGCCGCCGACGCCGATCGGGCCGACGGGTCGGTCTCCACCGGCCTGGCCGCGCTGGTCGTGGTGGCCGTCGGTGCCCTGTCCCTCCTCTTCGTCCGGTTCGTGCCCGTCGCCCTCGACTGCTCCGACGAGCTGGCCCTGGCCCGGTCGTGGCGCACGCGCTTCTTCGGTCGGGTCGTGGGCGCCGAGGCCGCGGCCCTGGGCGGATTCGTCGCCTACCTGCTGACCGGGACGCCCGCCCTCTACCCGCTGGGGCTGGTGTGGAGCGCCCTGGGCCTCGCCTACGGCGGACCGTTCCGGGCCACGCTCATCCGCGATCAGCAGGAGCTGGCCGTCGAGGGCTGTCCCTTCGCCCTCGTCCCCGCCCTCCGCCACGCGGGCGCGGAGTAGTCGGGTTTCGGTCTCGAAGCTCCGCTTCGAGACCGACATCTCAAAGCTGGCTGATCTTGGGGTTGACCCTTCGGGGGGCGAAGCGGGGGGCGCCGACGCCGGCGAGGCCCACGAGCTGGAGGATCCTCCCCCGCTGGCCCCGGTAGGGCTCCAGGAGGGCGAGCATCTCCCCGTCGGAGCTGCGGGGGATCCGGCGGAAGAGCCAGGACACCATGTGGGGGAGGTGGAGGTCGCCGACGATCACGGCATCGGGGTCGCCCAGGGCGGCGAAGCCCACCCCGGCCGCGGTCCACGGCCCCACGCCGGGGATGGTCCGCATCCGACGGTACGCCTGGTCGAGGGGCAGCTCGGCGGCGGCGTCGAGGGGTCGGGCCCGACGGGCCACGCGACAGATGGTGTCGGCCCGGCGGCGCTCGACCTCGTGGCGGTGGTAGATCCACGACGGCAGGCGGGCCAGGCGGGCCGGGCTGGGTGGCAGCCGCAGGCGACCGGCCACCTCGGGGGGCCCGGGCGCCGGGCCGCCGTAGGCGAGGACGAGGGACCGGTGGCTGCGCCTTGCCCCGGCACCGGTCACCCTCTGCTCCAGGATGGTTGGCACCAGGGCCTCGACGACGGCCGCCGATCGGGGGATCCGCACCCCGGGGTGGCGACGGTGGAGGTCGCGCAGCAGTGCCGTCTCGGGCCGGTCGACCCGGGCCAGGAGGGCAGTGAGATCGTCGTCACGGTCCTCGCCCACCAGCTCGGCCACCTGGTCGGCGGCCCACCGGGCCCCCGGCCCCCAGGCCCGGACCCGCAGCACCCGTCCGGTGTGGCGCACCCAGATGGTGGCGGGGCCCTCCGGGGTGCGGCTGGCCCGCACCGCGTCGTCACCGGCGACGTGCAGGCACGGGTCGCCCCGGCCTCGCCGCAGCGGGCCGAGGGTGCGGGCCAGGTCGAGCGGCCGGCCCAGTCGCACCTCCGCCTCGACGGCCCTGCGATCCTCGGCGAGCAGGGGGGCAGCCACCAGGGGCACCGTACTGCGGCCCCCAGACCCGCTCGGACCTCTCGACGGGCAGCTCGGAGGGGCACAGCTCGACGGTGGCGGCCCGGTGGCCAGATCCGTCAGGGCGCCGGGCGACCCCGGTCGTGTCCGGCCGACGACGTCGCGGTCAGCCCCCCTCGACCTCGGCCTTGAACCGGCCCAGGTCGTAGCCGGTGAGCACGTCGTCGAGGTTGGTGAGGGCGCCCAGCACCTCGAGGAAGCCCTTGGGCTCGTACTCGATCTGGAGAGCGACCCGGCTCTGGGTGTCGCTCAGGCGGTGGAAGGTGGCCACGCCGGCGTGCTCTACGCCGTCGATGGTCTTCCAGGCGATCCGCTCGCCGGGCTGGACCTCGGTGAGCTCGGCGGTGAAGCCCTCATCGGCCCCGGCCAGCCGGAGCCACCAGTGGAAGGTCCGCTCGTCGACCTGGGCGACCCGTTCCACATGGGGGAGGAAGTCGGGCCAGCGCTCGACCCGACTCCACAGGTCGTAGGCGACGTCCACCGGCACCTCCACGTCGATGGTCTCCATGATCGATGCCATCTGGCTCCCTCTCCTGATCTCGTCCTCGGGGTCGTCCACCAGGTCCACGGTCGCTCCCCCTGAGCGTCGGTGACTCGGCTGGCGGAGGGTGTGGGATTCGAACCCACGGTGGGTTGCCCCACACACGCTTTCCAAGCGTGCCGATTCGGCCGCTCTCGCAACCCTCCTCGTCCCGGCCGGGCCGGGTCGGCCGACCAGGATAGGCCGTGGCCGGCCCGGGGCTCGTCGCACCCGGTGGCGTCGGCAGGCAGAGCCGGGGACGGGGGCGCTACGGTGGCCGATGTCCGTCCCCGCAGGGGCGGTCGGGTCCTGTGCGACCGCATGCCGTGAACCGAGTCAGGGCCGGAAGGCAGCAGCTCTCAGCGGATCGTGCGGAGCGCCGCAGATCGCCTGGCCGCCACCTGCGGGGACGGGCTCGTCCCGGGCCCCGGCCGCCCAGGGCCGAAGACCCGACGCGGGCAGCGGCGGGCCGAGGGCACGGGTCGGGACCGGTGCGGCGATCGGTAGCATCGCCGCTGATGGCGCACCAGGCTCTCTACCGGCGCTACCGGTCCCAGCGCTTCTCCGAGGTCAGGGGCCAGGAGCAGGTGACCACGGCGCTGCGCAACGCCGTGGCCGAGGGACGGGTGGGCCACGCCTACCTCTTCAGCGGCCCTCGGGGGACGGGCAAGACCTCGACGGCGCGCATCCTGGCCAAGGCGCTGAACTGCGAGGACCTGCGCGACGGCGAGCCCTGCGGGGTCTGTCCCTCGTGCGTCTCCATGCAGAGCGGGACCTCCTACGACCTCCAGGAGCTCGACGCCGCCAGCAAGAGCAAGGTCGAGGACGTGCGGAACCTCATCGAGAGCGTCGCCCTCGGCAGCCCGGGCCGCACCAAGGTGTACATCCTCGACGAGGTCCACATGCTCTCGGCGGGGGCCTCCAACGCCCTGCTCAAGACCCTCGAGGAGCCGCCCGAGCACGTCGTGTTCGTGCTGGCCACCACCGACCCCCAGAAGGTGCTGCCCACCATCCGGAGTCGGACCCAGCACTTCGAGTTCCACCTGCTGCCGGCCGAGGTCCTGGCCGACCACGTGCGCTGGGTGATCGCCGATGCCGAGCTCGACGTCAGCGAGGCCGACGTGGAGCACGTGCTGCGGGCCGGAGGAGGGTCGGCCCGCGACACCCTCTCCGCTCTCGATCAGGCCGTGGCTGGTGGGGTCAGTACCGAGGGCGACCACGCCGAGGCCCTCGCCGCCGCAGTGGTGGCGGTCGACACCGCCGGTGCCCTCAGCGCGGTGGCCCAGGCCACCGCCGCCGGCCGCGACCCCCGCGTGCTGGGCGAGGCCCTGCTGGCCCACCTCCGCGACGTGTTCCTGCACCGCATGGGCGGCCCTCTCGGTCACCTGTCCGAACCGGCCCGGGCCCGGGTGGCGGACTGGTCGGACCAGCTCACCGACCGCGGTGCGACCCGAGCCCTGGAGGAGGTGGGCGAGGCCTTGCTGGCCATGCGCCAGGCGCCTGACCCCCGGATCCCGCTCGAGGTCGCCCTGGTGCGTCTGACCCGCACGGCCCCGACGGGCGGCACCGCGACTGCCGGCCTCGACGACCTCGTCGCCCGGGTGGAGAGCCTGGAGCGCGGGGCCTTGGGGCCCGGGCCCGCCGATGCCGCCCCGGGGAACGACGTCGCCCCCGGTGCGGGGGCGGTGCCGTCGACGTCGGGGGGGAGCACGCCCCGCGCCTCGGCGGAGGCCGACCCGAGCTCCGAGCCGGTCGCCCCGAGCGGACCCGGCGCGCCCTCCGGGCGAGAGGCGGCGCGCGCCGTCCTGGCCGACCGCGGCGCCGCCCCACCGCCCGAGGGTCCGCGGCCGACGTCCGGAGCGGCCCCTACCCCACCTCCGCCGTCGCCGCCCCGCTCCCGCGATCCTGCTGCTGTCTCTGCTCCCAGCGCGCCGCCGGCCGCCGGTGCCGCATCGCCGAGCCCGCCCCCGGCCGATGCCGCCCCGTCTTCCGACCCGTCCCCGACCGGGCCGAGCGCCGCCCCCGACACGGCGGCAACCCAGTCTGCGGCCGCGGACGAGGTGCAGCACGAGCCCGCCGATGCGCCCGAGGCCACGGCTCCACCTGATGCGGCGTCGCTGTGGGCCGACGACGTGATCCCCCGGCTCCGAGGCCTGGCCAAGGCCCTGTTCAAGCTGGGCCGGGTGGTCGACTCCGACGAGGACACCGTCACCGTCGGCCTCCCCAACCGGGCCCACCTGGAGCGCTGCGAGCAGAAGCGGGGCGAGGCCGAGGAGGCCCTGACCGCCGCCCTCGGGCGCCCGACCCGGATGGTCCTGGTCGTCGGGGGCGACGATGACCCGGGTCCGGCGCGCTCGTCCCCGACCGCGGCGGGCGACGACCAGGGCGATGAGATCGACCTCGACTCCCTCGTCGACGCACCCACCCAGGCGCGCTCCGGCGTCGACCGGGTGACCGATGCGTTCCCCGGTGCCCAGGTCGTCGACCCCTGATTCCCCCACTACCGAGAGGTGCCCACCATGACTGACGCTCCCCGCCCCGACGACGGCGACGACGAGCCGACCGGCCCCACCGCATCGGGGCCGTCGATCCCCGCCGAGGTGGTCGACGAGGGCCACCGCGTCGGCCCGGTGGACGACGACGACGACGCGTTCGATCTGGCCGGCCTGCTCGGGGGCGGCGGGCTCGACCTCGGCAACCTGATGGAGCAGGCCACCCAGATGCAGCAGCAGATGGCGGCCGCGCAGGAGGAGGCGGCAGCCACGGTGCTGGAGGGCGTGGCCGGCGGCGGCGCGGTGAGGGTCACCGTCACCGGGACCGGTGCATACCAGTCGGTGACCATCGACCCCGCGGCGGTCGATCCCGACGACGTGACCATGCTCGAGGATCTCGTCCTGGCCGCCCTGCACGATGCCGCCGACCGCATCCAGGAGATGCAGTCGCAGTCCATGGGCGGTCTCGGCGACCTCCTCGGCGGCTGAGGGCGATGGCCGTCTACACCGGCCCCGTCCAGGATCTGGTGGACGAGCTGGGCAAGCTGCCCGGCATCGGACCGAAGTCCGCCCAGCGCATCGCCTTCCACCTGCTCAAGCTGCCGCGCGACGACGCCAACCGCCTGGCCTCAGCCATCACCGAGGCCAAGGCTCGGGTCTCGTGGTGCGAGCGATGCTTCAACGTGGCGTCGGCGCCGCTGTGCGACATCTGCGCCGACGACCGCCGTGACCGCTCGGTGATCTGTGTGGTGGAGGAGCCCCGCGACGTGGTGGCGGTGGAGAAGACCCACGAGTACCGGGGCGGCTACCACGTCCTGGGTGGGGCCATGAACCCCCTCGAGGGCGTCGGCGCGGACCAGCTCCGCATCAAGGAGCTCTTCGCGCGCATCGGCACCGAGGACATCACCGAGGTGATCCTCTGCACCAACCCCAACGTCGAGGGTGAGGCCACCGCCATGTATCTGGCCCGCATGTGCCAGGACCTGCCCCTCACCGTCTCCCGCATCGCCAGCGGCGTGCCCGTGGGGGGCGACCTGGAGTACGCGGATGAACTCACCCTGGGCCGTGCCTTGGAAGGGCGCCGCACCGTCGGAGGATGAGACGTCCACCGGGGCGGGCCCGACGCGAACACTCGGGGCAACGCTTCCCGGCGAGCCGGGTGCGGGCGGTCAAACCGACCCGCCGTTGAGGAAGCGATGCCCCGAGCGAAGGGGTCCGGGAGCGATGCCCCCGGTGTGCGACAGACGTTACACGACCGTCATGAGGTCGACACGCCAACAGGGCATGTTTTTCGACGGTCGTGCCGCCCCGGGGTGGGCTCAGGCCACCGAGCGCACCAGCAGGGCGTCGCCCTGACCGCCGCCGCCGCACAGGGCGGCGGCGCCCTGGCCCCCGCCCTGGCGCTTCAGCTCGAGCATGAGGTGGAGGGCCAGCCGGGTGCCGGACATGCCCACGGGGTGCCCGAGGGCGATGGCGCCCCCGTTGGTGTTGGTGACCTCGTCGGTGATGCCCAGCTCGTCCATGGAGGCCAGACCCACGGCGGCAAAGGCCTCGTTCAGCTCGAAGAGGTCGATGTCGCCGAGGCTGACGTCGGTGCGGCCGAGGGCGTCCTTGATGGCCCGGGCCGGCTGGGTCAACAGTGACGGGTCGGGTCCGGCCACCTGCCCGTAGCCGACGATCTCGCCGAGGGGGGTGGTGCCGATGCGCTCGGCTGCGGCCGCCGAGGTCACGATCACGGCGGCGCCGCCGTCGCTGATCTGGCTGGCGTTGCCGGCGGTGATGTTGCCGGACTTGTCGAACGCGGGGCGCAGCTTGGCCAGGCCCTCGGCGCTGGTGTCGCCTCGGACGCCCTCGTCGACGGAGATGACGACGGGATCGCCCTTGCGCTGAGGCACCTCGACGGGGACGATTTCCTCGTCGAAGAGCCCGTTCTTGGCCGCCGCCGCAGCCCGCTGGTGACTCTGGGCCGAGAGCTCGTCCTGGGGGCCGCGCTCGATGCCGGCTGAGGCTGCGTACTTCTCGGTGCCGGCGCCCATGGCCACCTGGTCGAAGGCGCAGAACAGGCCGTCGTACATCATCGAGTCGACGACCTTCTGGTCCCCGATCCGGTAGCCGGCCCGCGCCCCGGGCAGCAGGTACGGGGCGTTGGTCATCGACTCCATGCCGCCGGCGACGACGATCTCGGCCTGGCCCGACTGGATCAGCAGGTCGGCCAGGAAGATGGTGTTCAGGCCGCTGAGGCAGACCTTGTTGATGGTGGTGGCGGGCACCGACATCGGGATGTCGGCCCCGACCGCGGCCTGGCGGGCGGTGATCTGACCGCCCCCGGCCTGGATCACCTGTCCCATGAAGACGTAGTCGACGTCGGTGGGAGCCACTCCCGCCCGGTCGAGGGCGGCAGTGATCGCCTTGGCTCCCAGGTCGGTGGCGCTGAAGGAGCCGAGGCCCCCGGAGAGCTTGCCGATCGGGGTGCGGGCGCCGGCGAGGATGACGGATCCGGCCATGGAGGACTCCGGGAGGTCAGGGGGTGGGGACATCCAGAGCCTAGGAGCCGATCGAGCGGAGTGCCCAACGGCACCCCGGGCGACGGAGGGGTCGGAACCGGTCAGGAGCCGGGGTTGATCGAGCCGTAGCCCACCGGGAAGGTGGTCTCGGGGGTGTCGGGGTCGTCCTCGACCGCGGTGACGAGGGCCCCGGCCTCCGACAGTGAGAGGGCCTCGGCGTCGCGGTCCCCGTCGGCCATGGCCTCGAGCTCGCGCCGGAGCCGGTCGAGACGGGCCAGGACGGTCCGCTCCTGCTCGAGCAGCGGGGTGAGCCGGGACCGGGCGTCCTCCAGGACGGCCTCGGCGTCGGCCTCGGCCCGCTCGCGGGCGCCGGCCAGCACGACCTCGGCCCGGCGCTGGGCCTGGTCGACGACGTGGAGGGCCTCCTCCTGGGCCTGGGCCCGCTCGGTGCGGGCCTGGGCCCGGTCGAGCTCGGCCGCCTTGCGCTCGGCGTAGGCCGTGGCGCGGTCGCGCTCGACCTCGGCCCGTGTCCCCTCGGGCGCGGGTGACCCGGTCGGCACCAGCGCCGCGCCCGGGGAGTCCGACGGCGGGGCGGGGGGAGCGATGAGGTCCGGGGCGACGGTCCCGTCGCGCTGGTCGGCGTCGACTTCGACGATGTCGGCCTCGACCGCCTCGGTCCGGAGGGTCTCAGACTCGGCGGTCTCGGGTTCTGCGGTCCCGGTCTCGGACTCGGTCTCGGCCTCGGCGGCCTCGGTCTCCCCAGGCCTCGCCTCGCCAGCGTCGGCCGGTGCGGTCGCGGCCGCGGAGGAGCGGCCGTTGAGCGGAGGCGTCGACGCGATCGAGGACCGCCATGCCTCCGCCGCCTGGCTCAGGAAGACATCGACCTCGTCGCGGTCGTAGCCCCTCAGCCCGATGGCGAACTTGTGGCCGACGAGGTCGTCGGGGCGGAGTGGGGTCTCGATGCCGGTCATGGTGTCTCCCTTGTCGCGTCGTCCGTCTCGGATCGACCGGACCCCGGTGCCACCAGGGTGACCCCCCGTTCATCGGTCCGGACGAGCCGCGGTTGAGGAACGTCGGTCGGCGCCCTCCACGGCCGCAGCGCCATGGTAGGTGGCCGCGCTCGGCCGTGGGAGCGGCGCCGGAACGAACGGTGGTCCCCGCCGGCGCCTACTCCGGGAGGGCGGACGGGCGATGCCCCCGCCTAGGCTCCGCGCCATGCAGGAGATCCTGAACGCCATCCAGGCCGGCGCCCCGGGCGACGAGCTGGCCGCCCTGACCATCCCCGAGTCCTACCGGGCCGCGTTCGTGCGTCGGGACGAGACCGGGATGTGGGACGGGGTCGACTCCGCCGACAAGGACCCTCGCAAGTCGGTCCACGTCGACGAGGTGGCCACCCCGGAGCTGGCCCCCGACGAGGTGTACCTGGCGGTGATGGCCTCGGCCATCAACTTCAACACGGTCTGGACCTCGATCTTCGAGCCGCTGCCCACCTTCGGCTTCCTCGACCGGTTGGGCCGGGAGTCGGTGTGGGGCGCCCGCCACGCCCGCGACGAGCACATCATCGGCTCCGACGCCTCGGGGGTGGTGGTCCAGGTCGGCTCGGCGGTGCGCAACTGGAAGCCGGGTGACCGCGTCACCGTCCACTGCAACCACGTCGACGACCAGGACCCCTCGGCCCACGACGACTCCATGCTCGCTGCCAACCAGCGCATCTGGGGCTTCGAGACCAACTTCGGTGGCCTGGCCGACCTGGCGGTGGTCAAGGCCAACCAGCTCATGCCCAAGCCGGCCCACCTCACCTGGGAGGAGGCGGCCTGCAACGCCCTGTGCAACTCGACGGCCTACCGGATGATCGTCTCATCCCATGCCGGGTCCATGAAGCAGGGCGACGCCGTGCTCATCTGGGGCGCCACCGGCGGCATCGGCGGCTATGCCACCCAATACGTGCTGAACGGCGGTGGCACCCCGGTCGGGGTGGTCTCCTCACCCGAGCGGGCCGAGCTGCTCCGCGCCCTGGGCTGCGAGCACGTCATCGACCGCAAGGAGGCCGGCTACAAGTTCTGGAGCGACGAGCACACCCAGGACGAGAAGGAGTGGCGGCGCCTGGGCAAGGACGTGCGCAGCCTGATCGGCCGCGATCCCGAGATCGTCTTCGAGCACCCCGGGCGCGCCACCATGGGCGCGTCGGTGTTCGTCGCCGCCCGCGGCGGAAAGATCGTCACCTGTGCCGCCACCAGCGGCTTCATGATCGAGTACGACAACCGCCACCTGTGGATGAAGCTGAAGAGCATCGTCAGCTCCCACTTTGCCAACTACCGCGAGGCGTGGGCCGCCAACCGGCTGCTGTGCGAGGGCCGGGTCCAACCCCTCCTCAGCCGCGTCCATCCCCTGACCGAGACCGGTGAGGCCGCGCTGGCGGTGCACCGCAACGAGGTCGAGGGCAAGGTCGGGGTGCTGTGCCTGGCCCCCGAGGAGGGCCTCGGCATCGCCGACCCCGAGCTCCGCGACCGGGTCGGCGAGGACAAGATCACCCTCTTCCGCCGCCACGGCGCCTGAGCCCTCCTCCGCCCTGCCCGTGCTCTGGGTGGTCGACGGCAACAACGTGATGGGCGCCGGCGCCGACGGCTGGTGGAACGACCCGGTCGCCGCGGCCGAGCGCCTCACCGAGTCGGTGGCCTCGTGGTGCCTCGACCACGATGACGAGGTGGCACTGGTGTTCGACGGCCGCCCCGAGGCGCGCCTGACCCTGCTCGCCGGGGGGAACCTCGAGGTCGGCTTCGCCCGACGAGCCGGGCGTGACGCGGCCGACGACCGCATCGTCGAGGTGGTGGAGGACCGCTTTGCGGCCGAACCCGACCTCACGGTCGTCACCTCGGACAAGGGCCTACGGGCCCGCCTGCCCCCCGGCGTGGCGACCGAGGGGGCGGGCGCCTTCCGGGAGCGCCTCGGCCTGCCCGGTCGCGGCGGCCGACGCGCCCGCCGCTGAAGGTCGGGCCGGTTGGCACTCATCGCCGGTCGCGTGCCACGTTGGGGGCTCGGCGTGACCCCACGCCCCTCGCCCCCGGAGGTCGTCATGAGCCCCCTCACCGCCCGGAACCCCAACGAGTCCGAGAACGAGCAGGACGCCTCGTCCGCGGGCGACGTCGCGCCGCTGTTGATCGAGATCGACCACATCGCCATCGCCGTCAACGACCTGGCCGAGGCCATCGACTCCTACCGTGAGTCCTTCGGCGCGGTGGTGGACCATCGCGAGGTCGTCGACAGCGACGGCGTCGAGGAGGCCCTGCTCAAGGTGGCGGAGAGCTACGTCCAGCTCCTCGCGCCCATCCGCGACGACTCGCCGGTGGCCAAGTACCTGGAGAAGAAGGGCGAGGGCCTGCACCACATCGGCTACCGGGTGGCCGACTGCGGCGCCGCCCTCGATCACCTGAAGTCCCTCGGGCACCGCGTCATCGACGAGGCGCCCCGACCGGGCAGCCGAGGCACCACCGTGGCCTTCATCCACCCCAAGGCCGTCCACGGCACCCTGATCGAGCTGGTCCAGGAGTAGCCGATCGGAGGGAGAGGGCCTAGCGGCGCTTGCCCTGGTTGAACTTGAGGGCGGCCCCCAGGGCGATGGCCACCGCCGCGGCGACGCCCACGCCCATGGCCACGAGGGCGCCGGTCGAGAGCCCGTCGTCGTCGTCCTCGACCAGTACCGCCGAGCCGTTGGTCGGGGTCTCGGGCGCAGTGGTGGTCGGGGCCTCGGTCGAGGACGAGCTCGGGGCCTCGGTGGTGGCGGTCGTGGTCGATCCCTCGGTGGCCGTGGTCGCCGCGGCCGCCGGCGCCGTCACCTCCAGGGTAACGACGGGCTCGACGGACGTCACCCGGATGGGGCTCTCGGACGGGGCCTCGACCACTCCCTGGTAGAGGCCGGCCTCGTCGCCCGGGGCCAGGGGGACGGCGGCGGCGTCGCCCACCACCGCGGTCACGGTGGCGTCGGCGACGGGGTCGCCGCCGTTGACCCAGGTGAGGCGCACGACGAGGTCGACGGCCTGGCCCTCACCCCGCTCCGCGGTCACGGTCTCCAGGCGGCCCGGCCCACCGTGGGCCCCGGCCGGCGTCGACGCCACCCCGAGGGCCAGGACAAGGGCGGCGACGACGGCGACCAGCGCCGCCATCGTGCGGACAGGGGAGAAGGGGGATCTGATCATCGGACCCGGGACCTCGAAGTGGAACTGACGGGGGACACCCACCCGCACGGTCGTCACGTCGACCTCCCAGGTTCCCGGGGTGGGCAGGGAGGCGCCGTAGACCACGGCGTGATCGGGGCTGATCTGCTCGACGGGGAGTTTGCGCTCGGGCACGCCGTCCCGACCCGTCCTCACCTCGAGGGCATCCACCGAGGCGGGGTTGCCGGTCTCGTCGGTGATGTAGAGGTGCATCTCGTTGGTCCCGGCCCGGGCCGGATCGACCTCGAACAGCAGGGTCGAACCGTCGACCGTGGCGGGCCCGGTGAAGGGCTGGGCCAGCACGTCGCGACCGGGCGGCTGGTTCACCAGCCCGGCGGTCACCGCCAGCACCAGGGCCCCGATGACCACCTCGACCCGCACGACCTGGAGGAGCCGGGCGAGGACACCGTCGGCGGGCTCCCGAGGCACGGCGCCGCTGTCGCCACGATCGTCGGGGTGGGCCCCGACCGCCTCGGGCCGGGTGGGGGGACCGCCGCCGACGAGGACCGCGCTGCGCTCCACGGCCGGCACCGCCACCCCGGCGACGCGACCCAGCAGGGGGATGAGGCGGGTGCGGTTGACCCACCCCAGGGAGACGAGGGCGGCGAAGCCGATCACCTTGACGATGACGAGCTGGCCCGACGCGGTGTCGACCAGGGCGTCGACGAAACCGAGCAGCAGCCAGGCCGACACCGTGCCGGTCACGACCAGCACCACCGAGGCGACCAGCGCCGAGCCGGGCCCACGACCAGCACTAGCACCAGGAGCACGGCCGCGGGCACGCTGCGAAGCCCGCCCGGCGCCCGGCGCGAGAGGTGAGGAGCGGGCCACGACGCCCAACCTAGGATCGGTGGGGTGGCCCCGACCCGTCGGCGGGCGACCATGTCGCCCGGGCGGCTGGGAGCGATGGGGGGCACGGGCGTAGCGTCGGCGGCCGTGTCCGCCGATGCCCTCGTCGCCGAGCCCGACGAGGTCGCGCCCGACCTGCCCGTCGACCCGGTCCACCTCGAGGAGCTGCGGCGGGCCCGCCGTCGTCGGCGTGTCTCGGGCATCCACTGGGTCGACGCGCTCTATCACGTCTACCTCGCCGCCCTCATCGGCACCATCGCCGTCGCCCTGGCCACCGGGGCCGTCGGCGACAACGCCCTCAGCGCGACCCAGGTCGACGATGTGACCGCCCGCGGTCCCGCCGTCATCGGCCTGATCGCCACCCTTGCGGTGGGAGTCGGCCTGCGGTCCGGCAGCAGGGGTGGACCCCTCGCCGTCGAGGCCGGCGACGTCCGCTACGTGCTGCTCGCGCCACTCGACCGGGCCCGGGCCCTGCGGGGGCCGGCCCTGCGCCAGGTGCGCACCGGTGTGTTCGTGGCCCTCCTGGCCGGGGCCGCCATCGGCCGGCTGGCCGACCCCCGCTTCCCCGAGCCCGCTCTGGCCTGGATCGCCTCCGGCGCCGTCGCCGGTGCCGCCCTCGCCGCCCTCAGCCTGGGGGCGGCGCTGATCGCCAGCGGCCGGCGCATCCCGCGGCCGGCCGCGACCGCGATCGCCGGGGTCCTCGTCCTCTGGTCGGCAGTGGACGTGGCCGACGTCGAGCTCGGGGCGACCGCAGTCCCCGCCTCACCGGGCCGCGCCGTCGGCTGGCTGGCGTTGGCCCCGCTCGAGCTGCACCTGGCCGCGGTGGCGGCCCTGGTGGCGGCGGTGGCGGTGGTGGTCCTCGGCCTGCGATGGGTGGCCGGGCTCTCCATCGAGGCGGCCGAGCGCCGGACCGCCCTGGTGGGCCAGCTCCGCTTCGCGGCCACGCTCCAGGATGTGCGCACCGTGTTGGTGCTGCGCCGGCAGCTTGCCGCCGACCAGCCCCGCGACCGCCCGTGGATCGGTGGCCGGCACCGCAGCCGCCGGGCCGGGTGGCGCCGGTCGTGGGACGGGCTGCTGCGCTTCCCCGCCACCCGCGTGATCCGCATGTTGCTCATGGCGGCGGCTGCCGGCGCCGCGCTGCGGGGAGCCTGGGCTGGCACCGCCCCCCTCGTGGCGGTCGCCGGTCTTTCCTTCTGGATCGCCGGCCTGGACGTGGTCGAGCCGCTTGGCCAGGAGGTCGACCACCCCAGCCGCCGCACCCTCTACCGCGACACCGAGGGCGACATCTACGTTCGGCTGATGGGTGCCTCAGGCGTGGTCGCGGTGCTCCTCGGACTGGTGGCGGGGGCGATCGCCGTGGTCCCCGGCGCCGGACAGGCCCCCCTCGCTGCGGGCCTGGTGGCGGGGGTGGCCTCCGCCCTCACCGGCATGGCGGGGGCGGTGGTGAACGTCGTCAGCGGCGCACCCAACCAGAACGAGGAGCTGACCATGATCGCCCCCGAGGTGGCCGGCACCAAGACGGTCGTGCGCACCGCGCTCCCTCTCATCGTGGCCGTCCTCGGTGCCCTGCCCCTCCTGATCGTCGAGGCCAACGACCACGCCGGTCGACCGCTGGCCCAGGGGGCCACCCAGGCCTGGGTCGCAACGGCCGTGGCCGTAGGTCTGGTGGTGGGATGGGTGCACCAGCGCGAGGCGATCCGCCAGTGGTGGGCCGAGGCCATGGAGGCCAATGCGGCGCTGCGGTCCTCCGATGATGACGACGATGAGGATGACGACGACGAGGAGGACGATCGGTGAACCAGCGCAGTGAGAACGGTCGCTGGTACCGATGAGTGATCCTGCAGTCTTCCCGGCGCTGCTGGTCGACGCGGTGGAGCGGGCCTACGGCGGCGTCCCCGCCCTTGGTCCGGTCGACCTGGAGGTGGCCGCGGGTGAGCGCGTCGCCCTCATCGGTCACAACGGATCGGGCAAGTCGACGCTGCTGCGCATCGTGGCCGGACTGCTCGAGGCCGACGAGGGCGAGGTCGAGATCGCGGGCTGGCCGGCCGACGATCTCCACGCCCGCGCCACCACGTCCTACCTGCCCGACGAGCCAGTGCTCTACGACGACCTGTCGGTGCACGAGCACGTCGAGTACGTGTCGCGCCTCTTCGGCGGTGACGGCTTCGACGAATACGCCGAGGAGGTCGCGGACCGCCTGGGGCTGACCGACCGCCTCGACGACCTGCCCAGCCGCTTCAGTCGCGGCCTGCGCCAGAAGGCCTCCCTGCTGCTGGGCCTGGCCCGGCCCTTCTCCCTGCTGCTCGTGGACGAGCCCTTCGGCGGCCTCGACGCCCCGGGTCGGGCGGCCCTGCTCGACCTGCTCGACGAGGTCCACACCGACGGCGCCGCAGTCGTGGTGGCCACCCACGACCCTGAGTTCGTGGAGCGGGTCGACCGCTGCGTGGCCCTGCGCGACGGCGAGATCGTCTTCTCCGGCCCCGCCACCCCCGCCGACGTGCTCCGCCTGGTCGGCGCCTGAGGCGGGTCGGGCCCGAGCGGTGGTCCATTGGCGCTAGCGACGTTCGCAGCCGCGTCCGTCGCCGCCGCCGTCGAAGCGGTGCGGGTCGGGCGGGAGCACGGTGAAGTCGCGGGCGGAGATGTCGCTGCAGTCGAGGTCGGGCGGTGAGGGCGGGATGCAGACCCCCGGGTAGGACGGATCGCAGTCACCGCCGCCGGCCGGGGCCGTCGGACCCGATCCCGTGGTGGTCGAGGGGGCTACGCCCCTGTCGTCCTCGTCGAGCGGGCAGCGCGACCACAGCCCCCGCCCCTCGGCCCGGGCCTCCTGGGCTGCCGCTGCGACCTCGTCCTCGTGGGCCACGTTGGGCGCGATGGACAGGGGAGTGGCGAAGCCCTCGCGGGCCAGGCGCAGGTTCACGAAGGTGGCGTCCTCGAGTCGGTACACGTAGGCCAGCGTGCGGTCATAGCGATCCTCGGCCTCGACGTCGCCGACGAGGCGCACCTGGGCGCCGGGGGGTATCAGCGCCGTCAGGGCATCGGTGGCCTCGGGTCCGTAGCACTCGACGGGTCCGTTCACCTCGGGGGTGTCGATTCCGGTCAGACGGACCCGCTCCTCGCCGGACCGGAAGGTGTCGCCATCGGTGATGGAGGTGACGACCACGTCACGCCCTTGGGGCAGGTCGGGCGCGCCGGGCTCGCCCGGGCTGGGACCGTCGAATGGCCCCGTGCCGTCGGCGGCGGTCGTGGAAGCGTCGCTGGAGGCCTCTCCCTCGGCCGCGACGCACCCGCCGACGAGCGCGGGCACGGCCACGAGGAGCATGGCCGCGACCAGCGCACCGGCCCGTGATGACGCGATCCCCCGCACGTCCGCCATAGTAGGGACCGCCAGGTCGACCCGGGCCGGATCTCCGGAGCCGACGCCCGGCGGGCGGGGGAGCCCGATGCCGACGCGGTGCGGGCCAGCCTGCGGGGGCGCTCCGACCAGCCGACCCACCGGATCGGGGTGCGCGCCGCCCCCGGACCCGATCCTCGGGCGGTCCTGGCCGCGGACGACGCCCTCTCCGGCGCGGACGTGGCCGAGATCGATCGCCGCCTCGACCGCCTCGACCGGGCCAGCGGGCACGGACCGTGGACCGAGGCGACCCTGGGCCTCATCGGGGCCCGTCCCGCCACCCTGGCCGCCGACCTGGCCGCCTCGGTGGGTCGTGAGCGCGACCCGTTCCAAGCTCGACGTCCGCAAGCTCAAGGCCCTGGGTCTCACCGAGAGCCTGGCCGTGGGCTACCGGCTTTCGCCCCGAGGCCGCGCCTACCGGGCTCGCACCAACCGCGCCGGCTGACGACGTTCGCCGTCGCACCGAGTCCGAGACCATCGGCGCCGCTCAGGTGGTGGCGCCGCCGACGGTGAGCCTCCAGCATCACCCCGACCGGGTCCAGATCCAGGCTGGAGGCGGGGGTCGGTCAGCCAGGTCAGCCTTGCCGCTACAGCCCGCCCGTGAGGCCGAGGCCGACGCCTGCCGCGCCGACGCCCAGCGCCAGCGACAGGGCCACGACGAGGGCCGCGGTGCGGCCGTCGCCGGCCTGGAGCCGCTCGGACGCGTCGACCACGAAGGTCGACCAGGTGGTGAGGGCACCGCAGAACCCGGTGCCCAGCACGGTGAGCGCGGTGGCCGAGAGGTCACCGTCGAGGCGCGCCCCCACGAGCACACCCAGCGCCAGGCTTCCGACCACGTTGGCGACCAGGACCCCCACCGGGACACGGCGACGGGGCCGGGACTCGAGGACCACGACGAGGAGGTGCCGACCCACGGCCCCGACGGCGCCGGCCGCGAGCACGGCAAGGAGCGTCACGGCGCCGGCACCAGGCGGCGGCCGGTCGCCGTCCCCACGGTGGCCAGGGCCAGGCCGCCCACCAGCGACAGGACCATCGCGGCGACGGCCACACCCGGGCGACGGGCGCCGAGCGAGCGGTCCACCTCCACGGCCAGGGTCGAGAAGGTGGTCCACCCTCCGAGCAACCCCGTCCCCAGCCCAAGCCGGGCGAGGTGGTGCCACCGCGCCGCACCGCCCCGCCGGGCCGAGGCACCGGCCAGACCGGCCAGCAGCACGCCCAGCAGGAACGCCCCCGAGAGGTTGACCACGGCCGTGGACCAGCCCAGCCCCCCGGCTGCGGTCGGCACCGCCGACGACAGCCCCCACCGCAGCAGGGCGCCCACCCCCCCTCCGAGGGCCACCACTCCGAGGGCTGACGGGCTCGTGGACGGGGCGCCGTGGTGCGCAGCCGGCGTCGCCGCCGGGTCAGTCGGGCCCATGGGTCCGCGACCCTACGAGCAGCCGCCCCGACGCCCGCGGCCCAGCAGTCGTCGCCGCCCGCCGCTCGTCGGGTCGGGCCGTCCGCCGTCGCCGCCGTCGGTGGGCGACCGATGAGGTGGTGGCCGTCGATCCGTCCCGACGGGCATCGCTCCACTGCGAGAGGCGAGTGGGTCAGGCGGTGCGAGCCGCCTCGCGTGCGTCGTCGGGGGGTTCGACCGGGGCGTCGGGGTCACGCCGCAAGCGCACCTCGCTGATGGTCAGCCCGTCGACGGCGAGGACCTCGAGATGCCAGCCGGCCAGCACCACCACGTCGCCGGGCTGGTCCGGGATGCGCCCCAGCTGGTGCAGGATCAGCCCGGCGATGGTCGAGTAGGGCCCGTCGGGCAGGACGACGTCGATGTCGGGCAGGTCGTGCCACGGGAACCGGCCGGGCAGGACGCGGGCCCCGTCGGGCTCGGTGCGGACGTCGAGGATGTCCTTGTCGGTCTCGTCGTAGATCTCGCCCACCAGCTCCTCGAGCAGGTCCTCCACGGTGACGATCCCCTCGGTGCCGCCGTGCTCGTTGATGATGATGGCCATCTGGTGGCGACCGGCCTGCATGGTGCGCAGCGCATCGAGGACGGTGCCGGTCTCGGGCAGCCCCGGCGCCGGCTGGGTGACGTCGCCCACCTTCTGGCCCGGACCCGCGACCAGGTCGCGCAGGTGCACGGTGCCGAGCACGTCGTCGAGCTTGCCGTCACCGGCCACCGGCGCCCGGGTGTGGCTGGAGGCGGCCAGCTCCCGCAGGGCCTCCTCGCAGGGCTGGTCGGCGGCCAGGACGAAGACGTCGCGTCGGGGCCGGACGACCTCGGTGAGGGTGCGACCGGCGATCTCGAAGGCACCTGAGAGGATGGTGCGGTGCTGGTCGGTGAAACCGGGCTGGTTGGTCACCATGTCCCGCAGCTCCTCCTCGGTCACCTCCTCGGCGGCGCGGTGGGGGTCCCCGCCCAGGATCCGCACCGCCAGGTCGGTCGACCGGCTGAGGATCCACACCGCAGGACGGGCCAGCGAGGAGAACATGGCGAGAGGGCGCGCCGCGATCAGTCCCCAGCCCTCGGCCCGCTGCATGGCGATGCGCTTGGGCGCCAGCTCGCCGAAGACGAGGGTGAGGAACGAGAGCACGAGGGTGACGGTGACGATGGCGACGGGCCGGGCGGCGTCGCCGAGGAACGACAGTGGTCCCTCCAGCGGCTCGGCCAACGACACCGCGGCCGCGGCCGAGGCCAGGAACCCGGCCAGGGTGATGCCGATCTGCACCGTGGCCAGGAACCGGTTCGGATCCCGGGCCAGCGCGGCCAGGGCGCGGGCCCGGCGGGGACCCTGCTCCAGTCGTTGGAGCTGGGTCTCGCGCAGGCTGACGAGCGCGATCTCGCTGCCCGAGAGGGCCCCGTTGAGGATGATCAGGATGGCGACCAGCCCCACCTGGGGCAGGACATCAGCCACTGGACCCCCTACGTGACAGGGGGGCGGGGCCGGCCGCCGGATGGGAGCCAGTGGGCGGGGGGCGCCGGGTACCGCCGCCGGTGGAGCGGGGTCCCGGCCCGGGACTCCCGGGTTCGTCGGACGCGGTGCGCAGCGGCACGGGACAACAGTAGCGAGTCCCTGGCTCCGAGCTCCCGCCGACCGGCGGCGGCTTCGGTAGCGTCGGGCGGCCCTGGCCGCCCCCCCCCCCACCACGTCACGGTGGCCCACCACCTACTCGACCGGCGGGCTGGTCTGCTCGGTCGACCACCTCGCCTCCTCGGCCGGGGCGGAGATGCTCGCCGCCGGTGGTTCCGCCGCCGACGCCGCGGTCGCGGCCAGCGCGGTGCTGGCGGTGACCACCCCCCACATGTGCGGGATGGGCGGCGACCTGTTCGCTCTCGTGCACGACGGTGCCGACCCCCCGGAGGTGCTCGACGCCGCCGGCCGGGCCGGGAGCGGGGCCGACGCCGACCGGCTGCGGGCCGAGGGTCACCGCGACATGCCCGCCCGCGGCGATGTCCGGGCTGCGACCGTCCCCGGCTGCGTCGACGGCTGGTGCGCGCTGCTGGAGCGCCACGGCCGCCTGGACCGGGCCCAGGTGCTCGCCCCCGCTCGCCGCCTGGCCGAGGAGGGGTTCCCGGCGTCGCCGCTGCTGGCCTTCATGCTCGGTGACCTCGACGGCGTGGAGGGGTGCGATGAGCTGACCGGGATCCGTCCCGACACCGGTGACCGGGTCCTGCGTCCCGAGCTGGCCCGGGTCCTGGCACGCGTGGCTGAGTCGGGGCGGAGCGGTTTTTACGAGGGAGTCTTCGGCACTGCCCTGCTCGAGGTGGGGGCGGGCGAGTACCGGCCTGAGGACCTGTCCCGGATCGGGGCCCGCTGGGTCGAGCCTCTCGGGCTCCGGGTCTGGGGCCATGACGTGTGGACCGTGCCCCCCGCCTCGCAGGGCTACCTGACCCTCGCCGCGGCCCGGATGGCCGAGCTCATCGCCGGTGACCGCCTGCCCCCGACCGACGATGCCGCCTGGGCCCACCTGCTGATCGAGGTGTGCCGGCTGGCCGGTGAGGACCGACCCGACGTCCTGCACGATCGGGCCGACGGATCCGCCCTGTGGGCCGAGGAGCGCCTGGCGGCCGCGGCCGCCCGCTTCGACCCCGCCCGGCGGGTCGACGCCGCCGGCCGGTTCGAGGACGGGGGGACGATCCACCTGGCCGCTGTTGACCGCCACGGCATGGGGGTCAGCCTCATCCAGTCCAACGCCGCCGACGTCGGCTGCCGGGTGGCGGTGCCGGGGACCGGCATCCTGCTCCACAACCGGGCCATCGGCTTCTCCCTCGAATCGGGCCACCCCGCCGAGTACGACCCCGGTCGCACCCCTCCCCACACCCTCGCCCCGGCGCTCGTCACCCGCACCGACGGCACCCTGCGGGCCGTGCTGGGTACGATGGGGGGCGACTCGCAGCCCCAGGTCGTGCTCCAGCTCCTGGCCCGGCTGCTGGTGGCGGGGGAGGAGCCCGGAGTCGCCCTCAACGCGCCCCGGTTCGTGCTTCGCTCGGACACCGGCTCGGGCTTCGACACGTGGCGCTCGGCCCACCAGCGGGTGCGCCTGGAGGCCCATGCCCCCGAGGACTGGGTCTCCGGGCTCTCCGAGCGCGGTCACCCTGTCGAGGTGGCCGGCATCGACCCGGCCGGGTTCGGCCACGCCCACGTGATCGAGATCCGCCCCGACGACGTGCGCGCCGGCGCATCTGACCCCAGGGCCATGACCGGCGCCGCCGTCGCTGCGCCCTGACGGGACGTCAGGAGGAGCGGGTCTGTCGGGCGTTGAGGGCGAGGCGGGCCAGCATCACCGCCGAGCTCGCGCCGGCGAAGATCGGCACAGCCGCCGTGGGCGTCGGGCCCCAGGCGTTGGAGAGGCCCCGCCGCCACCAGACCAGGGCGGCCGCGGTCCACGCCCCGCAGGAGAGCTGGATGGCCCGGTCGGCGTTGGCGGTGCGGCGGGCCGACAGGTAGGCGACCACGACGTCAAGGGGGAAGTAGGCGGGGAACAGCACCAGCGACGCCCCGGCCGAGGTGGCCACCCCCTTGCCGCCCCGGAAGCCGCTGGTGGCCGGGAACACGTGCCCGGCGATCGACGCGGTGCCCGCGGCGCACCCGCCCGCGGTGCCGCCCAGGGCCTGCCCGACCGCACCGGCGGCGGCCCCCTTGCCCATGTCGAGCCCCAGCACGGCCAGGCCCCAACCCGTGCCGAGCTGGGCCGCGGCGTTGGTCGCCCCCGGGTTGCCGGACCCGGCCATCCGCAGATCGACCCCGCCCCCGGTGGCCAGGCGGCTGGCCAGGGAGGCGGACGGGATCAGCCCGGCGCCGTAGCCCAGTGCGGCGGCCGCGAGCACGCGCACGCCGGGCCCGGCGCGTGGGCGACGACCCATCAGCGACGGCCGTCGAGAGGGTGGAACACAGCGCCGAAGGTGCCGGCTCCGGTGTGGGCCGCCACCGACGGGCCGACGGTGTAGCGGACGAGCTCGACCACCTGGGGCAGAGCCGCGAGCACAGCGCCGAGGACCTCGGCCGCGGCGGGGGCGTCGGCATCGCCCACCCCCACCCGGAGGGGGCCCTGGTGCTCGGCCACGACCGCGGCCATGGCGTCGGTCGCCTCCTCGATGCTCGACGTCCGGCGCAGCTCACGCATGTCCGGCCCCGAGGAGGCGTACACCGCCACCCCGTCTCCCTCGGCCACCGGGAGCCGTCCCCCCTCGTTGGCGCGCGCGATCTCGCCGATGGTGAACACCGAGGCGGCCAGGCCGGCGGTCTGCTCGGCTGCGGCGGCGGCCTCGTCGATCGGCGCCCCCGAGGCCAGGGCCTCGCCGGCCCGCCACACGCAGCACCCCTCGATGAAGGAGGCCGTCCGGGTGTCGACGACCGTCACCGGGATCTCGGCCATGTCGGCGGCGAGCCTGGCCGCGCCCACGGTGGCGGACTGGTTGGAGCCCACGTGCACTGACAGCACCGCCTCGGCCCCTGCCGCCGCCGCCTTCTCATAGGCCGCCAGCAGCTCGCCGGGCGATGGCGCCGCGGTGGTGACCGTGGCGCCTTCCCGGAGCTGGGCGCAGAACGCCGTCGGGTCGAGATCGGTCTCGTGGTGCTCGACTCCATCGATCACCACGGTGAGGGGGACGACGTCGATGCTGAAGCGGTCGCGGAGGTCGGGGGGCAGCATGGCGTTCGAGTCGGTGACGACACGGGCGGACACGGTCTCGGACGCTACGTGGTCGGTTCGTCGGCGAGGGGGCACCGGCCGTCCGGTGGTGACGGCAGGGAGTCCGTCGCCGCGGTCCCGCCCCGCCCGGGTAGGAGGGGGAAGCCTGCCGACCCGGACCGGGTTGGGCCCTGCGAGGAGACCGATGGCGCTGACCCGACTGCACAACGAGGACTGGGGCTTCGCGTCCAACTGCTTCGTCTGCGAGCGCCGCAACGCCGGCGGGTTGCGCATCGGCTTCGACCACGACACCGAGCGTGACGTCGTCGTCGCCTCCTTCACCCTCGACGACACCTTCTCGGGGGCGCCCAGCTACGTCCACGGTGGGGTGACCCTGGCGGTGCTGGATGAGGCGCAGGCGTGGGCCACCATCGCCGTGGCGGGGCGCTTCGCGGTCACCACCGAGACCTCCACCCGCTTCGCCCGTCCCGTCCTGGTGGGCCGGACCTACGACGTCGAGGCGCGGGTCACCGAGCGCACCGACACCCATCTCTCCACCGGGGGTCAGATCGCCAACGACGAGGGCAAGGTGTGCGCCGAGACCACCGCCACCTTCGCCGTCCTGGGCCCGGCCCAGGCCGCGCAGGCGACGGGGGTCGAGGCCTCGACCCTGGATGCGTCCTACCTCCGCACCGAGGCCGCCGACTCCGAGGGCACGCACTGACGGTGGCGGGCGGGCGTTGCCGGGGTTGATCATCGGTGCCGTCGTCGAAATCCGGCGGGGCGCTGGACCGGTTGGCGTCTCGGACCATTGGGCACGGCGCCGGCGAGGTCCAGCTCGACCGCCGGTAGGCCTGGAGGCGACCCTCGCCACCATCCGGGATTGTGCCGACGTCGCGTGAGCGACACGACCGCCCGGTCGGCGAGGATGGCGGCCGTGGACCACAGGGCCAGTCACCGATGAGCGGCTCGGGACCGCCCGGCGCTGACGCCGGGATGTCCGAGGAGGAGCTCCACCGCCAGGTCGACGAGCGTCTCCACGAGCTGTATCGGCGGTACCGCGATCCGCGCCACGAGCGCGCCGTCCGCTACTACGAGTCGGGTGCGGGCTACCGCGGACCCGAGGCGGCGGGGGCCGACCGCGAGACCTTCGGCGTTGCGCTCGTCGGTCTCGACGGCTCGGTCCACGGGGCGGGGGCATGGCAGGAGCCGTTCCCGCTGCAGTCGATCTCGAAGGTCTTCGCCTACCTGCTGGCCCTCGAGGACCACGGTCGGGAGGCCGTGATGCGCCGAGTGGGCGTCGAGCCCAGCGGCGACGCCTTCAGCTCGCTCGTCTTCGACGAGGAGGAGCGACGGCCCTACAACCCCATGGTCAACGCTGGTGCCCTGGTGACCGCGGACCTGGTGCGGGGCTCCGACGGCGGCGACGCCTGCGAGCGAATCATGGCCCTGATGCGACGCCACGCCGGCAACGACGACCTCCACGTCGACGAGGAGGTCTTCCAGCGCGAGCTGGACGGCTCGGACCGGAACCTCGGCACGGCGTACCTGCTGCGCAGCGAGGACATGATCGAGGGCCGGGCCGAGGACGTCCTGGCCCTCTACCTGCGCCAGTGCTCGGTCCCGGTGACTTGCCGCGACCTGGCGGTGATGGCGGCCACGCTGGCCAACGGCGGCGTGAACCCGCTGACCGGCGCGCGGGCCTGCGACCGGCGCCACGTCCGAGACGTGTTGACGGTGATGTACACGTGCGGGATGTACGACTTCGCCGGCGAGTGGGCCTTCGAGGTGGGCGTCCCGGCCAAGAGCGGCGTCAGCGGCGGCATCCTGGCGCCCATCCCCGGCAAGCTCGGTGTGGGGGTGTTCTCGCCCGGCCTCGACAGCCACGGCAACAGCGTCCGCGGCGTCGACGTGTGCCGGGAGATCTCCGACGGTCTGGGCCTCCACGTCTTCGCCTCGGACGAGGAGGACGCCGTGCTGGGCGACCCCGGCGCCGTCGAGGGTTGAGGCCGCGCCGGCTCGTCGCCCGATGTCGACTCCGTGAGGTGAGGCCCTCCGGGTTCGCGCCACGATCGATCGAGGAGCGCGCACCCGAGCATCAACGTGGTCAGGTTCTGACCGTTCTGCAGGCATCGAGCCGATCACAGCCCCACCGGGGCCGCCCGAGGCCGGGTGGCTGCGAGCGTCGGCCCGATGGGTGAGGATGGCGGGGTGGAGGTCCACCTGGTCGACGGCACCTACGAGCTGTTCCGGCACTTCTACGCCGTGCCCTCGCACCTGACCGACGATGGGCGGGAGGTCGGCGCGGTGCGGGCCACGGCGGGTTCGGTGCTGCGGATGCTGGAGGAGGGCGCCACCCACGTGGCGGTGGCCACCGACCACGTGATCGAGTCGTTCCGCAACGACCTCTACGCGCCCTACAAGGACGGGGCGGGGGTCGACCCCGAGCTGTTCTCGCAGTTCACGCTGCTGGAGGAGGTGCTGGAGGCCCTCGGCGTCGCGGTGGCGGCCATGGTGGAGCACGAGGCCGACGACGCCCTGGCCGCCATGGCCACGCAGGCGTCGAGCGACGATCGGGTCGAGCGGGTGTGGATCTGCACCCCCGACAAGGACCTGGCCCAGTGCGTGGGGGGCAAGGTCGCCCAGCTGGACCGGCGCAAGGGCACGGTGATCGACGCGGCGGGGGTGGAGCAGAAGTACGGCGTGGCCCCCGCATCGATCCCGGACTGGCTGGGCCTCGTCGGCGACAGTGCCGACGGCTTCCCCGGACTGCCCGGCTGGGGCGCCAAGTCGGCCGCCACCGTGCTGCGGGCCTTCGGCCACATCGATGACATCCCCGCCGACCCCGCCACGTGGGGACTCAAGGTGCGCAGCGCCGGCACGCTGGCGGCCACGCTGGTCGACAACATGTCCGACGCCCTGCTGTTCCGGCGCCTGGCCATCCTCGAGGTCGACGCGCCGGTGCCGGCCACCGTCGACGATCTGCGTTGGGCGGGGCCCACGGCCGAAGCGCAGGCGCGCTGCGCCGACATCGACGCCGACGGCCTGGCGGCGCGGGCCTCGGCCCTGGCGGAGGCCCGCGGCTGCTAGCTCACCCGCCGGAGGGAAGCCCCGAACCTTGGACGGAAGGGCGCCACATGCGGCGCAGTCCGTCCAAGGTTCGTCCACGACAGGAGATAGGCGACGGGCGACAGGCGGCGGGCGGGGTGCCCTACGGTGCGGCCCATGGCGTCGCCCTCGATCGAGGTCCAGGTGCCGGTGGGTGACGGCGCCACGCGTGCGGTGAAGGTCTCGAGCCCCGACAAGGCCTTCTTCCCCACCCGGGGCGAGACCAAGCGGGACCTGGTCGCCTTCTACGAAGCCGTGGCCGACCCGCTGCTGGCGGCCATGGGCGGGCGACCGACCATGCTCCAGCGGGTTCCCGACGGCGCCGGCGGCAAGTCGTTCTTCCAGAAGCGGGTGCCCAAGAACCCCCCGGAGTGGCTGCAGACCACCGTGGTCTCCACCCCCAACGGCACCACGAGCGACGCCCTCGTGGTGGCCGACATCGCCCACGTGGTGTGGGCCGTCAACCTGGGCTGCCTCGGGTTCCACCCCTGGCCCTACCGGGCGGCCACGCCGGAGGTGGCCGACGAGATGCGCATCGACCTCGACCCCGGGTCGAAGGCCACCTTCGCGCAGGTGCGCGAGACGGCGGGCGAGGTGCGCACGCTGCTGGGCGAGGTGGGGATCACCGCGTTCGTGAAGACCACCGGCAACCGGGGCCTGCACGTCTACGTGAGCGTCGAGCCCCGCTGGAGCTCCTACGACGTGCGCGCCGCGGTGGTGGCCGTGGCCCGCGAGCTCGAGCGCCGCCGTCCGGACCTCATCACCGCCCAGTGGTGGAAGGAGGAGCGGGGCGACGACCTGGTGTTCGTCGACTTCAACCAGAACGCGCCGCACAAGACCGTGTTCGGCGCCTGGTGCGTCCGCCCACGCGTGGGGGGCCAGGTGTCCACCCCGCTGGCGTGGGACGAGGTGGCCGACGTCGACCCCGAGGGCCTCACCCTGGCCACCGTGCCCGCCAAGGTGGCCGCGGACGGCGACCCGTGGGCGGCCAAGGACGACGATCCGCAGTCGATCGAGGAGCTGCTGGCCTGGTTCCAGCGCGACATCGACGATGGCTTGATGGACGCCCCCTGGCCGCCCGTCTACCCGAAGCAGCCCCTGGAGCCGCCCCGGGTCAGCCCCAGCCGGGCCCGCCACGACGACTGACGGCGTCCGTCCGGACCTGACGGCCCGCGGTCGACGGGGCACCGTCGGTGCGCGAGGGTGGAGGAACAGGCCCCGGCGAGGAGAACACCATGCACGCGCTCTGTACCCGTTGACCCGACGTCTCCCGACGCCGCTTCGCCGACCCCGGCGGCTGGCCGTCGGCGTGGCGGCCCTGCTCCTCCTCATCACCAGCCTCGGCGGGTGCGCCCAGCCGCCGGAGCTGCGCGCCCAGACCCTGGTGTCGGGGCTGTCCGTGCCGTGGGACCTGTCCTTCACGCCGTCTCAGTCCATGATCTGGACCGAGCGGGGTGGGCGCATCATGCGCCGGGACCGCAACGGCAACGTCAACCAGGTGGCGGCCGACCTGTCCGACCTCTGGGTCCGCGGCGAGACCGGCCTCATGGGCATCGCCGTCGACCCCCGCTTCAACACCAACCGTGGGCTCTACACCTGCCAGGGGTGGACCAACGGGTCGGCCACCGACGTCCGCGTGGTCCGCTGGCAGTTCAACACCGACGGCGACGGGCTGACCCGCGTGGCCGACATCGTCACCGGGATGCCCACCTCCACCGGCCGCCACGGCGGCTGCCGCCTGCGCTTCGACCCCGACAACAACCTCTTCGTCGGCACCGGCGATGCCGCCATCGGCACCACGCCGCAGGACCTGGGCTCGCTCGGGGGCAAGATCCTGCGGGTCGACCCCGACACCGGGGCGGGCGTGGCCGGCAACCCTTTCATCGGCAGCAGCAACGCCAACACCCGCCGCATCTGGAGCTACGGCCACCGCAACACCCAGGGCCTGGCCATCCGCCCCGCCAACGGCCTCTTGTGGACCGCCGAGCACGGTCCCGACCGCGACGACGAGATCAACCGCGGCTCCACCGGCAACTTCGGGTGGAACCCGGTCCCGGGCTACAACGAGAACGTCCCCATGACCGACACCGCCGAGTTCCCCTTGGCGCGGAGGGCGTCGTGGCGCTCCGGGGTGCCGACCCTGGCCACCTCGGGCATCACCTGGCTCTCGGGTGAGCAGTGGGGCATCTGGAACGACCGGCTGGTGGTGGCCAACCTCAAGGCGCAGAGCCTGCTCGTGATGCAGCCCCAACGCAACGGGACCGTCACCGAGATCGCTCGGATCTACGAGGGAACGTTCGGTCGCCTCCGCACCGCCCAGCTGGGGCCCGATGGCCTGCTCTACCTCACCACCTCCAACGGCTCCAACGACCGCATCATCCGCATCACGCCGGGCTGAGGGTTTCGTCGTCACTCGCTCGCTGCGCTCGCTCCCTTCCGACGAGTTGGTCGTGGTCGCTGCGCTCGCGCCCGTGCTCGCCGACCAGCAAGCTGGATCGACTCGCTTCCCCTGGGGCTGGCGCCCCAGACCCCGAGCGGCTGCGCCGGGCCGGACCGCCGGTGAAAGGTCGACCTGTCTCAGAATGGGCGCGACGCAGCGAGCCCTCAGGTCTTGCCGAGGACCTCGCGGAGCTCGATGGGGGGGACGACCTCGAGCTGGTCGTAGCGACAGGAGGCCGGCCCCCGGTCGGGGCGCCAGCGGAGGAAGCGGCTGGTGTGGCGGAAGCGACCGTGGTCGACCCGTTCGTAGGCCACCTCGGCCACCCGCTCGATCCGGAGGGCGGTGAAGGACTGGTCCTTCCCGCTGTTCCAGCGTGACGGGCTGCCCGGGAGGCGCCCGTCCTCGTGGGCGGCCGGGTCGGCCCACGCGGCCCACGGGTGGTCGCCCATCTTCCCCGGGGCCAGGACGAGAGGCTCCAGCTCGGCCATCAGCTCAAGGCGCTGGGTCGCCTTGAACGACGAGGCCACCCCGACGCTGTGGAGGCGGCCCTCGTCGTCGTGCAGGCCCAGCATCAGCGAGCCCACGCCCTTGCCGTCCTTGTGGACGCGGTAGCCGGCCACGACCACATCCGCGGTGCGCTTGTGCTTGACCTTGATCCAGCCCCGCTCGCCGGGGGCGTAGGTGCTGTCGGCGGGCTTGGCGATCACGCCGTCGAGGCCGGCGCCTTCGAAGCGCACGAACCAGTCCTGGGCCGTGGTCCGGTCGTAGGTGCCGGGGTTGAGGTGGACCTGGGGGCCGGTGGCGACGGCGTCCTCCAGCGCGGTCCGACGGTCGTGGAGCGGGGCACCGGTGAGGTCGTCGTCGCCCGAGGCCAGGAGGTCGAAGGCCACCACCTCGGCCGGGGTCTCGCCCGCCAAGCGCTCGACGCGCGACGCCGCCGGGTGGATGCGCTGGCCCAGGAGGTCGAAGTCGAGCCCATCGGGGGTGGGCACCACGATCTCGCCGTCGACCACGGCTCGGTCGGGCAGGGCGGCCGCCAGGGGGTCGAGCACCTCGGGGAAGTAGCGGGTGAGGGGTTTCCCGTTGCGCGAGGCCAGCTCCACCTCGTCGCCGTCGCGGAACACCACCACCCGGAAGCCGTCCCACTTGGGCTCGAACCACCAGTCGCCCTCCTCGCCGTCGGGCAGGCCGTCGTGGGCCTTGGCCAGCATGGGCGTGAGCGGCATCGAGACAGGCAGGTCCATGCCCTCGACCGTACTGACCGACCGGTCGGGGCGGTGGAGGCCGACCCGGCGCCACGGTCATGCGTCGACCCCGGGCGCCCGCACTCGATCGGGGTCACCGCTCGATCCTCGGCCGCTCGATCCGCGACCTTGACCTCCGGGGGATCAGCGCCGACACCGACTTCGCCCGGTTCACCGAGATCGCTTGGCACAACCCCGTGGCGACCTGACTGGGCCGCCCTGAGGGGCCCCGACCTGGCGCGGTGCCGCCGCGCAAGGACACGAGGGTGCATCAAGGGCACGCGACTCCGCCTCGGCGGGGTGCTCAGGTGACGTGGATGGCGTCGAGGACAGCCCGGGCCCGGTCGGCGTTGCCGACCACGTCGAGGGGTCGAGGCCGATGCGGTGCCAAACGGCCAGGATGAGACGATGGCTCCCCCGGACGGTGCTCCCGACGAGGGCGCGGCGGCTGCGATCGTCCAGGGGGTGCTCGGCGTCGCGGTGACGTCCTGCGTGCGGTTCCCCACGGGACTGCGCCACTGGGTCTACGACGTCGTCGCTGCGGACGGACGCGCCGCGGTGGTCCGCCTCGCCGCACCCGGGCGGGCCGCCGAGATCGCCGGGGGCGTGCTCTGGACCGACCGGCTACGCGCCGTCGGGGTCCCGGTGGCCGGGGTCTTGGCTGCCGACCCCACCGCCCCGCAGCCCTACGCGGTCCTGGAGCGACTACCCGGCTCGGACCTGGGGCAGGTCTATGACGACCTCGACGAGGTGACCCGGCGGCGAGTCCTCGCCACCGTCGGAGAGCTGCACCTCCGGACCCGGCGGCTGCCGCCGGCCCCCGGGTTCGGGTATGCCACCGGTGACGACACACCCCTGGAACCGACGTGGCCGGCGGTACTCCACGCGTCGCTCGACCGAGCCCGATCGTGGATCGACGCCGCGGGGATCGTGGATCCCGCCTGGTCAGACCGGGTCGAGGCTCGCCTCCGTCGCGACATCCATTCGGTCCACGGGGTGGAGCCTCGTGCCTTTCTCCACGATGCGACCACGAAGAACGTGATCGTCCACGAGGGCGAGGTCTCGGGGGTGGTGGACGTGGACGAGATGGGCTTCGGTGATGCGTTGTGGGCGACGGCCCTCACCCGGGTGTCGCTGCTCGGTGCCGGTCGCGACGCCGCACCTGTCGAGGCCCAGGTCGCCGTGCTCGACCCCGCCGCCCGGCGCCGTGACCGCCTCGACTTGTACGGGGCCCTCCACGCCCTGACCCTCCTTGGGGAGCTGGGCCACGCGTTCAACCGGGCCGAGGCGCCACCGGTTGACGCCGGCCATGTCGCGCACCTCGAAGCGGTCCTCGCCGCCCACCTCTGACCTCGGCCTCAGGTGACGTGGACGGCGTCGAGGATGGCTCGGGCCCGCTCGGCGTCGCCGACGACGTCGAGGTCGTCGAGGCCCTTGCGGTGCCACACGGCTAGCAGCAGGTCGGCGGCCGGGGCCCGCAGAGCGGCGTCACCCTTGGCGTGGGCCCGCTCCAGCTCGCTGCCCTGGGCGGTGAGGCGCAGCAGCCACTCGCCGGTGTCGTCGATGCCGCCCTCGTCGGTGCAGTGCAGGTGCAGGGTGGCGCCGACGAGGTCGTCGGGCACGCCGGTGCGGGCCAGCAACCGGGGCACGAACACCTCCAGCCACTCGTCCACGCCGTCGGCGGCCAGCTCGGGCCCGATGGAGCCCTCCTCGCCGGGGGCGACGGCGTTCTGGGCGTCCCAGCGGTGCACGGCCAGCTCGTGGGCCATGCGGCGGAACCAGAACCCGGCCGGCGCCGGGCCGGTGAAGCCGGCCGACGGCTCGTCGGGGTCGTGGCGGTCGAGCTCGGCCACCAGAGAGTCGAGACGCTCGCGGTACCAGGGCAGGAGGGCGGCGCCACCGGGCGGGCGGGGCCCGGCGTCGGCCTCGCCGCCGTGGGGGCCGAGGTCGAGGAAGGACGTCGCCCAGGCGTGGACCCGACCCAGGTGGCCGATCATCCGGGCCACGTCCCACCCCGGGCAGGCCCGGACCTCGGCGTCCAGGGCGGACGGGGGCAGGTCGGCGACCACGGCCCCCTCGGCGACGATGGCGGCGCGGTAGGTGGGTGCGTCCATGGGGGCGAGGGTAGGCAGACCGGGCGACGAACCGGGTGGGGACCGCAGGAGTTCGGTCAGCACCAGTCGATCCCCTCGGTGTGGGTCGGCCGGGCCCGGCCGTTGGGTCGGGCTGGCAGGCCGCGGATAGGTTCCGAGCCCATGACGACGCACCCGCTCAGCGAGAAGGTCGCCGACCTGGAGGACCTGCGCGAGCAGGCTCGCCAGCCCGGCTCGGAGCGGTCCGTCCAGCGCCAGCACGACCGGGGCAAGATGCTGGCCCGCGAGCGCATCGAGTACTTCCTCGACGAGGGCTCGTTCAACGAGCTCGACATGCTGGCCCGGCACCGCAACCCAGCCATCCCCGAGCGCCCCCTCACCGACGGCGTCATCACCGGCTGGGGCACCGTCGACGGCCGCAAGGTGTTCGTGTTCAGCCAGGACTTCACCCTCTTCGGCGGGGCCCTGGGCGAGGTCTTCGCCGACAAGATCCACAAGGTGATGGACCTGGCCCTCAAGGTCGGTGCCCCCGTCGTCGGCCTCAACGACGGCGCCGGGGCCCGGATCCAGGAGGGTCCGGTCAGCCTGGCCTCCTACGGCGGGATCTTCTACCGCAACGTCAAGGCTTCGGGCGTCACGCCCCAGATCAGCGTCATCCTGGGCCCGTGCGCGGGGGGCGCCGTCTACAGCCCGGCCATGACCGACTTCGTGTTCATGGTCGAGGAGACCTCGTACATGTTCATCACCGGCCCCGACGTGGTGAAGACGGTGACCGGCGAGGACGTCACCCAGCAAGAGCTGGGCGGCGCCCAGGCCCACTCGGCCAAGTCCGGTGTGGCCGCCTTCACCGCTCCCGACGACAAGGCCGTCCTCGACGACGTCCGCTACCTGCTCAGCTTCCTCCCGGCCAACAACATGGAGGAACCGCCCCGCGCCGCGGTCGACGACGACCCCGACCGGCTCTGCGACGAGCTGACCGACATCCTCCCCGACAGCCCGAACCAGCCCTACGACATGCGGACGGTCATCGCCGCCGTCGCCGACGAGGGCGACTACGTCGAGTACTTCCCGCAGTGGGCCCAATCGATCACCTGTGGCTTCGCCCGCATCGACGGCCACCCCATCGGGGTGGTGGGGAACAACCCGATGTTCCTCGCCGGGGTGCTCGACATCGACTCCTCGGAGAAGGCGGCGCGCTTCGTCCGGGTGTGCGACGCCTTCAACGTGCCCCTCGTGACCTTCGTCGACGTGCCCGGCTTCCTCCCCGGTGTGGGCCAAGAGCACGGCGGCATCATCCGCCACGGGGCCAAGCTGCTCTACGCCTACTGCGAGTCCACCGTCCCCCGCATCCAGGTCATCACCCGCAAGGCCTACGGCGGCGCCTACGTCGTGATGAACTCGAAGTCGATCGGCGCCGACCTGGCCTTCGCCTGGCCCTCGGCCGAGCTGGCCGTGATGGGCGCCACCGGTGCGGTGGAGATCCTCCACCGCACCGAGATCGCCGAGGCCGACGACCCCGACGCCCGCAAGGCCGAGCTGGTCGATGACTACTCGGAGAAGGGGCTCAACCCCTACGTCGCGGCCGAGAGGGGCTACGTCGACGACGTGATCAACCCGGCGATGACCCGCCGCAAGCTGATCGAGGGCCTGACCATGCTGCGCACCAAGCGCGAGGAGCTTCCGCCCCGCAAGCACGGGAACACGCCGCTGTGATTGAGGCCGCCCGCATCAGACCGGCTCCGACCGACGAGGAGGCCGCCGCCATCGTGGCCGCGGTCGAGGCCGCCTGGCCCCGTGCCGCGGCTCCGGTCGAGGAACCCCCGGCCCGCTGGCGCTGGAGCGGCCGATGGTGGTCGAAGCCGATGTCGCTGCGACGCAACCGACCCTGGTAGCCCGTCCTCCTCGTCCCGGTCGGCCCGATGGGTCAGTTGCTGTGGGCGCGGTAGTACTCGGTGTTCTGGCTGTTCCAGAGCAGGACGAGGATGGCGATGGCCAGGATCACGTTGATCACCCCGCTGGCCAGCGACACCGGGGTCGTCTGGGCCCCAAAGGTCCCGCCGGCGAGGCCGATCAGCCCGAAGAGGAGGCCGAGGCCCCCGAGCACGGTGGCGACGACCCGGGCCCAGCTCCGGCCCTTGCCGTTCATGACCGCCATCCAGACCCAGAGGGCGACGGTGATCAGCCCGATCACCACCCCGAAGATGATGCCGAGGGTGACGGCGGCGTCGACCGTCGAGTCCGAGACACTCGTGCCGCCGTCGCTCAGTCCGTCCTCGACGCCCTCCCGGATGTCGCCGATGAAGAGGAACGTGCTCAACATGTTGAGCAGGGCCAGCCCGGCGCCGACCCACATCAGCTTGACCGCGGTCGAGAGCGGCGAGGGACGGGGCGGGTCCGGCGGCACCGGCCCCCCGGGGTAGGGGGCGTACTGGGCCGGGTAGCCCGGCTGGGCTCCTTGCCCCGGCTGGGCTCCGTACCCCGGTCGTGCTCCGTACCCGGGGTCGGGAGCCGGCGGCGCCGCAGGGAAGGTGGGGCCGGCGACCCCTGGCGGACCGGCCGGCGCGCCACCGGCTCCGGGAGGTGTGCCCGGTCCGGGCCTGTCGTTCCAGGGGCTGGTCATCGGCGCTCCTCGGATGTCGTCGGCCGCGCGTGCGTCGCGGATCCCATCATGATCGGCGGCTCGGGCCCACCCGTGAAGGGCGGCCATCATTGTCGGGTGCCTCCTGTCCACCTGGTCCTCGCCTCGGCCTCGCCGGCGCGTCGGGCGCTGCTGCGCGCCGCGGCCATCGAGGCTGAGGCGGTGGTGAGCGACGTGGACGAGGAGGCGGTGGTCGCCGAGATGGGGACCGACGATCCCGAGGCCCTGGTCGCCACCCTCGCTCGGGCCAAGGCCGTCGCCGTCGCCGACCGTTGCGTGCCCGAGGGGCGACCGACCCTCGTCCTGGGGTGCGACTCCCTGTTCACCATCGACGGTCGGACGTGGGGCAAGCCCGCCTCGGCCGCCGAGGCCACCGTCCGCATCCGCGCCCTGAGGGGCCGGTGCGGGGTGCTGCGCACCGGTCACCACCTGGTCGAGGTCGGAGGTCGGGCGGTGTCCGGGGTGGAGGCCACGACCGTCCGCTTCGGGCCCATGTCCGACGCCGAGGTCGACGCCTACGTCGCCACCGGCGAGCCCCTGGGGGTGGCAGGGTCCTTCACCCTCGACGGTCGGTCGGCTCCCTTCATCGACGGCGTCGACGGCGACCACACCAACGTGGTCGGTCTCTCGCTCCCGTTGCTCCGTCGCCTGCTGGCTGACCTCGACCGGTCGATCACCGACCTGTGGAGCACGCTGTGAGCACCGTCGAGGCACCCGCGCCCCTCCGCATCGGTCCTCTGGCGCTGGACCTGCCGGTGGTGCTGGCCCCCATGGCCGGGGTCACCAACCGGGCCTTCCGCCGCCTGTGCCGGGAGATGGGCGCCGGGCTGTACGTCAGCGAGATGATCACCGCCCGCGCCCTGGTCGAGGGCAACGCCCGCACCCTCGACATGGTGGCCTTCGACCCCGACGAGTCGCCCCGTAGCGTCCAGGTCTACGGTGTCGACCCCCGGGTCGTCGGTGAGGCGGTGCGGATCCTCGTGGGCGACCACGGCGCCGAGCACGTCGACCTCAACGTGGGTTGCCCCGCGGCCAAGGTCACCCGCAAGGGCGGAGGCTCGGCCCTCCCCGTGCGGCGGGCATTGTTCGCCTCGATCGTCCGGGCCGCGGTCGAGGCGGCGGGGCCGGTGCCCTTCACGGTCAAGATGCGCCTCGGCCTCGACGATGCTCACCTCACCTACCTAGACGCCGCTCGGATGGCCGAGGACGAGGGCGCGGCGGCCGTCTCCCTCCACGCCCGCACCGCCGAGCAGCTCTACTCCGGTGAGGCCGACTGGTCGACCATCGCCAGGCTGAAGCAGGCGGTCACCACCATCCCGGTGCTGGGCAACGGCGATGTCCTGGAAGCAGGCGACGCCCTGGCGATGCAGACCGAGACGGGGTGCGACGGTGTGGTCATCGGCCGCGGGTGCCTCGGTCGCCCCTGGCTGTTCCGGGACCTGGCCGACGCCTACGCCGGTCGCCCGGTGCGACCCCACCCGACCCTGGGCGAGGTGGCGGCCGTGCTGAACCGCCACGCCGAGCTGCTGGTCGAGGTCCTGGGACCGGAGCGGGGCGTGCGCGACGTGCGCAAGCACACCGGCTGGTACCTCGCGGGCTACCCCATCGGGGGTGAGGCGCGCCGGGGCCTCTCCCAGGTGGCGTCCCAGGCCGAGCTGGCGGCTCGTCTCGACCGCCTCGATCCCGGTCTCGTGCTCCACCCGGGCTCCGAGCGCACCGTCCGCGGCCACACGAACGGCCCCCGGCGGGTGCCGGTGCCGACCGGGTGGTTCGACGGGCTCGATGACCCCACCCCTCCGGTCGGTGCCGGTGCCGTCGTCTCCGGCGGCTGAGCCCGATCCTCCGGCGGGTGCCGGTGCCGTCGTCTCCGGCGGCTGAGCCCGATCCTCCGGCGGGTGCCGGTGCCGTCGTCTCCGGCGGCTGAGCCCGATCCTCCGGCGGGTGCCGGTGCCGACGTGTCCGGCGCATGGGGGGCGAGCGGGTGCCCGGCCTCGTCGGTCAGCGTCGTCGGGGCCGGGGGGTCATGAACTGCTGGCGGCGATAGGCCCAGGTCGCGGGGACGGCGAGCTCGGCGTAGTCACCGGGCCCGAGGTGGCCCGCGTACCAGCCGACCTGACCGGCGTGCACCCACCCCTCGGGCAGGGTGAGGCCGTCGCCGTGGAAGCGGTCGTCCCACCGGGGTTCGCGCTCGTCGCTGCTCCAGACCTTGAACTCGACCCGGTCGCCCACGGTGCGGGCACAGAAGTGCAGCGGCAGGGCGACGAGCCCGAAGGCGAAGAAGCGGTGCTGCATGTCGAACTGGCCCTCCAGCCGCCATGGCACACCCGGTCGGGCAGTGTCCCAGGTGTGGACGTTGAAGGTGTAGGGGGAGACCCAGATGTTCTGGGTGACGGTGATCGCCTGGACCTCGCCCCCGACGCCGGTGATGCGCAGCGCCGCCCCGAGCTGCACGAGGTCCCCCCGGCGGTCGGCCCACGTGGCGCAGCTCTCGGCGTCGACCACCGACGGGCTGCCGGGCCGGTGGAGCACGAGGCGGGTGTTGTCGCCGACGTTGTTGTCCGGGGCGCGCACGGTGATGTGGTCCTCGTCGGCGCTCAGCGCGTAGGTGTCGTCCGCCTCGCGGGTGAGCATCCGCACCCGCACCTCCTCGGGGTCGGCCGCGCTCCGCAGGGGTTGGCGAGGCGCGAGGGCGGCGCTGGGCGACGTGGGCCCGACGACGGCGAGGGCCACGGCCGCGACCAGGGCAAGGGTGGTGGCGCGGACGGGTCCGGAGCGGATCTGTCGCTGTGCTCCGTCCACGACTCCCTCTCCCTCGACATCCTGAACCGTTGCCCACCAGGCCGATGGGACCCGTGATGGTACCCCCGCGGCCCGGGGCGGGTCCTGGCGGGCGGCACACCGTCGGTACGATCGCTCCGTGGACGAGGCCAGCCAGGCAGTGGAGCTGACGACGGTGGCCAGTCGCTTCGCCGTCGCCCACGACCACGAGCAGGTGCACCGCCTCGACGAGCTCGCCCCCGACTCCGAGCACGAGCTGGCCGGGCTCGCCTTCCGCACCCTGCCCGAGCACGGCGCCCACCTGGCGACGTTCGCCACCGTCAACGACGTGCACTTCGGCGAGGAGGTGTGCGGGCTGGTCAGCGGCACCGACACGGGACCGGTGTTCCGAGCCGAACCCGGTGACCCGCCCTACCCGGAGGTCATGAACGCGGCGGCCGTGGCCGAGATCGTCGCCCTGGACCCGGATGCCCTGGTGGTGAAGGGGGACCTCACCAGCACCGGGACCGACGCCGAGGTCGATGCCTTCCTCTCCAGCTATGCACCTCTGGCCGAGAGGATGACCTGGGTCCGGGGCAACCACGAGTCTTTCCACCGGCAGGCTCGCGGGGAGGTGCCCACCCAGGAGGTGGTCCTCCCGGGTGTCCGCCTGGCCGTGATCGACACGTCGGTCGATGGCGCCGAGGGCGGCCGGGTGGGTGACGACCAGCTGGCCTGGCTCGACGACCTGGCCGCCTCCTCCGACCGTCCGGTGGTCGTGCTGGGTCACCACCACGTCTGGGATCCGGGATCCGCCACCCGACCGGACCGATACTTCGGCGTGTGTCCGGACGACTCCGAGCGCCTGGTGGCGCTGGTGGCCCGACGGCCCCGCATCGTCGCCTACCTGGCCGGCCACACCCACCGGAACCGGGTGCAACGCTTCGGTCTCACCGGCGCCGTGCCCTGGGTGGAGGTGGCCTGCGTCAAGGACTACCCCGGCGCGTGGGCCGAGTACCGGGTGCACGAGGGCGGCATCCTTCAGGTGGTGCACCGCATCTCCTCGCCTGAGGCCCTGGCCTGGACCGAGAAGACCCGGCACATGTACGACGGCCTCTACGCCGACTACGCCCTGGGCACCCTGGCCGACCGCTGCTTCGTCATCTCCACCGAGTGAGGCGCTTGACCTCGCCGGGCCTCGCCGCGACATCGCCCCGGTGAGGGTCGGGTCCCCGGTTGGTGCGGCGAGGCGGCCCCCGGCGATGATCGGCGGGTGACCACCGCACCCCGACCCAACGCCGGTGCCGGGAGCGACGCCCGGCCCGGACCCCTGGCCGGGCTGCGGGTGGTCGACTGCTCGACGGTCGTGGCCGGACCGGGCTGCGCCCGGTACCTGGCCGACTTCGGGGCCGATGTGATCAAGGTGGAGCGGCCCGACGGGGGCGACACCACCCGGGCCATGGGCTGGCGGGACCCCCGCGACGACGTGTCGCTCTGGTGGAAGCTTGCGGGGCGCGGGAAGCGCACCGTGGTCCTCGACCTCAAGGACCCCGTGGCCCTCGGGCCCATGCGCCGTCTGGTCGCCGGAGCCGACGTGCTCGTCGAGAACTTCCGGCCCGGCACCCTCGAACGCCTCGGCCTGGACCCGGCCGATCTGATCGCGGCCAACCCCCGTCTGGTGGTGACCCGCATCACCGGCTTCGGTCAGGACGGTCCGTACTCCGCCCGGCCCGGGTTCGCCACCCTGGCCGAGGCCATGAGCGGTTTCGCCGGCATCAACGGCGAACCCGACGGCGCGCCCCTCCTGCCCCCCATCGCCCTCACCGACGAGATCACCGCCCTCGTCGCCGCCTTCGCCACCATGGTCGCGGTCCACAGCGGGGTCGGTCAGGTGGTCGACGCCAACCTGTACGAGTCGCTGTTGCAGGTGATGGGGCCCCTCCCGTCGGCCAAGGCCCTGCTCGACTACGACCAGCCCCGCCTCGGCGCCGGCATCCCGTACTCGGTGCCCCGCGGGACCTACCGATGCGCCGACGGCCGCTGGGTGGCGATCAGCACCTCGGCGGAGTCGGTGGCGGGACGGGTGATGGACCTGATCGGCCTGGGCGGGGACCCGAGGGTGGCCACCTTCGCCGATCGCGTCACCCACCGCGAGATGGTCGACTCCACGCTGGCCGCCTGGGTCGGCGCCCGCGACCTCGACGCCGTGCTGGTTGCGTTCGAGGCTGCGCACGCGGCGGCGGCCCCCGTCCACACCATGGGCGACATCCTGGCCGACCCCCACCTGGCAGCCCGGGGGGCGCTGCCCGAGGTCGACGGGGTGCCCATGCAGGGCCTGGTGGCCCGCCTGTCGGCCACCCCCGGTCGGATACGCTGGGCCGGTCGCCCCCTCGGCGCCGACACCGAGGCGGTGCTGGCCGAGATGGACGCCGACGCCGCACCGGACCCGCCTCTGCCGGGAGGCGCGGTGTGAGCGGCGAGGGCGACGTCGCGATCTGAGCACTGCCCCGGGGGCGGGGGGGATCAGTCCTCGGGGACGAGGGCCACCTCGATGCGGTCCTGGGGCCAGTCCCGGGCCGAGGCGAGGGCCGCCCAGGCTGACCCGAGCAGCTGGCCGGCGTCGAAGGCGTGCGCGGGGTAGCACGCGATCCCCGCCCGGAGGCTGATGCCGTCGCCCCGTTCGGCCAGGCGCCGTCGCACCCGCTCCACGGTCCACACCGCTCCGTTCTCGGGCGTGTCCTCCAGGATCAGGGCCACGAGGCCGTCGTCCAGGCGGCAGGCGATGTCGGAGTCGCGCAGGGTGGCGAGCAGGACCGTGGCCACGTCGCGGTCGACTCGCGGGGTGGGATCGTCGCCGCCGAGTCCGGTGAGGGGCTCGAGCAGGGCGAGGGTGAGGGGGCGCAGGCCCCGGCGAGCGGCGGCGACGCGCTTGCCCAGGGTGACGTCGAAGTAGGCGGCGTTGAACAGGCCGGTCCGTCCGTCGGTCACGAGGGTGTGGTCGCCGTCGGGACCATGGGCCTGCCCGCCCGACGGGTTGGTGCGTTGGCGGGCCTCGGCCTCGAACTGCGCGGCCCGGGCGGCCATGGCTGTGCTCTCGGCCTGGGCCGTGGCGGCGGCGCTGGTCGCCACCTGCACCTCGGCCGTGGTGCGGCGGAGCCGATCGGTCAGGTCCAGGGTGAACAGGCCTGCGATCAGGGCTGCCACCCCGGCCAGGGCGACCACCCAGACCTCGTCGGTGACGATGGCGCCCACGGCGAGGACCAGACCGGCGCCGCCCGCCACGACACCGGGAGTGGCGCGATGGGTCACAGGTCCCTGGATCGGCGGATCGACCTCGGTGTTGAGCACTGACCTCCCTCCATCACTCGGCGACGGGAGCGGTGCCCACCGCACCGGGGCCGACGTCGGTGCCGACCGCGTCGGCCGCCGCCAGCAGCTCCTCCGCGGTGAGGGCATGGGCGGGGTAGCAGGCGATGCCCACGCCGACGGTGGCACCGGGGTGGGCATCGCCGACCTTGGTCTGGAACCTCTCGGCGACCACGGTGCAGCCCTCGCTGGGGGTGAACTCCAGGACGAGGACCAGCCGGCCGTCATCGAGGCGGGCGGCCATGTCTGAGTCGCGGATCGTCTCGTGCACCAGGTCGGCCAGCACCGACGGGGTGGGCCCCCCGTCGACGGTGATGGTGAGGAGGCCGAGCTGACGGAGGGTCCGCCGGGCGGTGGCCACCCGGGAGGGGAGCACGGCATGCAGCATCGCTTCGGTGAACAGGCCGGAGTCCGGGTCGGTGACGAGGGCGTCGGTCATGGCGGTGAGGCTCCGGTCGGTTGGGTCGCTCACCGTGATGATGCCACCACCGGACCACGCGGACGCGTTCATCGGCGTCGCGACGAGGGTGCACCGGGTGCGCCCGACGGTGTGATCGGTCCTGCGGCGGCGCCCGCGCATGACGCGGGACCGGCCCGTCGCGGCCGCCGCCGCCGGCTCAGCAGCTGCCCTCCGGCCCTCCGAACACGGCGGGTAGGGGGACGGCCACGGCGTCGGCGAGGCGGTCCAGGTAGTCCGAGCGGGGGATGTCGAGGGCCCCCAGGGACCGCAGGTGCGGTGTGCTCCACTGCACGTCCAGCAGATGGGCGCCGCCGGCGCGGAGCAGGTCGACCAGGGTGACGAGGGCCACCTTCGATCCGTCGCGCTCGCGATGGAACATCGACTCCCCGGCGAAGAGGCCACCCACGGCGACCCCGTAGAGGCCGCCCGCCAGGTGCCCGTCGGGCGTCCACGTCTCGACGCTGTGGGCCCAGCCCATCCGGTGGAGCTCGGTGTAGGCCCGGCGGATGCGGCGGTCGATCCACCCGCCGGGCCTACCAGGGTCGGCGCAGGCGGCGATGACCTCGTCGAAGGCGGCATCGATGGTGGTGGTGTGGCGGTGGACCGACCGGCGCAGCGACGTGGAGACGAGGAGGCCGTCGAGCGGCAGGACGCCGCGGGGATCCGGCGACCACCACCCCACGACCCGACCCCGTCGCAACGGCATCGGGAAGAGGCCCGTCCGGTAGGCCGCGAGCAGGGTGGCGGGCTCGAGGTCGGCCCCGACGGCCACCGGACCCTCGGGATCGGCGTCGAGGGGGGAGGGGATCACCCAGGGGCTGGGGCCGGGGTCGACCGGTGGTGTCACCGCCTCGGAGGACCGATGGCGAGGGACTCGGCCACCTTGGTGCCCACCTTGCGCGTCGCCCGCCGGTTGAGCTCGGCGCCGGCCGCCGCCCCGGCCAGCAGCGGGAGGAAGGTGGCGGTGTTGCGTCCGGCCCGCCCTACCAGCCGGCGTCGCACCTGGGCGGTGAGCGCGTCGCGGCTGGAACGGCCCAGCAGCTCCGAGGCGGTGGTGGTGAGGCGCACCGTGTCGGTGGGTCGGACCAGCGCGGCCAGGTCCGGCGGGGCGATGCCCCGGCTCTGGGCCCAGGCTCGGGCCACCAGCGGGCCGCTGCGCCGCAGCTGGCGGGCCAGCGGGTAGCCGGCCGCCTCGTGCAGCTCGCCCACCAGCTTCATCTCGATGGCGACGACGATCATCGTCTCCACCGCCAGCTCGACGGGGAGGGTCACCCATGTGGCCGGGTTGGTCTCGGCCGCGGCGGCCAGGGCCCCGGTGGTGGCCCCGACCGCAGCGCTGGCGAGGCTGGCGTTGCGGATGAGCGGCCGGACCAGCAGCGCCCCGGACAGGCCGTCGTGGTGCTCCCGCAGGGCCGTCAGGTCCCGCACCGGCAGGTGCCCGGCGCTGTCGACGGCGATGTCGGCCAACCACCGGCCCGACGCCACCGCCCGGGCTCCGGCCCGTCCCCCCGAGGCCCGAGCGAGCCGCAGGACCTCGCGCACCTGGCCCGCGCCCGGCCGGCCACCGTCGCCCTCCTCGCCGCCCGCCGCCGCCCCCACGGCCCGCGCCAGGGCCTCGTCCAGGTCGGGGTCAACGGGCGAGGGGGGCTCGGGCTCGGAGCCGCTGATGGCGGGCGCGTCGTCGGACGGGGTGGAGCGGTGCCATCGGTGCGCCATGACGGGCCATCTTGGCGCGCCGTGGGACGCGACGACCTGCCGTCACGCCTGGCGCCGCCCTGGTCGGGATGGTCGGGCCGCGGGCGCCCGGGCTGAGGGGACGAGCCCTACCTGCGGTAGTCGTAGAAGCCCTGGCCCGACTTCCGGCCCAGGTGGCCGGCGGCGAGCATGCGGCGCAGGGCCGGGGCCGGGCTGTAGTTGGGGTCGGCGAACTCGGCGTACAGTGCGTCGAGGATGGCGACCGAGGTGTCCAGGCCCACCAGGTCCAGCAGGGCGAGGGGTCCCATCGGGAAGTTGCAGCCGCCCTTCATGGCGGCGTCGATGTCGTCCCGGCTGGCGACACCGTTCTCGAGCATTCGCACCGCGTTGTTGAGGTACGGGAAGAGCAGGGCGTTGACGATGAAGCCGGCCCGGTCCGCGACGCGCACCGGCCCCTTGCCGCAGGCCGTGGCGAAGGCGGTGACGGCCTCGACGGCCTCGTCGGAGGCGGTGAGCGGCGCGATGACCTCGACCAGCGACATCATGGGGGCGGGGTTGAAGAAGTGGACGCCGACGACCCGCTCGGGGCGCTCGGTGGCGACGGCCATCTCCACCACGGGCAGGGTCGAGGTGTTGGTGGCGAGGATGGCCTCGGGCGTGACCACCTGGTCGAGCTCGGCGAACAGCGCCTTCTTGACGGCGATGTCCTCGATCACCGACTCGATCACGAGGTCGCAGGAGGCGAGATCGCCGATGTGGTGGGTGGCGGTGACCCGCCCGAGGATGGCGTCGCGCGCGTCGGTGTCGAGCCGGCCCTTGTCGACCTGCTTGCCCAGGCTCTTCTCCATGCCCGTGTACATGGCCTCGGCCGTCTCCTGCTTGCGGGAGCGCAGCACCACGTCGAGGCCGGCGCGTGCGGCCACCTCGGCGATGCCCGCTCCCATGATCCCTGAACCGACGATTCCCACGCGTGCGATGGCCATGGGCGGCGAGGCTACCGAGAGGCGCCCAGGGGGGACCAAAGTCACGCCCCCGGAGGTGCTCTCCCGACGTGGCGCCCACTCAGGAGGACGGCGCCTCGGCGGCATCGGTGCGAGCCGAGAGCGTCATGCGGACCGCCACCGTCACCAGCAGGACCGCGAACAGCACGGCGGACAGCCGGGCGTCGAGTCCGAGCGACAGCTGGGCGGCGAGGTAGGCCGAGAGCACCCCGGCGATGCCCACCACCGCCGCCGGTCGCAGGGCGGTGAGCCCGGCGGAGCGGTTGCGCAGGGTCCCGAGGATCGACGTGGGCAGGATCACCGCCAGGGATGTGCCCTTGGCCAGCACCAGCGGGACGCCGACGACGATGGTGAGCACGGGCACGAAGATGATGCCCCCGCCCACGCCGAGGAGTCCCGCCAGCACGCCCGCCACGAACCCCAGGGTCACGAGCCCGACGACCGCGATGACGGTGAGGGCCCCTCGACCGCTGCCCTCGCCATCGCCGCCGAGGGCCAGCCGCACCGCGGTCACCAGCATCAGAGCGGCGAAGGCCCACTGGATGGCGGGACCGTTGAGGGTCCTCAGCCACCGGGTTCCCATGATGGCACCGGTCAGTGAGCCCGCGGCGAGCAGCGCCGCGGCCACCAGGTCGAGCTCTCCTGCGGTGGCGTAGCCGATGATGCCGGCACAGGAGATGGGGACGATGGCGGTGAGGGAGGTGCCGGTGGCCAGCTTGTAGGGGAAGCGGGCCAGGAGGGTCAGGGCGGGCACGATGATGATCCCCCCGCCCACGCCGAACAGCCCGGAGGCGAACCCGGCCAGCAGGCCGGCGACGACGACCCAGAGCCAGGGGACCTGCACCGGTGTCGATGACGGGGAGCGAGGGGGAGCGCCATCGGCCATGGGCCACCCTGGCCCAACCGCCGCCGCGGTGTGAAACGTGGGCCGGTGGGGCCTCGGTGTCGTCGCCGCCGACGAGGGGACGGGCCTGACCTCCTAGGGTCCCGGGGCATGTCCGGACCCCTCGCCCTGGTCGGTGGTTCCCCGTTCCGCACTGAGGTGCTGGTGGAGGAGGAGCTGGCCGGTGGTGGGGCCGAGGAGGTGGTGGTGCTGCCGACGGGCGCCGCCTACGAGCACCCGCACCGTCTGGTCGACGCCGCCACGGCGCGCTTCGGCGCCCTCGGGCTCTCGGTCCGGGGCCTCGATGTGCTGCGCCGCCCCGACGCCCTGGACGACGAGCTGGCCGCGGTGGTGCGCGCCGCCCGGTTCCTGTACCTGGTCGGGTCCTCACCGATGCACCTGCGCTCGGTGCTGAAGGACACCCCGGTGTGGGACGCGGCCGTCGCCGCCTGGCACGACGGCGCGGTGCTGGCGGGCTCGGCCGCGGGGGCGATGGTGCTGTGCGACCCCATGGTCGACCCTCGGGGCGGCGCCTTCACCGTGGGCCTGGGGCTGCTGGCCAACGTGACCGTCGTGACCGGGTTCGACACCTGGTCCGAGGACGCCGTGCACCGGACCCGTGCTCTGTCTCCTCCGGACCTCGTCATCGTGGGCGTGGCCCAGGGATCGGCGCTCGTCCGCGACCCCGACGGGGCGTGGCGGGGCGTGGGGCCGGCCGAGCCCAAGGTGTTCGTGGGGGGCCGCCCCGGCGCCCTGTCGGACCTGCCGACCTGACCCCGCCGCCATCCGGCGGCGTGCTGGATGCCCCCTCAGGCGGCGGGGCGGATGGTGACCGCATCGATGAGCACGACCTCGGTGGGGGTGCCGTTGGTGGCGGCGTCGCCCAGCGAGGCCAGCTCGGCCACCAGGTCGAGACCCTCGGTCACCCGCCCGAACCGGGGGAAGTCGGGGTTGAGCTGGGCTGCCCCGGCCTCGCTGGCGACGAGGAAGAACTGGCTGCCGGAGACGGTGTCGGCGCGGGCCATGGCCACATCGCCGGGCATGTAGCCCTCGGTCGGCTTCTCGATGTCGGGCAGGTCGTAGCCAGGTCCGCCGCTCCCGTAGTCGGGGATGCCGCTCGACCCGGTCTGGGCCACGAAGTCCGGCACCAGCCGGTGGAAGGGGAGCCCGTCGAAGTAGTGGTACCGGGCCAGGACCACGAAGTTGTTCACCATCACCGGTGCCGCCTCGGCGTCGAGGGCCACGACGATGGGGCCCTTCGAGGTGGCGATCTCCGCCTCCAGCGCCTCGCCGTCGGCGATGCATGTCGGCGGCGCCTGGGCGAAGGTCGAGATCCGTTCCTCCGAGCCGTCCTCGGCGGGGCACGGCGTCTCCCCCTCGAGGGTGCCCCCCGGCGGGGGTGCGGGCAGCTCCGCGGGCGCGGCCGGCTCCGAGGCTTCGGCCTCCGGGTCCTCCGCCGGCAGCGTGGTCGACGCGTCGGCAGCCAGGGTGGTGTCGGCGCCGGCCTCAGCCGTCTCCTCGTCATCGCCGCCGAGCAACAGGACGCCGGCGGCGATGAGGGCCGCAGCCACCACCACGATGGCGGCGATGACCACGATCCGCTGCCGGCGCTGGGCCCGCTCCTCGGCCTGCCGAGCCGCCTCCATGCGGGACCGGTGGCCCTCCTTGTGGCGTTGGCGCTTCTCCTCTGAGGTCACGGCGGGCGACGGTACCCCCTGGACCGCTGGGGGGGGTGACGGTCCCGACGGGCGGCATCCGTCGCCGGACGAGAACGCGGAGCGTCATGGAAGAGCCACAGGTCGCACTTGCAGTGAGGCAGAATGGGGGCATGGCTCGTGTCCCACCGCCCGCCGAGCGGGACTCCGACGACCCGGGCGCGGTCGCGGCCGACGCCGCCCCCGAGCCCGGGACCGAGGATGCCTTCGCCCTCCGCGTGGGCCAGCGGCTGCGAGCCATCCGCCAGGCCCAGGCCCTGTCGTTGTCCGACGTCGAGGAGCGCTCCGGCGGGCGCTGGAGCGCCTCTGCGATCGGTGCCTACGAGCGGGGCTTCCGCAATCTGAGCCTGCCCCGGCTCAAGGCCCTGGCCGACTTCTACCGGGTTCCGGTCAGCGTCCTCATGGGGGAGACCGGTCCGGCGGGCGAGGCCCGCGACCGCCGCAAGCTGATCCTCGACCTCGACGCCCTTCGCTCGATCGACGCGGCCGAGCCGGTGCAGCGCTTCGTGCAGTCCATCATCACCGCCCGCGGTGACTTCAACGGGCGGGTGCTCTCGCTCCGCCACGACGACCTGAAGGCACTCTGCGTGCTGTGCGGCGGCGACATCCCCACCGGGGTGGCCCAGCTCCGGGCCTGGGCCGTGCTCCTCGACGGTCCCGAGGTGGCCCAGCCGCCCCCCGACTTCCAGGCCCGCCCTGGCCGCGCCAACCACCGCGCCACCGACAGCGACGGTGTCGATCCCAGCGACCGCGCCACCGACGGTGTCGATGCCAGCGACCGCGTCGGAGAGAGCGGCGGTGTCGTTCCCAGCGACGGCGCCGCCACCGACCGCTCGGCCTGACCGACCTCATCGGCCCCCGACCCCATCGCGGTGGGCGGGAGCAGTGGTGCGGGATCACCCCGATCGTCGACCACGACCGGACTCCCGGCCCGCCGGCCGGGAGGATGGTGCCGTCAGCCCCGGGATGGCGAACGGGGACGGAGGGGTGAGACCCGGGCGGTACCGTGCCGGGCCGTGGCACTGGTCGTCCAGAAGTTCGGAGGCACCTCGGTCGCCGACCCGGATCGGATGCGCGAGGTCGCCGACCAGGTGGCCCGTACCCGCCGTCGGGGTGACGACGTCGTCCTCGTGGTGTCGGCCATGGGCAAGGAGACCGATGAGCTGCTCCGGATGGCCGACCAGGTCACCCGCACACCCGTGGGACGGGAGATGGACATGCTCATCACCGCCGGGGAGCGCAAGGCGACGGCGCTGGTGAGCATGGCCCTGCACGACCTCGGTGTGCCGGCCGACTCCTTCACCGGGAGCCAGGCCGGCTTCGTCACCGACACCAACCACATGAACGCCAAGATCCTCGAGGTGCGGCCGGAGCGGGTGCGCCGGGCCCTCGACGAGGGTCGGGTACCCGTCGTGGGCGGCTCACAGGGCGTGTCGACCGAGCACAACGTGACCTTCTTCGGCCGGGGCGGCTCCGACACCACCGCAGTGGCCCTGGCCCATGCCCTCGGCGGGGTGTGCGAGCTCTACACCGACGTCTCCGGGGTGTTCACCACCGACCCCCGCGTCGTGCCGGTGGCCCGGAAGCTGGCGGCGGTCAGCTTCGACGAGATGTTGGAGATGTGCGCGTGCGGCTGTCCCAAGCCGGCCATGCGTGCCGTGGAGTTCGCCCGCACCCACCGGGTCGCCCTGCACGTGCGGTCGGCCTTCACCTGGGAGCCTGGCACCTGGATCGACGAGGAGGACCCCGCAATGGAGCAGGCCATGATCTCGGGCGTGGTGGGCGACGCCTCCGAGGCGAAGATCACCATCACCAACCTGCCCGACCGGCCCGGCATCGCCGGCCAGCTGTTCCGCACCCTGGCCGAGCGGGAGGTGAACGTGGACATGATCGTGCAGAACGTGTCCGCCGGTGGGGCCACCGACATCTCCTTCACACTCCCCAAGCGCGACCTCCCCGCCGGTCAGGAGGTGAGCGCCGGCCTGGTGGCCGAGATCGGGGCCGATCAGGTCATCTCCGACGACGGCATCGGGCGGGTGAGCCTCGTCGGGGCCGGGATGAAGTCCCATCCCGGGGTGGCCGCCACCGTGTTCGAGACCCTGGCCGCCAGCGACATCAACATCGAGATGATCTCCACCTCGGCCATCCGGATCTCCTGCATCGTCCGTCAGGTCGACCTCGACCGGGCCGTGGCCGTGCTCCACTCCGCCTTCGGCCTCGACACCCCCCCACCCTGAGCCGAGCGCTGCTGCCTGCCGATGAGCGTTCGCGGTCCCGACGACGACGACCCCGTTCCGCCCGGTCTCATCCTCGAGCTCGAGGAGGCGTTCCGGGTGCTGGAGGCCCTCGAGGATGCTCGGCTCGCCCTTCGCGAGAGCTCCGCCGCCCCCGGCCTCCAGGACGAGTTGGCGACGGTCGTCCGGCTGCTCCACGGTAGGCTCGGGTTCGATGAGGGAGGTGCCCTGTGACTGACGAGGAGGTCCTCCTTCCCGCGGAGGCTGCTCGTCGACTCGGGGTTCCGACCCGATCGGTCATCGAAGCGATGCACCAGCAGAGGCTCCCTCGCGTGCGCCTGGGCGATGGCACCCTCGGCGTCCCGGCCGACGCGCTTCGAGGCTTCGAGGTGTCCGCCGATTGAGCACGCCCGACGAGGGTTCGGCATCCGCCGTCACCCGCCGGCGTGCGCATCGGGAACGCCGCCACGGCTATGAGGAAGAGGACCTGTCGACGCGGGCGGGGGTGCAGGCGGTAGGAACGGGGCGTGTCGGCCACCAGCGTGCCACCCCCGTCAGCGGGAGCGACGGCGACCGGTGGCGCCTTCACCCCGCTCGACTGGGCCCTGTTCGGCGGCATCGCCGGCATCTGGGGCGCGTCGTTCCTGTTCATCGCTATCGGGCTGGAGTCGCTCAGCCCGGGTGTGATCACGCTGCTGCGGGTCGGCCTCGGTGCCCTGATCCTGAACCTGCTCCCCGGTCCACGGATCCAGGTCGCGTCGGAGGACCGCACCCGCGTCCTGGCCCTGTCGATCCTGTGGGTCGGCATCCCCTTCACCCTGTTCCCCATCGCCGAGCAGCACATCAGCTCAGCGGTCACGGGCCTGCTCAACGGCGCCATGCCGATCTTCACCGCCCTGTTCGCCGCTCTCTTCTTCGGGACCCGCACCAGCGGTCTCCAGCTCGTCGGGGTCGGGGTCGGGTTCATCGGCGTCGTCGCCATCAGCGCCCCATCGGCCGGTGAGGGGGGCACCGAGGCCTGGGGGGTGGCCCTCGTGCTCCTGGCCACCGCCTGCTACGGCCTGGCCATCAACATCGCCGCGCCGCTGCAGGCCCGCTACGGCTCCCGACCGCTCATGGCCCGCATGCTGGCCCTCGCGACCCTCTGGACCCTGCCCTTCGGCCTGGTCGGCCTGCCCTCGTCCTCGGCCTCGGTCGCGCCCGCCGTCGCCGTCGCCGTGCTGGGCCTGGTCGGGACGGGGCTGGCCTTCCTCATCATGGGCACGCTCGTCGGTCGCGTCGGTTCGACCCGAGCCTCGTTCATCACCTACCTGATCCCGGTCGTGGCCCTGGTCCTCGGCGTGGTCGTCCAGGACGACCGGGTCGCGCCGCTGGCCCTGGTGGGCGTGGCCCTGGTGATCGGGGGAGCGGTCCTGGCCAGCCGGGCCGAGCGGCCCTCCGCCGCCGCCGCCGCCGCATGATCGAGCGAGTCGACACCGCCGTAGCCTGAGCAGCACCCACGTCGACGACGTCGAGAGGGCCGGGCGACGGCGAACCCGCGAGGAGCGGGAGGGAGGGTCCCAGTAGCCTGGGCACGATGAAGATCGGGATCGTCGGAGCCACCGGCCAGGTCGGTGGCGTGATGCGCAACGTGCTGGAGCAGCGGGCCTTCCCCGCCGACGAGGTGCGCTACCTGGCCTCGTCGCACTCGGCGGGGACCACCCTGCCGTGGCAGGACATCGAGCTCACGGTGGAGGACGTCGCCACCGCCGACCTCTCCGAGCTCGACATCGTGCTCATGTCGGCCGGCGCCAGCGCGTCGCGGGCCACGGCCGAGGCCATCGCCGCCTCCGGTCCGGTGGTGATCGACAACTCCTCGGCCTGGCGCCAGCACCCCGAGGTGCCCCTGGTCGTGTCCGAGGTGAACCCGGAGGCGGTCGCCGACCGACCCAAAGGCATCATCGCCAACCCCAACTGCACCACCATGGCGGCCATGCCGGCGCTGGCGGCGCTGCACCGGGCCGCCGGGCTCGAGTCCCTCGTCATCTCCACCTACCAGGCCGTCTCGGGTGGCGGCCTGGCCGGGGTCGAGGAGCTGGCCGCCCAGGTCGACGCGGCGGGCACCAAGGCGTCCGAGCTCACCCACGACGGGGCGGCGGTGGACCTCCCCGAGCCCTCGAAGTTCCCGGCCACCATCGCCTTCAACGTGGTCCCCCAGGCCGGCCCTTACATCGACGACGGCCTCGACGAGACCGACGAGGACCAGAAGCTGCGCCACGAGAGCCGCAAGATCCTGGGCATCCCCGGCCTGCTGGTCTCGAGCCTGTGCGTCCGGGTCCCGGTGTTCACCGGGCACTCGCTGTCGATCAACGCCCGGTTCTCCCGGGCCCTGTCGCCGGCGGAGGCCACCGAGGTGCTGGCCGAGGCACCCGGAGTCGCCCTCCACGACCTGCCCACCCCGTTGCTGGCGGCCGGCGCCGATCCGACCTATGTGGGCCGCATCCGCGGCGACGAGACCGTCCCCGAGGGCCGGGGCCTGGCCTTCTTCGTGACCGGCGACAACCTCCGCAAGGGCGCCGCCCTCAACGCGGTGGAGATCGCCGAGCTGGTCGCCGCCGGGGGCTGAGGAGCGGTCTCAGCTCTCGACGCGACGGCGGAGAGGGTGGTCGGGCGGGGTCTCGACCAGCACGATGCGCACCCCGTCGGGGTCCGACAGCCAGCACTCCACCAGCCCCCACGGCATGCGCTGGGCTCGCTCGTCGATGGTCACACCCGCGGCCTGGAGCCGCTCCTCCTCGGCGTGGACGTCGGCCACCTGGAGCCAGACGATGGCAGCGTTGCCCGGGGCCGGTCCGGCACCGGCGGCGTCGCCCACCGTGAGCTCCACGAACCCGCCCCCCGCGAAGAGCACCACCCCGGTGACCTCGCCGCCCGCCCCGTACTCGCGGGCGACGGTGAGGCCCAGGACCTCCTCCCAGAAGGTGCGCGACCGGGTCAGGTCCCGACATCGGAAGATGGTTCGCATCGTGAGCACGTCCACCTCTTGATCCTCCCACCGCAGACCGACCGCGCACCGAACCTGCGATAAGAGCCGTGCACGACCGTCACCGGGGCCGCAGGTGCGCGACACCTCGACCCTGTCCCGAACGTGCGACAGGAGCGGTGCACGACCGTCGCCTGGGGCCGCAGGAACGGGGGTGATGACCGGAAGGCGGCCCCAACCCCGCCTGCGGCGGTCATCCTCGGTAGGGTCGCAGCTGATGCGTCCCCGGCCCTCCGCACGCCTCGGTCTGGTGGTCGCCGGAGGCCTGGTCGCCACCCTGGCCGGGTGCGGGTCGTCGTTCGGCATCGCCGATCCGGCTTCCGAGCAGGCCGACGACGTCTTCGGACTCTGGTCACCGGCGGTCATCGCCGCCCTGGCCGTGGGCGCCTTCGTCTGGGCGCTCATCGTCTGGTCGGTCATCCGCTACCGGCGGCGCAGCGACGCCCTGCCCACCCAGGTGGCCGAGAACATCCCGATCGAGATCGCCTACACGGTGGTGCCCATCCTGATCGTGGTGGTGCTGTTCGCCCTGGGCACGGCGACCCAGCGCCAGATCACCGAGAAGGTCGCCGACCCCGACGCCACCGTCCTCGTCGAGGGCTTCCAGTGGTCGTGGCGCTTCACCTACGAGGGCTCCGACGTCATCGTCTCCGGGGACGGGGCCGGCACCAACGGTCCTGAGCTGGTGCTGCCCGTCGACCAGACGACCCGCCTCAAGCTGGTCTCGGTCGACGTGATCCACTCGTTCTGGGTGCCGCGGTTCCTGTCCAAGCGCGACCTGATCCCCGGTGTCGACAACGAGGTCGACGTGACCCCGAACGAGCTGGGGACCCACCAGGGCCGCTGCGCCGAGTTCTGCGGCCTCGACCACTGGCGCATGAACTTCCGGGTGCGCGTGGTGAGCGCCGCGGACTTCGACACCTGGCTGGCCGAGAACGCAGACACGACCACCGAGGAGGGCGGAGGCGGATGACCGCGACCGTCGACCCCCCGGACACGACCGTCCTCGACGACGAGCCCTCGCGGCCGCCGGCGTCGATGCGGGCCCGGGGGCTGCTGGGGTGGGTGACCAGCACCGACCACAAGGTGATCGGCCTGGCCTACATCATCACTGCCTTCGGGTTCTTCCTCTTCGGCGGCGCCCTGGCCGAGGTGGTGCGGGTCGAGCTCTACTCGCCCGGCACCCAGGTGGTGGAACCCGGCACCTACAACCAGGTGTTCACCATGCACGGCAGCGTGATGATGTACCTGTTCATCGTGCCCATGGCCTTCGGCCTGGCCAACTACCTGGTGCCGATCCAGATCGGGGCCAAGGAGATGGCCTTCCCCCGGCTCAACGCCCTCGGGTACTGGCTGTTCCTCTTCGGCGGTCTGACCATGGTGTCGGGTTTCCTGACCGCCGACGGGCCCGCCGCGTTCGGGTGGACGGGCTACGCACCGCTGTCGGAGGCCATCCGCAACCCGGCCATCGGCAACGACCTGTGGCTGCTGGCCATCGTGCTCACCGGCACCGGCACGATCCTCGCCGCGGTGAACGTGGTGGCCACGACCCTGGCGATGCGGGCCCCGGGCATGTCGATGTTCCGGATGCCGATCTTCACCTGGAACATGCTCGTCACCAGCGTCCTGGTGCTCATCGCCTTCCCGATCCTCACCTCGGCGTCGGTGATGATGCTGGCCGACCGACTTCTCGACGCCCAGGTCTTCAACGTCGAGGGCGGTGGTGAACCGGTCCTCTGGCAGCACCTCTTCTGGTTCTTCGGCCACCCCGAGGTGTACATCGCGGCCCTGCCGTTCTTCGGCATCGTGACCGAGATCTTCCCCGTCTTCTCCCGCCGCCCGGTGTTCGGGTACCGGGGTCTGGTGCTGGCCACCTTCACCATCGCCTCGCTGTCGGTGGGGGTGTGGGCCCACCACATGTTCACCACCGGTGCGGTGGAGGTGGGCTACTTCTCGGCCCTGTCGCTGCTCATCGCCGTGCCCACCGGGGTGAAGTTCTTCAACTGGATCGGCACCATGTGGGGCGGCCAGCTCACCTTCCCGACGCCGATGCTGTTCGCCGTCGCCTTCCTCATCCTGTTCCTCCTCGGCGGGCTCACCGGCGTGCTGCAGGCCCTCCCAGCCCTCGACGCCCAGGTCCACGACAGCTACTTCATCGTGGCTCACATGCACTACGTGCTCTTCGGGGGATCTGCGTTCGCGCTCTTCGGCGGCATCTACTACTGGTTCCCCAAGTTCACCGGTCGGATGCTCCACGAGGGCTGGGGCAAGGCGCACTTCGCCATGATGTTCGTCGGCTTCAACCTCACGTTCCTGGTCCAGCACGTGCTCGGCCTGCAAGGAATGCCCCGCCGGGTGGCCGACTACCTGCCCGAGGACGGCTTCACCACCCTGAACCGCGTCTCCACCATCGGGGCCCTGCTCCTCGGGGCCTCGGTGCTGCCGTTCCTCTGGAACGTGGTCCGCAGCTTGCGCCGGGGTGAGCCGGCCGGCAACGACCCCTGGGGCGGCCAGACCCTGGAGTGGGCCACCACCTCGCCCCCGCCGCCGTGGAACTTCGATGAGCTGCCGCCCATCCGTTCCAACCGCCCGGTGTGGGATCTGCGCCACCCTCCCGAGGCCAGGCGCGACCCCGTCGGGACCGGTCCCGCGAGCAAGGATCCATGAACGACGATGTGCGGCCGGTGGAGGAGGGAGAGGCCGTGACCGCCGATGCCGTGGCCGAGGAGGAGGGCGCCAGCGACGCCGGACGAGGCTCGGTCGAGAGCGACGATCGCGCCGCCTGGCGGCTCCAGTCCCGCATCTTCGGCGGCATCGCGCTGTTCATGGTCCTCATCGCCGTCGTGTACTGGTTCCTGTCCTACGAGGCAGCGGGGACCACGTTCCTCGTGGTGGCGGCGGGCATGACCGGCCTCCCCGCCCTCTACCTCGGCTGGCCCCGTGGTCGGCACCGCACCGGCGCGCCTTCGCCGCACCACGAGGAGCCGGGCCACGACCCCCACGACGGCGTCTGGTTCCCCGATGCCAGCATCTGGCCCTTCGCCATCGGCGGCTCCATGGTGCTCGTCGGCAACGGCTTCCTGCTGGGACGGTGGCTGCTCGTCCCCGCCCTGGTCCTGCTGGCGTGGTCGATCGCCGGCATGATCCGCCAGGGCCGCCACCGCCTCTGAACGGTCGAGCGGACCGAATGGCCGCCCGATGGGTAGGTGCTCCTAGCCTGGGGGGATGGCGACCGACGGCAACGACGAGACCACCGAGCACGAGACCACCGAGCACATGATCGAGGGCACCCGGGAGGCCAAGGAGGCGGCCGAGGAGGCCGTAGGCCTGGCCCACGAGGACGCCGGCGAGCTCGAGGAGCGCCTCGAGTCCGACGGCCTCACCCCCGCCGCCGACGACGAGGAGTAGCCGGAGGCACCGTCAGGGCCCGGCGTCGCGCTCGCCGCTCGGCTGGCCCGGCTCGCCGAAGAGGGCGAGGAGGTCGGGGCGGGCGAACATGCGCGCGGTGTTGACCGCGGTGGGCTGGCCGGCGCGGGGATCGGCTCCGCCCTCGACCAGGGCCTGGACCACGTCAGGCTCGCCCTTGAAGGTGGCTCCGGCGAGGGGGGTCTGACCCTTGTCGTTGGGGCGGTTCGGGTCGGCGCCTCGGGCTAGCAGGGCGGTGACGGTGGCGGCGTGGCCGTGGTAGGCGGCCAGCATCACCAGGGTGTCGCCGTTCTCGTTGGCCAGGTCGGCGGGCACGCCGGCGCCGACGTAGGCGTCGAGGGTGGCGGTGTCACCGGCGCGGGCCATGGCGAACAGGCGGGTGGCCAGCTCCTCGACGGCCTCGTCGGATCGCCCGCCGCTGGGAGCCCCGACGCCCGCCATCAGTCGACCGCCGTGGAGGCCCCGGTCCCGGTGTCGTCTCGCGCCAGGACCTCCTGTTCCTCCTGACGCCGACCCCGCCACTCCCAGATCCGCAGCAGCTCCCAGCGGATGCGGGGCCGCTCGGGCGGGGCCAGGCCGGCATCCTCGTCCCGCAGCTGGAGCTCGCGACAGAGGCGGTAGGTCGTGAGCGCGATCAGCGGGGGCACCACGATGAGGGCGACCCGGCACGCCACCAGCACCACGTTCACCGACAGGCCGAAGGTGGTGGCCAGCACGTCGGTCGAGCCCGACAGCGTCAACAGGGCGTAGAAGGTGAGCGTGGCCGCGCCCATGCTGGTGCGCACGGGCCGGTTGCGGGGCCGGTCGAGGAGGTGGTGCTCGACGGCGTCGGAGGTGAACTTGGCCTCCAGGAAGGGCCACAGGTAGAGCAGGGCGAAGGTGATGCTGGCCAGCAGGACGCCGGCGTAGAACGGCCCGGGGATCTCGTAGCCCGCCAGCCGGGTCTCCCACCCGGGGAACACCCGCAGGGCGCCGTCGAGCCAGGCCATGTACCAGTCGGGCTGGGAGGCGGAGGAGACGTTGGAGAGCTTGTAGGGGCCGTAGAGCCAGACCGGGTTGATCTGGGCCAGGCCCCCGAGGGCGGCGTTCATGGCCGCCGTGCAGAGCAGGAGCCCGATGGACTTGAACGCGAACCGGGGCCAGACGGGCTCGCCCACCACGTTCTTCTCGGTCCGGCCCCGGCCGCCGAACTGGGTGTGCTTGTGGCGCACCACCAGACCCAGGTGGACGACGAGCAGGCCTACGATGGCGGTGGGCAGCAACAGGATGTGGATGACGTAGAGCCGGTTGATGATGTCGGGACCGGGGAACTCGCCGCCGAAGAGGAGCGAGGCCAGCCACGTGCCGGCGAGGGGGATCGACAGGGTGATCGAGTAGGCGATGCGCAGGCCCGTGCCCGACAGCTGGTCGTCGAGCAGGGAGTAGCCGGCGAAGCCGTTGAAGATGGCCAGGATCAACAGGGTGACGCCGACCATCCAGTTGAGCTCGCGGGGCCGCCGGAAGGCACCGGTGAAGAAGATCCGCATCAGGTGGACCACGATGGCGGCGAGGAACAGCAGGGCGGCCCAGTGGTGCATCTGGCGCATCACCAGCCCGGCCCGGACGTCGAAGCTGATGTCGAGGGCGGAGCGGTACGCTTGGGACATGGTCACGCCCTGGAGCGGCCCGTAGCTGCCCTGGTAGACGACCTCCTCGACGCTGGGGTCGAAGAAGAAGGTCAGGTACACCCCGGTGGCCAGGAGGACGACGAGCGAGTAGAGGGCGATCTCGCCGATCAGGAACGACCAGTGGTCCGGGAACACCTTGCCCAGGGCGGTGCGGGCGAACTTGGCCGAGCCGGTGCGCTCGTCGACCCATCGGGCGACGCGCCGGGTGATCAGGCGGTTGCGGGCCATCAGCGGTCACGGTCCCAGAAGCCGGGCCCGGTGGGGCTGGAGAAGTCGCCGTCGGCGACGAGGTAGCCCTCGTCGTCGAGGCCGAGGGGAAGCTGAGGCAGGGGCCGACCGGCCGGACCGAAGAGCACCTCGGCCCCGTCGAGCACGTCGAAGGTGGACTGATGGCAGGGGCACAGCAGCAGGTGGTCGTCGGCCTCGTAGAGGCCCACCGGGCAGCCGACGTGGGTGCAGATCTTGGAGTAGGCGATGACCCCGTTCTGAGTCCAGCCCTCCCGGCCCTCGACGGGGTTGACCGGTTCGTTGGGCCGGATGAGCAGGGTGGCGGCGTCAGCCTGGTTGGCAGGCATCACGTCCTCACCCTCGGCATCGGGGTTCTGAGGCACCTCGGGGAACACGGTGAGCACGCCGTTGAGGTTGATGTCGCCGGGCCGCACCCGGGCGTTGTTGGCGGTGACGATGTAGACGCCGGCGGTGAAGGGAGTGGTCTTCAGACCCTTGCCGGGCCGAGGGCCGAGAGAGCGGATCGGGAACAGGAGGGCGACGCCGAGGGCCGTCACCGCGGCGCCGGCCGAGCGGACCAGCAGCTTGCGGCGGGTCAGGATGTTCTCGCCCTGCTGGAACTCCTCCCGGAAGGCGTCGACCTCGGCCTCGCTGGACGCGATGGGGTGGCGGGCCTCGACCACCGGTGCGTGGGGCATGAACCGCTTGGACCAGAGGATGAAGCCGATCCCCAGCCCGGCCAGGGCCGTCGCCAGGAACAGACCCTCGAGCTGGGTCTGGCCTCCGGACCAGTAGACGACGGCCAGGGCGATGGCCGCCGCGGTGCTGACAAGGAAGCCGCTGGCCACCGCCAGCTCCGCCCGCTCCGACTCGGTGGCACCAGCTGATCGAGGCGGCTCGGCACCGCTGGCACCGGGGCACCCGAGACAGCCCCTGTCGGCGCCGTTGCCGGTGGTGCCCTGCTCGGCCTCGTCGGGGCTCATCGGACCGTGGGACGAGGGGGTAAGGCGGGGTGCAGGACGCTCACGACGGGTCCTCCGGGGTCGGGTCACGGGCCGGCTCCGGTGGGGTGGTGCCGCCGGTCGCAGCCGTCGCCGGGTTGGTGTCGCCGGTCGATGCCTCGGCCTCCTCCCCGGGAGGGATCGGGTCGACCCGGGGGGTGTTCGCCCTCCGGAAGCCCATGAAGTAGGCCGCGAAGAGCAGGGTGCCGAGACCTCCGACCCAGGCCATCATGCCCTCGGGGATGGGGCCGAGCCGGCCGAGGTCCAGGCCACCGGCGTCGTTCGGATCCTCGAGGTAAGTGACGTAGCGGGCGATGCTGTCGAGGTCCTGGTCGTCGATGATGTCGGTGCCGAACCGGGGCATCTGGCCCGGTCCCGCCCGCATCGCGGCGCCGATCTGGAGGGGCGTGACGGTGCTCAGCGAGGGTGCCGCCCGCCCGTAGCTCAGGGCGCCGCCGGCGCCGGTGGCCGAGTGGCACGCCTGGCAGCTCTGTCGGTACAGCTCACCGCCCTCGGACAGGTCGCCTGAGGCGAGGTCGACGTCGGGTAGGGCGGGGCCGTCGCCAAGGGACCCCACGTAGGCGACGAGGGCGTCGATCTGGGAGGGCGAGAAGGCCGGTTCCTTGGCCTCGGGCGGCCGGGACGGGTCGGCGAGGGGCATGCGCCCGGTGCTGAGCTGGAAGAAGGCTCCGGCCTCGCCCGTGGTCTCGAGCGAGGGGCCCCGCAGTGCACCGTCGGGCGCATCGAGGCCCTGGCCCTCGTCGCCGTGGCAGCTGACGCAGCTCGTCTGGTACAGGGTGCGGCCCTGCGCCACCAGCTCGGCGTCGGTGGGCTGAGACTGGGTCGCGACGCCCTCGTGAGGCGCGGCGTCGGACGGCGCCGCCAGCACGACCACGGCCGCAGCGCCGGCCACGCAGCCGAGGAGCGGGAGCAGCCGCCGGCGACGACGAGGCCGGGTGGGGGCCGAGGCGCGGGTGGGGGTGGGCTCGGAGGCCACCGTCACCCGAGCAGGTAGAGGGTGGCGAACATGGCCACCCAGACGACGTCGACGAAGTGCCAGTAGTAGCCCACGACGGCCACCGGCGGACCGACCGGCGCCTCGGTGCGCCCCGCGATCAGGGAGATGACCCCCACCATGAACAGGAGCCCACCCAGCACGTGGAGCCCGTGGAAACCGGTCATCAGGTAGAAGGTCGACCCGTAGGCGTGGCTGGAGATGGAGAAGTCGAGGATGGCCCACTCCTGCACCAGGTTGGCGAGGAACAGCGCTCCCAGGGTCGCGGTCACGGCCAGCCAGCGGATCACCCGTCGGGTGTCGCGCCGCTCGCTCGCCACCACGGCCAGGTGCATGGTGCCACTCGATGCGACCAGCACCAGCGTGGCCAGGAACGCGCGGGGGACGTCGAGCTCGACGTCGGCGGGGGGCCAGACGTCGGTGGTGGAGCCGAGGAAGAAGTGGGAGCCGAACAGCCCAGCGAAGAACATAAGCTCCGAGGCCAGCCACACCACCACGCCGACGCCCAGGATCGTCGGGCGGCCCGGGACATCGCGGCCGGGGGTCGCGGTGCGCGCGGCCGGGGATGCCCCGGTCGCGATCGGACCGGCCGCGGAGTCGACGCCGGACATCTGCCCTTCCTATCGCGTGGCCGGACCCTGATGTCGGACCGGAACCCGTCGGTGCGGGGGTAGGTTCGCGTCGCTGTGGTCGCGCTCGCCGCCCCCTCGGCCGGCACCCTGCTGGCGCCGGCGATCGATCCGGCCTTCCTCCTGCTCTCGCTGGTGCTGGCCGGCACCTATGCCGGGCTGCTGCGTTCCCGGGCCCAGCGCCACCCGGAGCGACCCTGGCCCCGAGGCCGGACCGTCGCCTTCGCCCTCGGCGTGGCCGCCGTCGTGGTCGCCACCCAGCTGGGCCTGGCCCGCTACGACACCTCGCTGCTGAGCCTGCACATGCTCCAGCACCTGCTCCTCGGCATGGTGGCCCCTCTCCTCATGGCGCTCGGTGCGCCGATCACCCTCGCTCTCCAGGGCCTGCCCCGCGGGGGCCAGGTCGGCCTGCTCCGACTCCTGAACCACCCGGTCGCTCGGGCGCTGAGCCATCCGCTGGTCGCATGGTCGGTCTTCAGCCTGAGCCTGTTCGCCCTCTACTTCAGCCCGCTGTTCGAGGCTTCGGTGCGGAACGACCTGGTCCACACCGGGGTGCACCTGCACTTCCTCGCTGCCGGGTTCCTCTTCTGCTGGTCGGTGCTCGCGGTCGACCAGGGCCGCCGGCGGGTGGGCCATGCGGTACGGCTGTTGGCCGTGCTGATGACGGTGCCGTTCCACGCCATCCTCGGCCTTGCCCTCCTGGGCGGTGCTGATCGGCCCCTGGGCGCGGGGGTGTTCGTCCCCCTCGACGCCTCGTGGGGCAGCACGCTGGCCGCCGACCAGCGGGTCGCGGCCAGCGCCCTGTGGGGCCTCGGTGAGGTGTGGGGCGCGGTCCTGGTGATCATGGTGGCCGCCGCCTGGATGCGCGACGAGAGCCGGCGCCAGGCCCGGGAGGACGCCCGCCTCGACGCCGCCGCGTCGACCCGGGACGCGGCGTCGGGGCAGGTCCGGGTGTCGGGTCAAGAGGAGAGGTCGCCGGGATGAGAGGTTGCCGCGACGAGAGGGTGCTGGGCGCCACCATGGTCCCGTCGGAGCCGTAGCGTCCTGCCCATGACCACCGACGAGTTGGCCATCGAGGTCGCGGGCCTCACCAAGCGCTTCGGTGACGTCGTCGCGCTGGACGGGGTCGACCTGCGGGTGCGCCAGGGCTCGGTCTACGGCCTGCTCGGCCCCAACGGGGCGGGCAAGACCACGACGGTTCGGGTGCTGACCACCATCCTCGCCCCCGACGAGGGCGAGGCCCGGGTGCTGGGCCTCGACGTGGCCACCCGGGCCGACGCCGTGCGCCGGGTCATCGGCCTGGCCGGCCAGTACGCGGCGGTCGACGAGCAGCTCACCGCCCGGGAGAACCTGGTGCTGGTCGGCCGCCTCACCCACCAGCGTCGGTCCGGCCTGCGGGCACGGGCCGACGAGCTGCTCGAGGCCTTCGACCTGGGCCACGCCGCCGACCGTCCGCTCAAGACCTTCTCCGGCGGCATGCGGCGCCGCCTGGACCTGGCCGCCTCGCTGGTCCATCGGCCGCCGGTGCTGTTCCTGGACGAGCCCACCACCGGGCTCGACCCCCGCAGCCGGAGCGACCTGTGGGACCTCATCCGCACGCTCGTCGAGGGCGGGACGACGGTGCTGCTGACGACGCAGTACCTGGAGGAGGCCGACGTGCTGGCCGAGCGCATCGCCGTGGTCGACCAGGGCCGGGTGATCGCCGAGGGCACCTCCGAGGAGCTCAAGGCCCAGATGGGCGCGACCGTGCTCGAGCTCACCTTCGCCGACCCACGGTCGGCTTCCGCGGCGGTGGGCGAGGTGGCCCGGGTCCTGCCCGGGGCCGAGGCCGACGGCACCCTGGTGCGCGTCACCGTCCCCGACGGCACCCACTCCGCCCTGGAGGTGCTGCGGGCCCTCGATGCCGCCGGCACCGACGTGGCCGGCATGACCCTCCGCGAACCGAGTCTCGACGACGTCTTCCTCTCCCTCACCGGCCGTCCGGCCGAGTCCGGAGACGAGACCCCGCCCGACGAGGGCGGCACCCGACCTGCCGACGACCCGTCCGACCCCGTCCCGCCCGACCTCGCGCCCACCGGAGGCCGCCGATGACCGCCACCGCCACCCCGGCCACGCCGTCGAGCGTGATCGCCCCCACCGACGGGTCGACCGTCGAGGGCGGTTCCCGCCTCGTCTGGGCCGTGCGCGACACGCTGGCCATGGCCCAGCGCAACCTGCTCCACATCACCCGGGTGCCCCAGCTGCTGGTGTTCACCTTCATCCAGCCGGTGATGTTCGTGCTGCTGTTCCGCTACGTGTTCGGCGGCGCCATCCCCATCCCGGGCCTCTCCTACGTCAACTACCTGATGCCCGGGATCTTCGGCCAGACGGTGATGTTCGGAGCGGCCAACACCGCGGTGGGCCTGGCCGACGACCTGGGCACCGGCATCATCGAGCGCTTCCGGTCGCTGCCCATGGCCCGCCTAGCCGTCCTGTCCGGGCGCACGCTGGCCGACCTGGCCCGCAGCTGCGTCGTGGTGGCCGTGATGCTGCTGGTGGGCTTCGCGGTGGGGTTCCGTCCGGACGGGAGCGTTCTCAACATCGCCGCTGGCATCGTCATCGTGCTCGGCTTCGCCTTCGGCCTCTCCTGGCTGTTCGCCAACGTGGGCCTGCGGGCGCCCAACGCCGAGGCGGCCCAGGCCGTCGCCTTCCCCATCATGTTCCCGCTGACCTTCGCCTCCTCGGCGTTCGTGCCGGTGAACACCATGCCGGGATGGCTCCAGGGCTTTGCGGCCCATCAGCCCGTCACCGTCGTCATCAACGCGGCCCGCTCGTTGATGCTGGGCCCGGAGGCCACCGCCCAGCTGCGAGAGGCCGGGGTGTTCACCACCTCGGGCACCAGCTACGTGATCCAGGCCTTCGCCTGGATCGCCGTCATCGTCGGCATCGCCGCCCCCCTGGCCGTCCGCCGCTACCGCCGCACCGTCTGACCCTCTCCCAGCGGACAGGCGGGACCAGGGCGAATGCGACCACGACGAGCGAGCTGGGCATCTCCGCGACGGCCCGTGCGAACCGGGCGGACCCGTCCGCGGGCCCCGGCCGCGGCTCGTCCAGGCACCGATCATCCCGCCCGGGGGTCCGGCCCCTGGTCGCGCACGGTCCGGGCGATCTCGTTGACGTAGGTCGGGAACTGTTGGAGGACGTCGCCGATCGCCTCGGCGACGAGGTCGACCCGCACATCGACGTAGTGGTGCACTAGCACGTTGCGGAGACCGGCAGCAGGAGCCAGCCGCTCGGCCGATTCCGGGTCGAGCACCCCGGCGGTGGCCAGGTCGAGGAACGACTGTCGGCCCGTGTCCGGGGCGCGCCCGAGCAGGGCCACGGCCAGGTGGGCGTTGACGTCGAAGGCCAGGTCGACGATCACCTGGAGGAGGCGCTCGGCGGCGGCGCGGGTCAGGGGCTCGGCGTCGAGGCGGGCCGCATCAACGCCCTCGAGCTCGGCCAGGGACGACAGGGCCTCCTCGATGAGCCGCAGCCGGCGGAGCACGGTGTCGACATCGATGCGGCTCGGTGTCATCGCGCCATGCGCTCCAGGTCGAGCGCCCGGAAGCGGGCGGTGTCGCGGCGGTGGCCGAGGGCCGCCATCTGGGCCTCGGCGTACACCCCGGGCCGGCTCTCGTAGAGGGGGACCCCCACCAGCGCCTCGGCGTCGAGCACGGGCTGGTCTCCGGAGACGACAGCGACGTCGATGGCGTCGTAGCCGGTCGTGGCCACCAGCAGGTCGACGAGCTCGAGCAGCCGGACGGGCCCGGAGAAGCCGACGCCGACGTCGAGGTCGGAGGGATCGCCGTGGGTCCGTGCCGCGCTGCCGAAGGCGCCCATGAAGGCCACGCCGAGGTCGCGGAAGTCGGCATCGAGGGCCCCGGCCTCCAGGGCGCGCTGCAGCCGGGCCAGCGCAGAGCGGGCGTCGACGGGCACCTCAGGAGGTTACGGCGGCCCCGGCGACCGTCGCGGTAAGGCCGGGACCGGGTGCACCCCGCCGGGTCGGCGTCAGGCTCTGACCCCGCCCGGGCTGCGGTAGAGCACGTGGCGGCGCAGGGGGTGGCCCGGCTCCAGGCGCGGGTGGTCGAAGTCGTCGGCCGGGTCGTGGGTGAGGCCGATCTTCTCCATGACCCGGCGGCTGCGGTGGTTGTCGACCGAGGTGAACGAGACCACCTCGTCGAGGCCCAGCGCGCCGAGGGCCAGGGCCAGCACGGCCGTCGCCCCTTCGGTGGCCAGGCCCCGGTCCCACGCTTCCTGGGCCAGACGCCAGCCGATCTCCACGCACGGCGTGAAGTGGGCCTCGAACCCCGGTGGGTTCAGCCCGATGAAGCCCACGAAGTCGGCCTCCCCCGGCACCTCCGCCGCCCACAGGCCCCAGCCCCGCTCCCGGAGGTCGTGGCCCTTGGCGTCGGCGAAGGCATCGCTGTCCGCTCGGCTGAGCAGGCGCGGCATCAGCTCCATGACCACCGGGTCGACGTTGAGGGCGGCGAAGGGCTCGCGGTCCGACGCCCGCCATCCTCGCAGCAGCAGGCGGGGCGTGCGGAGGCTCCTCACCTCTCCCTCGGACGGAACCGGGCCGGGCACGGGTGGCACCGGGCCTCAGCCGAGGTGGTCGAGCACGGCGACCCAGCCCCCGTCGGCGGCCGAGCCGATGACGTGGTCGGCGCGGTCGAGGGCGGACTGGTGGGCGACCTCGGGGACCAGGGCAACCGCGGCCCCGTCGAGGAGCTCGAGGTCGTTGGAGCCGTCGCCGACGGCCAGGACGCGAGCCGGGTCGAGGTCGTGGGTGGCGCAGAAGGCGGCCACCCCGTCCCACTTCGACTGCCCGTGGGGGGCGACGGTGATGGTGCCCATCCCGGGGAAGTCGAGCGAGCGGTCGAGGTGGGTCTCGGCCACGTCGCCCACGGCGTCGGCCGCCTCCACGCACTCGCCGTGGGGCAGGCCGATCATGCTGAAGCCGAGCACGGCCTCCTCGCCTACGGCTCGGTCGAGGTCCACCGGTGGGCCACCGATCGCCCGAGCGTGGTCCGGGTGCGTCGACGGCGTGGCGCTCAGCACGGCATCGACGTCGGGCCGATCGACGTAGACGACCGGGTCACGGCCGACGGAGCGGAAGGCGGCCAGCACCTCGACGGCCTGGTCTGTTGGGTACGGCGCCCGGTGGAACCGGGTGCCGTCAGCCAGGTCGACGCCGAGCGCACCGTTCAGCACCACCGCCGGGGGCGTCAGGCCGACGGTCGCCAGCGGACGGCGGGTGCTGGTGAGCCGACGGCCCGTCGCCACCAGCAGCGGCACGCCCCGTTCTGCCAGCGTGTGCACGGCGGCGACGACCGCGGGCTCGACGTGGTCGTCGTTGTGCCACAGCGTCCCGTCGAGGTCGGTGACGACCAGGCTGACCTCCGACGTGCACATCGGGCGAGCCTGGCGGGGCGAGCGCCGCCCGGCAAGCCGGTTGCGCGTGGGAGGAGGGGGGCTCAGCCCCAGGTGCCGTAGTTGGGGGCGCCGGCCGTCATCTGGACGTCGTGGGGGTGGCTCTCGCGTAGGCCGGCGCCGGAGATGCGGACGAAGCGCGCCCGCTGCTTGAGCTCGGGCACCGTCGGCGTGCCGCAGTAGCCCATCGCGGTCCGCAAGCCACCGACGAGCTGGTACACGACGTTGGCCACCGGTCCCTTGTAGGCGACCCGACCCTCGATGCCCTCGGGCACCAGCTTCTCGGCCTCGGTGACATCGCCCTGGAAGTACCGGTCCTTCGAGAACGAGCGGTCCTTCATGGCCCCCATGGAGCCCATCCCCCGGTACTCCTTGAACCGCTCGCCCTGGTGGAAGACGACCTCGCCCGGGGCCTCGTCGACCCCGGCCAGCAGGCTGCCCACCATCACCACGTCGGCCCCGGCGGCGATGGCCTTGGCCACGTCGCCGGAGGACTGGAGCCCGCCGTCGGCGATGATGGTGGCCCCTCGGCGGGCCGCGGCCACCGCGCAGTCGTAGATCGCCGTCAGCTGCGGCACCCCGACCCCCGCCACCACCCGCGTCGTGCAGATGGAGTTGTGGACGATCACGTTCTCGGCGACGAAGCTATGGGTGTCGCAGTCGACCTCGATGTCGTACACGGGCACCTCGAGCCCCAGCTCGCGGCGCTCGAGCTGCTCCACCGACCTGAACTCACCGATCACCTCCTGGCCAGTGGCCACGGCGAGGGTGGAGGGGTCAGCCGTCGAGTGAGCGGGCAGCTCGAAGGCGATGGACCGGGGGGCGAGGAGGGTTGCCCGCTCGGCCGCGCCGATCTCCTTCCACACCAGCTTCGACGTCGACAGGCGGGTGGGCTTCTCCAGCACGGAGACGTACCCCGCCCCCGACACCGTGGCCGGACTGGTGGTGGACAGGTCGCCGACGAAGAACTGGTGGTCGGCGGTCATCACCATCGGGCGCCCCGATGCCCCGTGGCGCACGGACATCACCTGGCGGACGCCGGTGCACCAGGCCCTGCGGACGGTGACCGGTTCACCGTGCATGTTGATCACCCGGTCGCCGGCCGTCACATCCTCGATCGCCTTGTAGGTGCCGTCGGACATGAGGATCCGCGTGCCGGCGGCGAAGCATCCAGGCCCCACTCCGGCCTTCACCGCGTCGGCGCCGGCGTCGAGGAGGGCGTCGGTGGCGGCGCCGGTGGCCACGTTGCCGGCGATGATGTCCACCTGGTGGCCGTGGCGGTCCTTGAACAGCTTCACCATGTCGAGTACGCCCTGGGAGTGGCCGTGCGAGGTGTCGACGACGAGCACGTCGACGCCGGCCTCGACCACGGCGGCAGCGCGCTCCAGGGCGTCGCCGCCGACACCGATGGCGGCGCCGCAGCGCAGCCGGTGGCGATCGTCGTGGGTCGAGTCCGGGTACTGGGTGCGCTTCTTGATGTCCTTGACGGTGATGAGACCGCAGAGGCGGCCGTCGTCGTCGACCACCGGCAGCTTCTCGACCCGGTGCTCCCAGAGCAGCGCCTTGGCCTCCTCCAGGGTGGTGCCCGGGGGTGCGGTGACCAGCGGCGGCCGCCGCATCACCTCGGCGATGGGCTGGTCGACGTCGTCGATGAAGCGGAGGTCCCGGTTGGTGAGCAGTCCGACCAGGTGGCCCTCCGGGTCGGTGATGGGCACCCCGGAGATCCGGTAGTGGGCCATCAGCTCGAGGGCCCGGGTGACCGGCGCCTCGGGAGGGAGGGTGACGGGGTCGACGATCATCCCCGACTGCGAGCGCTTGACCTTGTCGACCTCGGCCACCTGCTCGTCGATCGAGAGGTTGCGGTGGATGATGCCGAGCCCGCCCAGCCGGGCCAGGGCGATGGCGAGGCGACCCTCGGTGACGGTGTCCATGGCGGCGGACACGATGGGCACGGCCAGCTCGATGCGCGGGGTGAGCCGGGTGTGGGTGGAGACCTCGCCGGGGGTGACCGCCGAGGCATCGGGCACGAGCAGGACGTCGTCGAAGGTCAGCCCTTCCTTGGCGAACTTCGGAGGGTGGCCCGCGGGCCCCTTGGGGACGTCGGGAAAGCTCGTGGGACGGTCGCCGAGCGGCTCCCCCTCCTCGGTGGCCGGTCCGTCGCTGTCTCCCATCGGATGATCCTAGTGGCAACCGTCGTCCGGAGAAAGGCTCCGTCCGGACCCGGATCGGGTACCGCCATCCCCGGCCGTCCTGCCAGGCTGGCCGGGATGGACGTCGAGGAGACCCCGTGCCCACCCGGCCCCTGGGGTCGGCCCGCCGAGGAGCTGGCCCGGGCCGGCCCGGCGGTCCTGGGATGGGCCACCCGATACCTCTCGGAGGTGGGAGACCACCCCGTGCTGGCGCGGGTGGAGCCGGGGTGGGTTCGGGCCCAGCTGCCCGAGCACCCGCCGGAGACGCCCGAGGCGTGGGAGGAGATCCTCGCCGACCTCGACCGGGTGGTCGTGCCCGGCACCTCCCACTGGCAGTCGCCCCGCAGGTCCCGCTGGGTCGCCGGTTCCGGGCCCTCAAGGTGTGGGCCGTGATCCGGCGCTTCGGCGCCGACGGGCTGCGCCGGGCGGTGCGGGGCCACATCGCGCTGGCACAGGACCTCGCGGGCCGCCTGGCCGGCGACGACCGGTTCGTCCTGACCGTCCCCACCCCGCTCAACCTCGTGTGCTTCGCCTCCGTCGGTGGGGACGAGGCCAGTGCCGCCCTGCTCGAGGCCCTGAACGGGACCGGTCGGGTGTTCCTGACCCACACCCGCATCGACGGTCGCTTCCTGCTGCGCGCCTCCATCGGCCAGACCTCCACGACCGCAGCCGACGTCGACGAGCTGTGGGACCTGCTCGACCGGTGGGCCCCACCGGCCTGAGAGAGGAGCGGGTCGACGACCGGTGCGGCGCCTCGGCGTGCCCTCAGCGTCGGGGGCGGGCATCCTGGTCGCCGATGGACGAGACCCCCCACGCCGGCCGGCTCCTTGTCGCCACCCCGCTCATCGGCGACGGCACCTTCCACACCACCGTCATCCACCTGCTGGCCCACAGCCCCGAGGGTGCCTTCGGGGTGGTCCTCAACCGGCCGTCGGACACCCCGGCCACCGAGGTGCTGGGCCGGTGGGGAGCCCGAGCTGCGGCTCCGGGGGTGGTGTTCGTCGGGGGACCGGTGGACGGCGACACCGTGATGGGTCTGGGCGCGGAGGGCTCGGTCGACCTCCACTCCGATCCCGACGAGGCGCCCGACGCCCCCGAGGAGGTGCGCCTCTTCGCCGGTCAGGCCGGCTGGGGCCCGGGTCAGCTGGAGGACGAGCTGGTGGAGCGGGCGTGGTGGGCCGTCGACCCCGAGCCCGGTGACCTCTTGACCCGTGATCCGGCGGGGCTGTGGGAGCGGGTTCTGCGGCGCCAGCCCGGCGTCACCCGCTGGTTCGCCAACTACCCCGACGACATCCGGGCCGGCTGACCCCCGACCGGTGGGTCCCGGGCCGGCCACCCGATCGCGGGTCCAGGGGTCTAGCCTGCCCCCATGGCCACGCTGTCGTTCGAGGGCGAGACCCACGGCGAGCTCGTCGTCAAGGTGCGGAGGTGGCTGGCCTCGGTCGAGGGCGTCGACGACGACGTCCTGGGTGCCGCCGACGCCATCTCGCAGGGTGCCGAGCTCACCAAGGAGGCCCTGCGCATCATCGCTTCGTCCGCCCCCGAGCCCATCGCCCAGCACGAGCTGGTCAAGGCCCTCACCGGCGCCGGCTACAAGGCCACCGACGCGACCAAGGACGCGCTCATCGACGGTCTCGACTCCGTCGAGGAGGTCACCGGGGGCAGCGTCGTCAGGCGGGCCCGCGACGTGGCCGAGCAGGCCGTGTACGAGATGAACGCGCAGGTCGCGCGCCAGATCCTGAAGTCGCTGCGCCCCCGCTGACGACGAGGCCGAGCGCCGCACCCTGACCGACCAGCGCGCCGCGCCGGCGCGAGAGACGAGCAACCTGGATGGCCGAGATCGAGATCGGCATGGGCAAGCAGGCCCGACGGGCCTACGGACTCGACGACGTGGCCATCGTGCCCAATCGCCGCACCCGAGACCTCGACGACGTCGACACCTCCTGGGAGATCGACGCCTTCACCTTCGACGTTCCCATCATGGCGTCGGGGATGGACAGCGTCGTCAGTCCGGCGACGGCCATCACCCTGGGTCGCCTGGGCAGCGTCGCCCCCCTCAACCTCGAGGGGCTCTGGACCCGCCACGAGGACCCGGAGCCGCTGCTGACCTCGGCCGCGGTCAAGCCCGAGGCCGAGGCGTGGGCCCTGCTGCGGGCCGCCTACGCCGAGCCGGTGAAGCCCGAGCTCATCCGCGACCGTGTCAAGGAGATCCGCGCCGGGGGCGTGGTGTCCTGCGGCTCGGTGACCCCGCACCGGGTCGAGGCCCTGGCCGATGCGCTGGTGGCGGCCGAGCTCGATCTGCTCGTCATCCAAGGCACGGTGGTGTCGGCCGAGCACGTCACCAAGGGTAACCCCGAACCGCTCAACCTCAAGACCTTCGTGCGGCGCCTCGACATCCCGGTCATCGTCGGCGGGTGCTCCAGCTACCGGGCCGCCCTGCACCTCATGCGCACGGGGGCCGCCGGCATCCTCGTCGGCGTGGGAGCCGGCTCCACCTCATCGACCCGCCGCATCCTCGGCATGGGGGTGGCCCAGGCCACCGCGCTCGCCGATGCCCGAGCCGCCCGCATGCGCCACCTGGACGAGACGGGCGTCGACGTCCACCTGATCTCCGACGGGGGGATCCGCACCGGCGGCGACATCGCCAAGGCCATCGTCTGCGGCGCCGACGCGGTGATGGTGGGCGCACCACTCGCGGCGGCCACCGAGGCGCCCGGTCGCGGCTTCCACTGGGGTCAGGCCGCCGTCCACGCCGATCTCCCGCGGGGGGCGCGCCAGCGGGTCCAACCGGTCGGCTCGCTGGCCGAGGTCCTCAACGGCCCTGCCGCCGACGACACCGGAACTGCGAACCTGGTCGGAGCCCTGCGCCGCACCATGGCCCTCACCGGCTACGCCAGCACCAAAGAGCTGCAGAAGGCCGATCTGGTCGTCACCACCTGAATCCCACGCAACCGCCACCATGAGCCCCTGCTGCGGTGGGCCAGGGAGACCGTTCCCGACGGCCGGCGTGGATCGGCGTGACGACTACGGTTTCGGGGTGGCCCCGTCGGACGAGTCCCGCATCGCCGAACCCCCGGAGCGACCCGTCCTCGTCGTCGACTTCGGCGCCCAGTACGCCCAGCTGATCGCCCGTCGGGTCCGCGAGGCCCACGTCTACAGCGAGATCGTGCCCGCCTCGCTCCGCGCCGAGGAGTACGCTGCCCGCAAGCCCGCCGGCATCATCTTCAGTGGCGGACCGGCGTCGGTGCACGTCGACGGCGCCCCGACCATCGACCCCGGCGTCTACGAGCTCGGGGTCCCGGTGCTGGGCATCTGCTATGGGGCCCAGCTCGTCACCCTCCAGCTGGGGGGCACAGTGGCCGCCACCGGTCGCGCCGAGTACGGGCGCACCGCCCTCGATGTCACCCTTCCCGATGCGGTGGTGTTCGGCGGCGGCCAGCCCGAGCACCAACAGGTCTGGATGAGCCACCGCGACTCCATCACCGCCGCACCGGACGGCTTCACCGTCACCGCCACCAGTCCCGACGCTCCGGTGGCGGCCATGGAGGACGTGGCCCGACGTCTCCACGCCGTGCAGTTCCACCCCGAGGTGGTCCACACGCCCCACGGCCAGCACATGCTGGAGCGCTTCCTCTACGAGGTCTGCGGGTGCTCGCCGGACTGGACCACGACCTCGGTCATCGAGAGCGGCGTCGAGGCCACCCGGGCCCAGGTCGGCGACGCCCGTGTCATCTGCGGCCTCTCCGGCGGGGTGGACTCCGCCGTGGCCGCCGCCCTCGTGCACAAGGCCGTCGGACCCCAGCTCACGTGCGTCTTCGTCGACCACGGACTCATGCGAGAGGGCGAGGGGGAGCAGGTGGTGGAGACCTTCCGCCGCCACCAGGGCATCGAGCTCGTCCACGTCCGGGCCGCAGACCGCTTCTTCGCCCGCCTCGAGGGCCTGGTCGACCCCGAGGACAAGCGCAAGGCGATCGGCGAGGAGTTCATCCGGGTCTTCGAGGAGACCTCCGGTGGCATCTCCGACGCCCGCTTCCTCGTGCAGGGCACCCTCTACCCCGACGTCATCGAGTCCGGCGGCAGCGACGGGTCCTCCACCATCAAGAGCCACCACAACGTGGGCGGTCTCCCCGAGGACATGGAGCTCGACCTGGTCGAGCCCCTGCGCAGCCTGTTCAAGGACGAGGTGCGGGCCCTCGGAGCTGAGCTGGGCCTGCCCGACGAGATCGTGTGGCGCCAGCCCTTCCCCGGCCCTGGGCTCGGCGTGCGCATCATCGGTGAGGTCACCCCCGAGAAGGTGGCCCTGCTCCAGCGGGCCGACACCATCGTCCGCGAGGAGATCAAGGGCGCCGGCCTGGAGCGGGAGATCTGGCAGGCCTTCGCCGTCCTGCCCGACATCCGCAGCGTCGGGGTCCAGGGCGATGAGCGCACCTACGGCTACCCGATCATCATCCGCGCCGTCACCAGCGAGGACGCCATGACCGCAGACTGGGCCCGCCTGCCCCACGACCTGCTGGAGCGCATGTCGAGCCGGATCATCAACGAGGTCGACGGCGTCAACCGCGTCGCCTACGACGTGACCTCCAAACCCCCCGGCACCATCGAGTGGGAGTGACGAGGGCTCCGAACGCCCGGCTCACGGTGGTGGGTCGCGCAACGCCCACGGTTCGGTGCTCGCCATGGCTCCGCTCCGCTGCCGTGGACGTCGCCCGACCTTTGCCCTGATCCGGTCGTCCACCTCGTGGCGGTGAGGTCGGCGGCTTCGCCGCCGTGCCGCCTCCTGCGTCGGCGGGCGGAGGTCAGCAGCCGAGGGCGTGGCTGATGGCGGCGCAGACGCGGTCCAGCGTGGCGGTGTCCACCAGGCCCACCTGAGTGGTGAGCGACGACTGCGGGACGGTGTGGAGTTCGTCGCAGTTGACCACCGACGGGCACTCGACGCCGGCGTCATCGCTGACCTCGACCTCGACGGCCAAGCCTCGTCGGGAGGTGGTGATCTCGGCCACCGTGACCAGCAGCCGCACGTCGATGACCTCGCTCCGGGTCAGGACGAGGACCGGTCGGCGCTTGCGCCCCACCTGCGCCAGCCACACCTCCCCACGCGTCACCCGTTGCCCCAGGACTCGGACCCCTCCCAGTCCGGATCCGGGCGTTCGGGGTGTCGGCGGTACGCCTCTCGGTCGGCACGGGCCCGAACACGGCGGACAGCAGCCGCGACCCCGTCGCGTGCGGCGGCTGAGATGTTGACGTCGAGCGCTCGCGCCTGGGCCGCAAGGTCAGGGTCCAGGGTGAAGGTGGTGCGAGTCGAAGCCACCATCGGATGCTAGCGCTGCTTGACGGTGTGGGTGGCCAGCGTCGTCGCGATGCCGATGACGGTCAGCAGCTCCAGGTGGGTCATGTCCGGCGGTCCTAGGACGCTCGACGATGACCGGTGGGGGGCTGATCGTCCACGTCCCACACGTTCACGCCGACCACGTCGCGGGTGTCGTCGGCCAGCTCGCGCAGCGGGTGGCTGCGCATGCGGCGGATCGACCGGGGCCCGACCCGCAGGGTGGCGTAGCTGATGGCGCCGAGCGGGATCGGCAACCAGAACTGGGCCAGGCGGTAGGTCACGACCGAGATGGCCGCCTCGCTGCGCCCCAGTCCGAAGCCGACCAGGGTGGCGATGAGGGTGGCCTCGACGAAGCCCAGGCCGCCCGGGGTGAGGGGGATGACGGCGAGGATGTTGGCGACGCAGAAGGCGACGATCACGTCGACCGGGTTCAGGGCGGGGCCGAAGGCGCGGATGAAGACCCAGAGGGCGGCCGCGTCGAGCAGCCAGTTCACCGCCGCCCACAGGATCCCCCGACGGATGAGGGTGGGGTTCTCGATGAGCTCGCGCAGCCGGGCGACGAGGGTGAGCATGAAGCGCTCGGCGGTGTCGGGGTCGAGGAACGGCACCTTGTCGGCGATGGACCGCACCACCTTGGTGGCCGGCGCCTGCCCCTTCATGAGCAGCACCACCAGACCGGCGAACAGGGCGAGCAACAGCATGCCGATGATGGCCGCCGTCCCGTAGACCGGGTTGAAGCCGTCGAGGGGGATGGACCCCAGCAGGGCCAGCCACAGCAGCAGGTTGAGCCCGACGGCCGACCCCAGGCCGACGGTCGCCAGCGTGAACCCGGCGGCGGCGCCGGGCACCCCGGACTGGGTGAAGAGGCGCAGCCCGACCGTGCTCCCGGCCGCGGAGCCGCCCGGCACCAGGTTGGTGACGGCCTTGGTCGACAGCTGGATCCGCAGCACCGTGGCCATGCTGAGGTGGGGCTCGGGGGGCAGGGTGACGCGGGTGAGCTGGGCGTAGGCCACCAGCGCGGTCATCTCCAGCCCCAGGGCCAGCAGCAGGAGGAGCGGGTTGACCGCGCTCAGCTGGTCAGCGGCCTTGCGGGCCCCGCCCAGCTGGGGCAGGACGAGGTAGTTGAACACCAGGAAGAAGGCAATGACCAGCGGCGTCCGCTTGAGCGTCTTGGCTCCCTTGATCCGGACCATCTCGGCGGTGACCGAGGTGCCCAGCAGGCCCTGGCCCTCGGCGGCCTCGTCGTCGCGCCCGACCGCGGACGGGTCCTCGGGGCGCGTCGTTCCCTCGTGCCCGACCGCAGGCGGCGCCGGGTGAGGAGCCTCATCGTGGTGCTGTCCCTCGGTGATGCGCCATCATCCCAGGAACGGAGCGACCGCGGCGACCACGGTGGCCCCGTCGGGCGAGGACGTCGCAGGGCCTCGGTAGGGTGGCCGCGATGGCAGGCCCGGACCTCTCCGCTGGCGAGATCGACCTCCTCGCCGGCCTCAACCCGGCACAGGTCGACGCCGTCACCCACGTGGACGGACCCCTCCTCGTCCTGGCCGGTGCCGGCTCGGGCAAGACCCGGGTGCTGACCCATCGCATCGCCCACCTCATCCGCGATCACCACGTGTCGCCGTTCTCCATCCTGGCCATCACCTTCACCAACAAGGCGGCCGACGAGATGAAGCACCGGGTGGCCGCCCTGGTTGGTCCCGTGGCCGAGAAGATGTGGGTGTCGACGTTCCACTCGGCGTGTGTGCGCATCCTCCGGCGGGAGGCACCGCGCCTCGGGTACCCGTCCTCGTTCACGATCTACGACCAGGCCGACGCGGTGCGGCTCACCACCTACGTCCTGCGCGACCTGGACATCGACACCAAGCGCTTCCCGCCCCGCCGGGTCCACGCCACCATCAGTGCGGCCAAGAACAAGGGCATCAGCGTCGAGGCGTTCGAGGCGGCCGCCACCAACCCCTTCGAGCGGCGCGACGCCGAGGCCTACCGCGAGTACCAGTCCCGCCTCCGCAAGGCCGGGGCCATGGACTTCGACGACCTGCTCGCTGTCACCGTGGAGATCCTTAGGACCTTCCCCGACGCCCTGGAGCACTACCAGCAGCGCTTCACCCACATCCTCGTCGACGAGTACCAGGACACGAACCCGGTGCAGAACGATCTCGTCATGCTCCTCGGGGCCGCTCACCGCAACGTCTGCGTCGTGGGAGACCACGATCAATCGATCTACAAGTTCCGGGGCGCCGACATGAGCAACATCGTCGACTTCGAGACGGCGTTCCCCGAGGTCAACGTGGTCCTCCTGGAGCAGAACTACCGCTCGACCCAGACGGTGCTCGACGCGGCCAACGCCGTGATCGCCCACAACGTGACCCGCAAGCCCAAGGAGCTGTGGACCGACCAGGGTGCGGGTGAGCCCATCCTGCGGTTCCACGCCGACGACGAGTCCGACGAGGCCCAGTGGGTCACCGGGCGGATGTCGACCTTCCACGACCACGGGCAGCGCTGGGGCGACATGGCGGTCTTCTACCGGACCAACGCCCAGAGCCGAGTGCTGGAGGAATCCCTGGCGCGCAGCGGCATCCCCTACAAGGTCGTGGGCGGCACCCGCTTCTACGACCGACGCGAGGTCAAAGATGCGGTGGCCTACCTGAAGGCCGTGGTCAACCCGGCCGACGAGGTGGCCGTCAAGCGGGTGCTGAACACGCCCAAGCGGGGTGTGGGCGACGCCTCGGTGTCCCGCCTCGACGCCTGGGCCGCCAGCAAGGGCATCACCTTCACCGAGGCCCTGCACCGTGCTGCCGACGCCGGCGTGGGGGGACGGGCCGTCAACGGGATCGTCGCCTTCCTCGAGGTGCTGGCGGCGGCCACCGCCGTGACCGACGAGGGCCCGGGCCCGATGCTCGAGGTCCTCCTCGAGCGCAGCGGCTACGTGGCCGAGCTGCGGGCCGAGCACTCCATCGAGGCCGAGGGCCGCATCGAGAACCTGGCCGAGCTGGTCGGCGCGGCCCGGGAGGTGGAGGCGGCCGACGTGTTCCTCGAGCAGATCAGCCTGGTGGCCGACACCGACGACCTCGACGACGACGAGTCCGAGGTCCTGCTCATGACCCTCCACGCGGCCAAGGGCCTGGAGTTCCCGATCGTGTTCGTGATCGGCCTGGAGGACGGGGTGTTCCCCCACGTGCGCGCCCTCACCGAGCCCGATGAGCTGGAGGAGGAGCGTCGCCTCGCCTATGTGGGCATCACCCGCGCCCGGGAGGCGCTGCACCTCAGCCACGCCTGGGCCCGCACCATGTTCGGGGCCACCCAGTACAACCCCCCCAGTCGGTTCCTCGCGGAGATCCCCTCCGCTCTGGTCACCGAGGTCCAGGGCCGGCGCCGGGCCTCACGCTCCGGGGGCGGCGGGGGTCGCGGTGCGGCTGGTGGGGGCGACGGCACGCCCGACGGCCGCGTCTGGGGTACGGGGGGGCGTGACCGCGGCGAGGTGAGCCCGGCCCGGGCGCGGCGCGAGGCGGCCCTCGAGCGTCGGGTCGACGCCGCCGTGGATGCGGGCGGGTCGGCGGAGCCGGTCGGCGCCGCCGCCCTCGGCCTCAAGGCCGGTGACGACGTCCGCCACGCCAAGTGGGGCGACGGGGTGATCCTCGACGTCGAGGGCCAGGGCGACAAGAGCGAGGCCCTCATCCGGTTCCCGACGGTGGGCGAGAAGCGTCTTCTCCTGGCGTGGGCCCCGGTCGAGCGAGCCTGACCACCCGCGGGGAGAGGTCGCCGGCGGCGATCCCACCGCACCGGAGCGCACGGCCTGACGCCGGCGGGGGAGAGGTCCCCGATGACACGCCGGTGGTTGGCAACCGACGGAGCCAGGTGACAACCTTCCCCCGGCACCGTCACGGCGTGCCCCCACCCGGATCGGACCACGTGACCCCTCGGCGAGAGCCCCATCGACCGCCCCGCCCCCGAGCCGTCGGCGCCGGGACCAGGCTTCGCGCTCGTCGGGAGCCGACGCGGGGCCGGTCGCGGACCCCGTGACCCTGGAGCGGGCGGTGTCGGAGGCCCCGACCCAGGAGACCCGTCGCCGGCGCCGCCGGAGCCAGCCCGACGCCCCCCTCCAGGGCGTGGCCCGGGTCGACCGGCGGACCAAGGAGATGGTGGCGCGCCTCACACCCGGAGAGGTGGCCATCGTGAACCACCGGGACCTCGACCGGGTGGCGGCCGAGAGCCTGGTCGACACCGGTATCATCGCCGTCGTCAACGCCGAGGAGTCCCTCACCGGACGCTACCCCAACACCGGTCCGCTCCTGCTCGTGCAGGCCGGCATCCGGGTCCTCGACGGCGTCGGCCCCGAGATCCTGGCCGATGTGACCGAGGGTCAGATCGTCGAGCTCGTCGACGACGAGGTGCGGATCGACGGTGACGTCGTCGCCCGGGGCACGGTGCTCACCGAGGAGGTGGTGCTCCAGCGTCTCGAGCGGGCCAAAGGGTCGATGGGCGACGAGCTGGAGCGGTTCGCGGCCAACACGCTCGCCTACATCCAGACCGAGGGCCACCTGCTCATCGACGACCCCGACGTCCCCGACGTCCCCGTCGCGATCAAGGGCCGGCACGTCCTCATCGTCGTGCGAGGGATCGACTACAAGGACGATCTCGCTGTCCTCCAGGCCAGCGGCTACCTGAGCGAGGTGAAGCCCCTCCTCATCGGGGTCGACGGGGCGGCCGACGCCCTGCTCGCGCTGGGCCACACCCCGGACATCATCATCGGGGACTTCGACTCCGTGTCGGACGAGGCGATCGGCTGTGGGGCGGTGCTGGTCGTGCACGGTTACCGAGACGGCCGGGCGCCGGGCGGTGAGCGGATCCGCGAGCTGGGCCACGACCACGTCGTCTTCTCCTCCGAGGGCACCAGCGAGGACATCGCCATGCTGCTGGCCTTCGAGCGGGGCGCCGAGCTCATCGTTGCGGTGGGCACCCACAGCTCCATGGCCGAGTTCCTCGACAAGGGCCGGGGCGGCATGGCGTCGACCTTCCTCGTCCGCATGAAGGTGGGTCCTGTCCTGGTCGACGCCAAGGGCGTGAGCCGGCTCTACACCCGCCGGTTGCACAAGCGCGACCTGCTCTTGCTGGTCGCATCCGCCATCGTCACCCTGATCGTCATCGCTCTGGCCAGCGAACCCGTCCGGGTGCTGGTCCGAGGCCTCCTGCTCCCCCTCGACTAGGTCGCCTGTGATCAACCTCCGCTACCACATCGTCAGCATCACCGCTGTCTTCCTCGCCCTCGGCATCGGCATCGCCATGGGATCCAGCTTCCTCGGCGCCGCCGCCGTGGATCGGGTGGACGAGAACATCCGCGCCGTGCGCCAGGAGGCGGCCGACGCCCGCCGCGAGCGCGACGCGCTGGCCGACCAGGTCGGTGCTGACGACATCCTCCGGGCCCAGCTGTTCGAGCAGGGTCCGCCGACGGTGTTCACCGACGACCTGGCCGACGTCCCGGTGGTGCTGCTCACCGTCGGCGGGGTCGACGACGAGGCCCTCGATGCCACCCGGGTCGCGCTCGAGTCCTCCCAGGCCCGGTTCGACGGGGTGCTCCGCGTCGATGACAAGCTCATCGAGGCCGGCGCGGCGGAGGAGCTGGCGACCGTGCTGGGCGTCCCCGGCACCGCGGGGTCAGAGCTGCGCGCCGAGCTGGTCGAGGCCGTCGCCTCCGACCTGTCCGAGCACGGCGTGCGCCCAGGTGACCCCTCCACTCCGGGGACGACGACCGAGCCGGGCGCGACGACGGTCCCGGGGTCGACGGAGCCGGGCGCGACGACCGAGCCGGGCGCGACGACGGTCCCGGGGTCGACGGAGCCGGGCGCGACGACCGAGCCCGGCGCGCCCGGCGTCCCGCCCGACCCCGGGTCGACCACGGTGCCCGCCGACCCCGGCGCCGAAGCGGTCGTGCCCGAGCCCCGCGACATCCGCGCCCTGGTCGCGGCCGACTTCCTGGCGTGGGAGCCCACGGCCGAGGGGCCCGAGGCGGCCGACCTGCTCGCCGGCACCGGCTACCGCTACGTGGTGGTGACCGGCGTCGACCTGGAGGTGCCCGACCCCGCGTTCCTCCTCCCCGTGGTGTCGGCCATGGCGGTGGACGGTCCCGCCCCCGTCGTGGTCGCGTCGGGCGTCCGGGGGGACGAGGTCGAGGAGCGCGAGGCTGATCGCGTCCGTCCCCTCGCCGCCCTGCGAGAGGACGACATGCTTCGCGACCGGGTCTCCACCGTCGACGACCTGGAGCTCTTCGCCGGCATCCTGGCCGTGATCGGTGCCGTCGAGGACCTGGCCGATAGCGATCGCGGTCACTACGGCCTCGGAGACGGTCGCGACTCCCTCCTCCCACCGACGTGAGGCCGGTCGCGGCGCTCCCCGACCCGCTCTCCGGCGAGCGGGTCGTGCTCCCGGGGGTACCGTCGGGCCGATGTCGCCTGCTCCGACGCCCCTGACCACCCTGTCCCCGGGTCCGGCCCGGCTCGGGTCGGACCTGTGATCCCCGGGCTCCGGACCCTCCGGCGCACCCGCATCGCCCTCGACGACGACCTGGTCCTCGGGGGCCTGCTCGAGCGTCTCGCCGCCGCCGACCCGGATCGGATCCTGGTCGACGAGGTCGAGGGACCGCGACGCACCCTCGGTGAGGCGGCGGCCCAGGTCGACGGCTGGGCCGCCGCCGTCGCCGAGCGGGTGGAGCCGGGCGAGGTCGTGGTCGTCGCCACCCCCAACGGCTACGACCAGCTGCTGCTCTGCCTGGCCGCCAGCCGGGCCGGCGCCGTCCCCGCCCCGGTCAACGATCGCCTCCGGCCCGAGGAGCTCGACCACGTGGTCGCCGACGCCGCCGCCGCCCTCGTCGTGCGGTCGGCCGACGACCTCCCGGCGGATGTGCCCCTCGGCCGGGCCCACCCCTGCGACCCCGGTGATGTCGGCGCCGTATTCTACACGTCGGGCACGACCGGTCACCCCAAGGGCGCCGAGCTCACCCACCGAGGCATCCTCGGCGGGCTCAACCGGGCCGCACTGATGCCCGCTCTCGGCCACGGACAGGAGGCCGTGTACAGCCTGCCCATGGCCCACATCATGGGTCTGGTGGTCGCCATCGGGCTGGCCTGCGCGGCCGTCCCCGTGCGGTTCCTCCCCCGTTTCGAGCCCGATGCGGTCCTGGACGAGATCGAGCAGCGCCGGGCCGGCATCTTCATCGGCGTGCCGGCGATGTACCGGATGCTCCTCGACGCCGGCGCCGAGGACCGCGACCTGGGGTCGGTGCGGATGTGGCTCTCCGGCGCCGACGCCATGCCCGAGACCTTGGCCGAGCGGTTCTGTCGCATGGGCGGCACGGCCACGCTGCCGGGTGTGGGCACGGTCGGTCGGGCCGTGTTCGCCGAGGGCTACGGCATGGTCGAGACCGCCGGCGGCGTGGCGGCCCGGGTGGCCCTGCCCTACGTCCCCGCCGCGGTCGGGCGCCTGGGGGTGCCTCTGCCCGGCTACCGCACCCGTATCATCGACGAGGCCGGCGACGAGGTGGCCCGAGGCTCGGTCGGGGAGCTCCTGCTGTCGGGGCCCGGCGTGCTGAAGGGCTACCGGGGCGACGAGGGTGCGACCCGCGGCGCCTTCACCGAGGACGGGTGGCTGCGGACCGGTGACCTGGTGCGGCGGGGGGCATTCGGCCTCTTCACCTTCGAGGGCAGAGCCAAGGAGGTCGTCGTCCGGGGCGGTTACAACGTCTACGCGGTGGAGGTGGAACAGGCCCTGGAGCAGCACCCGGACGTGACCGAGGCGGCGGTGGTGGGCCTGGCCGACGACCGCTTGGGCGAGGTGCCCGTCGCCGCGGTCACCGCCCACATCGGATCCGACCTCGATCCGGAGGGGCTGCGGACCTGGGCCAAGGAGCGGCTCAGCAGCTACAAGGTCCCGGTGCGGGTCCTCATCGTCGACGAGCTGCCCCACAGCGGCACCGCCAAGGTGCAGCGGACCAAGGTCAGAGAGCTGTTCGGCCCCTGAGGGACCGGCGCGACGACAGCGCCGCCCGCCAAGGGCTGATGGCCAGTAGCGTCATCCGGATGAGCCCAGGGGAGCACGCACCCAGAGAGCGCACCGGCATGGATCGGCGCCGCGTCCTGCGCCTCATGGGGGTGGGGTTGGCGTCCTCGGCCATGGCGCCCTGGCTGGTGTCCTGCTCGTCGGACGACGCGTCCTCCGATGCGGCCGGTGACCCCACCACCACCACGACCACCGGCCCCGAGTCGACCACCACCACGGCCCCGCCCGGGCCCCTCGGCCCCCTGGGCGAGCCCGACGCCAACGGTCTACGCCTCCCGCAGGGCTTCACGTCACGGGTCGTGGCCCGCAGCAACGAGGAGGTCTCCGGCACCGGCCTCGAGTGGCACGGCAACCCCGACGGCGGAGCCTGCTTCGCGGTCGCCGCCGGCGGCTGGGTCTACGTCTCCAACAGCGAGGAGGGCAGCACCGGTGGGGCCTCGATGGTCCGCTTCGACGCCGACGGCGAGATCGTCGAGGCGGCGCGCATCCTCGACGGCACCGACAACAACTGCGCGGGTGGGGCCACACCCTGGGACACCTGGCTCAGCTGCGAAGAGGTGCCCGGCGGACGGGTGTGGGAGTGCGACCCCTTCGGCGTCGAGGAAGCCGAGGAGCGCCCGGCCCGCGGCCGGTTCAAGCACGAGGCCGCGACCGTCGACCCCGACGCCGAGGTGCTCTACCTCAGTGAGGACGAGCCCAACGGCGCCCTCTACCGCTTCACCCCCGACGAGTGGCCCGACCTGACGGCCGGGACCCTCGAGGTGCTGGCCGGCGCGGAGGGGGAGCGACGCTGGGCCGAGGTCCCCGACCCCACCGGCGAGACCACCCCGACCCGTGACCAGGTCGAGGACGTGGTGCGCTTCGACGGCGGCGAGGGCCTGGCTCACTTCCAGGGCACCACGTACCTGACGACCAAGGGCGACAACCGGGTGTGGGCCCTCGACGGCCAGGAAGTCACCGTCGTCTACGACCCGATGACCACCGAGGCCACCGAGGACGGCGAGGCGGTGCTCACCGGTGTCGACAACATCGCCGTCGACGCCGGCGGCGATCGCTACGTGGCCGAGGACGGCGGGAACATGGAGGTCGTCCGGCTCGGGCCCGACGATCTGGTCGAGCCGGTGCTGCAGCTGCCCGACGTCGAGGGCTCGGAGATCACCGGCCCTGCCTTCTCCCCCGATGGCACCCGGCTCTACTTCAGCTCGCAGCGCAACCCCGGTGTCACCTACGAGGTCACCGGCCCCTTCCCCCACGCCTCCGCCTGACGGCAGCCACGGCGATCAGACCGATTACCCGGCGGTGGTGGGGGGGACATCGCCGGACTCGACCACCGTGGTGGAGGTGGTCGTGGTGGTCTCGCGCCGGTCGAAGTTGAGGTCGACGTCGAGGCGACCGTCGACGACCTCGACGCGATAGCTCTCGAGTCCCTCGCCGTCGGCGGGAGCGGTGAGCGAGTCCTCGCACGCGGCTCGGAAGAGCTCCTCGTCGGGCTGCCAGTCCCAGGTGCACGCCCGGCCGCGGTCGGGAGGCTGGGCCCGGAACGCGAACCAGCCCTCCTCCTGGTCGTCGCCCAGGTGCTGGAGGATGATGTCGCGGGTGACATCGGTGCCGGAGTCGGAGATGTCGCCGTAGAGGATCGGACCCCTGTCGTCGATCTCGGCGGCCAGCTTCGAGGCGCTGCCGCCCTCGAAGGTCTGGTCGCCCAGGCGGACGTCGAGGCTGTCCTGGCGGGAGGTGAACACCGACGCAGCCCACAGCACCAGCAGGACGACCGCGACACCCACGCCGGAGACGGCCAGCGCCCTCCCGGCGTGACTGCGGGATCGCTCGACGGGACTCACCGGAGGTCCCCGGGACCACCGCGACGGACCGGATCGACCCCCGGGCGAGGGGCCTCGGCCGGCAGCCACGTGAGGGTCAGGATCACCTGCGTAGTATCCCTGCCCGGGCCACCCGGCATCGAGTCGCACCGGCGCGCCCGACCCTGCCGCCCCGAGGGAGACCACCCGTCGCATGGACCTGTTCGAGTACCAAGGCAAGCAGCTGTTCGCCACCTACGACATCCCCGTCTCCCCTGGCGACGTGGCCCTCACCGTCGATGAGGCCGTGGCCGCGGCGGAGGCCATCGGTGAGTACCCGGTGGTCGTGAAGGCCCAGGTCCAGGTGGGCGGTCGGGGCAAGGCCGGCGGGATCAAGCTCGCTGACAGCGTCGAGGAGGTCCGCAGCCACGCCGAGGCCATCCTCGGCATGGACATCAAGGGCCACACCGTCGAGCGGGTCTGGGTTGAGAAGGCATCGGACATCGCCGAGGAGTACTACGCCAGCTTCACGCTCGACCGCTCGGCCAAGTCGCACCTGGGGATGCTGTCGGCCCAGGGCGGGGTGGAGATCGAGACCGTGGCCGAGACCGACCCCGACGCCATCGCCAAGATCTGGGTCGATCCCGTGGACGGTCTCACCGAGGAGGCGGCCCGCCGCTGGGTGGCGGGTGCCCACCTGAACCCTGACGCCATCGAGGGCACGGTCGACATCCTCCAGAAGCTGTACCGGGCCTACGTCGACGGCGATGCCGACCTGGTCGAGATCAACCCGCTGATCCTCACGCCGGAGGGCAAGGTCCACGCCCTCGACGCCAAGGTCACCCTCGACGGCAACGCCGACTTCCGCCACGACCACTCCGAGTACGAGGCCACCGAGGAGCGTGACGCCCGAGAGCAGGCCGCCCACGACAAGGGGCTCCAGTACGTCGGCCTCGACGGCACGGTGGGGGTGATCGCCAACGGTGCCGGCCTGGCCATGTCGACCGTCGACATCATCAACCAGGTCGGCGGCAGCCCCGCCAACTTCCTCGACATCGGCGGGGGGGCCAACGCGGATGTGATGACCGGTGCCCTCGAGGTCATCACCGGCGACGACAAGGTCCGCAGCATCTTCATCAACATCTTCGGCGGCATCACCAAGGGTGACGAGGTCGCCAACGGCATCGTCGCCGCCCTGGAGCGGGTCGACATCGCGGTGCCCATGGTGATCCGCCTCGACGGCACCAACGCGGAGGAAGGACGGGAGATCCTCTCCACCCATACCTCCGAGACGGTTCTCACCAAGCCCACCATGCTCGAGGCCGCCGAGGCCGCTGTTGACCTGGCAAGGTGACCTTCGTCGTCACTCGCTCGCTGGCGCTCGCTCCGTTCCGACGAGCTGGTCGTGCTCGCTGCGCTCGCGCCCATGCTCGCCAACCAGCAAGCTGGACCGGCTCGCTTCCCCCGGGGGCTGCGCCCCCAGACCCCCAGCGGCTGCGCCGGGCCGATTACGCACCGCCGAAGTTCACCCGTGTCCCGACTGAGTGTCCCTGAGAGGAAAATGTGTCCATCTTCGTTGACGAGAACACCAAGGTGATCTACCAGGGGCTCACGGGGTCCCAGGGGCGGTTCTACGGACTCCGCAACCGCGACTACGGCACCCAGGTCGTGGCCGGCACCAACCCCAAGAAGGCCGGCACCGACGTCGAGGGCATCCCCATCTTCGCCTCGGTGGCCGAGGCCAAGGAGGCCACCGGGGCCACCGCGTCGTGCGTCTTCATCCCCGCCCCGGGGGTGAAGGGGGCGGTCATGGAGGCGGCCGAGGCCGGCCTCGACCTGGTGGTGGTCATCACCGAGGGCGTCCCCGCCCAGGACGAGGCCTGGTTCTTCAACAAGGTCAAGCGAGACCACCCCGACACCCGCGTCCTCGGTCCCAACTGCCCCGGGGTCATCAGCCCCGGCAAGGCCAACATCGGCATCACGGCCGGGGAGATCGCCAAGGCCGGCGGCCCCGTCGGCATCGTCAGCCGGTCCGGCACCCTCACCTACCAGGCCCTCTACGAGCTCAAGCTGGCCGACATCGGCGTCACCACCTGCGTCGGCATCGGGGGCGACCCGGTCCCCGGCACCAGCTTCATCGACTGCCTGGCAGCCTTCGAGGCCGACCCCGAGACCAAGGCGGTGATGATGATCGGCGAGATCGGCGGCTCGGCCGAGGAGGAGGCGGCCGAGTTCATCAAGGCCGAGATGTCCAAGCCCGTCTCGGCCTACGTCGCCGGCGTCACCGCCCCTCCCGGCAAGAAGATGGGCCACGCCGGGGCCATCGTCTCGGGCGGCAAGGGCACCGCCGCGGCCAAGATCGAGGCCCTGGAGGACGCCGGTGTCCGCGTGGGCCAGAACCCCACCGAGGCCGGTGCCCACATGGTGGACATCGTGAGCGAGCTGTAGTCACTCGCTCGGGTTTCGTCGTCACTCGCTCGGCTGCGCCGGGCCTTCATCTGATCGTGTGCGCTCGCCTGCTTCGCCCGACGTGGTTCACTGCCTCGCCTCGTCTCGGCGGTCTGATGGTCTGGGGGCACCTGTGAAGTTGATCAGCTGGAACTGCAATGGGTTGCGGTCGGTGCGGGACAAGGGGGTGCTGCACGCTCTGGTCGCCGAGGAACAGCCCGATGTGCTCCTGCTCCAGGAGACGCGGGTCCAGGTCGAGCCCGACGGGCTCGGCTTCCTCGACGGGTGGGATCGGGCCTACAACGCAGCTGATCGCAAGGGGTACTCGGGCACGGCCGTGTTCAGCCGGCGGCCCATCCTGGCGTCGCGGCCCGGGCTCGGGCGGGCCACCCGCGACCCCGAGGCCCGGGTCCTCACCGTCGACCTCCCCGGCCTCACCGTCGTCTCGGCCTACGGCACCAACTCCCGGCGCGACCTGTCCCGCCTGCCTGATCGGCTGGCCTTCGACGCTGCCCTCACCCGCCATCTGCGCACCCGTGCCCGGCGCCAGCCCGTCGTGCTGGGCGGCGACCTCAACGTCGCCCCCACCCGCGACGACCTGGCCCGGCCCACCCCCAACAAGGGGCGGTCGGGTTGCACCGAAGAGGAGAGGGCCGCGTTCGGGGCCCACCTCGAGGCCGGCTTCGTCGATGCCTACCGCCACCTCCACCCCGAGGGCCGCGACTGGACGTGGTGGTCGAACGTGACCCGGGCTCGAGAGCGCGACGTGGGCTGGCGCATCGACCACTGGCTGGTGTCCCGTCGACTCCGCCCCGTCCTCACCCGGGCGTGGGCGCTCGGCCACGTCCTGGGCTCGGACCACTGCCCCATCGGGCTCGAGCTCGATCTGGCCGCCTCCACGGCGACAGCTCCCTCCTAGGGTCGAGGCTCATGGACCCGGCCCGGCCCGGAGGACACCCGATCCGCATCCTCTGGGCGGTGCCCCGCAGCGCCTCGACCGCGTTCGAGCGCATGGTCATCGAGCGCGGCGACCACCAGGTCTTCGACGAGCCGTGGTCCGCGGCCTACTACCACGGGCCCGAGCGGGTCAGCCCCCGCTACGCCGAGAGCGAACCGGGCGCCACCGTCGCCACCGTGGGCCGTGAGGTCCTGGCCGCCGGGGCCGAAGGCCCGGTGTTCGTGAAGGACATGGCCTACCACCCGGCCGGGGCCCTTCCCCCCGAGGTGCGGGACCGGGCCTCGCACACCTTCTTGGTGCGCGACCCTCGGTGGGCGATCCCGTCGATGGCCGCCATCTGGCCCGACCTCACCGAGGAGGAGGCCGGCTTCACGGCCCTCGCGGGTCTCCACACCGAGGTCTCGGCGCGCGACGGAGGGTCGGCCCCGGTGATCGACAGCGACGATCTCTGCCGTGACCCGCACGGTGTGGTCGGAGCGTGGTGCGCACGGGAGAGCCTGAACCTCCGCGCCGACGCCCTCACCTGGGAGCCGGGCATGCGCCCGGAGTGGGAGCGGTGGCGCGACTGGTATGGCACCACGTCCCGCAGCACCGGCTTCGCGCCGCCCCGCACCGGGCCGCCGCCGGAGGTGACCGACCCACGGCTCGCGACGCTGGTCGAGGCCAGCCTCGGCATCTACGAGGAGCTACGGGCCCACCGCCTCAGCCCCGGCTGACGGTCCCGGCCGTCCCCCGGCCCGAGTGGTGGGGAGGGCTCTTGCTACGGGGTGTTGGAGGGGGGCGGCTCGGGAAAGCCCGCGGGCTGATCGGGTTCAGCCTGCTCGTCGCCTGGCGACCCGGGGAACGCGGTCGGTTGGTCGCGGTCGTCGGGCTCGTCGCGGGGAGGTGCGGGTGGGGGCCCGGGGATGACCTGGGTCCCTGGATCGACCAGGGCACCGCCACCGACGATGGGGGCGGGGCTCGGTTGGGGCGGGGCCGGCTGGGGGTCACGGGGCCCCGGCTCCGGCTGGGGCCCGGGGGGTGCCGGTGCCGGGGTGGGGGCGGGCGTCGGCCCCGGCGACCACGACGGCTGTTGGCCGGCGGGGACAGTGCCGGGCGCGCCGGCGGGATCCGGCTGCCACTGGCCTGGAGGGGGCGGGGGCGGCTCCCACGCCCCGGGAGGGGGCGGGGGCTGCTGCCACGGGGCGGGCGGGGACTGGTGCCACCCCTCAGGGGCGGACGCCGAGGCCGGAGACTGTTGCCACCCCTCAGGGGCGGACGCCGAGGCGGCCGGGGTCTGCTTCTGCCACGGGGCGGGCTCCGACGGAGCGTGGGTCTGCTGCTGCCACCCCTGGGGGGCGGGGGCGGCGTGCGAGGACCATTGCCCGGGCCCCGCCGCCTCCGCCGGCGCGGGCTGGTCCCACTGGGAGGACGGGCCGGAGGCGCCCGGCGCGGGCTGGTCCCACTGCCACTGCTGCTGGCCGGCGTGCGGGGCGGTGGCCTTGCGACCCTCGAGGGTGGACATGACGGTGCCGGCGAGGACACCGGCGGTGCCGAGGAAGAGCAGCAGGAGGCCGAGGGCGACGTCGGTGTCTCCGAGGACCGTGCCCACCAGGTAGCCGAGCCAGAGCAGGAACGCCATGGCCGCCGCCACCTGCTGGACCTGGAGCAGCGTGTAGCCGCCGAGGGACCGGGCTCCCAGCCCCTTGGCGAAGGCCCGGGTCAGGGCCGCCGCTCCCGCGACGAGCGCGAGGACCGGGATGTAGGTGCCGACGCCGAACAGACCAGGGTTGACCCCGTTGACGGTCCAGACGGACCATCCCACGTCACCGCCGAGGAGGTCGAGCTTGGCCACCCTGAAGAACGAGAACAGGAGGGTGAGCACGGCCGCGCCGGCGGTGACGATCGCGGCGATGGGCGGGGACGCCTTGGCTGCGGGCGTCGGGGGTGGGGCGTGTTGGGGCCAGGCCACGGGAGTGCCTCCTGGGGCGGGGTGGATGGGTCCGGTCTAGCCGACGGGCCAAGGCGAGACAGCCGAACGGACCGGGGCGGCCTACCCGTTCGCCGGGATGACGAACCGGTGGCGGCTGGTAGGTTCGCCCATCGTGCGCGTCGCAGTGCTGGTGTCGGGGACGGGGTCGAACCTCGACGCCCTCCTGGCGGCCGACGTGCCCGTCCACCTGGTCCTGGCTGACCGCCCCTGCCTCGCCCTCGACCGCGCCGCAGCGGCCGGGGTCACCACCGTGCTCGTCGCGCGCGACCGCTTCGATGCCGGGTTCGACCGCGACGCCTACTCCACCCGGGTCGCCGACGCCCTCGACGCTCACGGCATCGACGTGGTGGCCATGGCGGGCTTCGGCACCATCCTGAGCCGCCCCGCTCACGACCGCTTCGGGGGACGCATGGTCAACACCCACCCCGCCCTGCTCCCCGCCTTCAAGGGTTGGCATGCCGTGCGCGACACGCTGGCGGCGGGAGTGATCACCACCGGCTGCACGATCCACGTGGCCGGCCTCGAGGTCGACACCGGGCCGATCCTCGCCCAGGAGGAGGTGCCCGTCCTCCCCGGCGACGACGAGAGCTCTCTCCACGAGCGCATCAAGGTGGTCGAGCGCCGTCTCTTCCCCGCGACCCTGAAGGCGATCCTCGCCCGGGGCTCGGTGCTGCCCGCGGCCGAGGGCGCGTCGTCGCCCTCGCCTGACCCCTCCCTCGCCCAGGAGGCCTGACCCAGTGCGAGCATTGCTCTCCACCTACGACAAGGCCGGCATCGTCCCGCTGGCTCGTGGCCTGGCGGAGGCGGGTTGGGACCTGGTCTCGAGCGGTGGTACTGCCGCCGCCCTGACCGAGGCCGGCATCGCGGTGACCGACGTGGCCGACCTCACCGGCGCGCCGGCGATCCTCGGCCACCGGGTGATGACGCTGCACCCCAAGGTGCACGGCGGGCTGCTGGCCGACCGCGACGACCCCGAGCACCGGGCCGACATGGAGGCATACGGCATCGAGGGCATCGACCTGCTGGTGAGCAACCTCTACCCCTTCGGATCCGACCCGGCCGACTTCGTCCACCGCGACTCGGCCGGTCCGGTCGACCTCATCGACATCGGCGGTCCGGCCATGATCCGGGCCGGGGCCAAGAACCATGCCCACGTCGCGGTGGTCGTCGATCCTCTCGACTACGGCCTGGTGCTGGCCGAGGTGCAGGCCCAGGGAGCAATCCTGGCGTCTACCCGGCGCCGGCTGGCGGCGAAGGCCTTCGCCACCACCGCGGCCTACGATGCTGCCGTCGCAGCCTGGTTCCGGGACGAGGCGGCGGCCGCCGGGGCGGAGCACCAGGCCGAGGTCGAGGACTCCCTGCCGACGGCGCTCCAGATCCGAGCCCGGCGCGAGCCGGTGACCCTCAGGTATGGCGAGAACCCCCACCAGCAGGCAGCCCTCTACCGCACCGAGGGGGCGGATCCGTGGTGGGGCCACATCACCCAGCACTCGGGCTTCGCCCTCTCCTACCTCAACCTCTACGACGCCGACGCGGCCTGGCTGCTGGCCCACGACCTGGCGGCGGCCACTGGCCAGGTGGCCTGCGCCATCATCAAGCACGCCAACCCCTGCGGCGCAGCGGTGGCCGCCACCGCGGCGGAGGCCTACCAGTCCGCCTTCGACTGCGATCCCCGTTCCGCCTTCGGCGGCATCGTGGCCCTGTCGGTGCCGATCGACCCGGCGACGGCCGAGCGCATGGTGGGCGCGGCCCAGGCCGACGTGGTGATCGCCCCCGGCTACGGCGACGGAGTGGTCGACGCGCTGCGGGCCAAGCGCAAGAACACGCGGCTGCTGGAGGCGCCGGCGCCGACTCCGGACCCCCTTCACGTCCGTCCCGTCACCGGCGGGTACCTGGTGCAGGAGCCCCATCGGTTCGTGACCCCGGCGTCGGAGTGGCGCGTCGTCACCCGGCGGGTGCCCACCGAGGCGGAGCGGGCGGACGCGGCCCTCGCCTTCCGCTTGTGTGGGTGGGTGAAGTCCAACTCCATCGTGCTGGTGAAGGACGGCGTCGCCTGGGGCATCGGGGCCGGCCAGCAGAACCGGGTGGAGGCGGGTCAGATCGCGTCGGCCAAGGCCGCGGGACGGGCGGCGGGCGGGGCCTGTGCCAGCGACGCCTTCTACCCCTTCCCCGACGGGGTGGAGGCGGCGGCCGAGGCCGAGGTGGCCGTTGTCGTGCAGCCCGGCGGCTCGGTGCGCGACGACGAGGTCACGGCCCGAGCCGACGAGCTGGGCCTGGCCATGCTGTTCACCGGCGAACGACACTTCCTCCACTGATGGACCCGCCCCCACGACACCCCCCGAGACGTCTCGATCGAGAGGACGCGCCATGACGGCCGCCACGCTGGACGGCGAGGCGCTGGCCGCCCGCGTCCGCGACGAGCTGCGCGAGCGGATCACCGCCGTCACCGAGGTCACCGGTACGCCCCCCGGGCTGGGGACGGTCCTCGTCGGCGACGACGGTCCCAGCCACCGCTACGTGAGCATGAAGCACGCCGACTGCGCCGAGCTCGGCATCGCCTCCTTCGACGAGCGCCTCCCGGCCGACGCACGCGCCGCCGACGTCGAGGCCGTCATCGATCGCTGGAACGCCGATCCCTCGGTCGACGCGGTGCTGCCCCAACACCCCTTCCCGCCGCACCTGGACTACGAGGCCCTCTACCGCGGCCTCGACCCCGACAAGGATGCCGACGGCCTCCACCCGGTCAACCTGGGTCGGCTCGTCATGGGCGTCGACGCGCCCCGCGCCTGCACCCCGGCCGGCATCCTGGCCCTGCTCCACGCCCACGAGGTCCCCGTGGCCGGCCGTCACGTGGTCATCGTCGGCCGGGGCCTCACCATCGGCCGGCCCCTCGCCAACCTGCTCACCCTCAAGCATCCCGAGGCCAACGCCGCGGTGACGGTGGTCCACACCGGTGTGGCCGACCTCGGCCCTCACACCCGCCGGGCCGACATCCTCGTGGCCGCCGCCGGAGCGCCGCGCATGATCACCGCCGACATGGTGAAGCCGGGCGCGGCGGTCGTGGCCGCCGGCGTCAGCTTCGAGGGCAAGCGGGTCGTCAGCGACGTGGCCGACGACGTGGCCGAGGTGGCAGGCTGGCTCTCGCCCCGCCTCGGTGGGGTCGGTCCCATGACCCGAGCCATGCTCATGGTCAACACCGTGCAGGCCGCCGGACGCCGCGCCTTCCAGACCAGGTAGGACGCCACGCCATGTCTTCCCGGAGGCGCGGCGTGACCATCCGGCCCCGCCGGCCATCTGACGTCACGCCCCTCTGCGAAGTGCTGGCTCGCCAGCAGCCGACGTCGGGCTACCCGATCGAGTGGCCGCTGCCGTTCCCGGTCGAGGACTTCATCGCCCGAGACAAGGAGGAGGGAGCCTGGACCGCCGTGCTCGAGGGGCGTCCCGTCGGCCACATCAGCGTGCGGACGGTGGTCGCCGACCCCGACGGCATGGCCCAATGCTGGTCCGACGCAGCGAGCGTGGGGATCGACCGGCTGGCCGGGGTGGCCGCCCTCTTCGTAGACGTGGGGCTCCAGGGCGAGGGCATCGGCGGTGCCCTGCTCGACGTGGCCGAGTCGTGGATGTCTCGGCGGGCCGGGTGCCGGTGCTCGACGTGGCCAACCCCGACGGCACGGCTGTCGCCGTCTATCGGCACCGGGGCGGTCGACGCGTCGACACGTGGGACCAGAGTGGCGGCCCACGATGGGTCGATGTGGATGTGTATGGTGTGCGCATGGCGAGGATGAACATCTCTCTTCCCGACGAGCTGGCCGAGACCGCCAAGGCGGCAGGACTGAACGTGTCACAGCTGTCGCGGCGCGCCATCGCCGAGGAGCTGGCGGAGCGCGACCGGTTGCTCGCCCTCGACCGCTACCTCGACCAGCTCGACGCCGAGCTCGGGCCTCCCCCCGCGGCCGAGACCGCGGCGGCCGAAGAGTGGGGCGACCGCGTGTTCGGCCCGCGAGGTGGGCAGCGGTCGGCGTGAAGGTCGTGCTCGACGCACAGGGACTCACCGCGCTGGCCGGTGATCGCGCGCGACTGAGGGTGCTGCGCGAGCGTTCGGGCGCGGCTCCGGTGGTGCCCAGCCCCGTCCTGACGGAGTCCTTGACCGGTGACCATCGCCGCGACTTCCACGAGAACCGGCTCCTCCGGTCGTGTCGGGTCGTCGATGTCGACGAGAGCCTGGCACGAGAGGCGGCCGCCCTGCGGACGGCGGTGGCCCGGCCCCGGGTCTCGGCCACCGACGCCATCGTGGTGGCATCCGCCGCTCGGCTGGGTGTGACGACGATCCTGACGAGTGACCCGCGGGATCTGGAGGCCTTGGCCTGCATCTCGGCCGCCCCGGTCTCGGTCGGTCGCGCCTGAGAGACCGAGCTGCCAACAGGCGGACGCAGGGTCAACACCGCAGCGACGACGCCGAGGCCTCGGCCAGTCAGCCGGCTCGGGTGATGGCGACGAAGAGCCCCAGGAGAGCGGTGTCGGCGCCGACGGTCCAGATGATGAACCTGGTCGTGGCGGCGTGGATCTCAGCCCGGACGAACTCCTTCGTGGCCCGGCTCCTCCACATCTCGGGCCGGGAATACGACATCATCTCGCCGACGGCCCTCCTCGTCATCGATGATCCTGCTCAACCTGAGGTAGAGGGCCGAGCGGTGGCGCTCGGTCATGGCCATGAGACTCTCCTGTGGCCGCGATGTCAACAGGGGAGATGCCTCGAACCTACCGGCACGGTGCGACAGCTCGTTCGAGCGGCTCTGCAATCGAGAAGGGATCACCGGCTGATCGAGCGGCCGTAGGCACGCACCGCCAGGGGGGCGCAGACGAGGACGATGGCGACGATCCAGATCCAGGTGTAGGCCACGGGGTGGGCGATCGACCAGGGGTCGCCGGGCGCGATGGGGGTGTTGGGGTTGCCGAAGAGGGCCCGCAGTGCGTCCGACAGGGTCGTCACCGGGTTCCACTCGGCCACCGTCTGGAGGAAGGCGGGCATGGAGGTGGTGGGCACGAAGGTGCTGGCCACGAACGTGATCGGGAAGAGGGCCACGAAGGCCACCCCTGTGACGCCCTCCGGGGTCTTCACCGCCGCGCCCAGCAGGACGCCGATCCAGATCATGGCGAAGGCGAACGCCACCAGCAGCAGGTAGCCGTAGAGGGCCTCGATCACGCTGCTGCGGATCCTCCAGCCGATGAGCAGCCCGGCCACCGACATGAGGGCGATCGGGAGCAGCGACTTCAGCACGTTGGCCACCGCGTGGCCGCCGAGCACCGCGCCCTTGGCGAGGGGCAGGGAGCGGAAGCGATCCACGGCCTGGTTCTTGAAGTCGTTGGCGATGGCCAGGGCCACGCCGAAGGCGGTGAAGACGATGGTCTGGGCCATGATCCCGCCCATCAGGAACTCCCGGTAGCTGCCGCCGCCGGGGACGTCGATGGCACCGCCGAACACGTAGGCGAACAGCAGCACGAACATGATGGGCTGGATGGTGGCGTCGGAGAGCGCCTCGGGTTGGCGCTTCATGTGGATCAGGCCCCGGCGGGCGATGACCCAGGTGTCGTGGACCACGCCGCGTCGGCGGTGCAGGGCGGCGTCCGGTCGGGGGGCCAGGTCGGCCACGTCGACGACGCCCAGGCCGTCGGGCGAGGGGCTGGTGGTGGTGGTCATGGGAGGACCTCCTCCTTGGTGGGCTCGGTGTCCTCGTCGTGGTCGATGGGGGCGCCGGTGAGGGTGAGGAACACCTCGTCGAGGGTGGGTTGGCGTAGCCCCAGGTCCTCGACGGCGATGTCGGCGTCGGCCAGGGCGGTGGCGGTGGCCGCCAGGGCGGCGACGCCGTCCCCGGTCGGCGCCGTGGCCGAGCGCACCGGACGGTCGAGGGCCGGCTCACCGCCGGTGATGCGGGCCAGCAGAGCCGCGGCCTCGTCGAGGCGGGCCGGATCGGTGACCACCAGGCCGATGTTGTCACCACCGATCTGGCGCTTGAGGCTGCGGGCGTCGCCCTCGGCGATCACCCTGCCGTGGTCGACGACGAGGATGTCGTCGGCCAGGCGGTCGGCCTCCTCCAGGTACTGGGTGGTCAACAGGACCGTCGTCCCGCTGCCCACCAGGGTGTCGAGCACGGCCCAGAGCTCGTTGCGGGCCCGGGGATCGAGCCCGGTGGTGGGCTCGTCGAGGAACAGCACCTGGGGGCGGGCCACGAGGGTCGCGGCCAGGTCCAGCCGGCGGCGCATGCCTCCGGAGTAGCCGGAGGTCACCCGGCCGCCGTCATCATCGAGGGAGAACTGGCCGAGCAGCTCTCCGGCCCGCACCTTCGCCTCCTTGCGCGGCAGCTGGTGCAGCTCGCCGATCATGACCAGGTTCTCCCACCCGGTGAGGAGCGGGTCGATGGTCGCGTCCTGGGCGGCCAGGCCGATGCGGCGGCGTACCTCGGTCGGCTGGCGGGCCACGTCGTAGCCGGCCACGGTGGCGGTGCCCTCGGTGGCGTCGGCCAACGTGGTGAGCACCCGCACCGCCGTGGTCTTGCCGGCGCCGTTGGGGCCCAGCACGGCGGTCACCGTGCCGGTGGGGACGCTGATGTCGACGCCGGCCAGCGCCACGGTCTTGCCATAGCGCTTGACCAGCCCGTGGGCCTCGACGGCGAGGGAGGGGGACATGGGTTTCTCCAAGGGCTCGGGGCGCGATCGGCGGTGTCGAGACGGTGTCATGGTGCCAGGGAGACATCGTCGGTCGCACCTGGGTTCCGACGGTCTCGACCGACGGCGATCGGGTGGGTGCAGAGGCGGAGACGCACGAGAGCGATCCGACTCATCGGTGCCGTGGGCGCTGGTGGACTGCCGAGCCGGGGTCGGGCTGGCCTAGCCTCGTCCGACCATGGCTGCGATCGCTGACCTGCTGGCTGTCGGGCGCACGGTGTCCTTCGAGTTCCCCCCACCGAAGACGCCCGAGGCCCTCGTGACCTTCGACGAGACCATGGAGGACCTGGCCCAGCTGGCGCCCGAGTTCATCTCGGTCACCTACGGCGCGCTGGGCACGACACGCGACACCACCCGCGACGTCGTGATCCGGGTGGACAAGGAGCGCTCGTTCCCGGCCATGCCCCACCTCACCTGCGTGGGCCACACCCGGGCCGAGCTGCGCGAGCTGCTCACCCACTACCACGAGGCCGGCATCGAGAACATCCTGGCCCTGGCCGGCGACCCCCCGGCCGATGGGTTCGAGGCCGGCGGGGACTTCACCTACGCCACCGAGCTCATCGAGCTGATCCGCGAGGTCGGCGACTTCTCGATCGGCGTGGCCGCCTTCCCCGAGATGCACCCTCGGTCGGCCGATCGACCCGACGACCGCCGCTACCTGGCGGCCAAGCTGGCCCTGGCCGACTTCGCCATCACCCAGTTCTTCTGGGACCCCTCCGACTACGTGGCCATGCGGGAGGACCTCGACGCCCTGGGATGTGACAAGCCCGTCGTGCCCGGTGTCATGCCGTTCATCAGCGTCGCGGGCGTGCGGCGCATGTCGGCCATGAACGGAAGCGCCATCCCCGCCGCGCTGGAGGCCCGCCTCGACCGGGTGGACGGCGACAAGGAGGCCACCCGGGCCCTCGGCGTCGAGGTGGCATCGGAGGTCGGGGGCGCCCTGCTGGAGGCGGGCGTGCCCGGGATGCACCTCTACACCATGAACCGGGCGGCCTCGGTTCGCCAGGTGTGCGCCAACCTCGGTCTGCTGCGCGACGCCGGTCCTGCGCCGGGCTGAGGGCCCTGCGTCCGTTGAGCAGACAAGTCTGAGACAACTACGCTCCGACGATGGCCAAGATCAAGGTGCAGAACCCCGTCGTCGAGCTCGATGGCGACGAGATGACCCACATCATCTGGGAGTTCATCAAGGACCAGCTCATCCTCCCGTACCTGGACATCGAGCTCGACTACTTCGACCTCGGCATCGAGCACCGCGACGCCACCGACGACCAGGTCACCATCGACGCGGCCAACGCCATCAAGCGTCACGGCGCCGGCGTCAAGTGCGCCACCATCACGCCGGACGAGACCCGGGTCACCGAGTTCGGGCTGAAGAAGATGTGGCGGTCGCCCAACGGCACCATCCGCAACATCATCGGCGGCGTCGTCTTCCGCGAGCCCATCATCATGGGCAACGTCCCCCGCCTGGTGCCGGGCTGGACCAAGCCCATCGTCATCGGCCGTCACGCCCACGCCGACCAGTACCTGGCCACCGACTTCAAGGTCCCCGGCCCCGGCACCGTCACCATCTCCTACACGCCCGACGACGGCAGCGAACCCATGGAGATGGAGGTGGCGCAGTTCCCCGAGGGCGGTGGCGTGGCCATGGGCATGTTCAACTTCCGCCGCTCGATCGAGGACTTCGCCCGGGCCTCGCTCAACTACGGCCTCACCCGGGGCTGGCCCGTCTACCTGTCGACCAAGAACACCATCCTCAAGGCCTACGACGGCATGTTCAAAGACGTGTTCCAGGAGGTCTTCGACGCCGAGTTCAAGTCCGACTTCGACGCCGCCGGCATCACCTACGAGCACCGCCTCATCGACGACATGGTGGCGGCCGCCATGAAGTGGGAGGGCGGCTACGTGTGGGCCTGCAAGAACTACGACGGCGACGTGCAATCCGACACCGTGGCCCAGGGCTTCGGCTCGCTCGGGCTCATGACCTCGGTCCTGCTCACCCCCGACGGCAAGACGATGGAGGCCGAGGCCGCCCACGGCACCGTGACCCGCCACTTCCGCCAGCACCAGAAGGGCGAGAAGACCTCCACCAACCCGATCGCCTCGATCTTCGCCTGGACCCGCGGCATCGCCCACCGGGGCCGCCTCGACGACACCCCCGAGGTCACCGCCTTCGCCGAGGCGCTGGAGAAGGTCTGCATCGACACCGTCGAGAGCGGCCGCATGACCAAGGACCTGGCCCTGCTCGTCGGGGACGACACCGAGTGGCTCACGACCGAGGAGTTCCTCGCCGCCCTCGACGACGGCCTCCAGCAGCAGATGGCCTGAGAACGATCCGAGCCGCCATGGCCCGGCCCGCCAAGGGAGGCGTCAGGGCCGGGATCCGCGGGGGGAGGAGGGGCGTCGCGGTGACCGCAATCCCGAGTCCCGCAGCCGACGGACCAGGACCCGCGGGTCCACCGGCGTCGCGCCCGCAGCGACGGCGTCGTCCCACCAGGCGTCGGGCAGGTCGTAGTGGTCTCGGTGGAAGGCTCGCTCCGGCAGTCCCAGGACGGCGGCGAAGGCGTGCAGCTCCTCCAGCGACTCGTCGCTGACCAGATGGGCGAAGCGCCGGCCGTGCGCCGGCCACAGCGGGGCGTCGACCAGGACCATGCGGCGACGCTACCGGCGCCGGGCGGGGCTCAGCCCTCGGCCTGGTCGTCCCAGGCCGCGATGCGGGTCAGCCCGTCGGTGCTCGACGCCCACTGGTAGGACACCGCAGGCTCGCCGCCCAGCAAGCTCACCTGCACCCGGTCGAACAGCCCGGAGGCGACGCCCTCGACCACGTCGAGGTGGGCCAGCACCACCTCGACCGTGTCGGGATCGAGGTCCACCGCCCAGCCCCGCACCAGATCGTCGCCCGGCACGAAGAGCGCGGCGGGCCAGCCCGCGCCGCTGTCGTGGAGCCGACCCTCCACGGCCGCCGGGCGCCACCCCAGGGCATGAGGCTCGATCACGGTCCAGCGCAGGTGCCCGGGCATGAGCGTCCCGTAGACGAAGAGGGGAGGGGCCACGGCGCCAGCGTCGCGCGTGGCTGCCGCGCAGGGTTCGGTCGTTGCTCCAGGATCCGGTCGCCGTCGCTTGCCTCTCGTGCCGAGGCGGTGGATCGGTCGATGACGAGGGGGTCGCGGGCCGTCGGTAACCTCCGGGCCGGACCCACCGCCCCGAGGAGCCGCCATGAGCACCCAGCCCGTCCGCATCGCCGTCACCGGAGCCGCAGGTCAGATCGGCTACAGCCTGCTGTTCCGGGTGGCCAGCGGCGTCCTGCTCGGGCCGGACACCCCGGTGGCGCTGCAGATGCTCGAGATCACCCCGGCCCTGGATGCCCTGGAGGGCGTGGCCATGGAGCTCGACGACTGCGCCTTCCCGCTGCTGTCCGAGACCGTCCGCACCGACGACGCCGAGGTCGCCTTCGGTGACGCCGACATCGTGTTCTTCGTGGGGGCCATGCCCCGCAAGGCAGGCATGGAGCGCGCCGATCTCCTCGAGGCCAACGGCAGCATCTTCGGGCCCCAGGGCGCAGCCCTGGTCGCGGCGGCCAAGCCCGACGTGAAGGCCCTGGTGGTCGGCAACCCGGCCAACACCAACGCCCTCATCACCCTGGGTGCGGCCGAGGGGCTCGACCCGCGTCGGGTCACGGCCATGACCCGACTCGACCACAACCGAGCCACGGCCCAGCTGGCCCAACGGCTCGACGTCACCGTCAACGACATCAAGAAGATGACGATCTGGGGCAACCACTCCACCACCCAGTACCCCGACCTCGTCCACTGCGAGGTCAACGGCTCCTCCGCCTTCGACGCGGTGGGCGACGAGGCCTGGGTCGCGGACACCTACATCCCGACGGTGGCGAAGCGGGGCGCAGCCATCATCGACGCCCGAGGCGCATCCTCGGCGGCCTCGGCCGCCAACGCCGCGCTCGATCACATGCGCGACTGGGTGCACGGCACCCCCGAGGGCGACTGGGTATCGATGGCGGTGGTGTCCGACGGCAGCTACGGCGTGCCCGAGGGGCTGGTGTCGTCGTTCCCGTGCACCACCAAGGACGGGGAGTGGGAGATCGTGGCCGGTCTGGAGATCGACGACTTCTCCCGGCCCCGCATCGACGCCTCGGCGACGGAGCTGGCCGAGGAGCGCGACACCGTGAAGGGCCTGGGGCTCATCTGACACCCGCCGTGCCGCCACCCGATCCCGCCGCCACCCGCACCGTCGAGGATCTCCTGGCCCTCCCGGCGGCGCGGCGCGACGACGAGTGGCTCCGCGCCCTCCACGCCGCCGTGGCTGACGCGCCGCTGGCGGCCCAGGAGCCGCAGCTGATCCAGGGTCCCGACGGCTTCGGCTACTTCGCCCTCCAGCTGCCCCCGCCGGGCCCGCTGGAGGCTCCGTACACGGTGCGCCACGTGGCCGAGCCGTGCACCGTGGGCGGGTTCGGCTGCGTGGTGCACGACCGGGAGGGCGAGGTGGCCTGGGTCTTCCCCTACGGCCAGATGTGGGCCCTGCGCGCCGAGGGCCGTCTCGACACCCGCCCCCCCGGCGACGACGGCGAGACGGTGACGGTGGCCGCCGACGAGCACGCCGTGGTGGCCCCCCCGCACGAGTCCGTCGTGCCGGACTGGGCCCGCCACGTGCTGCGCGTCGCCCTGCTCCACCTCGATGTCGAGGTCCCCCTCGTGACCATGCTCCTCCGTCCCGGTGAGGAGCCGGAGCGCTCGCTGGTCCTGGGGCCTCTCGGGCACGTCCCCCCCGAGGACCGCCACCACCTGACCTGGTACCTGCCGGGCCACCTGGGGCTGGTCTACGACGACGACGGGCGGTGGGCCGAGGCGTCGGTGCCGCTCTGATCCTCGACGCGAGCGCGGCGGCGGATCCGGCTACTTGAGGAAGCGGCTGGTGGTGTTGTCGGCCAGGATCCTCCCGCCGGTCTGGCACGTGGCGCAGTACGCCACCTCGTAGGACCGGTACTCGACGGTGCGGACCACATCGCCGCAGTCCGGGCACTCCTCGCCCCTGCGGTGGTGCACCGCCCCCGGGCGTTCCTTGGAGGCGGACATGTCGTCGCGACCGCGTTCGAAGGCCAGGCCCTCGGCCACGCAGGTGCCGATCGCCTCGACCAGGCGGGCGGCGTCGTCGGCGTCGAGCTTGGCGGTGGAGGCGAACGGGGAGAGGCGCGCCCGGTGGCACACCTCGTTGGCCAGCCGGCGACCGATGCCGGCCATGGCCCGCTGGTCGCGCAGGAAGCCGTGCAGCCGCGATCGGTTGTCGTGGAGCAGGCCGAGCAGGGTCTCGGCGTCGACCGCGTCGGCCTCGGGCCCCAAGTGGTCGAGCGGGGGCACGGCCTCCGGGTCCCCGGCCACCACCCACACGCCGGCCTTGCGCTCGGTTCCGGCCTCGGTCAGCAGCAGGGCCTGACCGTCGTCGAGCTCCCAGCGGGCGATGCCGCCACGCGGCTTCTTGGCCTTCTTGGCGTCGGGGCGGAGACGGCCGCCCTGCATGAGGTGGACGACGAAGGTCGCCGCCCCGAAGTCGAGCAGCATGTGCTTGCCTCGGTGGCGCACGGAGGCCAGGGCGTGGTCCACGGCGGCGTCGGGCGGCGGGTCGAAGGTCTTGAGGGCGGTGAACGACAGCGCGGTGAACCGGCGGAGCGCCACGCCGGCGTAGGCGGCGTCGAGACGTTCGGCGTGGGCCCGGACCTCGGGGACCTCGGGCATCAGGCCTCCTCGGCGGCGCGGGCAGAGGCGAAGACATCACCCAGGCCGGCCAGGGCCGGTGCCAGCTCGACCAGGACGTCCACGTCGCCCCCCACGCGGATCTGGCCCAGCACGAAGGCGGTGCGGGCCGCCATCTCACCGCGGGCCACGGCGCCGGCGACGGCGGCATCCTGGGAGAAGGTCACGTCCGGCGCCTCGGCCGGGCCCGGTCGGACCGCCACCTCGCCGTCGTCGAGCACCACGTGCCACCGGCGGTGCCGATCGCCGTCGACCACCTCCTGGCCGATCACGACGTGACGACCCACCGACGCGGCCCGCAGACCCTCGTCGGCCCTGGCCGCGGCGTCCAGAGCCCCGACCCAGCCCTCTGACCACGCCTTCGACCCTTCCTCCGACACAGGGTCCAGCGTACCGTCGACCCTCCTGGGCCCGATCGAGGCCGTGCCCCCTACCATCGGTGGCCATGGACCCCTCCGCCCCGAACGCCGACGGCCCCGGATCGGTGTCGGCCGACGCGGAGGGCCGGCACGATCCGGGACCCGAGCCCCTCTGGAACGAGTCCTGGTACTTCGACTTCGCCACCGCCGACGGGTCGCTCGGCGGCTACGTGCGCTTGGGGTTGTACCCCAACCTGGGGGTGGCCTGGTACTGGGGCGCCCTGGTGGGCGAGGGCCGACCCTTGGTCACGGTGATCGACCACGAGGTGCCCGTCCCCCGGACCGGGCTCGAGGTCCGGACCGAGGGCCTGTGGGCCAGTCACAACCAGGAGACGGCGCTGGAGCACTGGTCGCTCGGGTGCGAGGCGTTCGCCGTCGGTGTCGACGACCCGGCCGAGGTGTACGGGGACCTCCGCGGCGATCGCGTCCCCTTCGGCCTCGACCTGGAGTGGGAGACCGTCGGCGGCGCCTACCCCTTCCCGGGCGTGGACCGCTACGAGGTGCCGTGCCGGGTCACCGGGGAGGTGCTGGTCGGCCAGGAGCGCATCGAGCTCGACGGGCCGGGTCAGCGCGACCACTCGTGGGGCCTGCGGGACTGGTGGAGCGTCGGCTGGTGCTGGAGCTCGGCCGCCCTCGACGACGGCACCCGGACCCACGCCACCCACGTCACCCTGGGCGAGGACACCCTCTACGACACCGCCTACGTGCAGGCCCCCGGTGGCCGGCCCCACGCCACCAACGTGCGACGACGCACCCAGGCCCTCGGCGGCGCCGGGCTGCCGGACCGGGGCGAGCTGGTCCTGGCCGACCCGTCCGGCGGCGACGACCTGGCTCTGGAGATCAGCCCGGTTGCCTTCGCCCCGGTGCTGCTCGTCGGCCCCGACGGTCAGCGTTCCCGGTTCCCGCGGGCCCTGTGCCGCTACAGCGTCGGCGACGGGCGCACCGGGGTCGGCTGGACCGAGTGGAACCAGCCCCAGCCGGGCTGACCGGACAGGTCCGCAGGCTGCGGCTCCCGTGGCGGCGACGTCGAGTCCGGGGGACGCGACTCTCGTGGCGGCGACGTCAGGTCCGGGGGATCAGGCGTCGGCGCCGATGCCGCCCGGGTCCTTGGTGAGCACACCCTTGGAGAAGGCGATGGCCCCGATCACCACGACCGCGGCCACCACCGCGATGACGATGCCGGCCGGGTCGACCAGCTGGCGGGGGCTGATCTCGGCCAGGGCGTCCTTGTCGTAGAACCCGATGATGGCCGGCAGGATCAGGAGGGACACCAGGTTCATGACCTTGATGAGCGGGTTCAGGGCCGGTCCGGCGGTGTCCTTGAAGGGGTCGCCGACGGTGTCGCCGATGACGGCCGCCTTGTGCGACTCGGAGCCCTTGCCCCCTTCGGCGCCGTCCTCGATGTACTTCTTGGCGTTGTCCCAGGCGCCACCCGCGTTGGAGAGGAAGTTAGCCATCAGCTGTCCCACGACGATGACCGAGGCGAGGAACGCACCCAGGGAGATGGGTCCGAGGCCGAAGCCGATGATGACCGGGGTCAGCACCGCGATCAGAGCGGGGGTGGCCAGCTCCCGCAGCGAGGCGGTGGTGCAGATGTCGATGGCGGGGCCGTAGTCGGGCTGCTTCTCGCCCCGCATGATCTTGCCGTCGGCGAACTGGCGGCGGACCTCCTCCACCACCACACCAGCGGTGCGTGACACGGCCCGGATGGCCAGCGAGGAGAAGATGAAGGCGATCGAGCCACCGATGAGGAGGCCGATGAAGACCTTGGGGTCGGCCACGTTGATGGGGTAGGAGATGTCGCCGACGACCGCTCCCGGGGGCGCGATCTCGTCGAAGATCGTCTCGCCGTAGGCGGCGAACAGCGCCACCGCGGCGATGACGGCGGAGCCGATGGCGAAGCCCTTGGTGACGGCCTTGGTGGTGTTGCCCACGGCGTCGAGGCTGACCATGATCCGCTCCGGCTCGCCCTCGAAGTCTCCGGTCATCTCGGCGATGCCGGCGGAGTTGTCGGCCACGGGTCCGAAGGTGTCCTCGGCCACGATGATGCCGGTGGTCGAGAGCATGCCGATGCCGGCCAGAGCGACCAGGTAGGTCGAGAACTTGAAGCTGCCCCCGCCGAGGGCGATGGCCCCGCCGATGGCCACGGCCACCGCCACCAGACCCCAGACCGCCGACTCCAGCCCCGAGCTCATGCCCTCGAGCACGGTGGTGGCGGGCCCGGTGCGGCTGGCCCTGGCGATCTCCTGCACGGGCTTGGTGGTGGTGGAGGTGTAGTAGGCGGTGATCCGGGAGGCGGCGAAGCCGAGCGCCACGCCGACCACGATGGCGCCGAACATGCGGGCGCCGGGCTGGGAGATGGTGGCACCGTCGGGGTTTCTCACGTAGGCGAAGGCCAGCACCCCGGCGCCGACGATGGAGATGGCCTGGGCGATGGAGATGCCCCGGTTGATGATGGGCAGGGCGTCGTCCTCGCCGGGGCGGGCCTTGGCCACCAGGAGACCGATGGCCGAGGCGACCAGGCCGATGGCCATGACCGCGACCGGGAACACCAGGCCCCGGGCGGCGACGCCCGGACCGAGTCCGATGCCCTCGAAGGCAGTGACGCCGAGGATGATGGAGGCCACCAGGGTCACCCCGAAGGACTCGAACAGGTCGGCGGCCATGCCGGCGCAGTCGCCGACGTTGTCGCCCACGTTGTCGGCGATGGTGGCCGGGTTGCGGGGGTCGTCCTCAGGGATGCCGGCCTCGACCTTGCCCACCAGGTCGGCACCCACGTCGGCGGCCTTGGTGAAGATGCCGCCGCCGACCCGGAGGAACAGGGCCAGCAGCGAGCCGCCGAAGCCGAAGCCGATGAGGATGGCGGTGGAGAAGTTCTGGAACAGCAGGATGATGACGGTGGCGCCGAACAGGCCCAGGCCCGCGGTGGCCAGGCCCACGACCCCACCGGTGCGGAAGGCCACGAGGAAGGCGCCGGCGAAGTCGGATCGCACGGCGGCGGCGGTGGTGCGCACGTTGGCCTTGGTCGCGAGCCACATGCCGAGGAACCCGATCGCCCCCGACGACACGGCTCCCACCAGGAAGGCGAGCGTGCGGAACAGGCCGGACTGGAAGAAGCCCACCACCTCGGTCCCGTCGGTCCGGTCGATGGCCGTCGAGGTCAGGAAGACGACCACGGCCAGGGGGACCACGATCACCGCGATGGTGCGGAACTGGCGGGTGATGTAGGCCATCGCTCCCTCGTGGATGGCGTCGGAGATGTCGGTCATCGCCTGCGAGCCGTCATCCGCGGCCAGGACGCCGCGCATCATCACGAAGGCGACGCCCAGGGCGCCGAGGGCGACGAGCAGGGCGATGAGCAGCAGCGTGGTGTCGGTGCCGCTCAGGTCGAAGGCCTGGTAGCCACCCTCGGCCAGGACGTAGGACATCGGTCAACCTCTCGTGGGAAGCGCGCCCCGTGGGCTCACGGCACGCCGGCTCTGGGGGGACGCGGGTCGTCCGGCCGCCCGACAGCGCCGACTGTGCTACCCGCCTGGCGCCTTCCCGCGCAAAAGCCGGGGCTCGATGGCGGCCGTCACGTATGACGATGTGGTGACGATCCGTGGTGTCGGGTCCTGACCCTCTAGAGTTCACATGTCTCACGGGGATCGCAGTGGCGCGATCCGCCCCGCGCGAACACCACCGCCCTCCGAACCCCGGATGGTGTGGTGGGGCGCCGCGAGAGGATGGAGGCGGAGGTCCGACGAGATCACCGCTGTTCGTCCGTGGGGCAGACCCGCACCCCACCCACGGAGCAACCGATGCGACGACGTTCACGACTGACCGCCCTGTTCACCCCGCTGCTGGCGCTGGCCCTCCTGGCCGCCGCGTGCGGGAGCGACGACGACAGCAGCGACGAGGGCTCCGCGCCCGAGCCGGCCGAGACCGTCGCCCCAGACGAAGCCGACGCCATCGATCTCGAGGGGGTCAGCCTCACGGTCGGGTCCAAGGACTTCGACGAGAGCATCCTCCTCGGCCAGATGATGGTCATCGCCGCGGGCGAGAAGGGCGCGGACGTGACCGACTCGACCAACACCGGCGGCACCAACGTGGCCCGCGCCGCGCTGGAGTCCGGCGAGATCGGCGTCTACCCCGACTACAACGGCACCGGCTGGACCGAGCACCTGGGCAACGAGGATCCCTCGGACGACCCCCAGGAGCTCTACGAGGTGGTCCGCGACGAGGATCTCGAGGAGAACAACATCCACTGGCTCGGATCGTCGGAGTTCAACAACACCTACGGCTTCGCCACCGGCCCGGACCTGACCGAGGAGAACGGCGGTGCCTTCAGCTTCGACAGCATGGCCCAGTACCTCATGGACAACCCGGATGCCACCGTGTGCATGGAGACCGAGTTCCCGGACCGCTCCGACGGCCTCGTCCTCTGGGAGGAGGCCACCGGCTACGAGCTCCCGGAGAGCCAGAGCAACATCCTCGACACCAACGTCGTCTACACCGAGACGGCCAACGGCAACTGCGACTTCGGTGAGATCTTCACCACCGATGGCCGCATCGAGGGCCTCGACCTCACCATCGTGGAGGACCCGGGGGCGATGATCATCTACAACGTCTCCTACACCTTCAACGACGAGGCCTACCAGCAGGCCCCCGAGGCGCTGACCATGCTGTCCGAGGCCATCCTCGGCGGCCTCAGCCAGGAGAAGATGAACGAGCTCAACCGCCGCGTCTCCTTCGATGGTGAGGATGAGGACGTGGTGGCCACCGACTACTTGGAGGAGGTCGGCCTCATCGAAGGCTGACCCCACCGCGCCGGTCCTGACCGGTTGACGAGGGCGCCCCCACGGGGGCGCCCTCGTCGCGTGTATACCTGGCAGCCTCGCCGGCACGGGCGCCGGTGCGATGCTGCCAGCGAGGGCGGGGACGTCGTCGGCCGACGGGTGCGCGACGGTCGTGCGTCCGCTCCGGCGACCGGGAGACGCTCCCGGCCGTCCCTGCTCCGGCGGCGTCGGTGTGCCAGGCGTCGGCCTGCTCACCTCGCCCACCGCGGGGAGGCGGGGCCGCCCCGCGGGCCCTGGGCGAGGCGGGCTGCGGCTGTGGCTGGAGTGACCGGGCGGGCGAAGGACCGCCACCGCGGCACCCGCGGGTAGGCCGGGGGATCTCGCTGGTCACCACCACCGGGGTACGCCGCTCTGCGTCGCCGGTCGGAGGGCGCCTGGCGTCCGGGTAGGACCGCGCCTCGGTCAGAGACCCTTGGGGCGGAGCACCCTCTCGATGATGGCGGCGATCCAGTCGACGGTGAGGGCCAGCAGGGCCGCCATGCCCGCGCCGGTGACCGTGATCAGGTCGCGGCTGAGCTTGAGCCCCGAGTTGATGGTGACGCCGAGGGCGCCGCCACCGATCAGGAAGGCCAGGGTGGCCATGCCGACGTTGATCACCAGGGCGGTGCGGATGCCGGCCAGGATCACGGGCACGGCGAGGGGGAGCTCGATGCGGCGCAGGGCCTGGAGCCGGCTCATGCCCATGCCCCGACCCGCCTCGATGACGGCCGGGTCGACCTGCTCGATGCCGACCATGGTGTTCCGCAGCACGGGCAGCAGGGCGAAGATGGTGAGGGCGATGACCGAGGGGCTGATGAGGGTGCTGCTCCCCGGGCCTATGAACCCGTTGACCAGGGGGATGTCGATGAAGGGGAAGTCGATGAAGGGGACGTCGGGGAAGGCGAAGCCGGGGAAGCTGGGCCAAAGGGTCGGGATGTAGCCCGCGCTCGCGCTGGCGGCGCCGAAGATGAGGATGAACAGACCGTAGGCCGGGAGGGCCTGGCCGATGCTGGCGAAGGCCAGCGCCGTCGGCGACAGGTACTGCACGGGCTTGCCGAGGAAGCCGGGGAGCTCGCGGCCGCCGGCCTTGGGCGCGTCCTTGCGGAAGATCGGGCGGGTGAGCAGGATCCCGAGGGGGATGGCGATGAGCAGCACCAGGAGCGTCGACACCGCGGTCAGCCGGATGTGCTGCATGAGCTGGGGGTAGAGCTTGGTGTCCCAGTCGAGGGCGGAGCGCTCGGAGAACCCTTTGTCCGCGCTCGACACGTAGTACGCGAGCAGGGCGGACAAGCCCACGATCACCAGGGGGGTGACGACCAGGGCCAGGTTGCCGGTGCCCGTCGTCGCCTCGGCCGCGTCGCTCGTCGCCCCGTCCTCGGGTTCCGGTTCGGGGGGGTCTGCCTGCTCGGACCGGGACCCTGTCGTGCTCTCGAGGACGGTGCTCACCGGGCACCGTCCACCGAGGCCATGGGGTCGGGGTCGATGCTCGGTGCCTGCTGGGTCGCGAGTCCCATCTGCTCGTAGTGAGCCTGGGCCTCGGCCCGCATCCGGGCGATGGCCTCGGTGAGGACCTCGATCTCGACCACCCCCTGGTAGCGGCCGTGGTCATCGGCCACGATGGCGCACCCTGTGCTCGAGCTGAGCATCGCCTCCAGGGTGTCGTGCAGTGTTGCGTTGGGCTCGACGGTGACCCGGACGGTCTGGCCGACGTCGGTCAGCGGCTTGTCGCTGCGGTCCATGTCGTCGCGGTTGACCCATCGGACCGGTCGCTCCTGGTTGTCGAGCACGAGCAGCCAGTCCTGACCCGACGCGGTGAGGACCTCGCTGCTGCGCCGGTGGCCGGCGTCGTAGCGGACGGTGGGGAAGTCGCTCAGCTTGAGGTCGCTGACCCGCTCGAAGTTGAGGCCCTTGAGGGCGGCGCCGCTGCCGATGAAGTCCTGCACGAAGTCGTCGATGGGCAGGGCCAGGATGCGCCGGGGTGTGTCGTACTGGGCGATCACCGAGCGCTGGCGGAGGATGGCGATCCGGTCGCCCATCTTGATGGCCTCGTCGATGTCGTGGGTGACGAAGACGATGGTCTTGCGCAGCTCGTCCTGGACCCGCAGGAACTCGTTCTGCAGGCGGTCACGGGTGATGGGGTCGATGGCGCCGAAGGGCTCGTCCATCAGCAGCACGGGCGGGTCGGCCCCCAGGGCCCGGGCGACGCCGATCCGTTGGGCCTGGCCGCCGGAGAGCTCCTTGGGATACCGGTCGCGGAACACGCTCGGGTCGAGGCCGACCATGTCGAGCAGCTCGTCGACGCGCGCCTTGGTCTTGTCCTTGTCCCAGCCCAGCATCCGGGGCACGACGGCGACGTTGTCGGCGATCGTCCGGTGAGGGAAAAGGCCGATCTGCTGGATCACGTAGCCGATGTGGCGGCGGAGCTCGTCGGGGTCGACCTTGGTCACGTCGCGGCCGTCGAAGAAGATACGGCCCCCGGTGGGCTCGATCATGCGGTTGATGAGACGCAGGGTGGTGCTCTTGCCACAGCCTGAGGGCCCGACCAGGACGAGGACCTCGCCCTCGGGCACGTCGAGGGTGAGCTCCTCGACCGCGGGCTCGGAGGTGCCCGGGTAGGTCTTCGACACCCCCTCGAGGCGGATCATGGCCTCGGCCTCGTCGACGGACCAGTCGGTGCCCTCGCCGGGGACCTCTCGGCCGTCGGGCCCGATCTCGGGTCCGGCGGTGCTGGGATCAGACATTGCTGGGCTCCTGTTCGAACGAGGTCTGCTTGCGTCCGGCGAGCAGACGGTCCGGCGCTTCGGCGATGCCGGCGATGACGCTGGGCGAGAGCAGCTTGGTGGTCAGGGCCAGCAGCAGGTCGAACACCAGCGCCAGCACCACCACGAGCACGACGCCGGCCCAGATCGGCTCGTAGGAGTTGGGCAGGCCCAGGCGGTTGAACCCGTCCTTGATGGCGTCGCCGAGGCCGCCGCCGCTCACCAGGGTGCCGATGGCGGCGATGCCGGTGGTCAGCAGGGTCGCCACCCGGATGCCGGCGACGATGACCGGCCACGCCAGCGGCAGCTTGACCTGGAAGAGGCGCCGGGTCGCCGTCATGCCCATGCCCTTGGCCGACTCCTCGACGGCCGGGTCGACGCTGTCGAGCCCGGTCACGGTGTTGCGGAGGATGGGCAGGAGGGCGTACATGAACAGGGCCACCAGCACCGGATTGCGCCCGATGCCGAGGAGGGGGATGAAGAGGGTGAAAAGGGCCAGGGACGGGATGGTGAGGAAGACGCTGGTGATGCTGAGGGCGATGTTGCGGGCGGTGGGCCGGGTCTGGACCACGATGCCGAGCAGCACGGCCACGACGACCGCCGCCAGCGTGGCCTCGACCACCAGCAGGGCGTGCTCGATGGTGAGCTGCCAGAGCTCGTCCCGGTCGTCCTGCATGAACTCGAGCCAGCTCTCGATGCTGTTCAGCATGCTGCGCCCTCGCGGGGCGGGAGGTCTGCTGCTGGCTGTCCGAGTCTCATGGTCTCCTCGCCGCCGGCCATCGGATCGACCGGACGTCGCCGGCGGCGTGCTGACCCCGACCCGAGGATCCTACCCGCAGCCCGGAGGGCGGGTCCCCGAACGGGTGGGGTCAGCGCTGCAGCGGGACCGCCGTCGTGGTCGACTCCGCGTATCGTGGGGACCGACGGCAACCGCCGGAAGTCCTCCCCGGAGCCGACCAGGCTCAGCCCGCCGACTTGGGGGGCAGCGACCGCGCCCGGGCCACTCCGATGGCGACCCACCCGGCCAGCTCGGGGTCGGTCGCGACGACGTCGGGCGCAACCCGCAGCCAGCCCCGCATGGTCCGGCCCCGCATCTCCATCGGGGCGACGCCGTCGGCCGTGGTCACGAGGTCGTCGGCTGACTCCGGGTCGACCCGGACCATGAGCCCACCCTGTCCGCTGGCCGCCACCGCCATGTGCCCGGCGAGAAGGAAGGCCAGGCCGCCGAACATCCGCCGCTCGCTCAGGTCAGGCTCGTCGGCGACGAGCTGACGGATCCGCCCCTCCAGATCGGGGTCGTAGGCCACGGGCCGTCACCTCCTCGCGGGCGTGGCGTCGCCGACAGCCGCTACGACCGGCTGAGGTAGCGGCGGTTCTTGAACTTGGAGGCGAGGTAGTCCTTGTTCATGAGGGCGATGAAGTCGATGGAGATCTCCTTCGGGCACGCCTCCTCGCACTCCCCGTGGTTGGTGCAGGATCCGAAGAACTCCTCCATGGTGTCGACCATGGCCTCGACCCGGCCGTAGCGCTCGGCCTGGCCCTGGGGCAGCAGGCTCAGGTGGCTGACTTTGGCCGAGGTGAACAGCTGGGCCGCCGAGTTGGGACAGGCGGCAACACAGGCACCGCAGCCGATGCAGGCCGCCGCATCCATGGCCGAGTCGGCCACCGGCTTGGGGATCGGCGTGAGGTTGGCGTCGGAGGCCCCCCCGGTCTCGGCGGTGATGAACCCCCCGGACTCGACGATGCGGTCGAAGGCGGAGCGGTCGACCATGAGGTCCTTGACGACGGGGAAGGCGGTGGCCCGCCAGGGCTCGATCACGATCTCGTCGCCGTCGGCGAACTTCCGCATGTGCAGCTGGCAGGTGGCGGTGCCCTTCTGCGGGCCGTGGGCCCTGCCGTCGATCATCAGGGAGCAGGTGCCGCAGATGCCCTCGCGGCAGTCGTGGTCGAAGACGATGGCGTCCTTGCCGTCGCCGATCAGGCGCTCGTTCACCAGGTCGAGCATCTCCAGGAACGACATCTCGTCGTTGATGCCGGGCGCGTCGATGGTGTCGAAGTGCCCGGCGTCGTTCGGCCCGTCCTGGCGCCAGACCTTGAGCGTCACGTTGATCTCTGCCATGTCTACTTGTAGCTCCGAACGGCGAGGTGGACGTTGTCGAAGGAGAGGGGCTCGGTGTGTCGGGTCGGGTTGGTCGCGTCGCCGGACCACTCCCAGGCGGCCACGTGGCCGAAGTTCTCGTCGTCGCGCTCGGCCTCGCCTTCATCGGTCTGGTGCTCGGCTCGGAAGTGACCGCCGCAGGACTCCTCGCGGGTCAGGGCGTCGAGGCACATGAGCTGGGCCAACTCGAAGAAGTCGTCGATCCGACCCGCCTTCTCGAGGGTCTGGTTGAGGCTCTGGCCGTCGCCGGTGACGCGCAGGTCCTTGCGGAACTCGTCGTGGAGGGCGGGGATCTCCGACAGGGCCTTCTCCAGACCCTCCTTGGTGCGCTCCATGCCGCAGTGGTCCCACATGATCCGACCCAGCCGGTGGTGGAAGTGGTCGGGCGAGCGGGAGCCCCCGATGGAGAGGTACTGAGCGAAGCGGTCGCGCGCCGCGGCCTCGGCCGCCTGGAACTCGGGGTGGTCGGTGGGCACCGGTGTGGTGCCGAGCCGCGGCGCCAGGTAGTTGCTGATGGTGTTGGGCAGCACGAAGTACCCATCGGCCAGGCCCTGCATCAGGGCCGAGGCACCGAGGCGGTTGGCGCCGTGGTCGCTGAAGTTGGCCTCCCCGGCGCAGTAGAGGCCGGGGATGCTGGTCATCAGCTCGTAGTCGACCCACACGCCGCCCATGGTGTAGTGGGGGGCGGGGTAGATGCGCATGGGCACCTTGTAGGGCGACTCGTCGGTGATGCGCTCGTACATCTCGAAGAGGTTGCCGTAGCGCTCCTCGATGGTGGCCTCGCCGACCCGGCCGATGGCGTCGGCGAAGTCGAGGTAGACGCCGTTCTGAAGCGGCCCCACGCCCTTGCCCGCGTCGACCTCCACCTTGGCCGCCCGGCTGGCCACGTCGCGCGGCGCCAGGTTGCCGAAGCTCGGGTAGCGGCGCTCCAGGTAGTAGTCCCGATCCTCCTCGGGGACCTGGTCGGCCGGGCGGGACTCGTCGGGGTCCTTGGGGGCCCAGATGCGGCCGTCGTTGCGGAGCGACTCGGACATGAGCGTCAGCTTCGACTGGAACTCATCGCTCTGGGGGATGCAGGTGGGGTGGATCTGCGTGTAGCAGGGGTTGGCGAACGCGGCGCCCTTGCGGTGGGCCCGCCAGGCTGCGGTGACGTTGCAGGCCATGGCGTTGGTGGACAGGTAGAAGGCGTTGGAGTAGCCGCCGGTGGCCAGCACCACGGCGTGGGCCGAGTGGCTGGAGACCTCGCCGGTGAGCAGGTCACGCACCACGATGCCGGCCGCCTCGCCGTCGACGGTCACCACGTCGACCAACTCGGTGCGGTTGTGCAGCTCCACGTTGCCCAGGCCGATCTGGCGGGAGAGCTGGGAGTACACACCGAGCAGGAGCTGCTGGCCGGTCTGGCCCCGGGCATAGAAC
>JBBSMQ010000006.1:0-149578 GCA_038233075.1 Acidimicrobiales bacterium
AAGTTGTGGATGACCTGCGCCTTGGGGACCCCGGTGTCCGGATCGCGTTCGTTGTGAGCCAACGCCAGGTAGGCGACCTCGCTCCCGTCCCGGTTCCGGCGCCGCGTCTCCCGCACGTACATGTCTACGACAGTACCCGCATTACCAGCCACCAACACGAATCCACAACAGTGTCGTGTGTCTACACCTTCCGGGACCCGCACACACCACCCGACCCCGTGACCAGCACTAACGCACCGACACCACCCCAGATCTGCCTACATCCCGCGGAACTCAGGTCAGCGACGGGATGAGGTTGAGACGCTGGAACACGTAGCCGATGTGGCGGCGCCGCAGCTCCGCTTGCTCGGACCGGCTCAGCTGAGCCAGATCTCGTCCTCCCACCAGCACCCGCCCGGAGCTGGGCTCCTCGAGGCCGCCACCGAGGTGCAGCAGGGTCGACTTCCCGCACCCGGAGGGCCCCATCACCGCCACCATCTCGCCCGGTGCGACGGTCAGTGACACATCGCTCACCGCCCGTACCTCGTTCTCGCCCGTGCCGAAGCGCTTGACCACCTCGACGAGCGCGAGGGCGGGCGTCGGCCGATCCAGGTCTGGCGGCTGGGTCATGACGATCGCTCCCGGTACGGGCGGGACGGGCACCCCGCGGCGATGCGGCTCTCGCACAGATCGAGCCAACGGAGATCGGCCTCGGCCCGGACCACCAGGGCGTCGGCGACGAGGGCGGCGGCCAGCGCCTCTCCGGACTGCGCTCGGCGCCTCTCCGGACTGCGCTCGGCGCGGGGGCCGAGGACGGTCGCGGCGGTGGCGCTGGAGAGGCTGACGAGCGCGAGCGTTGGCGACGCGGGGATCGCTCTCACCTGCGGAGCATCCCGTACTGGTACCGGATCTGGTCGTCGGGGCGACCGTTCTCGGGACCAGTTCGAGGCCGACATGGACGGGGCGCACGCGCGGTGGAGGGACGTGGCACCCTCCGGCCATGGACCGGGCTCTGTACCTGCACGAGGTGATCGACATCGTGGGTCGGGGGGCGGCGCCCTACATGGCCCACGTCGTCGACTTCGACCCCGGGGCGGTGGCCGACCGGGGGCTGACCCTGGCCGGCACCTGGGAGGTGGTGGGCACCACCGGCCGCTGGCCCCAGGTGGTCAACCTGTGGGCCGTGGTCGACGGCTGGGACGGCTGGACCCGCCTGGCCCGCCGGACCAACCTGGCCAAGGCGGCCAACACCGAGCTGGCCGGCTGGTGGGACGGGGCCCACAAGAGCCGCACCGGCGGGGTCGATCGCCTGTTGGCCTCGGCGCCCGGAGCGCCCGATCCGGTCGGCCAAGCCCAAGGTGCCGCCGCCGGTCAGGTCGCAGTGCACGAGCTCAGCCACGTCCACCCCGGCGCCGGCCTCGAGTACCTCGCCGCCGTGATCGAGACCTGGGCGCCGGTCGCAGCCCGCTTCGGCGTGCACCTGATGGGCGCCTTCGAGGTGCTGATGACCGACGTCGAGGTGGTCACGCTGTGGACCGCCGACCTCGAAGCCGACACCGCCCTCCTCCGTGCCGGGGTCGAGGGCGACCCCGACGTGTCGGCCTGGGCCGAGGAGCGCCGGCAGTGGTGCACCCGCTGGCACGAGGAGCTCATGGTGCCCGGCCCCGGCAGCCCGTTCGCCCCCCGCTGACTGCCGTGCGGTGCCTGCAGGGGTACGGTCTCGGTGTCAGCCCTCCGTGCCCAGCGCCCCCGCCGCCCGCAGCGCGGCGACGCGGTCGGTGTCGTAGCCGAGGACGCCGGTGAGGACCTCCTCGGTGTGCTGGCCGACGGTAGGGGCCTTGGTCGGCACCGGGACGGGCGCATCGGCGAACTTCAGAGGAGAGGGGACCTGGTCGGCGCCCACCACCTCGGCCGGGATCCAGGGCATTCGGTGCTGGAACTGGGGGTCGTCGGCGATGGTCTTCGGGGTGTTCACCGGCGCGATGGGGGTGTTGTGCTCGTCGCCGAAGGCGATCCACTCGTCGGTGGTCCGCGCCCGGAACACGTCGCGGAGGACAGCCCGGAGCTCGGTGTTGCCCCGGGCGTGGTCGGCGTACTGCGACCCGGGGTGGGCCTCGAACAGCTCGGGCCGGCCGATGCCCTCGCAGAAGTTCTTCCAGAACTCCCGCTCGGAGGCCATGAAGAGCACGTGGCCGTCGGAGGACTCGTAGAACTGGTAGCGGACGCCGTCGCGCATCCCCGCCGTGCCCGGCTCCCGGCGGGCGAAGCCATCGGCCTCGTTGCCGGTGACCTCGCTCTCGGGCCGCTCGTAGGAGCGATAGGTCTCGCTGCGGAGCCAGTCCATGGCCGCGGCAGCATCGCTCTGGGCAATCTCCAGCTGGCACCCCTCGCCGGTGGCCCGGGCCTGGGTGATGCCGGCCAGGATGCCGAGGGCGCCGAAGAGGGGACCGGCGTGGATGCCGATCGAGGGGTGCTCGGGCATGTCGCAGAAGCCGTCGTCGGTCAGCTCGGGTGCAACCAGCCCGGCCCACACGTCGTAGGCGATCCCATGGCTGGGCATGGAGGCGTAGGGCCCGGTGGCGCCGTACCCGGAGATGGTGCAGAACACGATCCCGGGGTTGATGTCCTTGAGCTCCTCGTAGCCGAGTCCCCGGCGGGAGAGGCCGCCGGGTCGCATGGCCTCGACCACAGCGTCGGCGTCGCGCACGAGGTCGCGGAAGACCTCGGCCCCCTCGGGGGTGCGGAGGTCGAGGGTGATCGAGCGCTTGCCCCGGCTGATGTGCAGGTGCATCAGCGATGTGCCCTCGACGATGGGCCAGGTCATGCGGCGGATGTAGTCCCCCGACGGCGGCTCCACCTTGATGACGTCGGCGCCCATGTCGGCCAGGGGGGTGCTGATGGCACCCGGGCCCAGCATCGAGCACTCCACGATGCGGATCCCGGACAGGGGACCGATCCGGTCCTGGTCAGCCATGTGCGGGAACGCTCCTCGTCGGATCTGACGGTCCGTCAGATCCTACGGTCCTCGGAACGCGGCCTCCGCCTCGACGCGGAAAACTAGAACGTGTTACAGTTTTGGGCATGGAGTTCGGAGTCTTCGCCCAGTTGTTCGTTCCTCAGTTCGAGCGGGATCGTGACCCGCACGCTGAGCACCGCCGCATCATGCGCAACGTCGAGATCGCCAAGGCGGCCGACGCCTACGCGTTCAAGTACGTGTGGTGCCCCCAGCACCACTTCCTGGACGAGTACTCCCACATGCCCGGCCCGGAGGCGTTCCTGTCGTTCTGCGCGGCGCAGACCGAGCGGGTCCACCTCGGGTCGGCCATCTTCAACATCACCCCGGCGGTCAACAAGCCGGTGCGGGTGGCGGAGAACGTGGCCCTGCTCGACCATCTGACGAACAACCGCTTCGAGTTCGGCAGCGGTCGGGGCTCGTCGTCGACCGAGGTCCACGGCTTCGGCATCGAGGACGTGAACGAGACCAAGTTCATGTGGCGCGAGACGATCCGCGAGATCCCAAAGATGTGGCGTGACGAGGCCTACTCCTACGAGGGCGACTACTTCTCGGTGCCCGAGCGCAAGGTCTTCCCCAAGCCTCACGGCACCGCGCACCCGGCCATGTGGGTGGCGGCGGGCAGCCCGGGCACCTTCACCGAGGCCGGCGAGCTGGGCCTCGGTGCCTTCTGCTTCGCCCTGGGCAAGCCCTCGCAGATGGAGCCGCTCATCACCGCCTACAAGGGCGCCATCGGTGGGGCGACGCCCGTGGGCAGCTACGTCAACGACAACATCATGGGCGTGACCAACATGCTCTGCATGGAGGACCGCAACAAGGCCTTCGAGGTCGCCTCCACGATGGGCATGAACTACTACTCGACGCTCGCCTTCCACTGGCTCGACAACGTGCCCCGCCCGAAGAACTTCCCTGAGTGGCCCAACAAGATCCCCGAGCCCACCCCCGAGCAGGTCGAGCAGCTCTCGGCCGAGGGCTACGCCGCCATCGGCGACCCCGACGACTGCGCCCGGTCGGTGCAGCGCTGGGTCGACCTGGGCTTCGACCAGCTCACCTATAGCCCCACCACCAACACCCTGCCCACCGATGTGGTGGTGGCGTCGATGGAGCTGTTCGGCAACGAGGTCATCCCCCGCTTCGACACGGACCCCGTGCACTCGACCACCCGCTACCGCGAGGCCTACGCCGCCTCCGTCGGCGGCTCGGTGCCCGGTGTCGTGGCCGGCCTGGACGTCGAGTAAGGCGCTTCGTCGCCACTCGCGTGCCGATCATGAGTAGTTTCGAGGACGTGAGGATCGGCGCAGCCGCTGGGGGTCTGGGGGTCTCCCCCAGAAGAGGGCGGAGCCGATCCAGCTTGCTGGTCGGCGCAGCCGAAACAGCCCGACCGGAGGTCGGTCGACCAGGCTCGTCGGAACGGAGCGAGCGCAGCGAGCGAGTGACGACGAAGTCGTGACTGATGCACCGGCTTCGACGAACTTGGCGGACATCTGGGAGTGGGCGGCGGCGCGGGTGCCGGAGCGCACGGCGCTGGTCTGCGGGCCGGCCCGGCGCACCTACGGCGAGCTCGACGCCCGGGCCGACCGCCTGGCCCACCACCTGAGGGCGGCCGGCATCGGCCCCGGCGACCGGGTGGCGCTCGACCTCCGGAACGCCCCGGAGTACCACGAGGCCATGATCGCCGCCTTCAAGCTCCGGGCGGTGCCGGTGAACGTCAACTTCCGCTACGTGGCCGGCGAGCTCCGCCACGTGCTCGAGGTGTCCCGGGCTTCGGCGCTGATCTACCACCGCTCGGTGGCCGACGCTGTGGCCGGTGTGGGCGACCTGGTGGAGGACATGGTCACCGTCCTGGCCGTCGACGACCTCGACGACGCCACCCCCGGGACCGCGGCGGTGCCGGGCTCGCAGCCCTACACCGACGCGCTGGATGCCGCGCCCAAGGGTCCGGTCGTCACCGAGGGCCGCTCCGGAGACGACCACTACCTGATGTTCACCGGCGGCACCACCGGCCTGCCCAAGGGCGTGCTGTGGCGCCAGGAGGACGCGTTCTACGCCTGCCTGGGCGGGGGCGACCCCATGCGGATCAACGGCCCGGTGCAGGACCTGGGCGAGCTGGCTGATCGCTTCGTCGACCGCATCGTCTACCTCCCCATCGCCCCGATGATGCACGCCGCCGCCCAGTGGACGACCTTCATGTGGCTCTTCGCGGGCGGCACCAACGTGCTGGTGCCGGGCAGCTTCGACGCCGAGGCGGCCTGGGACCTGGTCACCCGGGAGGGCGTGAACATCCTCACCGTCGTGGGCGACGCCGTGGCCAAGCCCCTGCTCGACGCGCTCGACGCCCACCCGGAGCGCTGGGACACCTCCAGCCTCTACGCCATCGGCAACGGCGCCGCGCCGCTGTCGGCCTCGCTGCGCACCCGTCTGGTGGAGGCGTTCCCGGGCTGCGTCATCACCGACGGCATGGGCAGCTCGGAGTCCGGTGTCCAGGGCGCGGCCCGGGCCCAGCCGGGCGAGAGCGCATCCGGGTCCGCGCCGTCGAGGGGCGTGGCCACCTTCACCGTCGGCGACACCACCACCGTCCTCGACGACGACCTGCATCCGGTCGAGCGGGGCTCGGGCCAGGTCGGCCGCCTCGCCACCTCGGGCCACATCCCCCTCGGGTACGACGGCGACCCCGAGAAGACGGCGGAGACCTTCGTCACCGTCGACGGGGTGCGGTGGGTCCTCTCCGGCGACATGTGCACCGTCGACGCCGACGGCACCGTGCACCTGCTGGGGCGCGGTTCGCAGTGCATCAACACCGGCGGCGAGAAGGTCTATCCCGAGGAGGTCGAGGGCGTGCTCCACGGCCACCCGGGCGTGGCCGACGTCCTCGTGGTCGGCGTCGACGACGAGCGCTGGGGGAGCGCGGTCGTCGCCGTGGTCGCTCCTGCCGACCCCGCCGACCCGCCGACCCTCGACGCCCTGCGCGACCACTCGAGGTCCGACCTGGCCGGCTACAAGCTGCCCAAGCACCTCGTCCTGGTCGACCGGGTGCAGCGCACCCCGGCAGGCAAGGCGGACTACCGCTGGGCCGCCGAGGCGGCCCGGACGCACCTGGCCCACGCCTGAGCGTCGGATCTGACGATCCGTCAGGTCGACGGCCTAGCCTGCAGGCCATGACGCTGCAGGTACCCTTCCCGTCGGTCGACGAGGGCGACGGGGCGGGTGACGGATCCGGGCCCGACCTGCCCCTCGGGCGGAGGGTGGAGCTGCCCGGTCGGGGCACGACCTTCGTTCGCGAGGTGCCCGGCCCCCCCGGTGCGCCGACGGTGATCCTGCTCCACGGCCTCATCGCCTCGGGTGGGCTCAACTGGTTCCAGGCCTTCGAACCCCTCGGCCGACACTTCCGGGTGCTGGCCGTCGACCACCGGGGTCACGGTCGGGGGCTGCGCTCCTTGCGTCGGTTCCGGCTGGCGGACTGCGCCGACGACGTCGCCGCGCTCATGGACGAGCTCGGGGTTGCCTCGGCCATCGCCGTCGGGTACTCGATGGGCGGACCCATCGCCCAGCTCCTGTGGCGCCGCCACCCCGAGAAGGTCGACGGGCTGGTGCTGTGCTCCACCTCCGACCGCTTCGTACCCGGCCGGCGCGAGCAGCTGGTGTTCGTCACCGCCATGGCGGCCCTGGCCGGCTCGACCCGCCTGGGGGCGGCCCTGGCCCACCTGCCCCTGAGCGTCGTCCAGCGCCGGATCCCGGCCGGGGTGCGATCCCGCCCCGACAGCTTCCGCCGCTGGGCCCGCGCCGAGATGGGCCGGCACGACTGGCGGGTGATCGCCGAGGCCGCGGCGGCCATCGGCACCTACGACGCCTCGGACTGGATCGGCGAGGTCGACGTCCCCACCGCGGTGCTCGTCACCACCGAGGACAAGGCGGTGGCGGCCATCGAGCAGACGCGGCTCCTGGTCGGCATCCCCACCGCCACCTTCCACCGCATCGAGGACGGCCACATCGTCTGCGCCCAACCCAGCTTCGGCCCCGCGCTCACCGAGGCCATCCGCGACGTGGCGGCCCGGACCGCACCCCAACCCATCTCGTGATGAGCACGCCGGCCCGCCCCCTGCGACCGGGCGCCTTCACCTCGACGCCGACCGACTGAGGAGACGCCGTGCACCTTGCCTACACACCCGAGCAGTCCGCCCTCCAGAAGGAGCTGCGGGCCTACTTCACCGAGCTCATGACCCCCGAGGTCACCGACGCGGTGGCGGCCGGCGAGACCGGCGACCCGGCCTGTCTCGAGTCCGTCCGCCGGATGGGGGCGGACGGCTGGCTGGGCGTGGGCTGGCCCACCGAGTTCGGGGGCCGCGGCTTCGGCCCCGTCGAGCAGTTCATCTTCATGAACGAGGCCTGGCGCTCCGGCGCCCCCGTGCCGTTCCTGTCGGTCAACACCGTCGGTCCCACCATCATGGAGTTCGGCACCGACGTCCAGAAGGCTCACTTCCTGCCCAAGATCCTCGCCGGTGAGCTGCACTTCTCGATCGGCTACACCGAGCCCGGCGCCGGCACCGACCTGGCCAGCCTCACCACCAAGGCCGTCCGCGACGGAGACGAGTGGGTCATCAACGGCCAGAAGGTCTACACCTCGCTGGCCAGCTACGCCGACTACATCTGGCTGGCTGCCCGCACCGACCCCGACGCCCCCAAGCACCGGGGCATCACCATCTTCGCTGTGCCCGCCACGGATCCGGGCTACTCGTACTCGAAGATCTCGACCATGGTGAACGCCAACACGTTCAACACGTTCTACGACGATGTGCGGGTGCCCGACTCGGCCATCATCGGCGAGCTGAACCGCGGCTGGGACCTCATCGTCAACCAGCTCAACTACGAGCGGGTGTCGCTATCGCCCCCGGGCATGGTCGAGGCCGTGTTCGAGGCCGTCATCGACTGGTCCCGGGCGGCGACGCAGGCGGACGGCCGACCCGTCGCCGAGGTGGAGTGGGTGCGGGTGAACCTGGCGCGGGTGCGGGCCGGGCTCGACTTCCTGCGCCTTATCAACTGGAAGGTGGCGGCGCTCGACGCCGCCGGACAGTCGCCCAACCCGGCCGACGCCAGTGCCACCAAGGTGTTCGGCACCGAGTTCTTCATCGAGGCCTACCGCCTGCTCATGGAGGTGCTGGGCGGGCGCGGCGCCCTCCGCCAGGGCAGCCCCGAGGCCTTCCTGGCCGGCCGCCTGGAGCGGGCCTACCAGGGCACGCTCATCCTCACCTTCGGCGGCGGGACCAATGAGATCCAGCGCGATCTCATCGCCATGTTCGGCCTCGGCATGCCCCGCACCCCCCGAATGTAAGGACCGCCCATGGACCTCACCCTCACCGACGACCAGACCGCGATCGTCGACCTCGCCGCTCGCATCCTGGGCGACCGCTGCACACCCGAGCACCTGACCGAGGTCGAGACCGCCGGCGACCGCTTCGACCCCGGCCTGTGGAAGCTGCTGGCCGACGCCGACCTGATGGGCCTGTGCCTGCCCGAGGCCGACGGAGGAGGCGGGTACGGCGTGGTCGAGGCCGGGTTGCTGTGCCAGGAGGTGGGTCGCGCCGCGGCACCCGTTCCGCTGTGGTCGACCCTGCTGCTCGGAGCGCTGCCCGTCGCCCACCATGGGTCGGCCGAGCTGCGCACCACCCTCCTGCCCGAGGTGGCCGCGGGCCGGCTGGCCCTCACCGCGGCGCTGGTCGAGGACGGAGGGCCGCTGCCCCCGGCCCAGCCCACCACCACCGCGACGGCCCACGGCGACGGGTGGCACCTCGCCGGCACCAAGCACGTGGTGCCCACGGTGCACCTGGCCGATGCTGGGCTGGCCGTCCGGGTGCTGGTCCCGGCCCGCACCGACGCCGGCACCACCGTGTTCGTGCTCGACCCTGTCGCCGCCGGCGTCACGATCGAGCGCGGTGTGGGCACCGACCTGGAACCGCTCTCCACACTCGTCCTCGACGGTGCTGAGGCCGGTGCCGGTGACGTCCTGGGTGAGGTGGGCGGCGGCGCCGACGTGGTCACCACCGTCACCGCGCTCGGGGTGGCGGGCATCTGCGCCCGCCAGGCCGGCACCTGCGATGCGGCCCTGCGGACCGCCGCGACCTACACCTCCGAGCGCGAGCAGTTCGGAACCAAGATCGCCACCTTCCAGGCCGTGGCCCACCGCCTGGCCGACGCCTACATCGACACCGAGGCCATCCGCCTCACCGCCACCTACGCGGGCTGGCTCCTCGACGAGGGCCTGCCCGCGGAGGAGGCACTGGCGGTGGCCAAGGTGTGGGCCACCGAGGGGGCCCAGCGCGTCGTGCACGGCGCCCAGCACGTGCACGGAGGCATCGGCGTCCACGTCGACTACCCCCTCCACCGCTTCTTCCGCGCCGCCAAGGCGGCCGAGCACACCCTCGGCACCGCCCACCCCCCCCTGGTCGATCTGGGCACGCGCATCGTCGGCGCGGCCTGACGCCGACACCCCCGACGAGGGCCCCCGGCCGTCCCGAAGATGGCTCTCGACATCTGACGCCCCGTCAGATGTAGTGTGACTGCAGACACCCGACCTGGGGGAGCCGTCGATGCGTCGAGTGACGTCCATCTCGCTGTGCCTGCTCGTGACCCTCGCGACCAGCTGCGGCTCGCGTGCTGACACCGACTCGGCCGACGACCCCGGGCTCGATGGCCCGGACGCGACCACGAGTGAGGGCAGCTCGGGCGACGCCGGCAACGAGGCCCTCGGGCCCGACTCCGCCGAGCTCGGCACCATCGCCAACCCCTGCTCTGACGAGCCCGCTGAGGGCCAGGCTCCCGCCGACATCCCGGGCGTCACCGACGACTCCATTCGCATCGGCGTGATCTCCGACAAGGAGAACCCGGCGGTGCCGCTGCCCACGGTGGGCATCGAGGAGTCGGTCGAGGCCTTCGTCCAGCTCTGCAACGACGCCGGTGGGGTCAACGGACGGCAGCTGGAGCTGAAGACCTACGACTCGGGCATCACCCGTACCGAGGAGGTCACCGCCCAGGCGTGCCGCGACGACCTGTTCGCCCTCGTGGGCACCGGGTCGGTCCAGGACCAGCAGGGGGTGACCACCAGGGTCGACTGCGGCCTGCCCGAGGTGGCGGCCTACTCGGCCACGACCACCCGGGCCGAGTCCGAGGGCTTCTTCACCGGCGTCCCGGGGCTGAGTTCCACCCAGTTCAACGTGGGCCCCTGCCAGTACATCGCCGAGCAGTTCCCCGACGCGGTCAAGAAGGCGGCGATGGTCTACACCGATCTCCCGGCGGCCAGCGTGCGCGGCCAGCAGGCCGTCGACGCCTGCGAGGCCGAGGCTGGGTTCGAGTTCCTGGTCGAGCAGGCCCAGGCCTTCGGCGACACCGACTTCTCGTCACTCGTCGCCGACATGAAGGCCAAGGACATCAAGTACTTCACCATGGTCAGCGCCACCTCCGAGACCGTCGCCCTGCTGGAGGAGATGCAGACCCAGGGGATCGACCTCGAGGTCGTCGACCTAGGCCAGCAGTACTACGACCCGGCCGTCGCCCAGTCCTCGGCGGCCGACGGGGCCTACGTCCTCACCAACACCGCTCCCTTCTCCGAAGCCGACAGCAACCCGACCCTCGCCCTCTATCTGGACTACATGGACCAGGTCGGGGCGGGCGAGGACAGGATCTCCACCCTCGGCGTGCAAGCCTTCAGCGCCGGTCTCCTCTTCGCCACCGCGGTCGACGCCCTGGGCGCCGACCCGACCCGGGCGGGTCTGATCGGCGAGCTCGAGTCCATCACCGAGTGGGACGGCGGCGGCCTCCACATGCCGGCCAACCCGGGCCAGAACGTGACCATCGACTGCTTCTTGTACCTGACCGTCGCCGACGGCGACTTCGCTCGGGAGCACCCCGACGAGGGCTTCGACTGCGACCCCGACCACCTCTACACATCCGACCAGACCTTCGAGAGCTGAGGAAAGAATGACGACCACCCACCGGACGCGCCGCGCCCGCCTCTTCGCCCTGACCCTCGCCCTGCTCCTGCTGGCCGCCGCCTGCGGGTCGCGGACCGATACCGACGCCTCGGGCGGTGACCAGGGCCTCGATGCCCCTTCCGGCGAGGAGGGCGGCGGCGACGGGGGAGGCTCCGGGGGTGTCCCCGAGCCCGATGCCGCCGAGCTCGGGACCATGGAGAATCCGTGCTCCGACACGCCGGTGGAGGGCGAGGCCCCGGCCGACGCCCCCGGAGTCACTGCCGAGGCCCTGCGCATCGGCGTGATCTCCGATAAGGAGAACCCGGCGGTGCCGCTGCCCACCGTCGGCATCGAGGAGGCCGTGAAGGGCTTCGTCGAGTTCTGCAACGCCGCGGGGGGCATCAACGGCCGGCAGCTGGAGCTGAAGACCTACGACTCGGGCATCACCCGCACCGAGGAGGTCACCGCCCAGGCGTGCCGCGACGACCTGTTCGCCCTGGTGGGCAGCGGATCGGTGCAGGACCAGCAGGGCGTCGGCACCCGCGTCGACTGCGGGCTGCCCGAGGTCGCGGCCTACTCCGCCACCTCCGCCCGGGCCGAGTCGGAGAACTTCTTCCAGCCCATCGTGGGCTCGCTCTCGCAGTTCTTCAACGTGGGCCCTTGCCAGTACATCGCCGAGCAGTTCCCCGAGGCGGTGAAGAAGGCGGCCATCGTCTACACCGACCTCCCGGCGGCGAGCGTGCGGGGCGCCCAGATCCGTGACAACTGCGAGCGGGAGGCCGGCTTCGACTTCGTCGTCGATCACGCCCAGGCCTTCGGTGACACCGACTTCTCCTCCCTGGTGGCCGAGATGAAGGAGAAGGGCGTGACGTACTTCACCGGCGTGAGCGCGGCGTCGGAGACCCTGGCCCTGCTGGAGGAGATGCAGACCCAGGGTGTCGAGCCCGAGGTCATCGACCTGGGTCAGCAGTACTACGACCCCGTCGTGGCCCAGTCGCCGGCCACCGAGGGCGCCTACGTCCTCACCAACACGGCCCCGTTCACGGAAGCCGACGAGAACCCGGTGCTCGGTCTCTACGACGAGTGGGTCCGCAAGGCCGGGGCGGGCGACGACAAGATCACCACCCTCGGCGTGCAGGCCTTCAGTGCCGGGCTCCTCTTCGCCACCGCTGCCAACGCCGCCGGGGCCGACCTCACCCGCGAGACCCTCATGTCCGAGCTGGAGGGCATCACGGAGTGGGACGCCGGCGGCCTCCACCTGCCCGCCAACCCGGGCGAGAACGTGCACAACGAGTGCTTCCTCTACCTGAAGGTCGAGGGGGGCGAGTTCGTGCGCGAGTTCCCCGACGAGGGCTTCGAGTGCGACCCGAGCAACGTGGTCAAGTCCGACGAGAGCTACAAGAGCTAGGGGGCTGACCGGTGGAGGAGCTCTTCCGCTACTTCGTCGTCTTCGCCCTGCTGGCGGCGCCGACCTACGCCATCGCCGCCAGCGGCCTGGTGGTCACCTACACCACGACCGGCATCTTCAACTTCGCCCACGGGGCCATCGGCATGATCGTGGCCTTCTGCTACTGGCAGATCACCTCTCCGGCGGCGTGGGGCCAACCGGTCTGGCTGGGCCTGGTGCTCTGCCTGTTCGTGATCGCCCCCGTCATCGGGTTCGTGCTCGACTGGGGTCTGATGCGACGCCTGGCCGGCGCGTCCACGATCACGACCATCGTCGCGACCATCGGCCTGCTGTTCGCCCTGGTGTCGTTGGCCGACCTCATCTGGCCGTCGGGCACCGGCATCCGCTCGGTCGAGAAGCTGTTCCCCGGGGAGACCTTCGAGCTGGCCGGGGTGGTGATCGAGTACCACGACGCCATCGCCCTCCTGGCCGCGATCGCGGTGGCCATCGGCTTGCGCGGGCTCCTGTTCCGCACCCGGCTGGGGACGGCCATGCGGGCCGTGGTCGACAGCCGCGACCTGGCCTCGCTCAACGGCGTCGACCCGAACCGCATGTCGAGCGTGGCGTGGATGCTCGGCTGCTCGCTGGCCGGGCTGGCCGGCATCCTCCTGGCACCGGACCTGACCCTGACCTCCATCGCCCTCACCCTGGTCGTCATCCAAGCCTACGCGGTGGCCATGGTGGGCCGGCTGCGCAGCCTGCCCCTCACGTTCCTCGGGGCCCTGATCCTGGCCGAGGTCAACAGTGCCTTCGACTACGTCCAGGTCCAGTTCACCTTCTCCGAGACGATAGAGGGTGCCCTGGGCGACCTGGCCTCGGCCACGCCCGCCCTCATGCTGCTCGTGGTCCTGATCGTCATCCGCCAGGACACAGCGGCCCTGCGCCCCGACAACATCAAGTTCCGCGTCCCCCGCCCCTCACTGCCGCGGATGGCGGCGATCATGGGCGCGCTGATCCTGGTCTGTGCCGTCATCGCCAACACGTCGCTCATCTCCGCCTCCACGGTCGACGAGCTGGGCAAGGGGCTGGCGCTCGGGATCGTGATCCTGTCGCTCGTGCTGCTCACCGGGTGGGCCGGGCAGGTGTCGCTGGCCCAGTTGGCCCTGGGTGGCATCTGCGCGCTCGCGGTGTGGAAGATGGGACCGTGGGGCCTGGTGGCGGGGGTGGTGATCACGGCCCTGGTCGGGGCCCTGGTGGCGCTGCCGGCCCTGCGCATGCGCAGCCTCTACCTGGCCCTCACCACCATGGCCTTCGCCTTGCTGCTCGAGCGGGTGGTCTACGGCAACAACGCCCTGATCTCGTCGTTCCGGCCCTTCGCCACGGGCAGCGCCACCGCCCGGCGACCGCCCTTCGTCGGGTCTGACGCCGCCTTCTTCGTGTTCATGGCCGCGGCGTTCGGCCTCGTCGCGCTGGGCATGACCGTCATCCGCAACGGCCACTTCGGCCGTCGCCTGGCCGCCATGAAGGACTCCCCGGCCGCGTGTGCCACCCTCGGCCTCGACCTCACCATCACCAAGCTCGAGGTCTTCGCCCTGTCAGCCGGCATCGCCGGGCTGGGGGGAGGGCTGCTCGCCATGTGGAACGCCTCCAGCGTCGGCCTCACCGACTACGCCCTGCTCGAGGGCGGCGCCCTGTCGGGCCTACCCCTCCTCCTCCTGGCGGTGATCGGGGGCATCACCTCGGTCACCGGCGCCCTGCTGGGGGCCGGCCTGTTCGTCATCATGCCGGCTGTCGGCCGGTGGTACCCGGGGCTGCGATCGGTCATGAGCATGGCTCCGGGCCTGGCCGGCATCGGCCTGTCCAAGAACCCTGACGGCGCGGTGCGCCAGGTCGCCGAGGCCATCGAGGAGATCCGCGCTGAGGATCAGGATGCCGCTCCCCAGCTCCCCGCGCCGGAGCAGCTCTGGACCAATGGGCACATCGCAGCCGAGAAGGCGGCGCTCCTCGATGACGAGCTCGGACTGTCCTGGGGTCAGGCGGCGCGTCCCCTCGCCTCGGCCGGCAAGGACGGTCGCTGACGATGGCGAGCACGGGCGACGTTCCGCTGCTGGAGCTGCGTGAGGTGACGGTCCGCTTCGGCGGCAACGTCGCCGTCGACAGTGCCAGCATGTCCATCCCGGCGGGGCGCATCACCGGGGTCATCGGACCCAACGGCGCCGGGAAGACGACGATGTTCAACGTGATCACCGGGCTGGAGAAGCCCACGTCGGGGCACGTGCTCTGGGCCGGCAAGGACGTGGGCCGCCGGTCCGCTCACCACCGCGCCCGGATGGGGATGGGCCGCACCTTCCAGCGCCTGGAGCTGTTCGGCTCCCTGTCGGTGGCCGAGAACGTGTTGCTGGCCTGCGAGCTGGCCCGCCGCCAGGGGGCCGACTCCCGCCCCCCCGCGGTGACGGTGCCGGGAGGCGACGAGCGCCCCACCGCGGCCAAGGAGACCGCTGCCCTGCTGGAGCACCTGGGCCTGGGCGACCTGGCCGGCACCCGGGCCGAGGAGCTGCCCACCGGCCTGGCCCGCCTGGTCGAGCTGGCCCGGGCGCTGGCCACCCGCCCTCGGCTGCTGCTGCTCGACGAGCCCGCGTCCGGTCTGGACGAGACCGAGACCGAGCGGTTCGCCGCCCTGCTCGAGGATCTGGCGTCGTCCGGTCTGGGCATCCTGCTGGTCGAGCACGACGTGCCCCTGGTGATGCGTCTGGCCTCGGATGTCTACGTCCTCGACCTCGGTGCCGTGCTGGCCCACGGCACCCCCGACGAGGTCCAGTCCGACCCCAAGGTGATCGAGGCCTATCTGGGAGCCGAGCCCGGAGCCGAGGAGGAGATGGCCTGATGGTCGACGCCGAAGATGTGATCGCCCCCGCCGACGGCGACGGTCCCGCGCCGGTGCTCGAGCTGCGGGGCGTCAAGGCCGCCTACGGCAAGATCGAGGTCCTCCACGGCGTCGACCTGGCGGTGCCCAAGGGCGCCGTCGTCGCCCTGCTCGGGGCCAACGGGGCCGGCAAGACCACCACCCTGGCGGTGGCGTCGGGCCAGATGACCCCGACCGAGGGGGACGTGTTCGTGGCCGGGCGGCGCGTCACCGGCGCCACCGCGTCGGACCTGGCCGCGGCCGGGCTCTGCACCGTGCCCGAGGGTCGGGGGGTGTTCCGGACCCTGACCGTGCGCGAGAACCTCCGCATGGCCACCTACCGCGGGGTGAGCATGGGCGACGTCGAGGACCGCGCCTTTGAGATCTTCCCCAAGCTGGGAGAGCGCCGCAGCCAGATGGCGGGCACCCTCTCGGGCGGCGAGCAGCAGATGCTGTCCCTGGCTCGGGCCCTCGTCACCGAGCCCGCGGTGCTGATGCTCGACGAGCTGTCGATGGGGCTCGCCCCCATGATCGTCGACGACCTCTACCAGCAGGTCGGGCGGATCACCAGCGGCGGCGTGTCGGTGCTCGTCGTGGAACAGTTCGCCCGCAGCGTCCTGGGCGTGGCCGACGTCGCCGCCATCATGGCCAACGGACGCATCACCTCCGTCGGCACCCCGGCCGAGATCGAATCCGAGCTGTCCGACACCTACCTGGGAGCCTCCTCATGACCGATTCGACCCCCACCGACACGACCGAGGGGTTCGCCGCTCGGGTGCAGGAGCTGCACGTGCCCGAGCCCAAGGCCGACCGCGAGGCCCTGTTGCTGAAGGTCGGCGTCGCGCTCGTCGTCGTGGGCCTGGTGCTGATCCTGGTGGCCTGGTTCCAGGCCTCGGGCACCGCGTCGGTGGCCGAGCAGGTGCCCTACGCCCTCTCCGGCGGGCTCCTCGGCATCGGCCTGGTGATCCTGGGCTCGGCCCTGGTCATCCGCTTCTCCCTGGCCCGGCTGTTCCGCTACTGGCTGGCCCGCATCGTCTACGAGCACCAGACCCAGACCGACCGCACCGTCGAGGCCCTCGGCCGCATCGAGGTCGCCCTCACCGGCGGGTCGAGCTCGAACCGCCGCCCCGCCGCAGCAGCCGGCACTGACCACTCGTCGGATCACCAGACGGCCAGCGTCGACAGCGTCGGCGCCGCCCATCGCGCCGAGCACTCGGAGAGCTGACGTCCCGCAGGTCCCAGTCGTTGACCGCGCCGGACCCCAGGGTGAGGGGTCGAGCCGACGATCATCGAGTCAGGCGTCTGGCCTGGCCCGGTGACGCTGCTCATCAGCCCGGTGGTGCTGCTCGGAGTCTTCTTCTGCCTCACCATCTTCGGAGCTCCGATCGGTGTGGCGATCCTGCTCGTCACGGTGCCGCCGATCGTCAACCTCCTGGGGGCGCGACGGGGGAGGTGGGCTGTCTCGGGCGTGGCCCTCGGGCTCATCTGTTGTGGGGATGTTGGGACAGGTGGGCTCCGCGCCTCAGCCGGGGCGGGAGGCGCCGAAGGTGCCGGTGAGGCGGGACACCCACAGGGTCGAGAGGGGCCGCCGGGTGTCGAGGCCGAGGGCGCGGATGTCGGCGGCCAGGGGAGCGTCGCCACGGGCCTGCACCTGGGTGCCGGCGGGGCGGATCCGCAGACCTGCGCTGCGCATGGTGAACGGGGTGGCCAAGAGGATGCCGTCGACGCCCGCGTAGGTGGTCATCCGCACCTCCCGGTCGGGCACGGGCACCAGCCCGCGACCCATGGTGGCCCGGACCACGGACCCGTCGGCCGCTTCCAGCTGAGCCCGAGCGCCGTGGTCGTGGCGCTCGATGGCCAGCTCGTCGGCGACCCACTTGGGGAAGCCCCACAGCTGGCGTCCGGCGGCACTGGTGAAGGCGCCGTCGACGGGGAGGTGGGCGATGAAGGAGGCCACCTCTCTGTCCGCCTCGCCCCGTCGGCGCACGACGAGAGCCAGGCCGACCTCGTTGTAGGCACCGAGATCGCCGTCGAGGTACCGGACGAATGGCATGGTCACCATGGCTCGACCCCGGGCCATCGGCACCGGCTCCAGCGCCGCCGCGACCTCGTGGCGGGCCAGCACCCGGGTGGCGGTGGCGAGAGGCACCAGCCAGGTGACCACCACCGCATCGGCCCGGCGGACCTCCACCGGGAGGTCGACGGTCCGGTCGACGCCGTCGGGGAGGGTCACGGTCGGCATTCGCACGACGCTACCCATCGAGGGCTCTCGCCGTGACCGGCTCCGCCGGACGCCCCGGCTCCGAAGTGGGGCGGGGTGTGGTGGTCAGGGCCACCGGATCGCTCCCCGGTACGGGCCAGGTCGGCTCTAGGGTCGGCGGATGGCTGATGACACCCCTGACCTGCTCGTCGAGGTCGACGGGCCGGTGATGACCGTGACCCTCAACCGGCCCGAGGCACGCAACGCCTTCAGTCCCGACATGCTCGTCCGGGCCGCCGACGCGTGGAAGCGGCTCGACGAGGACGACGACCTCCGGGTCGCGATCCTCACCGGTGCCGACGGGTGCTTCTGCTCGGGCATGGACCTCAAGGCCCTGGCCGGGGGCATGCCCGACGACGTGGCCGCCCGCTGGGCCGAGGATCCCGACATGCACTGGAAGGCCCTGCTGCGCCACTTCCGTCCGTCGAAGCCGATCGTCGCCGCCGTCGAGGGCTACTGCGTGGCGGGAGGCACTGAGATCCTCCAGGCCACCGAGGTGCGGGTGGCGGGGGCGACGGCCGAGTTCGCCATCGCCGAGGTCCAGCGGGGCCTGTTCCCCCTGGGAGGCTCGACGGTGCGCCTCCAGCGCCAGATCGCCTTCACCAACGCGGCCGACCTGTTGCTGACCGGGCGCCGGATCAGCGCCGAGGAGGCCAGGGCCATCGGCCTCGTCGGTCACGTCGTGGCCGCGGGCGAGGCCCTGGCCAGGGCCCGAGAGCTGGCCGACCGGATCGCCGCCAACGGCCCCCTGGCGGTGAAGGCTGTCCTCCGGTCCATGCGGGAGACCGCAGGCATGACCGAGGCCGAGGGTCTGGCCCACGAGCTGACGCTCGGTGAGCCCATCATCTTCGGGACCAACGACGCCAAAGAAGGCCCCCGGGCCTTCGCCGAGAAGCGAGCTCCCGACTTCACCGGCACGTAGGTAGGTTTCGCCGTCACTCGCGCGCTGTGGCGAGCGAGGAGGGCGAAACGCCTCAGGCAGGGGAGGCGGTGAGCACGGGGATGAGGCGGTCGGTCGCCTCCTGGTAGTCGGCGTAGGGCGGGTAGGCGGCCACCGCCCGCTCCCACCAGGCCGCCCGCTCGTCGCCATCGACCTCGCGCACCTCGGCGTCGAAGGGCTCCGGTCCGTCCTGGACCATGACGGCAGTCGGATCAGCGGTGAGGTTGTGGTACCAGACCGGGTGCTCCGGGGCGCCGCCCTTGGAGGCGACCAGGGCGTACTCACCGTCGTGCTCCACGCGCATCAGCGGGGTCTTGCGGACCTTGCCGCTCTTGTTGCCCCGGTGGGTGACGATGACGACCGGCATCCCGGTGTCGAGCAGGGTGTTCGCCCGCTCACCGCCGGAGGCCTCGTACTCTGCGACCTGGCCCCGCACCCACTGCTCCGGGCTCGGCTCGTACTCACCCTCGATGGACATGGACCCGAGCGTACCCACACGGCCCCGAGCTCACGTCGAGTCGGTGGCGTCGGCACGGCCGCGAGCTCACGTCGGGTCGGTGCCGGTCGCGGTGGCCAGGGCCCAGCGGTAGTCGGGCTGCCCGCGGGGGAGCGGACGACCTCGTTCACCAGGTGGAGCTGGCGGGGCACCTTGTAGCCGGCGATGAGGTCGCGGCAGTGGGCATCGAGCTGGTCGAGGGTGGGAGGGTCGTCGGGGTGGCGGGCCGCGACCACGGCGGCCACGGTCGATCCCCAGCGCTCGTCGGGCACCCCCACCACCACGGCGTCGAACACCTCGGGGTGGGCCTTGAGGCTGGACTCCACCTCCTCCGGGTAGATCTTCTCGCCCCCGGAGTTGATGCACACCGAGCCCCGGCCCAGCAGGGTGATCTGCCCGTTGGCCTCGACCGTGGCGAAGTCTCCGGGGACGGCGTAGCGCCGGCCGTCGGCCGCGATCACGAACGTGGCAGCCGTCCGGGCTTCGTCCTTGTGGTAGCCGAGGGGGATGTTGCCCCCGCGCGCCAGGCGACCGACGGTCCCTGATCCCGGAGCGACCGGCACCAGGTCGTCGTCGAGCACGAGGGCGTCTCGCCCGGGGGCGACGGTGGGGCCGCCGCCGCGCATCGCGGTGGCTCCCTTCTCGACGACCACGATCCCGTTGTGGCCGCTCTCGCTGGACCCGATGGCATCGATGATCATCACGTCGGAGAGGAGCTCGAGGAAGCGGTCCTTGACCGTGGGCGAGAAGACGGCGGCGCTCGAGGAGACGGTGATCAGCGAGGAGAGGTCCCAGGCGGTGGGATCGGCCTCGAGGGTCTCGATGAGCGGGCGCCCCATGGCGTCACCGGTGATCAGCATCGCGTTGACGCCCTCGCGCTCGATCGTGGCCCAGACCTCGCTGGGGGAGAAGCGGGGGACCAGCACGACGGTGCCGCCCTCGAACCAGAACCGCAGGGTGGACCACTGCGCGGCGCCGTGCATGAGCGGAGGCGTCGCCAGGGTGACGAGCCCCGTCGGCGACGACGCGGCCCGCTCGGCCAGCTGGGTGTCGTGGGTGACCCGCTCCTGGGTGTAGGCGTCGACGCCTCCGCCGAGGGCGTAGAAGACATCCTCGTGGCGCCACACCACCCCCTTGGGCATGCCGGTGGTCCCGCCCGTGTAGATGACGTAGTGGTCATCGGCGGAGCGCGGCGCGAAGTCGCGGGCGGTGGAACCCTCGGCCGAGGTGGCGGCGAAGGGGATCGAGCCCAGGACGGTCAGAGCGGTCTGGACCTCATCGTCGTCGGCGGTGTCCGACCCCGCGGCGGGACCGGGCGGCCCGGGCGGCCCGGGCGGACCGGGCATGGCCACGAAGTGGCGCAGACCGGGCAGTGAGGGAGCGACCTGGGCCACGAGGGGTGCGAAGGCCACATCGTGGACCAGGGCGACGAGGTCGGCGTTGTCGAAGAGGTACGCGAGCTCGTCGGCGACGTAGCGGTAGTTGATGTTGATGGGGACGGCACGGATCTTGAAGGCGGCCATCATGGCCACCATCCACTCGGTCGAGTTCTGGCCGTGGATGCCGATGTGATCGCCGGTGCCCAGCCCCTGGGCCCCGAGGTGGTGCGCCATGCCGTTGGCACGGGCGTCGAGCTCGTCGAAGGTCAGGCGCTCGTCGCCGACGACCAGTGCCGTGCGGTCACCGACGGCGTCGACCGTGTGCTCGAACAGGTCGGCGATGTTGAACGCCACAACGGTCTGTCTACCAGACGGGATAGAACGTGTTCTCGTTTGGCGCGCGCCCCGTCGGGGGGCGCCGAGGTAGCGTGCACCAGGTTCCGGCGGGCCGAGGTCGGTGGAGGACTCCTGATGGCCACCTGCATGCTGTGCTCCTCCTCGGTGGCCGATGACCAGGTGGTCTGCCCCCACTGCGGGGGCGCCGTCGACACCACGCGAGCCGATCCCGACGGTGGACCCTCACCCTGGGACGCCCCCACCCGGGTCGAGGTAGCGCCGACGGCGGGGTTCGGCAGTGCCCCGGGACAGGGTCCGGACCAGAGCGGCGCGTCGAGCCCGACCCCCGGGTCCGGAGGACCGGCCCATGGCCGCGCGCCCGGGGACGCCGGAGGACCGGGATACGCCGGACCGGCGTACGGCGGTGCGCCCGCGTACGGCGCCACGCCAGGGTACGGACCGGGACCCGGGTACGGCCCGGGCGGGGCTCCGGCCTACGGCGCTCCGGCCTGGGGTGCGCCAGCCTGGGGTGCGCCGCCGGCCCCCTTCCGACCAGCCCCTCCCACCAACGGCATGGCCGTCACCGCCTTCATCTTCTCGTTGGCGAGCCTGGTCACTGCGTTGTTCTGCCTGGTGCCCATCGTCGGCGCTCCGGTGGGCGCGGTCCTCGGCCACCTGGCCCTGCGCCGCATCGGCGCCACCGGAGAGCAGGGTCGGGGCCTGGCCCTGGCCGCGGTGATCCTGGGCTGGATCGGCACCGGGCTCCTGGTGATCGGCCTCGCCGTCGTGGTGGCCTTCGTCGTGGCCTGAACCGGCGCTGGTTCCCACCGGCGCGAGACCTCGGGTCGATGGTGGTCGCGCGGTGTCATGCCCGTCCGCCGCCGGACTGGTGGGCGCCGCCACCGCACGTCTCGCCGAGCGAGAACGCGTTCTCGCGCCCGCCGTGGATCCGGTCTACGGTGTCGATCGTCACACCGCCCCAGGGGGTTCAGGATGCGAGCAAGGCGACCGGCACGGAGCTGCGGGCCTCGACCACGACGACGCCGAGAGGTGACGGTGCTGCTGGTGGCGGTCGCACTCGTGGTCACTGCCTGCACCCGGTCCTCGAGTGAGACCGAGACGGGTGCCGCCGCGACCACGGCCCCGTCGGGGGGCGGAGGAGAGCCGGCGGGGGGCGCCGGTGACTTCGGTGACCTCACCGAGGTGTGCGGTCCGGGCGACGCATCCGGCGCCACCGCCCAGGGGGTCACCGACGACTCGATCAAGATCGGCACCATCTCCGATCCCGGCTTCGTGGGTCGGCCCGGTCTGAACCAGGAGCTCTTCGACGCCACCGAGGTGTTCACCTCCTGGTGCAACGATGCCGGCGGCATCAACGGACGCAAGATCGAGGTGACCGAGCGCGACGCCGCCCTCACCGAGTACAAGCAGCGCATCACCGAGGCCTGCCAGGAGGACTTCATGCTCGTCGGTGGGGGCGCGGTCTTCGACGACGCCGGCCAGGTCGAGCGCCTCACCTGCCTCCTGCCCGACATCCCCGCCTACCAGGTGTCACCCGAGGCGCGTGCGTCAGATCTGGCGGTGCGGCCGCTGCCGACGGCGCTCGACGAGCTGCCGGTGGCCGCCTTCCGGTACGTGGCGGAGGCCTTCCCCGGGTCCACCGACGCCGTCGGCTTCCTCACCGGCAACGTGCCCGCCACCGTCTTCGTCGACGCCCAGAACCAGGAGGCCGCCGACCAGCTGGGGTGGACCACCGCTTACCAGGCCCAGTACAACGCCGTCGGCGAGGCCAGCTGGACCCCCTTCGCCGAGGCCATGCAGAGCAGCGGGGTGAAGGGGCTCGTCTACACCGGCGAGCCCGAGAACCTGGCCAAGCTCCTGCAGGCCGTGTCCGACATCGGCTACGAGCTGGAGTGGACGATCACCAGCGCCAACGCCATCGATGCTGGCTTCATCGACGTCGGCGGCCAGGCCGTCCAGAACGTGTTCATGGTGACCGCCGTCGTGCCCCCGCTCCTCGCCGACGAGAACCTGGCCACGCAGCAGTACCTCGACCTCTTCGAGCAGTACCTGCCCGACGGCAAGTCCGAGGCCCTACTCGGCTACAACTCGTTCTCGGCCTGGCTCCTCTTCGCCACCGCGGCCAAGGAGTGCGGTTCGGACCTCACCCGCTCCTGCGTGTTCGAGCAGGCCAAGATGATCACGGAGTGGACCGGTGGCGGCCTGCACTCCGCCAGCAACCCCGCCGAGAGCGAGAGCCCGCGGTGCCTGCTCGTGATCGAGGCCTCTCCCGACGGCTTCGCCGTGCCCGACGGCTTCGAGCAGACCGATGGCCTGTTCGGCTGCGCCGAGAACAACGTCATCACCCTCACCGACGACTACGGCGAGGGGACCACCCTCGAGTCGGTGGGCAAGAGCTTGGACGACCTGGAGTAGGCGGGGTCCCGACCACCGTCGGCGCGCACCGGAGGTGCCGTGGAGACATTCCTCATCTTCACCATCGTGGGGCTGAGCCTCGCGGCCATCTACGCCGTGATCGCAAGCGGGCTGGTCCTGACCTACACGACCACCGGCATCTTCAACTTCGCCCACGGCGCCATCGGCATGCTCGCCGCCTTCGCCTACTGGCAGGTCCGCTTCGCCTGGGAGTGGCCGGCGCCGATCGCTCTGTTCGTGGTGGTGGGTCTGCTGGCCCCGACCCTCGGTCTCATCCTCGAGCGAGTGATCATGCGGGGCCTGGTCGGCACCAGCGAGGCGACCAAGCTGGTGGTCTCCATCAGCCTGCTCGTGGGCCTCATCGGCCTGGCCAACCTGGTGTGGGAGCCGGGTCAGAGCCGGCCCATGAGGCAGTTCTTCCAGAACGAGACCATCGACCTGGGCGTCACTTCCATCACCTACCAGCAGGCCATCACCATCGTGGTGGCCATCCTCGTCGCCGGGGGCCTCCGGTTCCTCCTCCGTCACACGCGGATGGGCGTCTCCATGCGGGCCAACGTCGACGATCGCACCCTCACGCTCCTGAACGGCGCCCGGCCCAACCGCATAGCCCTGCTGAGCTGGGCCCTGGGCTGCTCCCTCGCCGCCGTCGGAGGCATCCTCATCGCCCCGTCGCTGTCGCTGGAGGCCGGATCGTTGTCGCTGCTGATCGTCAACGCCTACGCGGCTGCCATCTTCGGGCGCCTGCGATCGCTGCCCCTCACGTTCGTGGGCGCGATGGTGATCGGCCTCACCGAGGGATACCTGGCCGGCTACCTGCCCGGCGACAACCGCTACCTCGCCGGGCTCCGCCCCGCGGCTGCGGTCATCATCCTCTTCCTCGCCCTGCTGCTGGTGCCCAACCCCCGGCTGCGCACGCGGAGCCAGCTGCGTGAGTACTTCTCCGCTCCCTCCCGCTCCGGCATGGTGATGGTGGCCTCCGCCGTGGTCATCATCGGCGTGGTCATGATCACGACGCTCGACACCACCAGCCTGATCACCTACGGACAGATCTTCCCGCTGGGTATCGTCGCCCTGTCGTTGGTGCCGCTCGTGGGCTACGCCGGGCAGATCTCCTTGGCCCAGCTCAGCTTCGCAGGGGTCGGCGCCATCGCTGCCGCCCACCACGGGGGTGGTGGGTCTCCGGTGGGCCTGGTACTGGCCGTGGTGTTCGCGGCCCTGGTCGGGGCGCTGGTGGCCCTGCCCGTCATGCGCCTCTCGGGCATCTACCTGGCCCTGGCCACCGCCGCCTTCGCGGTCGCCCTCGACCGCTGGATCTTCAACCTGCCGGACTTCAACATCGGGCCCTTGCACGTCAGCATGTTCGAGCTGGGTTCGGCGACCATCGAGCCCCTCTCGGTGGGAGGGTACGAGTTCGACTCCCCGGGCTCGCGCCTCCTACTGTCGGCCGTGGCCTTCTCGGTGGTGGCGCTGGCCGTCGCGGCCCTGCGCTGGAGCCGCTTCGGGCGCCAGCTGGTGGCCATGCGCGACAGCGAGGCCGCATGTGCCACGTTCGGGCTCAACCTGCTCTGGCCGCGGGTCGGGGTGTTCACCTTCTCGGCCGGCATCGCCGGCCTCGGCGGCGCGCTCTACGCCATGCAGCTGGGCACGGTGGCGCCGGACCGCTTCAACCTGCTCACCGGGTTGCCCATCTTCATCCTGGTGGTGGTGGGTGGGGCCGGTCTCGTGGGCGGCGCCCTGTTCGCGGGCTTCAGCCTCTTCGGTCTGATCCCTCTCACCTCGGGCTTCGGCCCGCTGTTCGCCAAGATCAACACCATCACACCCGGGCTCACCGGCATCGGGCTGGGCCGCCACCCCAGCGGGGCGGTGCCGCTCATGTCGGCCGGGGTGGCGACGTTGCGCAACGACCCGCTGGCCCTCGGGGCCATGGTCGTCGCCATGGCCGGGGCCTATGCCCTCCGGCTGGCCGACGTCGTCGCCAACTGGCCCTTCGTGCTGCTGCTCGTCGCTGCCTTCCTGGTCGCCGGCATCGTCGCCGGGGTGCGAGCCCGCGGGGGTGGCGAGGTCGACGGCGCCGCTGCGCCCGCCGACGTCGAAGACCTCGAGTGGGTCGGGGTGACGGTGCCGTGGACCACCCGGCACCTGTCGCGCATCGAAGGGGCCCTGGCCCTCGACGAGATCCTGGCCGCAGGGCGACGCTCGCCGGCCGCGTCTCCGCGCCACGGCGAGTCTTCCCCGGAGACCGAGCCGGTGGTCGCGGGCGCCACGATCGAGGGGGAGCCCGATGGCCGCCCTTGAGGTCCACGAGGTGTCGGTCCGCTTCGGTGGTCACCTCGCGCTCGACCAGGCCTCGGTCGCGGCCCACGCCGGCGAGGTCACCGGCCTGATCGGCCCCAACGGTGCGGGCAAGACCACCATGTTCAACGCCATCACCGGCCTGTTGACCCCGACGTCGGGGCGGATCCTGCTGGGCGACGAGGATGTGACCGGCACCAGCCTCCACCGTCGGGCCCGGGCCGGGCTGGCCCGCACCTTTCAGCAGCTGGAGCTGTTCACCATGCTCTCGGTGCGCGACAACATCCGGGTGGCGGCCGATGTCCGCCGCCGCTGGTCGCGCGATCGCAGCGACCCTGCCGTCGTCACCGACGAGATCATCGATCAGGTCGGCCTGCGGGCTGTGGCCGACGACCGGGTCACCTCGTTGCCCACTGGGCAGGGGCGGCTGGTGGAGCTGGGACGGGCCCTGGCCTGCAAACCTCAGGTCCTGCTGCTCGACGAGCCCGCCTCGGGCCAGGACGAGACGGAGACGGCCCGCTTCGGTGCGCTGCTGCGGGAGCTGGCCGCCTCGGGCACGGCCGTCCTGCTCGTGGAGCACGACATGTCGCTGGTGATGGACGTGTGCGACATCGTCCACGTCCTCGACCTCGGTCGCATGATCGCGGGAGGCGACCCCGCCTCGGTGCAGGCCGACCCCGCTGTGCTCGAGGCCTACCTCGGCACCAGCTCGGCGGTGCCGACGTGACCCCCCGCCGCCATGGTCATGCCGCCGCCGCCGGGTCATCGGCGAGCGGGTCGGGGGCGCCGTCGACCAACGGACACCGGTCGCACGCGGACCGAGCACCCGCCGCCACCCCCGCTGTCGCACCGCTGGTCGAGCTGCGGGGCATCCACGCCGGCTACGACGGCATCGACGTCCTCCACGGCGTCGACATCACCGTGGCCCCCGGGTCGGTCGTGGCGATCCTCGGCCCCAACGGGGCGGGCAAGTCGACGACCCTGAAGGTGCTTGCCGGGCTGCTCCGCCCCTCGTCGGGTGACGTCGTGGTGGCCGGCCGGCGCGTGAACGGCGCTCGGGCCGACGACCTGGCCCGCCGGGGCCTGTGCCTGATCCCCGATGGGCGGGGCATCTTCCCCAACCTGTCGGTGCGGGAGAACCTGTGGATGATGACCCACCGGACGGGAGGGCCGGGCCGCAAGGTCGTGGAGGAGCAGGCCGTCGACCGCTTCCCGCAGCTCGGGCCCCGCCTGGACCAGACCAGCGGGACCCTCTCGGGGGGTCAGCAGCAGATGCTGGCGATGGCCCGGGGCCTGGCCACCGACCCTGCCCTGCTCGTCCTCGACGAGCTGTCGATGGGTCTGGCCCCGATTGTGGTCGACGACCTGTACACGACCGTGGCCGACGTCGCCGCCGAGGGGACGTCGATCCTGCTCGTCGAGCAGTTCGCCCGCATCGTCATGGACGTGGCCCACGAGGCCCTGATCATGGTCGGGGGCAACGTCATCGAGACCGGTCGCCCGCGCGACCTCGAAGCCACCCTGTCCCAGGCCTACCTGGGCGGATAGGAGGACCCATGCTCCAGAACCCCGACCGGGTCGAGCAGTTCACCAACGAGATCGCCGAGATGAAGCTGCCCGATGCGGCCAGCTCGCGCGATCGCACGCTGCTCCGCATCGGGGTGGCCCTGATGGTGGTCGGGGTGGTGGTCGGCATCGTCGCCTACGCCATCGGCCACGGCACCACCAACCCCCTCCAGCAGCGCGACGCCATCGTGATCGCGGTCATCGGTCTCACCCTGGCCGTGGTCGGCGGGGCCCTGTTCGTGCGCTACTCGATGGCCCAGTTCCTCCGCTTCTGGATGGCCCGACTCTCCTGGGAGCAGACGTCCCAGACCGACCGCATGGTCGAGGCCCTCCGCGACCACGACTGAATCTCGGGGCGCATAGCCGGGTCGGGTCTCCCCACCAGCGAGTCCCTGACGCCGTCGCGGGCTCGTGCGCGAAGGAAGGTCGATCGCCGAGGATGGGACGATGGGCATCTGGACGTCCGCACCAGCGGGATTGCGCTCATCTCTCCGCAGCGAGCGCCTCGACCTGCTGATCCTCCTGCGCTCGCTCTCATCAGAGGAGTGGCTCGCACCCACTCTGGCCCGGTGGTGAGGTGCCGCAGTGGTTGAGCGTCGGGCGCGACTTCACCGAGCGGTGGGTCCATCAGGTCACCTCCTTGCGACTCGAGCGAGGGCCTCCTCACGCGTGAGCCGCTCGGTCCGTCCGGCTGCCACATCGTCGTCGCCCTCACTCACGGCGGCCAGCACCGCCGGGTCGCGCATGATCTCCAGCGTCTCCTCGAGTGACTCCAGATCTTCGATGCTGAGGATGACGGCCGAGGGGCGGCCGTGCTTGGTGACCACGACCCGTCCGTGCGCTCGCTCGAGCGTCTCGATCACCTCGGAGAGCCGGTTCTTCACATCTGCGAGTGGCAGATGCTGCGATGCAGACATGTCTAGAAGCGTGGCCACATCCCCACTCCTCGTCAATCGCTGTCGGTCACGTGCTGACGTCGGCTCGACGGTGGTCATCCGCCCGGCCGACCCGGCACGGACTGCCGTCAGGCGGCGCGCTCGAGGATGTGGACCCCGCAGGCCGAGCCCAGGCCGATGACGTGGGCCAGGCCGACGCGGGCGCCCTCGATCTGGCGGTCGCCGGCCTCGCCCCGGAGGTGGGTGGCCACCTCCCAGATGTTGGCGATGCCGGTGGCGGCGATGGGGTGGCCCTTGGACTCCAGCCCGCCGGACACGTTCACCGGCGTGGCGCCGTCGCGCCAGGTGGCCCCCGACTCGAAGAAGTCCACGGCGCCGCCTTCCTCGCAGAGCATCAGGTTGTCGTAGTGCACCAGCTCGGCGGTGGCGAAGCAGTCGTGCAGCTCCACCAGGTCGAGGTCGGCGGGGTCGACGCCGGCCTGCTCGTAGGCGGTGGTGGCAGCGTTGCGGGTGAGGGTGTTGACGTCGGGGAGGACCTGGCAGCTCTCGGTGTAGGGGTCGCTGGTGAGCACCGATGCCGAGACCTTCACCGCTCGGCGCTGCTGCTCGCCCGACAGGCGCTTCAGGGCTGCGTCGCTCACGACGACCGCGGCGGCGGCACCATCGCAGTTGGCCGAGCACATGGGCCGGGTGTTCGGGTAGGCGATCATGAGGTCGCCCATGATCTGCTCCAGGGTGAAGCGCTTCTGGTACGACGCCAGCGGGTTGAGGGTCGAGTGGGCGTGGTTCTTCTCGCTGATGCGGGCGAAGAGCTCGAAGCTGGTGCCCCCGTAGCGGTGGCCGTACTCCATGCCGATCTGGGCGAACACGCCGGGCATGGTCTCGGTGCCGATCCGCCCGTCGATCGCGGCGACGGCGCCGTAGCGGCCGCTGGGCTCCCAGGTGTCGCTGTCGGCCTGGCGGCTCGCCCCTGCCAACAGCCCTGCGCCCGAGAGCTTCTCGACGCCGACGGCCAGGCCCATGTCGCACTCGCCGGCCTTGACCGCCATGAGGGCGGTCCGCAGCGCAGTGGCCCCGGTGGCGCAGGCGTTGGCCACGTTGTACACGGGGATGCCGGTCTGGCCGACCTGCTTCTGCAGGCGCTGGCCCACCGCGGCGTTGGCCTGCATCAGGTTGCCGGCGGCTAGGACGCCCATGTCGGCCATGGTGACGCCACCGTCGTCCAGCGCCCCGAGGGTCGCCTCCGAGGCCAGGTCGATCACATCGGCGTCGGGGTGCTTGCCGAACTTGGTCATGTGGATCCCCAGGATCCAGACATCATCTGTCATGCCGCAGCCTCGTCTCGTTTGATGGGGGCGAAGCCGAAGCCGATGGCCTCGGTGCCGGCTTCGTCGGTGCCGATGGGGAAGGTGGTGAGCCTCACTGTCATGCCCAGGGTGACGTGGCTGTCGTCGGGCTCGACGCCGACCAGGTTGGCCTGCACGCTGGTGCCGTCGCAGTCGATGAGGGCGGCGACGAAGGGCACCGGGATGCCGGGGGCGGCGAAGCTCACGATGGTGAAGGCCCGCACCTCACCGGTGGTGGCGATGGCCGCCGGGTGGAACTCCCGTCCGCTGCAGCGGGCACAGGCGTTGCGTCGGCCGAAGAAGCGGGCACCGCACGCCGTGCACTCCTGGGCCACCAGGTGGGGGTCGTCGCCCAGCACGAGGTAGTCGACGAGGGGGATGGGCTCGGGACCGGCGGTCACGACGGCCCGAACCGGACGCGGAGGTGCTTGATGCCGCCGATGAAGTTCGACCGTAGACGATCCGGCGGGCCCAGCGCCTCGATGTGTGGCGCCCGGGTCACCAGCTCCTCGAACAGGACCTGGATCTCCATGCGGGCCAGCTGGGCGCCGAGACAGAAGTGGGGGCCGCCACCGCCGAAGGCGATGTGGAGGTTGGGGTCCCGGGTGATGTCGAAGCGGAACGGATCCTCGAAGTGCTCCTCGTCCCGGTTGGCGGAGATGTACCAGAGGCTGATCTTGTCGCCGTCGCGTATGGTGTGGCCCCGGAGCTCGAAGTCGCGGGTGGCGTTGCGGCGGAAGTACATCACCGGTGTGGCCCACCGCAGGACTTCCTCGACCGCGCCCTTGACGTAGCGATCCGGGTCCGAGGCCAGCAGGTCATACTGGTCGGGGTTCTCCAGGAAGGCGTTCATGCCGTGGGAGATGGCGTTGCGGGTGGTCTCGTTGCCGGCCACCGAGAGGAGCAGGAAGAACAGGTTGAAGTCCATGTCCGACAGCGACTCGCCGTCGACCTCAGCGCTCAGCAACGCAGTGATGATGTCGTCGTCGGGCTGCTCGCGGTGCTTGTCGGCCAGCCCCTGGGCGTACATGAACATCTCGACCTGGGCCTCGAAGACCTTCTCCTCCGAGACGCTGTACTCGGGGTCGTCAGCCCCGATCATGCGGTTGCTCCACTCGAAGATCTTGTGACGGTCCTCACGGGGGACGCCGATGAGCTCGGCGATGACCTCGAGGGGCAGCTCGGCCGCGATGTCGACCACGAAGTCGGACTCTCCCCGGGGAAGGACCTCGTCGAGGATGCCGGTCGTGAGATCCCGGATGTGGGACTCCATGCGCCCGATCATGCGGGGGGTGAAGCCCCGGTTCACCAACCGGCGGTACCGCGTGTGGTCCGGCGGGTCCATGAAGAGCATGAGGTTGCCGGCGTCGCTGGGGGCCTCGGCCCGGTCCTCCAGGCCGACCACCCCGCCGCGGTCGGCGGCGGAGGAGAAGGTGCCCGCGTCGCGGTTGCACGTCATCACGTCGTCGTAGGTCGAGATGACCCAGAAGCCGGGTCCGTTGGGCTCGGCGTGGAAGTGCACCGGGTCGTGGGACCGCAGCCACGTGAACCACTCGTGGGGGATGCCCTCGGTGAAGCGGTCGAAGTCCAACAGGTCGATCTGGCTGGCGTCGATGTCGGTCATGGGTCTCTACCTTCCTGTGAACTCGGGGGCCCGCTTCTCCATGAAGGCCTGCGGGCCGATCTTGGCATCGTCGCTCTTGAAGACCTCCATGCCGATCTCGGAGTCGATGGCCATGGCCTGCGGCTCACATGGCGAAGAACTGGGCGGCCCCACCGTAGGCGTGGCCGAAGGCCGTGCGGGCTCCGTCGATCTGGTGGGCGCCGGCCTGGCCCCGCACCTGGAGGGCGGCCTCAGCGAAGCGGAGCATGCCCGAGGCGCCGATCGGGTTCGACGAGAGCACCCCGCCCGAGCAGTTCACCGGCAGGTCCCCGCCCCGCTCGGTCACCCCGTCCTCGGTGAGGCGCCAGCCGTCGCCGGTGGCGGCGAAGCCCAGGTTCTCGAGCCACATGGGCTCGTACCAGCTGAAGGGCACGTACATCTCGACCACGTCGACGTCGGCTCGGGGGTCGGTGATGCCGGCCTGAGCGTAGAGGTCGGCGGCGCAGTCCCGGCCGCCCTGCGGGTCGACGGGGTCACGCCCGGGGAACTGGCCCAGCTCGCTGCGGATGGCGGCGCCGTGCACCCACGCCGGCGGGCGCGGGGCCCGGTCGCCGCCCGCCTCGTCGGTCAGCACCATGGCGCAGGCGCCGTCGGAGGCGGGGCAGGACTCCAGCCGCCGCACCGGCTCCCACATCATGGGCGAGTCCCGTACCTTCTCCAGAGAGATGTCGGGCACCTTGAGGTGGGCGTAGGGGTTGTCGAGGGCGTTCAGTCGGTCCCGGCCTCGACCCGCATGCCCATGCGGATCTCATCGAGGGCGACGTCGATCAGGCGCTGCTGGCCCACGGTGCCGTCGGCCCCCACGAGGAGGATCGAGGCCAGGGCGTAGTCGTCGCGCTCCTGCTGGCCGGCGTACTGGATGGGGGTGAGCACCGTCCACGAGGTGACGATTCCTCTGTCCTCCACCGCCACCTCGTCGTCGGGCCCGGTGGGCACGGTGCAGATGGGGCAGAAGCCCTTGGGCGGGACGTAGACCAGCCCGCACTGCGGGCAGCGGTGGCCGGTGATGCGCCCGGCGGCCAGGGCTTCGCCGAAGGCCCGAGCCACCGGGTTGGTGCGCACCACGTAGTCGAGGCCGATGAGCTGGCGCACGAAGCGGACGGGGCCGCCGTCCTCGGCTGAGGGGGTGTCTGCCGCGGTCACGTCGCGTCCTCGGGGACGAAGCAGGCGATGTCGGTGATGGCGCCCACCCGCTCGTCGGCCCAGCGCACCTGGACCCGCATGCCGGTGTGGACCGCGTCCGGTCCGCCGGCGTCGAGAGCGTGCACCATCGACGTGTCGGCCCCGTCGAGGCGCACCAGCACCCAGGCGAACGGTTCGTCGAGGGGGTGCTTGCGGCGGGGCTGGCCCACCCACGCCCAGCCCGTGACCTGGCCGGCCGCACTCACCTCGACCAGGTCGTCGACGGCGTCGCCGGTCTCGGGGTCGTACTCGAGGGGCGGGCAGATCACCCGCCCGGCGGCGGTGCGGCTGGCGAGGACCTTCCGGTCCCGCAGCCCGGTGAAGAAATCGCCCACGACGGGCCCCAGGCTCCGCCGGTACATGAGCTCCATGGTGAAGGTCGTGTCCCCGGGAGCCACCGCCGAAGCAGAACACATTCTACTTCGGCCTGCCACCAGCCGGGCCGGCCCTGGTCAGAGCGCCTCGATTGCTGCCAGCGCGAGAACGTGTTCTACTTCAACCCATGGCCTTCAACCTGGCGGACCTCGTCGAGCACGCCGTCGATGCCGTGCCGGAGCGGACCGCGCTCATCTGCGGCGACCGCTCTCTCACCTTCGCCCAGATCGAGGCGCAGGCCAACCGCCTGGCCCACCACCTCGCGGCCAACGGGGTGGGCGAGCGGGACCACGTCGCCATCTACTCCTACAACAGCCTCGAGTACGTCGAGGCCATGCTGGCCGCCTACAAGCTGCGGGCCGTCCCCATCAACGTCAACTACCGGTACGTGGCCGACGAGCTCGTCTACCTCTTCGACAACGCCGACGTGGTCGCGGTGGTGTACCAGGCCGGCTTCGCCGACCGCATCGCCGAGGTGCGCGACCGGCTGCCCCAGCTGAGCCACCTGGTGGAGATCGACGACGGCACCGAGGCACCCACCCCCGCCGGTGCGGTCCGCTACGAGGACGCCCTGGCCGCCGAGTCCCCCGGGCGCGACTTCGGGCCCCGCGACGACGGCGACCTCTACATCCTCTACACCGGCGGCACCACCGGCATGCCCAAGGGTGTGATGTGGCGCCACGAGGACGTGTGGCGCACCCTCGGCGGCGGCATCGACTTCGTCACCGGCGAGCGCATCACCGACGAGCACCAGCTGTCCCGCACCGCGGCCGAGACGCCGCCGTCGATGGGCCTGGTGTTGGCCCCGCTCATGCACGGCGCGGCGCAGTGGGGCACCCTCGGTGGGCTCTTCAGGGGCGTCACCAACGTGCTGCTGCCCCGGTTCGACCCCCACCTGGTGTGGGAGGCAGTGGAGCGCTACGGCATCGGCGTGGTCACCATCACCGGTGACGCCATGGCCGTCCCGCTCGTCGACGCGCTCCGAGAGGGTAGCTACGACACCTCGGCCCTGGTCGCCATCAGCTCGACCGCGGCGGTGTTCTCGCCCGTCGTGAAGGACCAGCTCTTCGAGCTGCTGCCCGACGTGTTCGTGAGCGAGGCGGTCGGATCCTCCGAGGGCGGCTTCAACGGCATGCGCCTGGTCGAGAAGGGCGCCACCGACACCGGTGGCGGGGGGATGATCAACGTTCCCCTGGGCCCCGACTCGGTCATCATCGATGACGACGGGGCCCCGGTCGCACCCGGTGAGGTTGGACGCCTGGCCCGGGGCGGCAACGTGCCCCTCGGATACTACAAGGACCCGGTCAAGACCGCCGCCACCTTCATCGAGGTCGACGGCCGCCGTCTCTCGGTCCCCGGTGACTTCGCCCGCCTGGAGGACGACGGCACCATGACGCTCCTGGGGCGGGGCTCGCAGTGCATCAACTCGGGGGGCGAGAAGATCTACCCCGAGGAGGTGGAGTCGGCGCTGAAGGCCCACCCCGACATCTTCGACGTGCTCGTGATCGGCGTCGACGACGAGCGGTGGGGCCAGGCCGTGGCCGCAGTGGTGCAGTCCCGAACCGACACCTCGCCCACGTTGGACGACCTGGCCGAGCACTGCCGCACCCGCCTGGCCTCCTACAAGGTGCCGCGCCGGCTGCACGTCGTCGACGAGGTGCCCCGCCAACCGAGCGGCAAGCCCGACTACACGCGCGCCCGCCGGCTCGCGGAGGAGACGAGCCACGCATGAGGAACCCGCTGACCGAGACCTTCGGGATCGAGTACCCGATCTTCGCCTTCTCTCACTGCCGCGACGTCGTGGCCGCCGTCAGCAACGCGGGCGGCATGGGCGTACTGGGCGCCCTGGCCTTCTCGCCGGAGGACCTGGAGCAGGAGCTGACCTGGATCGACGAACACGTCGGCGGTCGGCCCTACGGCGTCGACGTGGTGATGCCCGTCAAGACCGTCGACCGCGACGCCGGCATCGACGATGTGAGCGACATCGGAGCCCAGCTGCGGGCCCACATCTCCCAGGACCACTGGGACTACACCGACAAGATCCTCGTCGACCACGGCGTCGACGTGACCACCGATGGCAGGGACCTCGAGTCCGGAGCCGGTCTGGGCGCCGGGGTGCTGGGGTGGACCGCAGCCACCGGCGCCCCGCAGATCGACATCGCCCTGGCCCACCCCATCGCCCTGCTGGCCAGTGCCCTCGGGCCCCCGCCCAAGGCGGCCATCGACGCCGCCCACGAGCAGGGGGTGAAGGTGGCGGCGCTGATCGGGCGGGTGGAGCAGGCCGTCCGCGATGTCGCCCTGGGCGTCGACATCATCATCGCCCAGGGCTACGAGGCCGGCGGCCACACCGGCGAGGTCGCCTCCATGGTGCTCGTGCCCGACGTGGTCGACGCCGTCGATGTCCCCGTCCTCGCCGCCGGCGGCATCGGCTCGGGTCGCCAGATGGCGGCGGCCATGGCCCTCGGGGCCGCCGGGGTGTGGACCGGGTCCATCTGGCTCACCGTGGCCGAGAACGGCTCGTCTGACGTGGTCACCGAGAAGCTCCTGGCCGCGACCGCCACCGACACCGTGCGCTCACGGGCCTACACCGGAAAGCCGGCCCGCCAGCTGCGCACCGCCTGGACCGACGCCTGGGAGGCACCCGAGTCGCCGGGCACGCTGCCCATGCCGCTCCAGTTCATCCTCAACTCCTACGCCAGCCAGAAGATGGGGTCCGCACCGCCCCGTGAGCTGGTCGGCATGCCGGTCGGACAGATCGTCAGCCGCATGAACCAGGTGCGTTCCACCAAGCAGGTGGTCGTCGACATGGTCCAGGAGTACGTCGACGTCACCGAACGCCTCACCACCGACCTGGAAGGGTGATCCCATGACCGCCACCGAGACCTCCCCGACCGAGACCGCCACCGACCGGTACACGATCATCTCGGCCGACTGCCACGCCGGGGCCAACCACCAGACCTACCGGGAGTACCTCGACCCCGCCTTCGTCGACGACTTCGACGCCTGGCGGGGCAAGTACAAGAACCCCTACAAGGACCTGGGCGACACGCGGAAGCTGCGCAACTGGGACGACGAGATGCGCAACGGCCAGCAGGAGGAGGACGGCATCGCCGGGGAGGTGGTGTTCCCCAACACGGTGCCCCCCTTCTTCCCCAGCTTCGTCCTCTTCGCCAAGCCGTCGACCGACGAGGAGTACCCCCACCGCCATGCCGGCATCCAGGCCCACAACCGGTGGCTGGTCGACTGGTGCGGCCAGTTCCCCGAGCGGCGGGCCGGCGTGGGCCAGATCTTCCTCAACGACGTCGACGACGCCATCGCCGACGTGCACTGGATCAAGGAGCACGACCTGCGGGGCGGCATCCTCCTGCCCAACATCGCTCCCGATGTGAAGTGGGTCAAGCCCCTCTACGACCGGTGCTACGACCCGCTGTGGGAGGTGCTCCAGGACCTGCAGATGCCGGTCAACGTGCACAGCGGCACCGGCAACCCGGACTACGGCCCCTACCCCGTCTCGATGCTGCTCTACATCAACGAGGTGCCCTTCTACACCGAGCGCCCGCTGGTGCAGATGATCCTCTCCGGCGTCTTCGAGCGCTTCCCCCGCCTCAAGGTCGTCCTCACCGAGGCCGGCTGCGCCTGGGTGCCGCCGCTGCTCGAGAAGCTCGACTCGACCATCCGCAGCATCCGCGACACCGGGGCCACCGGCGAGATCCGCTACGGCGACGACCACGTCCTGCCCAAGGACGCCACCGAGTACTTCGCGCAGAACGTGTGGATGGGCGTCAGCCAGCCCCGCCAGGCCGACGCCGAGGCCCGGCACGTGATCGGCCTGGACAAGTTCATGTGGGGCAGCGACTACCCCCACGACGAGGGCACCTACCCCTACACACGCGAGAACCTGCGGGCCCGCTTCAGCGATGCCCCCGAGGCCGAGCTGCGCCAGATCCTGGCCGGCAACGCCGCCAAGATGTACGACTTCGACCTCGACGCCCTCGCCCCGCTGGCATCCCGGATCGGGCCCACCGTCGAGGAGGTGGCCACCCCCATCGACGGCGTGCCCGACAAGACCCTCGACCGGCTCTCCGGCGACATGGACAGCCAGGCCATCAAGTGAGCGAGCGCAGCGAGCGAACCAGACAGCACGGGCCCTCCGACGACGGAGCGAGCGCAGCGAGCGGAGTCGACGGCGCTCATCGGCTCCGTGGGCGGGTCGACGGCCCGATGCCGGCCGACAGCGTGAGGACCAGCCGATGACGGACCCGTCACCCACCTACGGCGATGAAGGCCGCGCCGCCCCGGTCGGCAACGGCCAGGAGCGGCCCTCCACCGTGCTGCTCGACGATCCGGCGCCGGGCGTCAGGCGCATCACCCTCAACCGACCCGAGAAGCGCAACGCCCTCAACCACGCCCTGCGGGGCGATCTCATCCAGGCCCTGCAGACCGCCGACGACGACCCCGACGTGAAGGTCTCCATCGTGAGGGGGGCGGGCACCTGCTTCTCGGCCGGCTACGACCTGGGCGGCGGCAACGAGGGCCTGCCCATGCCCCACTTCACCGCGGGCGGCGACGGGCAGTGGCCCCGGCACGTGACCGAGACCTGGATGGGCATCTGGGACCTGGCCAAGCCGGTGATCGCCCAGGTCCACGGCTACTGCCTGGCCGGGGGAAGCGAGCTGGCCACCGGCTGCGACCTCGTCTACGTGGCCACCGACGCCAAGATGGGCTACCCCGCGGTCCGCTTCGGCGTGCCCGACATGCACTTCCACGCCTGGCTCCTGGGCATGCGTGCCGCCATGGAGATGATGGTCACCGGCGACTCCATCTCCGGGGACGAGGCGGTGCGCCTGGGCTGGGCCAACCGGGCCTTCCCCGCCGAGGACCTCGACGACGAGGTGGTCGCGGTGGCCCAGCGCATCGCCCTGGTCCCGAGCGACATCGTGGCCCTCAACAAGCGCACCGTGCACAAGGCCATGGACGCCATGGGCCTGCGGGCCGCCATCCGGGCCGGCACCGAGCTGTGCGCCCTCGGCACCAAGCAGGAGAGCTTCCTGGCCTTCCTCGAGCGCATCAAGGACGTGGGACTGAAGGACGCGCTCCAGGAGCGCGACCAGCCCTTCCACGACTACCGCACCACCGCCTCGTCGTGACCCGACCTGTCCCACCCGGGACGAGGGGGCGCGTCACTCGATGACGACCAGCCGGCCGGACGCGGGCCCGGCCGGGGTCGAGGGCGCGGAGCCGGTTGCGGGTCGGTCGCGTCCGGGGGCAAGCGTGCTGCTGGTGTTCGTCGGGGTCCAGCTGGGCCAGGTGATGAGCACCCTCGACGGGACCATCGTGGCCACCGCCTTGCCCACCATCACCGACGAGCTGGGCGGCTTCTCCCGGGTGACTTCTTCATTCCCCTGTTCGTGCAGGAGGTGGGGGGCGTGTCGCCCACCCGGGCCGGGTTCGCCCTGGCCCCGCTGATGTTCGGTGCCGCCGTCGGCACGCTGGTCGCAGGCCGCCGGGTCGCTCGCTCCGGGCAGTACCGGGTCTGGCCTCGGGCCGGCTCGGCGCTGATGCTCGCTGGCGTGGTCCTCCTCTCCACCCTCGGTCTCGACACGCCCGTCGTGGTGGTCGGCGCCTTCGCCCTCGTGCTCGGCACCGGTGTGGGCTTCGTCATGCAGCCCTCGCTGCTCGCCGCCCAGAACGCGTCGCCCTCGCGCCACCTGGGCACCGCCACCTCGACCGCGATAGGTCTGCACCGCGTGAGCGACGGTCGACCCGTCGGCGTCGGTGGCGGTGATCTCGGTGAAGATCAGCTCGCGGCGCCGGCGGACGGTGCGTGCTGTGCAGATCAGGTCGGACTGCTTGGCCGCACCGACGTACTGGACGCTCATGGTGACCGTCGAGGCCCGGGCGCCCCTGTCGAAGTCGTGGTTCGACCAGGCCGCCGCGGCCCCGGCGGTGTCGATGACCGAGGCGATCACCCCCCCGTGGTAGAAGGTGCCGCTCCCGGCCCGCGCGCCGCCGGCGGATCGCCGGGACCGGTCCGTCGGATGACCGCCGATCCTGCGGTCGTGCGACGGCCCTGGGTAGCGTGCGGGCATGAAGGTGTTCGTGGCCGGTGCGACGGGTGCGGTCGGCAGCCATGCCGTGCTCGCCCTCGTCGATGGGGGTCACGAGGTCACCGCGGTGGCCCGGACCGACGAGAAGGCGGCGACGCTGCGGGGCCAGGGAGCCACACCCGTCCGCGTGTCCATCTTCGACCCCGACGCGCTGACGGCCGCGTTCGCCGGTGTCGACGCCGTGGTGAAATTGGCCACTGCCATCCCGCCCCTGCATCGCTTCATGAGCACCAAGGCGTGGGCTGCCAACGACCGGGTCCGCATGGAAAGCTCCGCAGCCCTCGTCGAGGCGACCGGGGCCGCAGGCGTCGAGCGCTTCGTGCAGGAGTCGGTCGTGATGATCTACCGCGATGGCGGCAAGGACTGGATCGACGAGGACTGGCCGACGGACGGGTACCCGATGGCACGGGGCAACCTGGCCGCGGAAGCGAGTGCGGAGCGCGTCAGCCAGTCCGGGGGTGTCGGCGTCGTACTGCGCTTCGGGTGGTTCTGCGGGCCCGGCGCGACCCACAGCGAGCAGTTCCTGTCCTTCGCTCGGCACCACGTCTGCGTGCAGATGGGGCGCCCCGACACCTACGTCTCGTCGATCCACATGGCGGACGCCGGCGCCGGGGTAGCGGCCTCGCTGCACATCCCTGCGGGCACCTACAACCTGGTGGACGACGAGCCCCTGACCAAGCGCGCTTACGCCGATGCTCTGGCCGGGGCGGCGAAGACCCGTCCGTGGCTGCGCTACCCGGGCCGTCTGGCCCTGGCCTTCGGCGACCGCTCGACTCCGCTCACCCGCTCGGTGCGGGCCTCGAACCGTCGGTTCAAGGAGGCGACGGGTTGGACGCCGACCTACCCGAGTGCCCGCGAGGGATGGCCCGCCACCGCCGCCGCGCTCCCTCAGGTGACCGACGCGGAGGACGACTTCGGCATCGGCCGCGCCTCCGCCGGCGACCGACGAGATCCCCGCCCATGAAGTTCTCGGTCACCTACCCCCTCCTCACCGGACAGCACGATCCGGCGTTGGCCACCAAGGAGGCGATGGTCCGGTTCGCGCTGACTGCGGAACGGGCCGGTTTCGACGGTGTCGGTGTCACCGACCACCCCGCGCCGTCGCACCGCTGGTTGGAGGGAGGCGGCCACGATGCGTTCGATCCGTTCGTCGCGCTGTCGTTCTGCGCGGCGGTCACCGATCGCCTGCGCCTCATCCCCAACATCCTGGTGCTGCCCTACCGCAACCCGTTCGTGGTCGCCAAGGCGGTCGCAACGCTCGACGCGCTGTCCGGGGGCCGGTTCACGCTGGCCGTCGCCGCCGGGTACCTCCGCAGCGAGTACCAGGCCCTGGGGGTCGACTTCGATGAGCGCAACGCACTGTTCGACGAGGCGGTGGAGGTCCTGTTCGGGATCTGGGCAGAGGACGACTTCGCCTACGAGGGGCGGCACTTCACGGCACGGGGGCAGACCGCGAACCCGAAGCCCGATCCCCCACCACCCATCTGGATCGGTGGCAACAGCCGCCTCGCCCGGCGGCGGGTGGCCCGGTACGGCGACGGCTGGAAGCCGTTCCCGGCGCCGAGGCCGCTCTCGACCACGGCCAAGACCCCGCCGCTCGAGTCGGTCGACGACCTCGCGGTGATGCTCGACGAGCTGTGGGGCTTCATGGCCGCCGAGGGTCGGGACCCCGACGAGCTCGACATCACCTTCGCCACGTCGGCCGGTGGGAACCCCGGAAGCGACACCTTCGATGCCGACGCTCGCCTCGAGGCGCTGGCCGCACTCGCATCGCTCGGCGTCGCCTGGGCCGACGTGGGGGTGCCGGGCGATTCGCTGGACGCCGCCCTCGAGACCATCGAGGCCTTCGGTGCGTCGGTGATCGCGCCGCTCCGACGATGACGGTCCCGCTCGCGCCGCGGGATGCGGGATCAGGATCGGATGAGGGCTCGACATCCTCGACGCGATGGTCGACCCCTGCGAGCTGGCACAACCGGTTGCAGCAGGCGGCGATGCTCTCGACGTCCTCCGGTCGCCCGTCGAGCATGTCGCGCTCGCCGGAGACGCCGTGATCGAGGGCGGCCAACGACCCCCAGGCCACATCGCCCGCGTTGACCCAGGTGACAGGGAATCGGAGGTACCGGGTGATCTTGCCCCGCAGCCCCGCCAGCACCACCCGGTTGAAGCTCGTGGCCGCAAGGGCCCGACTGGGGACAGGACTGGGCCCGTAGATCGCGCCCGGGTGGCAGGTGTGGTCACCTACGGGGAGCTGGGGGCCGAGGCCAACCGGCTCGTCCACGGCTTCCGAGAGCTGGGCGTGGCGCCGGGCGGCGGGATCGCCATCGTCATGCCCAACTCGGTCGACGTGCTGGCCCTCTCCTTCGCCGCCCTCCAGGCCGGGTGGTACCTGACGCCGATCAACCACCACCTGGTCGGCCCCGAGATCGCCTTCATCGTCGAGGACTCCGAGGCCGACGTGTTCGTGGGCCACGAGCGCTTCGCCGAGGCGTGCGTGGCGGCGGCCGAGGAGATCTCGCTGCCGGCCGACCGCTGCTTCTCCGTGGGCGAGGTGCCCGGCTTCCGACGCCTCGCCGAGGTGTCCGAGGGCCAACCCGCAGCGCAACCTCCGGACCGGACCGCGGGTCAGGCCATGCACTGCACCTCGGGCACCACCGGACGCCCCAAGGGTGTGCGCCGCCAGCTCACTGGAGTGTCGCCGGACGCCGCGGCCGTCTTCAGCCAGTACTTCCTCGGCATGTTCGGCGTCACGCCCGGAGACGACAACGTCCACCTCTGCGGCTCGCCGCTCTACCACACCGCGGTGCTGGCGTTCGCGGGCGCCTCTCTGCACATGGGCCATCCCGTGGTGCTCATGGACCGCTGGACGCCGGAGTCGATGCTGGCGCTCATTGAGGAGCACCGTGTCACCACCAGCCACATGGTGCCCACCCAGTTCCACCGCCTGCTGGCCCTGCCCGACGAGGTGAAGGCCCGCTACGACGTGTCGTCGACCCGGTCGATGGTCCACGCCGCGGCGCCCTGCCCGGTCGAGATCAAGGCGCGCATGCTCGACTGGTGGGGGCCGTCGATCTGGGAGTACTACGCCGCGACCGAGGGCGGCGGCACCGTCGTCAGCCCCGAGCAGTGGCTGGCGATGCCCGGCACCGTCGGCCTGCCGTGGCCGTCGTCGGAGATCCGGGTGCTCGACGACGACGGCCAGGACGCTCCGACGGGGGAGCCGGGCACCGTCTACATGAAGCTGGCCACAGCCGACTTCGAGTACTTCAAGGACCAGGACAAGACCCAGGCCAACAGGACGGCCGGCTTCTTCACCGTCGGCGACGTCGGGTACCTCGACGAGAACGGCTACCTGTTCCTGAACGACCGCAAGAGCGACATGATCATCTCGGGTGGGGTCAACATCTACCCGGCCGAGATCGAGGGCGCGTTCCTCACCCACCCCGGGGTGGCCGATGCCGCCGTCTTCGGCATCCCACACGCGGACTGGGGAGAGGAGATCAAGGCGGTCATCGAGCCCGCACCGGGAGTTGACCCGGGCGACGACCTCACCGCCGAGCTGGTGGCGCACTGCGCCGGCCGGCTGGCCCGCTTCAAGCTGCCCAGGTCGATCGACTACATCGACGAGATGCCACGCGACCCCAACGGCAAGCTCTACAAGCGCCGCCTCCGCGACCCCTACTGGGCCGACCGCACCACCGCCATCTGACCTGTCGCGCCGGTCCGGAAGGACACCCCTGACCCTCGACTCAGCGATAGTCTTTCCACATGGTCGAGTCGAGCCCCTTCCCGTTCCACGGCCCGCTCGAACCGGGGACCTTCTCGGGACGCGACGAGCTGCGTCGCGACCTGGCCCGTCGGCTCACCGAGCACCGGCCGACCGCCCTGCTCGGACCGCGTCGCTACGGCAAGACCAGCGTGTTGCGCCAGGTCACCGTCGATCTGGGCGAGGTCGGGTTCGCCACCGTCTGGGTGGACCTCTACGAGATGGGTTCGATGGCCGACGTCGTGAGCGCCGTGGACCAGGGGATGGCCGCGACCCGTGGATCGCTCCGGGCCTCCCTCGACCGACTGGCGGGGTCCATGTCGTTCAAGCTCGGGGTCCTCGGGTTCGAGCTGGCGAAGGGGCCCCGCGACCGGCCCGAGCCGTCGGTGCTGTTGCGCACGCTGGTCCAGCTGCTGGTGCGCACCGCCGAGAAGCAGCCGCTGATCCTTGTCCTCGATGAGTTCTCCGGCCTCGATGGCGTCGACCACGCCGCCGGGGTGTTCCGCACCCAGCTGCAGCACCACTACCGCGAGCTGGGCATCGTGTTCGCCGGATCGCAGCCGTCGGTCATGTCCATGATGTTCTCCGACCGGGCCCAACCCTTCTTCGCCCAGGCCGACCTCATCGAGATGGGGCCCTTGACCGACACCGAGGTCATCGAGGCCGTCCATCGGGGCTTCACCGAGACGGGTCGCGATGTGGGGCCCCTCGCGGGCCGTCTCGCGGCGGTGGCCGAGGGCCACCCCCAACGGGCCATGCAGCTCGCCGACGCGGTGTGGCAGCTTGTCGAACCCGGCAGCCAGGCCGATGACGCCGACTGGGCCGATGCGTTGGAGGCGGTGCGGACGTCGGTCGACAGCGGGTCGGAGCGCCTGTTCGCGCTGCTGCCGACGGGCCACCAGAAGGTGCTGCGAGTGGTGGCTGGCGGGGGCAGTGTCTATGGGACGGCCGGCGGGTCGATGTCGCTGTCACCCGGCACCGCCCGGGCCGCGGTCTCGGCCCTGCTCGGATCCGGCTACCTGGTCCGCCGCGACCAGCGCCTGGCCGTCGTCGATCCCCTCCTCGCCGACTGGGTCCGCCGCCGCTTCCCGCTCTGAGAGGTCCAGTCCCGTCCTCCACTCTGAGCTCAGCAGTCGGCGAGGGCGCGCAGCGCCCGGCAGATCTCGTCTCGCGCGGGGCCGAGGTCGCCCACCTTCTCGGTCAGGTAGGCGCGCCGGATGGGCTGGACGTTGTCGAACGTCGCCGCGCACCGGAGCGGCAGACCCTGGGCCGGCCCCAGGGCGACCTCGGTCGGGATGTCCCTGACGGTGCGGGTCACGGGGGCCACGCTGATCCAGCTCAGCACCGGCACGGCCTCGTCCCGGGTGATGACGAGCACGGGACGGCGCTTGTCCGCCGCCTCGGCCCACCAGATCTCCCCCTGGAGAGGGGTCACCAAGGCTCCTCGGCGATCATCTCGACCGTGGAGCGATCACCCCGGCCGTCGGCGCCGGACTGTGGGGTGCGTCGGTAGCCCTCGACGATCGACGCCCCGACCTGGTCGCGGCGGTGTCGGTCGACCAGTCGGCGCAGCCCGAGGCGGACGGCCTCCGAGCGGCTGGCAACGATGCCCTCGTCGACGAGGGCATCGACCGCGTCGGCCAGCTCGTCGTCGACGCGGATCACCATCTGCTGTGCCATACGGACAGCATAGCGATGTGCAATGCGCGGCACGTGTGACGCCCGGTGGCGACGGGGGTGTCGCCGGCCGCCCCTACTGCTCGTAGGGGGTGATGAGCACCCGGCAGGCCCGTTCCAGCTCGGTGGTGACGGTCTCGAAGGATGAGCGGCCGCTCGCCCACGACACCAGGCTGGAGTACCAGACGTGGCCGAGGACGGCCAGGATGTCGGCCCGTGCCTCGGGCGCGAGGTCGGACAGGATCGGGTCGCCGATGGATGCGATGGACCGGCGCACCTCGGTGCCGCTGGCGCGCACCCCGGCGTCGGACGAGGAGAGAGCCCGGACCAGCGCCATCGAGAGCTTGGGCTGGCGCTCCATGGCCGAACAGGCTCGGCCCAGGACGTCGATCATCTGCTCGGTGGCTGTCTCGCCCTGGGGAGGGCGGTGGGCCACCCGGTCCCGCAGGCGCCCCGTCCACTCGGTCATGGCCGCCGCCAGCAGGTGGTCCTTGGACGAGAAGTTGCGGTAGATCGTGGCCAGGGCCACGTTGGCGGTGGCGGCCACATCGCGCATCTGGACCGCGTCGTAGCCGCCCTCGGCGCCCAGCTCGAAGGCGGCGTCGATCAGGCGCCGCCTTCGGTCCCGTTGCTCCGCGGTGAGCTCGGCGCCGGGGCTGGCGGGCTCGGGCAGGGTCGCGTCAGCCACGAGAGGCCGACCTGGCCAGCTCGCGGAAGGGCACCGCCTTGTCGACGCGCACCTCGGGCGGCAGGCCCAGCACCCGTTCGCCCATGACGTTGTGCTGGATCTCGTCGCTGCCGCCGGCGATGCGGATCGACGGGGCGTGGAGGAAGTGCTGCTGCCAGCGTCCGGCCTCGGGGGCGGCACCGTCGATGAGCATGCCGGCCGGCCCCTCGATGGCCAGGGCCAGCTCGGCGTTGCGCTTCATGTTCCACGCCGCCAGCACCTTGAGCACCGAGGTCTCCGGGCCGGGGGCGCGGCCCTGGCTGGCGGCGGTGCGGACCCGCAGGCCCAGGTAGCCCATGATCTGCGACCGGGTGTAGGCCGCCGCCAGCCCTTGGCGCACGAGCGGGTCCGACGCCGCGCCGAGCGAGCGGGCCAGCTCCAGCAGGTCGTCCAGGCCGGGGCCACTGCTGTGACCGCCCATGAAGGTGCGCTCGTTGGCCAGGGTGGTCATGGCCACCCCCCAGCCACCGCCCACCTCGCCCACCACCGCGGAGTGGGGCACGCGGGCGCCGGTGAGGAACACCTCACTGAAGTGCGACGCTCCGGTGATCTGGCGGAGCGGCCGGATCTCGATGCCGGGCTGATGCATGTCGATCAGGAAGTAGGTGATGCCCCGGTGCTTGGGAACGTCGGGGTCGGTGCGGGCCAGGAGGATGCCGAAGTCGCTGAAGTGGGCACCCGAGGTCCAGACCTTCTGGCCCTCGATCACCCACTCATCCCCGTCGCGCGTTGCCCGCGTCGTCAGGCCGGCGAGGTCGGACCCGGCTCCCGGCTCGCTGAACAGCTGGCACCAGACCTCCTCGCCCCGGAGCATGGGGCCGAGGTACCGGGCCTTCAGGGCCTCGTCGCCGTGGGTGATGATCGTCGGCCCGGCCATGCCGACCCCCACGGCGAAGGAGCCGGTGGGCAGGCCCCGCCGCGCCGCTTCCTCGGTGAAGATGGCAGCCTCGACCGGGGTGCCGCCGCGACCGCCGTCGGCCTCGGGCCAGGTGATGCCGGCCCAGCCGTGCTCGGCCAGCAGCGCCTGCCAGGGCCGGGCCCGCTCCACGAAGGCGGCGTCGTCCTCACCGGGACGGCGGCGGACGTTGCGGGCCGCATCCGAGTCACCGTGGGCATCGAGCCAGGCCCGGGCCTCGGCCCGGAACGCGGCCTCCGCTGCGCTCTCCTCGACGTCCATCGCTCTCCTCGGTTCCTCCGCCTCGGCGCCGATGGCGACCGGTCACGGCGGCGTGATCGGCCCCGGTGACGGTCGGGGGGTCGGGTCGGGGGCCGGTCGCCGACGACGGCCCGGTGGGGTCACTCCCGGGTCGCCGCCAGGGTGGCACCGATGCGGAGCAGCTGGTCGGTGGCGCCGCCGAGGGCGAGCTCGAGCTCCTTGGCCGCGATGAAGTAGCGGTGGATCGGGTGGTCGACGTCGACGCCGGTGCCGCCATGGATGTGGATGGCGGTGTGGGCCACCCGGTGCGCCGCCTCGGCGGCCCAGAACTTGGCCACCTCGACCTCCATCGACGCCGGTCGGTCCTCGGCCAGGCTCCAGGCCGCCTGCCACAGCACCAGCCGCGTGGCCTCGACGTCGATGTAGGCATCGGCGGCGCGCTGGCCCACGGCCTGGAACGTGGCGATGGGCCGGCCGAACTGCACGCGTTCCTTGGCGTAGGCCGCGGTCATCTCCAGCGCTCGGCCCACGATGCCCGCCACCTGGGCGCACAACCCGATGGTGGCCCGCTCGACGATCCAGGCAGTGACGGCGTTGCCCTGGTCGGGTGAGCCGAGCCGTGATGCGGCGGTGACGGCCACACCGTCGAGGGTGAGGCGGGCCTGGGTGTCGCGGTTGGTGACCCGCTGGGCCTCGATGGCGAGGCCCGGGGCGCCGGCTTCGACCACGAAGGTGGCCACCGCGCCGTCGGACAGGGTGGCGGGCACGAGGACCGCCTCGGCCAGGGTGCCGGCCGGGACGCAGGTCTTCACCCCGTCGAGGCGCCACCCGTCGCCGTCGGGGGCGGCGGTGGTGGCGGGCCGCTCGGGCCAACGGTTGAGGGGCTCGGCCAGTGCCGCGCTGAGGATGGTGCGGCCCTCGGCGGCTGCGGGCACCCATCGCTGGCGCAGGGCCTCGTCGCCGAAGGCGGCGATGGGGAGGGCGCCCATCACCGTCGTGGCCAGCACCGGGACGGGGGCGACGGTGGCGCCCACGGCCTCCAGCACCAGACACTGCTCGATGATCCCGAGACCGAAGCCACCCAGCTCGGACGGCAGGCCCACGCCCAGGAGGCCGGCCTCGGCCAGGGCGCCCCACAGGTCGCGGTCGATGCGCTCGCCCGGCTCGGCCTCGACCTCACGGATCCGGTCGGTCGTGGCCTTGTCGTCGAGGATCCGCCGGGCCAGGGCGGCGATCTCGTCCTGTTCCTCGGAGCGGGCGAAGTCCACGGGTCCTCCTAGCGGGGCGCCCGGGGCAGACCCAGGCCGACCATGGCGATGATGTCGCGCTGCACCTCGTTGGTCCCGCCGCCGAAGGTGAGGATCAGCGCCGAGCGGTGCATGCGCTCGAGCCGGCTGCGGAGCACCGAGCCGGGGGAGCCGGCGGTGATGGTGGCCTCCTGGCCGATGACCTCCATCAGCAATCGGTAGGCCTCGGTCGCGAACTCGGTGCCGAAGACCTTGGTGGCCGAGGCATCCTGGGGACCGACGCCCTTGCTGACGCCCCAGGCGATCTTCCAGTTGATCAGCTTGAGGAACTCGACCTTGGCGTGGACCCGGGCCAGGTGGATCTGCACCCACTCCTGGTCGATGACCCGGCGCCCGTCGGGCAGGCGGTTGTCGTGGGCCCAGCGGCGCACCTCGGCCAGCATGTTCTGGATGGGGGCGGCCGAGCACAGGGCGACGCGCTCGTGGTTGAGCTGGTTGGTGATCAGCTTCCAACCGTTGTTCTCGCCGCCGACCAGGTTGGCGGCCGGCACCCGGACGTCGGAGTAGAAGGTGGCGCTGGTGGTGGTGCCGCTGACGGTGGGCACCGGGGTCCACGAGAAGCCCTCGACGTCGGTGGGCACGACGAACATGGAGAGCCCCTTGTGCGGGGGCAGGTCCGGGTCGGTGCGGGTGGCCAGCCAGACGTAGTCGGCGTACTGGATGAGGCTGGTCCACATCTTCTGGCCGTTGATGACGTACTCGTCGCCGTCGCGGACGGCCCGGGTGGTGAGGGCGGCCAGGTCGGTGCCGGCTCCGGGTTCGGAGTACCCGATGGAGAAGTGGAGCTGACCCTTCAGGATGCGGGGGAGGAGGTCCTTGCGCTGGGCGTCGGTGCCGTACTCCATGAGCGTGGGTCCGACGGTGTTGATGGTGAGGAACGGCACCGGTGCGCTGACCAGGCTGGCCTCGTCCATGAAGATGAGCTGGTCGATCATGGAACGGCCCAGGCCGCCGTACTCGGTGGGCCAGCCGATGCCGAGCCAGCCGTCCTGGCCCATCTGGCGCACCAGGTGCTTGTAGAGCTCGCCCCCGCCGTACTCCCCCTCGCCCGAGGCCATCTCCTCCTGCACCTCGGGCGTCATCAGGTTCGAGAAGTAGTGGCGCAGCTCCTTGCGCAGCTGCGTCTGCTCGTCGGTGAAGGCGATGTGCATCCGGTGGCTCCGTCCTGGCGGCCCGTGGAGGCCCCCTGCACCATAGAACGAGTTCTACCGACTCCGCCCGTCCACTCTCCGACGCCGCGCGAGAACGCGTTCTTCGCGACCCGGTCACCCTGAGCGGGAGCGCATCCTCAACGAGGTTGAGGATGCGACGAATCCCGGATCGGTGCCGTGGAGCGGAGCCCGTCCCCTGTGGGCCAACATGCAGTGCACCGTTCGCCTCGCCGGCGGAGCGGTGCCACCGCGGTCCGACGATCGGACCCTCACCCGAAGGAGCCAGCATGGCCTGGGATTTCTCGACCGACCCCGAGTTCCAGGAGAAGCTCGACTGGGTCGAGCAGTTCTGCCGGGAGGAGGTGGAGCCCCTCGGCTACGTCTTCCCCCATGCGGTGCGACTGCCCGATCCGAAGGTCAGGGAGCTGGTCCGGGGCCTCCAGCAGCAGGTCAAGGACCAGGGCCTCTGGGCCATCTTCCTCGACGAGGAGCTCGGCGGACCCGGCTTCGGGCAGCTGAAGCTCGGCCTGCTCAACGAGATCCTGGGCCGCTACCCCGCCGCCCCCCAGCTGTTCGGCGCGGCCGCGCCCGACACGGGGAACATGGAGATGCTCGCCGCCTACGGCACCGAGGAGCAGAAGCAGCGGTGGTTGGAGCCACTCATGAACCAGGAGATGTTCTCGGCGTACTCCATGACCGAGCCCCAGGGCGGCTCCGATCCCAACCTGTTCAAGACCCACGCGGTGCGCGACGGCGACGAGTGGGTGATCAACGGGGAGAAGTGGTTCACCAGCGCCGGCCGGGTCGCCGACATCCTCTTCGTCATGTGCACCAACGGCATGTTCGTGGTGCCCCGTGACACGCCCGGGGTCGAGATCATGCCCGAGCCCCGCAACCACAACCACATCATCTACACCGACGTCCGGATCCCGGCTGACCACCTCCTCGGACCCGAGGACGGAGCCAAGGTCCTGGCCCAGCGTCGGCTCGGCGGCGGGCGCATCCACCACGCCATGCGCACCATCGCCCAGTGCAAGCTGGCCTTCGACATGATGTGTGAGCGGGCCCTCAGCCGCGAGTCGCACGGGTCCATGATCGCCGAGCACCAGATGGTGCAGGAGAAGATCGCCGACTCCTACGCGCAGATCCGCATGCTCCGGCTCTTCGTGCTCGAGACCGCGTGGAAGATCGACAACACGAGCACCCAGGAGGCCCGCACCGACATCGCGGCGGTGAAGTACACCATGGCCAAGGTGCTGCGCGAGGTGTCGTTCAACGCCCTGCACATCCATGGCTCGCTGGGGACGACCAACCTGACCCCGCTGCAGGACATGTACGCGTCGGCGCCGACCATGGGCATCGCCGACGGTGTCGACGAGGTGCACAAGGCTACCGTCGCCCGCCGGGTGCTCAAGGAGTACCGCCCCCACGAGGGCTACTTCCCCACCGAGTTCATCCCCGCCAAGCGCGAGGCAGCGTGGGAGCAGTACGAGGCCAAGTTCGACGCCGATCCCGAGCTGCGCGAGGTCGCCGAGAACTACAAGAAGTACTTCGCCAGCCGCCGCTGAGCTCGGTGGACGCGGAGCTCAGCGCAGGTTCCACCACTTCTCGGCATGCGCCAGATCGAGCGCATCGCGACGGCTTCTCCTGGAGCGGACTCGCCATGCCCGATGTCGCAGCCCTCGTATGCCGTCCGGAGGCGTTTGGGAATCACGACCCGGCCGACCTTGTCGACGGTCACTTCCACGTCGTCGACGGCACCATCAAATTGGGAACGACCTCCCAAAGCGGTTGGGAAACTTCGCCCGGCCACCGCCTGACCTACCAGCCGATGAAGACGTTCTTGGGGCGGAGCATCTCCTCCAGGCCGGCCCGGCCGCCCTCGCGGCCGAACCCGCTCTGCTTCACCCCGCCGAAGGGCGCGGTCGGGGACCCGGGCGGGAACCCGTAGACCACCACCGAGCCGACCTCGAAGCGGGTCGCCAGCCGGTGGGCCCGGCCCACATCGGCGGTGTGGAGGGTCGGGCCGACCGGGGTGGCCTCGACCTGGGCGACCACCCGGTCCACCACCTCGTCGTAGACGTCGTCGTGGACGTAGAGCCGGGTCGGTAGGGCGCACCCCTGTCCGCTGAGCAGCGTGACCCCGAGGAAGGCCGAGGCGGTGACGGCCCGGTCCAGGTCGGCGTCGGGGAAGATCACGTTGGCGAGGCCGGGCAGGCCGTGGGACGGCACGACCTGGCCCTCCACCTTGTCGACCCACCCGGCGTAGTAGCGGACCCAGCTGGCCGGAGTCCAGGCCCGCTCGGGGGTGCCGTTGTCGAGGGCGTTGATGGCGGCGGCCTCGTCGTTGTGCTCGATGAGCAGGTCGGCCAGGCGATGGAGGGCGTCAGCCCGGCGGCGCAGCGACAGCGCCCGCCAGCCGGGCAGGGCGGCTCGCGCCGCGGCGACGGCCTGATCTACATCCGCTGCGTCACCGAGGGGAACGTGGGCCTGGAGCCGGGCCGTCGAGGGGTCGTGGTGTGCGTAGCTGCCTGCCCCGCCGTGGGCAGTGTGCTCGTCGCCGATGACCATGCCGCCCCGCTCGGCCAGTCCCTCGACCAGGGCGGTGGCCCCGGATGCGTCAATCGTCATGCTGGTGTCTCCGATGTCGGGGTCAGGAGGTGGGGCAGCTCCCGCCGTCGACCACGAGCGTCTGCCCGGTGACGAAGCGGGCGTCGTCGCCCAGGAGGAAGCGCACCGCCACACCGATGTCGTCGGTGCCGTCGCCCAGCCGGCCCAGCGGGATGCGGCCCATGACCCGGGCCTCCATGGCCGGGTCCGAGGCGAAGGCCCGCTCCATGGCCGGCGACGCCCCCAGGGGGGCCACGGCGTTGACCCGCACCCCCTCGGGACCCCACTCGCGGGCCAGCACCGGCATAAGCCCTCTCTGCTGGGCCTTCACCATGGCGTAGGCGGTGAGGAGACGCTTGCCCTCGAAGGCGGCTTCCGAGGTCATCACCACCAGCGAGCCACCGGCGGCGGCCAGTGAGGGTGCGCGGCCCGAGCACAGAGGTACAGGCCGCGGGTCGCCACCCGCACGTGGTCCTCGAGCTGGGCGGTTGTGATCTCCGTGGCCGGGGAGGCGACCGAGGACTGTCCGCTGGTGGCGTTGTGGACGAGGCCGTCGAGGCGGTCCGATGTGCTCGCAACGTGGTCGATGGCGGCCGTCACCGACGTCTCGTCGCCGACGTCGCACACGACTGACCGGCCGACCCCGCCGGCGGCGCTGACCTCGTCGGCCACTGCCGCCGCCTCGGGCGCCCGTCGGGCGGCGATCCAGACCTCCCAGCCGGCCTGCCCGCAGGCCAGCGCGATACCCCGGCCGATGCCCCCCGACGCGCCGGAGATCAACACGGTGCGGTCGGGCCGGTCCGGGCTCATCGCCGAGCGCAGTCGGCCGCCACCGTCGTCGCCGTCACCCCGGAGGCGTCGCAGAGCGCATGGTGGGGAACGCCGGCGGCCGCCACCCGCGACCTGGCGACGGCCGCGGCCCCGGCGCTCATGCACGAGCGGATGGACGAGCTGGGCCTGGACTTCACCGTGCTCTACCCGACCAAGGGTTTCGGCATCGCCGGGATCAACGACGACGACGGCCTGGCCACGATCCCCGGCATCGGTGTGCCCCCGGCCGACCGGGACGAGTGGCGCCACCTGGAGGCGGCGAGCGACGCGGACCTGGTCGACCTGTTCGCCCGACCCTTCTACTTCGGGTGCGAAGCCGACGACCGCACCATCGCCTTCGCCTTCTCACCTGCCAACCACGGGGGCTTCAGCCTCAAGCCCATCTTCAGCTCCGACATCGGCCACTGGGACGCCGGCGACGTGGCCGGTGTGGTGGCCGAGGCCTTCGAGCTGGTCGAGCACGACGTGCTCACCGAGGACCAGGTCCGGTCCTTCGTCTACGAGAACCCGGCCCGCCTGTTCCTCGACCAGAACCCGGAGTTCTTCGCCGGGACCCCGGTGGCCGACCGCCTGCCCGCCTGACCCGCCCCGGGCCGATCGCCCTCATCTCCGGGTGTCGAATCCCGTCCTCGGAGCGTTGGGCGAGGAACACCAGCTCGCGCCCGGGTCGGTCAGGGGCGTCGCGGACCTCCCGGACCTCGAAGCCAGCGGTGTGGAGCGAGGCCCGGACCTCCGCCTCGGTACGGAAGCGCAACGTCGAGGCCGAGGTCCTCACCACGCCATCGGCCGCGAAGGCGAACGCATGACGGAACGACACCAAGGGCGGGCGCACGTCGGTCAGCTCCACCCAGGTCTCGACGCTCCCGACGTCGGGGATCTCGACCCTCCGGTGGGACTGCGCGCGGGTCCACTCCCGCCATCCCTCCCGCTCCGGATCGCGCATCTCGAACACGAGCCGACCACCCGGCCGGAGCGCCGATCGAGCGGCTCGGAGCGTTGCCGCCCACTCGTCGTCGGTGAGGAACACCTGGGCCACGTTGCCGGTCATGGTCACCAGGTCCACCTCCAGCGGCGGAAGGGTGGTCGCATCGCCGATGAGCCACCGGACGCGGTCAGCACCGGGCTTGCGACGAGCGACATCGAGGGAGGCGACGGCCGGGTCGAGGCCGATGACGCCCTTGCCCCGCCGAGCGAGCAGGCAGGCGAAGGTCCCCGTGCCGCAGCCGATGTCGAGGATCGAACCGACGCCGAGCTCGCCCACGAGGGCGGTGTAGGCATCGAGGTCCGCCCGATCGGCCTCGAGCCAGTCGTACAGCTCGGCCAGTCGCGGCTCCTCGAAGTGACGATCAGCCACGATGTGCATGGTGGTCCCCGTACCCGCAGGGGCGGCGCGACGTCCGAGTTGCCGACGACCGACCCGACGGCTCACGACGCTCGGGCGACGTAGCGGGCGACATGGTCGGCATCGAGGTTCTCCCGACCGCGCTGGCGACCTCGTCGTGGACCCAGCCGGCAGGTGCAGGATGATCCTTGGTGGCGCCCATGGCCGTCAGCCTGTCATCCCACCCTCGCTCTCCGGCGACAGGTTCTGGTTCGGCCGTTGGCGGCGGGCGCGACCGAGGTGGGGGCTCACTCCGACCTCTGCTCCGGCCACGGTCGCACGAGGCAGAACGGGTGGCCGGCGGGGTCGAGGAACACGCGGAAGTCGCCGGGCTCGGGCTGGTGGTCGGCCTTGATCGCTCCCAGGTCGAGCACCGCGGCCTCGCCGGCGTCGAGGTCGTCGAGGTCGATGTCGAGGTGGGCCTGCTGGGGGACCGGGCCTTCCGGCCACGTGGGTCGCTGGTGGTCGTCGACCTGCTGGAACGCCACCTTGCCCTCCGGGGTGTGCAGCTCGAACCACCCGCCGTGGGGGTGTTCGACGATGCGGCCTCCGATGATGGATCGGTAGAACTCGGCCAGTGCCGACGGATCCGGGCAGTCGAAGGCGGCCACGTCGAGCCGACCGATCGGTGGTTGCTCCTCCATGCCCCGAAGGTAGCGGTGCGCGAACGCAACGAGCCACGATGCCGCAGCGGTGGCGGGGTGAGGCGAATCCCCAGTTGACAGGATGATCGGGTGAGCATGACCTGGAAGGACGACGCCAAGGTCCAGGAGTACGTCGAGCGGGTGGACCGCCTGGCCGCCCGTCGGGCCGGTGAGGCGGAGCTGGCCGAGGCGCTTCCGGGCCACGTCGAGCGAGTGCTCGATCTCGGTTGTGGCGATGGCCGACTCCTGGCGCTCGTGCGCGATGCCAGGCCCACCGTGGTCGAGGCCATCGGGTTGGACAGCTCGCCCCCGATGATCGCGCTGGCCCTCGAGCGGTTTCGCGGCGACCGCCGGGTCGCGATCCGGGAGCACGACCTCCACCGGCCTCTGCCCGCGCTCGGGGTCTTCGACGTGGTCGTGTCGGGGTTCGCGATCCACCACCTCCCTCACGCGCGGAAGCGGTCGCTCTTCGCCGAGGTCGCCGAGCTCCTACGGCCGGGAGGCGCCTTCGGCAACCTCGACGTGGTGCAGTGCGCGACGCCAGAGCTCCACGAGGAGTTCAACCGGCGGATCGAGAGAGCGGGCGATGACCCGGAGGATGTCCTGGCCGAGGTGGAACCTCAGCTGGGGTGGATGCGCGCCGCCGGCCTCTCGCAGGTCGACTGCTACTGGCGCTGGCGAGGCTTCGCGCTGCTCGTCGGCCGGGCGCCGGACGCCGACGGCCAGGCGAGCCGGGAGGGCGTTGTCAGTGCCGGCTGAGGAGGGGGCAAGGGCGGCAGCGGACCGGTACGACGCCATCGCCGACTGGTACTCCCAATGGGTCGGTGAGGGGGAAGGATTCATCGCCGAGGGCGCCGATGATCCTCTGCCACCGTCGGTTCGAGGTGCCCGAGTGCTCGACGTGGCCTGCGGGAACGGTCGGGCAACCCGTGGTCTCGCTCGCTTGGGCGCAGATGTCCTTGGCGTGGACATCTCTGCGGAGCTCGTCGGACGAGCACGAGCCTCCGGGAAGGCACATCACCTCGGAGTCAGCTACCGGGTAGCCGACGTCGCCCAACCTGACCAGTGGTGGGACGGCGTCATGTTCGATGGTGCCATCTGCGAGATGGCCGTGATGGACATCGACGACATCCACGGCGCGGTCCACTCGGTCGGTGCCGTCGTCCGGCCGGGCGGCTGGTTCGTGATCTCCATGGTCCATCCTTGCTTTCCCGGCGACGAGGTCGGACTCTCCAGCTGGCCGCCCGAGCAGTGCTACTTCCGCGAGGGTCGGTGGTCCTCGCCAGCCCACAACCCCCAGGGTGTTCGCGTCCGGGTCGGGTCATCGCACCGGACGGAGCCGGTTCCCGATGACCTCGTCGGTGATGGGCGGCAGTCGGGCGCCAGGGGCGAGCTGGTCGTACCCGCGTGGGCTCGGACGAATCTGGGGTGGTAGAGGTCCAGCAACAGGCGCCCTCCGGGCCGTAGGCGCTCGGCGATGGCTGCCAGCACATCGTCGTTGGTGGTCGGGTCGCAGTAGCCGAAGCTCTGCCAGAGGATGAGCGCTGCGTCGAAGGTGTCGTCGACGCATGCGAGCTCACGTTGGTCGAGCTCCAGGAAGGTGGCCGTCGGTGCACGTTGGCGCGCCGTCGCAATGGCGGTCGCGTCCCGATCGACACCCGTCACGAGGTAGCCCTGCTCGACCAGTGGCGAGGCGTGGCGACCAGGTCCACAGCAGATGTCGAGGACTCGGGAGAAGTCTGCGAGCGGGAGGAAGCGGGTGACCCCTGCGATCTCGGCAGATGTCCATTCCCGGGGTATCGGATCGAGGAAGGTCGAGAACCACTGCGACGAGTACTCGTTGGTCACCACGCCACCTTCGCGCCCGATGAGTGCGCTCTGGGTCGCCGCTTCCCGATGCTCGCGGTTGAGGTCCGGTCGCCCTGTCAAAGCGACCGTGCGTTGTGGTCGGCACGGATAGTATCATCACCTGATGCTCATCGACGTGCGGTTGGAGGCCTCGATGCGAACGACACTGGCTCTCGATGACGACCTGTTGGCCGAGGCCCAGCGCCTGACCGGCACGACCGGCAAGAGCGCGCTGGTCCGACAGGCACTGACCGCCCTGATCGAGCGGGAGAGCGCACGCCGCCTCGCCGCCCTGGGCGGCAGCGAACCGGCGCTGACCTCCGTTCCGCGCCGACGTCCCGACCCGGCGTGATCCTGGTCGACACCTCGATCTGGATCGACCACCTGCGCAGCAGACACTTCCCGCTCACGCACCTGCTCGAGGGTGGAGAGGTGCTCGGCCACCCCTGGGTCGTGGGCGAGCTGGCAATGGGTCACCTGTCGAGGCGGCGGGAGGTCCTGGGGCTCCTCCGCAACCTCCCCTCGGCAACGGTCGTCACACCCGACGAGATCCTCCTGTTCATCGAGCGCCATCAGCTCCAGGGCCTGGGCATCAGTTTCGTCGACGTCGCCCTCCTCGCCGCCACGCAGGTCACCCTGGGCGCGAGCCTCTGGACCGGCGACAAGCGTCTTGTTGCAGCTGCGACAGGTCTCGGGTTGGCGGTCGACCCAGACGTGTTGGTCCACGAGCCCTAGCTGCTGGCCAGACGAAGGGGGATGTGGGGTCAGACGATGACGAGCTCGCCGGGTTCGGGGAGGTCGAGGATGCGGGCCAGGAGGTGGCTGACCGGGTTGTTGACGGCCATGTCGCCGGCGTCGGCGAGCAGGCCGATGTCGACCAGCAGCGTGGCCAGGCGCACCATGACGATGGAGAAGCGGAGCCCGGCGAACACCTCGTAGAAGTCGAGCAGCTCGGGGTCGGGTCGGACATCGACCTTGGTCAGCTCGGCGCCGCGCCGGTCGGGGAACCGCTCGCTCAGCCACTCGCCCAGAGCGGTGGCGCTGGTCTCGGGATCACGGGTGAGGATGGCCATGCGATGTTGCCCTTCTCCTGGACCCCGATGCCCGCCGCGTCAGCGGGCCGGCGTCGGCGGTGGTAGGAACACCGGGGCCGTCGGTAGAACACGTTCTACCAGTCGCCGCCGACCCTCCCGGCGCCCCCGCCGCACCGAGACAGGAGCACCACCCATGCCGCTCACGTCCTGGGACGACTACCCGGTCCACCAGACGGCGGAGCTCATCCGCCACGTCGCCACCAGCGACCGCAACTTCTACGACCGGTACTACTTCAACATGCTGCCGACGAGCGGTGAGTGGTTCGCCATCTTCGGGCTCGGCCAGTACCCCAACCTGGGGACCACCGATGCCTTCATCGACGTGCGCCTCGGCGACCGCCAGCACATCGTGCGCGCTTCGCAGCCCCTCGTCGACCGCGCCGACACCTCGGTGGGACCGCTGCGGGTCGAGGTGGTCGAGCCGCTGGTGAAGCTGCGCTTCGTCGTCGAGCCCGGCGACCACCCCGTGGCCATGGACGTCACCTGGGGGGGCTTCGGTCCGGCCATCGAGGAGCCGCAGCAGTACCTCCGCAGCGAGGGCAAGGTGGTGTTCGACACCCAACGCCTGGCCCAGATGGGATCCTGGTCAGGGACCCTCACCGTGGCCGGCGACGAGGTCGCGATCGACCCTGCCTCGTGCTGGGGGTCGCGTGACCGCTCCTGGGGCGTGCGTCCGGTGGGCGAGCCCGAGAGCGACGGGATCCGCCAGGGGGTGAACGTCATGGAGGGGATGTGGAACTACTTCCCCATCCGCTTCGAGGACCACTCCCTCTTCGTCATCTGCCAGGAGCGTCCCGACGGCAGCCGGCCGCTGGTGCAGAGCGAGCGGGTGTGGCTCGACGGTCGGGTCGACGATCTCGGTCCGGTCACCCACGAGCACCGCTTCGAGCCCGGCACCCGGATGCTCGTCGGTTCCACCCTCCGGTTCCCCGAGGCCGGGGTGGAGGTGGAGTGCGAGCCGCTGCTGGCCAACTACGTCTCGCTCGGGACCGGCTACGGCATGGACACCGACTGGCGCCACGGCATGTACCAGGGCCCGGAGCTGGTGGTCCAGGGCCTCACCCTGGAGGTCGACGAGATCAAGGGCCTGGCCCAGTACGGCATCGTCGACCACGTGGCCCGGTTCACCTCCGACGACGGCCACGTCGGCTACGGGCTCTACGAGCACGGTTTCTTCGGCCCCGTCCCGCACTACGGCATGACCGACGCCGGCATGGGCGCCCCCGCCTGATCACCCGGCTCTGGGCGGCCCCCTCGAGGCGCGCTCCCGGGCCACACGCCCTAGGAGCGGGCAGGCGTCTTCTTGGCGCTGGTCTTCTTGGCGCTGGTCTTCTTGGCGCTGGTCTTCTTGGCGCTGGTCTTCTTAGCGCTGGTCTTCTTGGCCGGCGCCCGCTTCTTCGTCGCCGCGCGCCCGCTCGCCTTCTTGGTCGCCTTGGGTGACGCCTTCGCCTTCGACCCGTTGGACGACACCTTCGACGGGATGAGCCCGGCCGCCGCCACCAGCTCGGCCAGGGCGGGCTCGACGGCATCGGCCATGGTCCACACGTCGGGCACCAGCTCCTTGTCGACCATGAAGCCGATGTCGATGGACTCGAGGTAGCTGAACACGGTCACGTTCAGACCGCATCCCTCCATGACCGGGCCCATCGGATAGCAGGCGACGGCCTCGGCGCCGGCGAAGTAGAGCGGGAACGGGGGGCCCGGCACGTTGGAGACGATCATGTTGTGGACGGGCCGGTGGTTGGCCAGGTTCATGCCCGAGTAGAGGCGTGACGCCAGGTTGAACAGGTTCGGCCCCGCGAACTCGGCCCAGTCCTGCAGCATGCTGGCGCCCACCGCGTTGTGCTCCTCCTTGGCGCCACTGGTGGTGGCCCGGATGGCCTCGAGCCGCTCGATGGGGTCGTCGAGCTGGGTGGCGAGTGACGTGAACAGGGCCGAGACCTTGTTGGACCCTGCTGCATCGTCGTCGGTGCGCACCGACACCGGGCACACCGCCAGCAGCGGCGTATCAGGGAGGGCGTCGTGGGTGTCGAGGTAGTTGCGCATGGTGCCGGCACAGAGGGCCAGGATGACGTCGTTGACGGTGCAGCCCAGGGCCGTCTTGAGCTCCTTCACCGTGGTCAGCGACACCCGGGCGAAGCCGACGTCGCGTCGACCCGACGTGGGTCCGTTCCAGGGCACCCGGGGCGCGGTCAGCGGCACTGCGCCCACGTGACCGCCCTGTGGGTTGCGCCGGCCCTGGACCACGCGCGACACGCTCCGGGTGGTCTGGTTGACGAGCGGAGCCAGGCCCATGGTGCGACGGACCTTGGAGGTCACGGCGTGGCCCAGCATCTCGACGTTGTTGGGGATGTGCTCCGAGGGGAGGTCGGGGAGGGGGCCGTCGACGACGGCGTCGGCGGGGTCGAGGTCGTAGAGGTGGACCATGAGCTCGGCCCCGCTGGCGCCGTCGATGGCGCAGTGGTGCACCTTGGAGACGATCCCGATGCGGTCCTGCTTCAGGCCCTCGACGACCCACATCTCCCACAGGGGTCGGCTGCGGTCGAGGGGTACGCTGGCGATCTGGGCCGCCATCTCGCCCAGCTCGCGGCGACCGCCGGGGGCCGGCGCCCCGATGCGGCGGACGTGGAAGTCGAGGTCGAAGTCCGGGTCCTCGACCCACACCGGGTGGTGCAGGTTGAGCGGCACCGTCACCAGCCGGCGCCGGAACTGCGGGATGCGGTCCATGCGCGAGGCGATGAACTCCTTGACGGCTCCGAATGAGTAACCGTTGGGCATCGTCGACGGGTCCAGCACCATGGCCATCGACACGTGCATGTGGTGGGTGGGCGTCTCCAGGTAGAGGAAGGTGGCGTCCAGTCCTGTCAGTCTCTCCATGGGTCCATCTCTCCTCGTCACCGGTGTCGCTTCGGGCCCAGCATCCCACGGATCGGCGGGCGGCAGGGCTGAGCACGGCGAGAACTAGAACATGTTCTAGCCTGCCCCCGTGGACTTCGATGACACGCCCGCGGAGGCCGCCTTCCGGGCCGAGGCCCGCGCCTGGCTCGACGCCCACGCCCCCTCCAAGGGCAGCCCCGAGGACTTCTCCCAGGGCTACCTGGAGGGCACCGCCGACGTGGCCGAACACGTGGCCCGGGCCCAGGCCTGGCAGCGCACCCTCTTCGACCACGGCTGGGCCGGCATCACCTGGCCCCGGGAGTACGGCGGCCGGGGGAGCGGGCCGGTCGAGTCCATGATCTGGAGCCACGAGGTGGGTCGCTACGGGGTGAACGTCGGGCCCTTCGCGGTCGGCATCGGCATGGCCGGCCCCACCATCCTGCGCCACGGCACCGGGGCCCAGAAGGAGCGCTTCCTCATCCCCATGCTCAAGGGCGAGGAGCTGTGGTGCCAGCTCTTCAGCGAGCCCGAGGCGGGCAGCGACCTGGCCGCCCTGCGCACCCGGGCTGTGCTCGATGGGGAGGAGTGGGCCGTCACCGGGCAGAAGGTGTGGACCTCCGGTGGCGAGGTGGCCGACTGGGGCATCCTGCTGGCCCGCACCGACCTCGACGCGACCAAGCGCAAGGGCATCACCTACTTCCTCGTCGACATGCGCTCGGCCGGCATCGACATCCGTCCCCTGCGCCAGATGACGGGGTCGGCCCACTTCAGCGAGGTGTTCCTCAACGAGGTCCGCATCCCGGCCGACCAGGTGCTGGGCGAGGTCCACGGGGGGTGGGCCGTCACCGCCACCACCCTGGCCAACGAGCGGGGCCTCATCGCCGGCGGCAACAAGGCGTCCGACGCCGTCGCCCTGTGCGAGCTGGCCACCAAGCTGGGCCGGGACGACGATCCGTCCCTGCGCCAAGCCCTCGTCGACTGCTGGATCCGCCAGCGCATCCAGGCCTACCACGGCTACCGGTTGCAGACGGCGCTGAGCCAGGGTCGCCAGCCCGGCCCCGAGACCTCGATCATGAAGCTGTTCGCGGCCGAGTACCTGCGTCGCCTCGGCGCCGCCGCCCTGGCCACCCTCGGGGCCGATGGGATGCGGGCCGGGGAGGGACCGGGTGGCGGCGACTGGCAGGCCCGTTTCCTGCACGCGCCGGCCATCGGCATCGCCGGAGGGTCCAACGAGGTCCAGCGCAACATCATCGGCGAGCGGGTGCTGGGCCTGCCCCGCGAGGCCGCTGCGGACGACGTGGCCTTCCGCGACCTGCTGGCGAGGCCGCGGTCGCGTGCGACCTGAGGGGCGAGGCGACGCGGCCGGGTCGGACTGTTCCGCGACCCCCTGGTGGGGCGGCGGTAGCGTGCGACGGTCATGACCTCCGTGGCCCCGTCGGGTGCCGACCCCGACTCGCTCACCCCCACCCAGGCGGCTCGCCGTGAGCGCGTCATCCGGGCCGCTCTCGACCTGGGAGCCGGGGGAGGCTACGACGGGGTGCAGATGCGCGCCGTCGCCGCTCGCTCCGAGGTCGCCCTGGGCACGATCTACCGCTACTTCTCCTCCAAGGACCACCTGCTGGCGGCCGCCCTCGTCACCTGGACCAACGACCTGGAGCGCCAGGTCGCCCGCCGACCGCCGAAGGGCACCACGCCCTCGGCCCGGGTGGGCGATGTGCTGCGCCGGGCCACCGCCGGGATGGAGCGCCAGCCCCGGCTCACCGAGGCCGTCATCCTGGCCATCTCCTCCCCCGACCCCGGGGCGGCGTCGTGCCAGCGGGAGGTGGCCGGCTCCATGGCCCGCGTCATGGATCGGGCCATGCCCGATGACCTCGACCCCGAGGTCCGATCCGAGGTGGCCCGGGTCCTGAACTTCGTCTGGTACGGCGCCCTGTTGGGCTGGGTCAACGGGTGGTCCGGCACCGACGACGTCGGCCGCGAGCTCACCAACGCCACCCGCCTCCTCCTCCGCCAGTTCGACTGAGCGGCCCCCGTCGGGGCCTCTCCGACCGTCCTGGTACCGGACTCGGTCGCCAGGGCGACCAGATCAGGGACCAATGCGGGCGGGCTCGGCGGGATCGGCGGGCCGCGGTCGATCAGCGGTCAGGCGCGGCCAGGCGTTGGGCGACGATGCGCCACACGTCGGGGTCCAGGCCCATGCCCAGGTGGGTGCTGCGGACCTCGATGTTCTCGGCTCCGGGCGTCCGATCATCGATGCAGGCGTCGGGGGCGACGATCCCATCGCGCCGGCTGCGGATCGCCGTCACCGGCACCCGGATGGGGACCGTCGCCCGCTCCTCGGTCGCGGCCCCGATGCGCTCGATCTCGGAGCGTCGGTAGAAGCGGCCGAAGGTGGTGTGAGCCGGGCCACCGATGGCAGGGGTGCCGAAGGTGACGACGCCGCGCACCGCCTCGGGATGGTCACGGGCGATCTCACGAGCCAGCACGCCGCCGATGCTCCAGCCCACCAGTGCCACGCGATCCTCGGCCCGGGAAGCGAGCGCCACGACCTGGGCCCCGAGCCGCTCCACCTGTTGTTCGACGTCAGGTCCGACGATGCCGAGGCCCGAGCCTCGAGCATCGTGGCCGAGGCGGCCCAGGTACCGGCGCAGGGGGCTGGTCGATCGGTCGGGACCACCGAGCCCGGAGATCACCAACGCGGGACGTCCGGTTCCGCGAGGCACCCGCCGGAGGGAGGGTCCGCCCAGCGGCAGCCGGACCAGCTCCCGGGTCCAGGCCAGCTCACCGGCCCACCGGGTCGGGCCGGGAGGCGAGATGTCGCCCGCCATGGGTCAGGCGTCGGACCAGGTCGGGGCGAAGGGAGGGTCGATGAGGCGCTTGTTGCGGTCGAGGGCGGCCAGGGCGTCGCGGTCGCCGTCGAGCAGACCCACCTGGAGGCACCCGAAGTTCTCTTCGATGCGCTCCCGCGCCGTCGCCTTCGGGATCACCGCGACGTGGTCGCCCTCGTCGAGGATGCCGCGCAGCAGCACCTGGGCCGGGGTGGCGCTGCGCTCTTCGGCGATGGCGACCACCGCCGGGTCCGACAGCAGCTCACCGCGCGCCAGCGGTGAGAAGGCGGTGAAGAGGAGGTCGTGCTCGGCGCAGAGGGCCCGCATCTCGTCCTGGGCCAGGTAGGCGTGGTGCTCAACCTGCACGCAGAAGAGGGGCGCGGCCTCCAGCGCCCGCCGCACCTGGGCTGGCGTGAAGTTGGAGACCCCGATGTGGTGGGCGGCGCCGGCCTCCACCATCTCGGTGAGGACCTCGAGGTTGTGCTCCAGGTCGTCGAGGTGCACCGGCCAGTGGAGGAGGAGCAGGTCGACGTGGTCGGTCTCCAGCTTCGACAGGCTCTCGTAGGTCGAGCTCCGGATGCCCTCGGGGGTGATGTTGTCGTTCCAGATCTTGGTGGTGACGAAGATGTCGTCACGATCGATGCCCGACGCGGTGAGGGCCTGGCCCACGGTGTGCTCGTTGCCGTAGGCCTGGGCGGTGTCGATGTGGCGGTAGCCGACCTCGAGGGCCGCCGAGACGCCGGGGAAGGTGTCGTCGCCGACCAGCTCCCAGGTGCCGAAGCCGAGAGCGGGGAGGGTCGTGCCCTGGATGGTGCGCAGCATCGCCCCTGGCTATCGCCGGATCCCGGTGATGCCAACCAGCGAAGTCGGACGGGCGCCGACCCACTCGCGCCTTCGGGGCTCGCCGGCGGCCCGTGGCACCGACGGTCGAGCCCGGCACACTGCGGGGGAGGGGTGCGCCGAGTCCCCGGTGCGCCCCACTCTCCGAGGAGGAGCTCCCATGGCTGATCGAGACCGCGTCGACTTCTGGTTCGACCCCCTGTGCCCCTGGTGCTGGATCACCTCGCGCTTCATCCTCGAGGCCGAGAAGGTCCGCGACATCGACGTGAACTTCCACGTGATGAGCCTGGCCGTGCTCAACGAGGGCCGCGACCTGCCCGACGAGTACCAGGAGATGATGGCCAAGGCCTGGGGTCCGGTGCGGGTCGCCATGGCCGTGCAGGAGAGCCACGGCGAGGAGGCGCTGGCCGCGTACTACACCGCCGCCGGCACACGGATCCACAACCAGGGCGAGGACGACTTCACCAAGGTCATCGCCGGGGCCCTCGACGAGGCCGGGCTCCCCTCGGAGCTGGCCGAGGCGGCCGACAGCGATGAGCGCGACGAGGCCCTGCGCAAGAGCCACCACGAGGGCATGGACGCGGTCGGCGACGACGTCGGCACGCCCACCATCCACGTGAACAACACGGCCTTCTTCGGCCCTGTGCTCAGTCGGATCCCTCGCGGCGAAGACGCGGGGAGGGTGTGGGATGGTGCCGTGCTCCTTGCCGGGTACCCGCACTTCTTCGAGCTCAAGCGCACCCGCCACGAGGACCCAGTCTTCGACTGACCCAGCCGCGCTTCGAGGCGACGGCGGTGACGGTCAGATCTGGGACTCGGCGTCGGCCCAGTAGGGGTCGCGCAGACGGCGCTTCATGAGCTTGCCGTTGGGCTCGCGGGGGAGGGTGTCGACGGCTTGAACCGCGCTATCCGGGTCGCAGCCCACTCCAGGATCTCGGCCTCCACCTCGGGGTTGCCTTCGACGCCCTTGGGCGTCTCCACCACCGCCTTGATCTCCTCGCCCCAGTCGGCGTGGGGGATGCCGAAGACGGCGACGTCGGCCACCTTGGGGTGGGTGATGAGCTCGCCCTCGATCTCGGCCGGGTAGATGTTCACCCCGCCGGAGATGATCATGTCGCTCTTGCGGTCGCGCAGGTAGAGGTAGCCGTCGTCTTCAAGCTCGCCCAGGTCGCCGACGGTGAAGAAGCCCTCGATGCGGTTGGCCTCGGTCTTCTCCTTGTCGCCCTTGTACTCGAAGTCGGCCATCAGCGACATGTAGACGGTGCCGATCTGGCTGGGGCTCAGCTGGGTGCCCTCGTCGTCGTAGATGCGGATCTCGCTGCCGGGCCACGGGGCGCCCACCGACCCGGGCCGCTCCAGCCACTCGGACGCGGTGATGACGGTGCCGCCGCCCTCGGTGGCGGCGTCGTACTCCTGGATCGTGTCGCCCCACCAGTCGATCATCCGGCGCTTGACCTCGGGCGGGCAGGGGGCGGCGCCGTGGACCATGTTCCGCAGCGACGAGACGTCATAGCGGGCCCGGGTCTCCTCGGGCAGGTCGAGCAGGCGCACGAACTGCGTCGGCACCATGTGGCTGTAGGTGACCCGGTGGCGTTGGATGAGCTCGAGGGTCTCCTCGGCCCACCACTTGTCCATCAGCACGACGGTGTGGCCCAGCGACAGGGCGTTGCCCGTCCACATCAGCACTGCGGTGTGGTAGAGCGGCGACACCGTCAGGTGGACGTGGCCGTCGTGGGGGGCGATGCCGAACAGGTTGGGCAGGTAGCCCATGAGCTCGGCCATGTCGCCAGAATCCGAGATCACCCATGCCGGCGACCCTAGCCAGGACGAGAACGTGTTCTCGCCTGGGCCGGTCCACGCGAGAACGCGTTCCACTAGGGTCAGAAGCCCCTCCGCCAACCCCAGAGGACGCCTGCCATGCGTGCTGCCCTGCTCCACAACACCGGTGACGAGAAGCTCGAGATCGTCGACGACATCGAGGTCGGGGCGCCCGGTCCCGGAGAGGTCACCATCGACATCAAGGCCACGGGCGTGTGCCACTCGGACCTCTCGGCCATGAACGGCACCCTGCCCCAGACCGCCCCCTTCGTCCCCGGCCACGAGGGCGCGGGCGTGATCTCGGCGGTGGGCCAGGGCGTCACCGACCTGGCCGTGGGCGATCACGTCATCGTGGCCTGGTCGCCGCCGTGCGGCCGGTGCAACAACTGCACGGAGCGCAAGTCGCCCCACCTGTGCGTGATGATCCAGTTCACCATCGCCGGCAGCCCTCGGTTCACGCGCAACGGCGAGGACATCTACGGCATGGCCGGCACCGGCACCTTCGCGGAGCACATGACCGTCCCCCAGGAGGCGGCCATCAAGATCGACGACGACGTGCCCTTCGAGATCGCGTCGCTCATCGGCTGCGGTGTCACCACCGGCGTGGGCGCGGTCATCAACACGGCCAAGGTGATCCCCGGCTCCTCGGTCGTGGTGTTCGGCTGCGGCGGGGTGGGCATCGCCGCCATCATGGGGGCCCAGGTCGCCGGGGCCGCCACCATCGTCGCCGTCGACCTGGTCGAGGAGAAGCTGGAGCAGGCCAAGGAGTTCGGGGCCACTCACGGCTGCAAGCCCGACGACCTGCCCGCCCTGCAGGCCGAGCTCACCGGCGACGGCTTCGACTACGCCTTCGAGGCCATCGGCCTGCCCGTCACCATGCGCGCCGCCTACGACGCGGTCCGCCGGGGCGGCACCGCGGTGATCATCGGGGTGGGCGCCATGGACAAGGAGGTCTCGTTCAACGGCTTCGAGCTGTTCTTCTCCGAGAAGACCTTCATGGGCAGCTACTACGGCTCGGCCGACGTGCGTTCGGACTTCCACCGCCTCCTGCGGCTCTGGAAGTCGGGCCAGCTCAACCTCGACGGCATGATCTCCAAGCGGATGAAGGTCGACCAGATCAACGAGGCCTTCGACGCCATGAAGAACGGCGAGGTCATCCGCACCGTCCTCACCTTCGACTGATCGTCGGCCGACCGCCCCGCCCACGCGCCCGGGTGGGTGGCAGGTGGGGCCAGCTAGCGGCCGGCGAACGGCGGGGCCGGGTTGGTGGCCAGGATGTCGTCGAGCCAGTCCTCGACATCGTCGATCCACGGGCCGTCCTTGGTGAGGACGACGTGGCCGACGCCGTCGTAGACCTCCGACCGATGGGGTGAGTCGGGCTGGGCGTCGATAGCCTCAGCTAGACCGCCGTGGAGGTACTCGCAGTTGGTGCGGCCCTCGGCCTCAGCCTCCGGGATGGGCGGGCGCTCACCCCCGCAGTAGCCGGAGTCGTTGCCGTCCAGATCGAAGAGGGGCACGTCGTCGAAACCGGCCGCCACCGTCTCGTCCGGGAAGAGACCGGCGCCGGGGTCGGCGAAGGGACCGATCTTCTGGATCACCGCCTCGGCGCGGAAGCCAGCCGTGAAGTTGGGCTTGGTGACGACCTCACGGTCGATCAGGGTCTGGAGCCGGTCGCTGATCAGGTAGGAGTCCATGATGGCGCCGGTCAGGTCGATACCCTCCTGGGCGAAGGAGTAGGCCAGGGCGTAGGAGCCGACCGACCCGGCGCTGAGACCGTGGACGAACACGTCGGTGGTGGGGTAGAGCTCCTTGTTGGTGGCCACGAACTGGGTGGCGGCCATGTTGGCCTGGAGGCCGTTGACCTCGGGGACCACGTCGTTGGGGTTGTTCGGGTACTCAGTGCCCGTCCCGGAGTGCAGGTCGTGGTCGCAGAGGGATGGCACCAAGACCCGGTAGCCCTCGAGGAGCCGCTTCAGCAGCGTGTTGAAGTACCGGGGCTGACCGTCTCGGTCGAAGATGTTGTTGTTGACGGTGTCGACGAGGTACTCGAGGTCGGCCTCGGTGTTGAAGTTGTTCTCGAAGGCCTCACCCCCCTGGTAGGTCCCGTCCTCGTTGTAGTACCCGACGCCCCCGCCCCGGAGGAACACCCACAGGGGCGCCTCGGCTCCATCGTTGTTGAGGGGATCGATGACCAGGAAGGTGAACTTGCCGGACTTGCCGCAGTCGTAGGCCTCGTTGCGGTAGAAGTCGAGGGAGACCTCCTGGCCCATGATCGTGCGGGTCTCCTCCTGGACCTTGCGGATCCCGTCGCTGGTGCGTTCGATGGGGAAGACGCACCCGCTCACTGCCAGGACGGCGATGATGGCCACGGCGAGGGCCGATCGCCGGCGGAGGGTGCCTGCTGACAGCCGAGCTGGCCTGCGGGATCGCCACCTGGGTGCGCCTCTGCTCATCTCTGGATCTCCTGAGTAGGGACGTGAGGTACTTTCACGTCCATGGACGCTAGACCAGGGCCAGCGGTGGGTCAAGGGTCACATGTTCGTCGCTCGGCACCGTGACGCCGAGGTCGCCGACGACAGCGCATGGCCGACGGCCACGTAGCAGCGCCGAGGAGGCCGCAGCGATGCGGGACGAGGAGCGATCCTGCAGTGCCGTCGTTCCCTGGTGTTCGATCGGCACGAGCTCGTCGTCTCCGGTGCGGGGGTGGCCACGGGGCGGCCCCTCGTCGTGGGCAAGGCGCCCACTCAGCGTGGACCGCACCGATCTTCGGCACGGTGCGTGCGTGGGTCTGTGACGGGTGTTACCTTCGGGACCTTCCGACAGCGAGGGGCGTAGCGATGCCAGTGAGGGGCGTAGCGATGCGCAAGGTCCTGGGTACTGTGGTCATGGCGACGATGCTCGTGGTGGTGGGGTCGGCGGCGGCCTGTCAGGTGGTGACCGAGTGCGGCACCGTGGTCAGCCGGGATGCGACGCTGACCCAGGACATCACCGGGTGTGCCGGTGATGCGTTGGTCATCGGGGCCGACGACATCACCCTGGACCTCAACGGTCACACGGTGAGCAGCGACGACGGGGTGGGCATCCGCCTGGCCGGTCAGGATGGGGTCACCATCAAGGAAGGGACCGTCGAGGGAACGACGGCCGGCCTGGCCCTGAGCGATGCCAGCCACCTGGCGGTGGTGCGGGTCCGGGCCGTCGCGGGCGACGAGGAGACCCGCACGTTCGACGAGGTGGGCATGTTGCTCGAGCGGGTGAACGACAGCCGGATCTCGCAGTCGACGGCGGCGGGCTTCGACAGCTTCGTTCTGCGCGAGTCACATGGGAACCGCATCCGGCGCAGTGTCGGGACGAGCTCCTACAGCGACGGAGGCGACACGCTGCGGCTCGAGGGCAGCCACTTCAACCGGATCACCGAGAACAGGTTGGCGTTGCAGGCGGTCTCGAACAGCAGCGTGGTGGTCGTCGACTCCGACCACACCTTCATCGCCGACAACACGATCCGGAGCCAGGACGGCAACGGGATCGCTGTGAGCCGCTCCGGGCACACCGTCATCCGGCGCAACGACCTGAGCAGTGGTGCCAACCTCCTGACCATCTCCGTCTTCGAGTCGCCTGACATGGTCATCGCCGACAACGTCGGCAGCGCCTTCGACGAGGGCGTCCGCATCCGTGATTCCGACCGAATGGTGATGCGAGCCAACGAGGTCGCTTCCATCCGGTTGGAGGGATCGAACGACGCCGTGGTCGACCTGAACGCCGTCTCCGGCGTGGACTTCCTCGACGACGCCATCTCCGTCTCGGAGGACTCCTCCAGCGTCCGGGTCAGCGCCAACCGGGCATCCGGGGCCCCCGGCGACGGCATCGACGTCGACGCTCCCGGCACCGTGGTGCGCGACAACGTGGCCACCGACAACGGCGACCTGGGCATCGAGGCGGTGGCCGGTGTGGTCGACGGTGGCGGCAACCAGGCCTCGGGCAACGGCAACCCGGCCCAGTGCACCGGCGTGGCCTGCACCCCACCGCCAGCCTGATCCCATCGTCGGGCCACCCGCCCCCGAAGCGGTGGCCGGCCGCCTGCTCGGCGTAGGTGAGGCCGAGTGTCGAACACCGGTGCCGGGGCGCATGGACAGAGACCGGGCCGGATTCTGGCTCCAATAGTAAAAATGTACGTGCGACAAAGCTCGCTATCGCATGCATCCTTCACTCAACGCGACGAAGAGGGAGGCTGGGACGATGCTCACCCCGCCGGCCCGGGCTGCCGCCCGGGCGCTCGGAGCCCAGGTCGCCGCCGCCCGCCGCCGGCGCCGCTGGACCGCGGCGCGTGTCGCCGAGCAGGCGAACATCTCGGTGCCGACGTTGCGCAAGGTCGAACGGGGCGATCCAACGGTCCGTCTCGGCACCGCTCTCGAGGTCGCCGTGCTCGTCGGCGTCCCCCTGTTCGGCGTCGACGCCGCAGGCCTCGGTGACCTCGCCGCCCGGCTCGAGGACAGGGTCGCAGTGCTGCCGGCGAGGGGTGTGCCCGTCGACGACCACGGCCTCGACGATGCCTTCTGAGCCCGCAACCCAGGCCGGTGTCGCGGCCCCGCCCGAGAAGGCCTACGTCTGGACGTGGCTGCCCGGCGCCACCGACCCCGTCGTCGCCGGGCTCCTCGAGGTCCGCGACCGCGATCGGGCGGAACCGGTCCTGACGTTCGCCTACGCCCAATCGTACCTGGCCCGCGGCGCACCGGCCCTCTACCTGCCCGAGCTACCGGTGGTCCGGGGCCGCCAGCAACCGGCGGCGGGCCTGGATGTCCCCGGGGTGCTCCGTGACGCCGGGCCGGACTCCTGGGGCCAACGCGTCATCCTGCGCCGCCTCGGGGTCCGCGACGTGCGGGACCGTGACACCGGTGAGGTGCCACTGCTCACCTGCCTGTTGGAGTCCGGGTCGAACCGCGCCGGCGCGCTCGACTTCCAGACGTCACCGACCGAGTGCGTCGCCCGCACCCACACCGCAAGGCCCAACGACCTGCTGCGGGCTGCCGACGCCCTCCAGTCCGGCGCTCCCATCGACGACGAGCTGCGCGAGGCACTTGAGGCGGGGTCGTCGATCGGTGGCGCGCGACCATGCCACCCTCGTCGACGGTGACCGCCAGCTGATCGCCAAGTTCCCCGCTCCCACCGACACCTACCCGGTCATGAAGGCCGAGGCCGTGGCCATGGACCTCGCCCGCCGCGTCGGCCTCACGGTTGCCGCCACCGAGCTCGTCGAGGTCGACGGCCGAGACGTGCTGCTCGTCGACCGCTTCGATCGGGGCCGCGGCGGTCGCCGGCACCAGTTCGTGTCGGCGTTGACGATCCTGAGCCTGTCCGAGATGAACGGCCGCTACGCCACCTACCACGAGCTCGCCGATGTCGTCCGCGGCCGGTTCACGCGCCGGGCTGACACCTTGCGCGAGCTGTTCGGACGCATCGTGTTCAACGTCCTCGTCGGCAACACCGACGATCACGCCCGCAACCACGCTGCGTTCTGGGACCGTGACCGCCTCACCCTCACCCCCGCCTACGACATCTGCCCCCAGGCCCGCACCGGCGGCGAGGCCGTCCAGGCCATGGAGATCGGTCCCGACGCCGGCCGCCGGGCTCAGGTGCGCACGTGCATCGCCGCAGCTGCCACCTACGAGCTGGACGAGGCCGAGGCCCGCGCCATCGTCGACCGTCAGCTGCAGGTGATCCACGACGAGTGGACCGACGCCGCCGACGTCGCCCACCTCACCACCTCGGAGCGCGACGGCCTCTGGGGCCGACAGGTGCTGAACCCCTTCGCCACCCTCGGCCACACCCCGACGGCCTGACCGGCGCAGCCGGGCGGCGGGATCGTCAGCCCCAGCGGCGGGCGATGATGCGGTCGCGCTCGGTCTCGTCGATCACGGCCTTGGTGCCGACGGCGTCCCGCCACCAGAAGGCGGGCTGGTCGCCCTTGGTGTCGTGGACCGGGTGGGGGGAGGGGTCGACGGAGATGCGGGCCACGTCGTCGCCGTCGATCTGGTGGTGCTCCCAGTCGACCAGGCTGGCCGCCGAGTGGCCGAGGCGGGCCAGCAGGTTGCTCAGGTGCTGGCCCCAGAGGTCGTGGTCGCCGCGCTGGCCCCGCTTGGAGAAGGTGGCGTAGTCGGGCTCCAGGCCGACGATCGATCCGTCGTCGGCGACGCCCACCAGCAGGGTGCCGCCGTAGTGGGAGTTGGCGAACCCGGCGATGGTCTTGACCACGGCGTCCTCGAGGTAGGCAGCCTTCTGCGCGGTGCGTAGGTCCCACCGCATCGTGGGCTTGTACTCGAGGTAGAGGTCCTCCCGATCGGGACCGACCAGCTCGCCGATGAGACAGGTGCGCTGCCGGGCCACTCGCGCCCGCCGGTAGATGTCGGGCCGGTACTCCTCGACCACCGCGGCCCGGAGCTCGTCGTCGTCGAGGAGCTGGAAGGCGACGTCCTCGTTGGCGCTCAGGCGACGGGTGAGGGCGGTCGTCCACGTCCTCTCGAGACCGACCGAGAACGAGGCCTCATCGTTGGCCGCCGCCTCGGTCTAGATCTGGGGGTCGGCCACCAGCTCGGTGGCCACCTGGTCGGTGAACAGCCGGCTCGTCTCGTCCAGGTCGGTCCCGAAGCGCTCGTTGATCCGGGCGATGATCTCCGAGAGCGGGACCTCGTCGGGGTCGGCCGGGCGGCCGGCGCCGCCGTAGATGGTGACCACCTCGCCCCCGTCGACGTCGAGGGAGCCATCGCCCTCGAAGGTCGTCTCCATGGCCAGGTGGGTGAGCTCCACCGCGTCGCCCAGGTCGAACCCGGTGCCGGGGTCTCGTTTGATGAGCCGGCCCAGGGCCCGGCAGAACAGGTGGTCGCGCTCGAGCTTGGTGTCGGTGAAGCGCACGACCTGGGAGAGGAACGAGTAGATCCGCACGAAGCGTTCGAGGACGTCGCGGAACTGGTCTTGGCGGTCCTCGTCGAGGTCGGCGAAGCGGTCGACCGCAGGCTGGAGGCGCTGGTTGATCCGCTCGTGGTTGCGGTCGGGATCGCCTACCAGCAGGGCGACGACGGACTCGACCTCCTCGTGGACCAGCACGCCGAAGGGGTCGAGCTCGGCATGGGTGTCGTAGAGCAGGTGCGGGTCGGTGGGCGGGGCGACGGTGTGGGCGTACCACGGCGCGAAGGCCGTCTGGATGTCGTCGACGGTGTTGCGGAAGTCGAGGACGAAGGTGCCGGTCTTGTCCGGGTGGATCCGGTTGAGGCGCGACAGGGTCTGCACCGCGGCCAGCCCGGTGAGGGTCTTGTCGACGTACATGGCGTAGAGCTTGGGCTGGTCGAAGCCGGTCTGGTATTTCTCGGCCACCACTAGGATCTGCCAGGCGTCGGTGTCGAACCGCGTAGGGGTCTGGCTGTCGGGGAAGCCATTGACCTTGGCCTCGGTCAGCTCGTCACCGTCCACGCTGAGCGTTCCCGAGAAGGCGACGAGACTGTGGACGTCGTCGATGCCGTGGTCGGCGCAGTACTTGTCGAGGGCTTCACGTAGCGCAGGGCGTGCAGGCGCGAGGCGGTGACGACCATGGCCTTGGCGTGGCCGCCGAGGCGTGCCTTCACGTGCTGGCGGAAGTGCTCGACGACCACCTCGGCCCGTTGGGCCAGGTTGGCCTCGTGCAGCGACACGAACCGGGCGATGGCGGCCCGGGCCCGGGCTGAGTCCATGTCCGGGTCGTCGGTGATGGCCTTGTCGATCTTGAAGTACGTCTCGTAGGTGACGTAGTTGGCCAGCACGTCGTGGATGAACCCCTCCTCGATGGCCTGGCGCATGGAGTAGAGGTGGAACGGCTCGTACTTCTGGGTGGCCGGGTTGCGGCGGCCGAACAGCTCGAGGGTGCGACCCTTCGGCGTGGCCGTGAAGGCGAAGAACGACAGGTTGGGCTGGTGGCCCCGGGCCGCGACCTGGGCGACGAGGGCGTCTTGGAGGGGGTCGGGCACCTCGTCGACGAGGCCGACCTCGGCCGCCTCCGCCGCCTGCAGCTCGTGCTCGGGGTGGCCGGCCCTGAGCCCAGCACCTTCTTCATCTCCACCGCGGCGTCGCCGGTCTGGCTGGAGTGGGCCTCGTCGATGATCACCGCGTAGCGGCGATGGGCCAGGGCCCCCTCGACGTGACCCATCACGAACGGGAACTTCTGGAGCGTGGTGATGACGATGCGGGCCCGCTCGCCGGCCAGAGCGGCGGCCAGCTGGGCTGAGTCCTCGTCGATCTTCTCCACCACGCCGTGGGCGTGCTCGAGCTGGTAGATCGTGTCCTGGAGCTGGCGGTCGAGCACCACCCGGTCGGTGATGACCACCACCTTGTCGAACACCTTGTGGTCGCCGGCGTCGTGCAGCGACGAGAGCCGGTGGGCCAGCCAGGCGATGGTGTTGCTCTTGCCCGAGCCGGCCGAGTGCTGCACCAGGTACGACTGCCCGGGCCCCGCGCTGCCGGCATCGGCTTCGAGGCGCAGCACCGCATCCCACTGGTGGAAGCGGGGGAAGATCGTCACCGGGCCGCCGTCGGTGGCGGTGGTGTGGACGAACCGGGCCAGGAGGTCGAGCCAGGCGTCGCCGGCCAGCACGTCGGTCCACAGGTACCCGGTGCGGTAGCCGTCTCGGGGCGGATTCCCGGCGCCCTGGTCGTGGCCCCGGTTGAACGGCAGGAAGGCGGTGTGCTCACCCCGCAGCCGGGTGGTCATGAACACCTGCTCGGTGTCGAGGGCGAAGTGCACGACCGCCCGTCGCAGCAGCGGCGCCTTGGCGTGGCGCGTGCGGTACTGCTCGATGGCGTCGCGGAAGGTCTGGCCGGTGAGCGGCGTCTTGAGCTCGGCCGTGGCCACGGGGATGCCGTTGACGAACATCGCCAGGTCGACGGTCTTGGTCGAACCGGCCTCGTAGGGCACCTGGCGGGTGACGGTGAGCCGGTTGGCGGCGTAGCGCTCGGCCAGGACGGGGTTCAGCCCCGAGGCCGGACGGAAGTAGGCGAGGGAGATCTCAGCCCTCTCGTGGCCGGCGTAGGTGATCCCGTGGCGCAGCACGGCGATGGTGCCCCGCCGGTCCAGCTCCTTGGCCAGCCGGGCGACGAACGCCCGCTGGGCCTCGTCGGCGGTCGAGTGGGACCGCCGCACCTTGTCCCACTCCTCGGCCTGGGTGGCCCCGATGAACGCGAACAGCTCGGCGGTGTCGATGCCGGTGGCCAGGTCCAGGTCTGGTGCTCCGCTCTGCGTCCCGACCTTGGCCGGGCCCCGGTAGCCGCCCGCCGTGATCAGCGACTCGGAGATCGCCGTCTCGAACCCGGCTTCCGTTGGGCCCGTCACGACGCTGCCTCGGCGCGCGCCGCATCCTCGCTCTGGTGTTGCTTCAACGTGACCCCATCGGCGTCCTTCCACTCTTCTCGGCCGTTGGCCGAGCGCCCGAGCAGCGCGGCGCCGGCAGCCGAGGGCGATGAGAACAGGGTGTCCTCGGTGAGTCGGTAGGTGCTGCCGTCCTGAACCAGCGCTCCGCTAGTCACCAGGCGTTCCCGCAGCCTCGTGAAACCGACCTGCATCGATGGCACCGCGGTGATCCGAGCCCGCGCTCCTGCGAAGACGAGGAAGCCGTTGGACCGCTCCTCGCCCTCCCCTGCTGCCTCCGGTCCAGTAAGGAAGTAGCGACGGCGAGTGAGGGCTGTGAGCGTGGGCGGATCGACGGCGGCCACGTCGGTCACGGTGGTCGCACCCGCTGCGGGGTCCGTTCCGTCGGTGGTGGTGACCCTGACCGCCGGCTGATCGAAGGAGGTCACGGCCAAGACCGGGAAGATGGCCAGCATCTCGGCCAGGAAGCCGTCGGCGACGGCCACGTCGCCAGGCGCCATTCGAGGGACGGCGGGCTGGTTGCCGTTGGCGACACGGGATTGCTTGGCACGGCCGGCTAGCCGGATCAGCTCTGACTCAAGATGGGAGATGTGGGCCCGGTTCAGCGATTCGTTGCCCGAGACGAAGACGACGGTGTCGTTCCAGAACTCCTTGGCGTCGTCTCCCTGATGCTGCTTCAGCCGCTTGCCGACGTCCTCGCCCTGCCCGATGTAGATCTGGTCCTCGAACTTCTCGTCGGGGTCATCGCCGATCAGGACGTAAACACCGGGCGAGGAGAGGTCCTCCTCGAGGGCCCGCGCCAGATCCGCACGTGAGAACACCAACCCCCGGCCCGTCCAGTTCGACTTCTCGACTACCCGGACGCCTTCGGGTTCTCCGTCGGTGACCAGGATGGTGATGACGTACGGAAGTGGCATCAGGCTGCCCCTGAGATCTCGAGCTCACCGGTCACGGCGGCGGTGATGAGTGCCTGCCGGTGCTCGACGAGGAGGTCGATCTGCTGGCGCAAGCGGTCGGACACCTCGTGGGCCTTGTTGAGTCGAGCGGAGAGCCAGTCGATGATGCGATCCTGCTCGGCGATGCTGGGGAGCGGGACGCGGAGCCCTTGGATGTCGGGCATGTAGATCGTCTTGTGGGTGGAGCCGGTTGCCAGGCGCCCCAGGAGGTCGGCCCGCATGGCTCGGAGACAGAACAGCAGGTAGCGCGGGCGCAGTAGATCCTCGTACAGGTAGCCCATCTCCAGGTTGGAGACCCGGTCGGGGCCGACGTCGAGCTCGGCGAAGCGCGACACCACCAGGTACAGCAGCTTGGAGCGGTCGAGCCGGGTGATCTGGGTGGGGAAGTCGAACTTGTCGAGGATGTCGCGGGCCTGGGGCGAGAAGCCGTGGATGTAGGCCCGCAGGTTGTCGGCCAGGTTGTCGGGGTCGTCGAGCAGCTTGGGCAGGTCGAAGGGCGACGTGTTCCACAGCCCGTCGATGTCGGTGAGGGCGTCGAGCACCGGACCGAAGTTCTCCACCCGGCCCTGGAGCGACTCGTGCTTGGCCAGCATCTCGGCCTTCACCGGGGCCAGCACGCAGTCCAGGCGGCGCAGCACGGTGAAGGGCAGGATCACCCGGCCGTACTCGGACTGCTTGTAGTCGCCCCGCAGCAGGTCGGCCACCGACCAGATGAAGGCGGCGTGGTTCTGGATCCTCCTGCTGTCGGGCGCGCCGGCGCCGCTGCCGGCCTCGGTCCCTCCCGCCATGTTCGCCCTCCCGGCCGTCGATGTCGGGCCGCCGCTGGCGGTCACCAAGGGGCCACTCTAGGGGAGCGCTCGGCCGCCGATCCCGGCGCCAGCCGAGAACTGGTGGCCCGACGGGCGACCTGCGGCTCTTGGTGTGCGGCTCATGCTCCAGCCCGCGGACGATCCCTACCGTCGCTCCGCGAACTTCGTACGGAACTGTGCCCCATGGGGCAGCTTCCGTACGAAGTTGGCGACGAACCCTCCGCCGCTTCGGTGGCGCGTGCGGGCTCCCAGTGAGAGCCCGAAAACCAAGCCTGACCTGGGCTCGGCCCCGGCTTCGCTGTCACACCCCCTCCGTACTATGGGGGCATGGTCGCAGTGCTCGACACCCCGCAGACGGAGGCGATGGATCGCCTCGTCGCGGCTGTCGACGCCGTGCTGGACGCCGGGTTGGTCCCCGTCGATGCCGCCGATGCCCGGCGGCTGATCACCGGTCTGGAGGTCCAGGTTCGGCGCCTCCATGCTGCGCAGGTCGAGCTCGTGGGTGAGATCGATCGGGCCGGGTTGCACGCGTTCGACGGGCATGCGTCAGCGAAGGTGATGGTCCGCCATCACGCCAAGCTGTCGGGCCCCGAGGCCGCCCGGCGGGCGCGGGCGGCCAAGGCGTTGCGGGACCTTCCGGCGGTGGCCGAGGCGTTCCGGGCGGGGCGCATCGGTGCCGCCCAGGTCAACCGGATCGCGTTGGCGTACTCGAACACGCGGGTGGCCGAGGCGGTGGTGGTCAACGAGGCGTCGTTCGTGACCCAGGCCGAGACCCAGCCCTATCCCACGTTCGATCGGATGGTGGGCGAGTGGGTGCGGGTCATGGACGAGGACGGCACCCGCGACCGGGCCGAGCGCGACCACCACAACCGCGACTTCAAAGGCGTGTCGGACTTCAACGGGTCCTGGGCCTTCACCGGCGGCTGCGGCTCGGTCGACGGCGCCGAGGCCCACAGCATCTTCCGGGCGTTCCTCCGCGCCGAGACCGAGGCCGACTGGGCCGCGGCCCGCGCCACTCATGGCGACGCGGCCACAGTTGCCGATCTGGGCCGCAGTGACGGCCAGCGGCGCTTCGATGCCTTCCTGGCCATGTGCCGCCGGGCCGCTGATGCCCACGCCGCATCGGGTGGGTCCCAGATCGTCACCGACATCGTCATCGACCAGGAGACCTTCGGCCGCACAGTGGCCGCCATGGCCGGCGCCGGGGCCCCCGACGTCGGCCCGGTGTTCTCGGTGTTCCCCACCCGCTCGTACCGGTGCTCCACCCTGGATGGGAACCCGGTCGATCCCACCGAGGCCGTGGCCCAGGCGCTGGTCGGCCACATCCGCCGGGTGATCACCGGCGCCGACAGCGTCGTGATCGACCTGGGTCGCAAGCGGCGCCTGTTCACCGGCGCCGCCCAGCTGGCGGTGAGGCTCTCGGCCACCACCTGCTACTGGCCCGGCTGCCACGCGCCCGTGTCGGACTGCCAGACCGACCACCTCACCCCCTGGGGAGACCGAGTCGGAGGATGTACCAACGCCGGCAACGGGGCACCCGCATGCGGCAGACACAACCGGATCAAACAACACGGCTTCACCGTCCACCGCGACGAGACCGGGACCTGCCACGTCCACCACCCCGACGGCACCGAGATCACATGACCCGGTCGCGGCTCCACATGCCCCATCCCCCGGTCCGTCGATCGCAGGACGCTCATCGAAGCTCAGTCGCCATGACCTGGCGGTCACCGGGGGCAGATGCAAATTCGCTCCGTGCTTTCAGCAGCGCTTTGCGTCAGTCGACGGCCGTATTTGCACCCCAGAGGAGACCAGGGACATCTGGCTCGCGCTCGGCTCCACCATCTGCGGCTGGAGGGGCGACGCCGGCTGATGTGCGCACGCGTCCCGCGCGCCGCACTCCCGCCGGGTAGACAGCGCCCATGCTCGACGCCGGTTCGGCGGCCCTGGTGCTGGACGTGCTCGGTCCCGAGCGGGAGGCGCTACTTGCCACGCTCGCCGAGCTGAGCCCGGAGGAGTGGGCCCGGCCCACGGAGTGCCCGGCCTACACGGTCAAGGGCATCACCACCCACATCCTCGGTGACGACCTGAGCCTGCTCGCCCGCCAGCGGGACGGGGCCGAGAACGGGCTCCTCCAGGTCGCGGCGAAGGAGCCCGGCGTCGACTTCCGCACCCTCCTCGACACGTTCAACGACCGCTGGGTGGCCGCCGCCCGCTTCCTGAGCCCCGAGCTCGTCATCGAGCTACTGCGCCTCACCGGCGAGTGGACCGTCGCCTACCACCACGAGGTCGACCCGATGGCCCCTGGCGAGCCCGTCGGCTTCTTCGGTGCGGAGGGCGCGACCTCGCCGGCCTGGCAGGCCATGGCGCGCGAGTACGTCGAGCGGTGGGTGCACCACTCCCAGATCCGCCGGGCCCTCGACCTCGGTTCGCTCGCCGACGTTGCCTACCTGCGGGTGGGTGTCGAGGTGGCGGCGGCCGCGGCCGGGGTGGAGGCTGGGGTGCCCGACCGCACCGACGGCACCTGGTCCCTCGGCCCGGTCGTGCTCGGACCGGCCTCCCAAGCCGCCGATGTCCTCACCCGCGCGCACCCCCCGGACGCGGTCCGCCGGCTGGTCAGCGGCCCGCCCGACGCGGTCGAGCTGGTCGCCTCCTTCGCCGGACGGCCCTGACCGCAGGCCCGGGCGCGGGCCATCAGCGCAGCCCCAGCGCGCGCACCGGGAGCCGCGTACCGTCGACCATGGCCTACGACGACTTCGCCCTGCTCCGCATCGCCGTGGAGGGAGGCATCGCCCGAGCCACGATCGACCACCCGCCGATCAACCTGCTCGACCTCGAGCTGATCGTGGAGCTCGATCGCTTCACCCAGGTGGTGCAGGACGACTCCGACGTGCGGGTGGTCGTCATCGACTCCGCCGACCCGGCCTTCTTCGCCGCCCACGCGGATGTGACCCTGATCCAGTCCTTGCCGGCCGACGACGCCGGTGCCCACGAGGAGCTCAGCGCCTTCCAGGCGATGGTCGATCGGCTCCGGACCATGCCCAAGGCCACCATCGCGGTGCTCGAGGGGATCGCCCGCGGGGGCGGCAGCGAGCTGGCGCTCTCCTGCGACATGCGCTTCGCCGCCCTGGGACGGGCCGTGCTCGCGCAACCCGAGGTCGCCGTCGGCATCATCCCCGGCGGCGGCGGCACCCAGCGGCTGCCGACCCTCGTGGGACGGGCCCGTGCCCTGGAGGTGGTCCTCGGCGCCGACGACATCGACGCCGAGACCGCCGCGGACTGGGGCTACGTGAACCGGGCCCTGCCCGACCGAGAGCTGCGTCCCTTCGTCGACGCCCTCGCTACCCGCATCGCCTCCTTCCCCGCCGAGGCCATCGCCCGGGCCAAGGTGGCCGTCGACGCCGCCCTCACCGACCCCGTCCCCGGCCTGCGGGCCGAGGACCAGCAGTTCCGGGCCGCCCTCGGCGATCCCGAGACCCCCGCCCGCCTGGACGCGTTCATGGCCGCCGGCGGCCAGACCCGGGACGTCGAGCTGGGTGGCTTCCCCACCGACGCCGACTGAGGCTCCGAGGCATCGACGCCCGCCCACGGGTCACCCTCGGTTCGGACCGCTCAGGGGAGGGGTCAGCCCAGCCGATGGGTCACGGCTCGCGTGGCGTCCCGGAGCTTCGGAGCGCGGATCGCCGGTTCAGGTCGAGGGAATGACGAGCTCGGGCTTCACGGTGTCGTCGCGGTGGGCGATGTAGACGGCGCGGAGGGCGCCGACCGGATCCAGCACAGCCCAGGGGCCGTCGCCATCGCCCGGGGCCCCGAGCTCGGCCCGGTCGAGCACCTTGCCGTGGCCGACCGCGATGGCCACGTCACCGTCGACGGTGACCGCATCGAGGTGGGCCACGGCGACGGCGATGGGCAGGAGACCATCGGGCCCGAGGACGTCGAGGGCGACGGCCGCGTCGAGCCGGAAACCACCCACCGAGGTGCGACGGAGGGCGCGCAGGTGCGCACCGCCGCCCAGGGCATGGCCCAGGTCGGCGGCGAGGGTCCGAACGTAGGCGCCTGACGAGCAGGAGACTTCGGCTCGGAAGACGCCCGGCTCAGGACCATCGTCCAGGGTGAAGGAGTGCACGGTGACGGGGCGGGCGTCGCGCTCGATCTCGATGCCCTCCCGGGCCAGCTCGTGGAGGCGGCGGCCGTCGACCTTGACGGCGGAGACCATGGGCGGCACCTGGAGGATGGGACCGGTCAGCTGCTCGGCCGCCACCCGGCGGGCGCCGGCCAGGGTCACGTCGGACATGTCGTGGCAGGCGGTGACCTCCCCGGAGGCGTCGAGGGTCGTGGTCTCGGTGCCGAGGACGATCTCGGCCTCGTACGACTTGCCCAGAGCGGTCAGGTAGCGCAGCAGCCGCGTGGCCCGGCCCACGCCGAGGACGAGCACGCCGGTGGCGTCGGGGTCGAGCGTGCCCGAGTGACCCACCTTGCGGGTGCCCAGCAGACCCCGAGACCGGGCCACCACGTCGTGGCTCGTCCAGCCGGCCGGCTTGTCCACCACCGCCACCCCGTCGGGCCCCGGCGGGCGGGCGCGGCTCGAAGGCCGCGCCGCCGGTGCGGTCACGGCCCGGGCGGGGCTTCGTCGGTGTCGGAGCGGAGGCCGCGGAGCACGTCGTCGATGCGAGCCGCGGAGCGCACCACCGGGTCGGGCGCAAAGGTGAGCACCGGCGTCTGCTTCAGCCGAGTCTCGGCGTTGATGGCCTTCTGGAGCCGGGGCCGCAGCTCCTCGAAGGCCGCCAGCACCTCGGCGTCGGCATCGGGCCCGTCGAGCACGTCGTAGTGGACGACGGCCGCGCCCAGATCGGACTCGGCCTCGACGCCGGTGACGGCCACGCCGATCAGCCGGTCGTCATCGACGTCCTGGACCGCCTCGGCCACGACCTCCCGCAACAGCTCGTTGACCCGGGCCATCCGTGGGTACTGCCGCTTGGGATTTGCTCGCCTGGCCATGTTCTAGTCCTCCTCCATCCAGGCCCGGACGGCATCGAGGACCTCGACGCCGGGCCGGGACCACACGTAGCGCTCGACCTCGTCGAGGATGCCAGTGATCTGCGATCCGCTGCTGCTGACGATGGCAAACCCGAGGGCGGTGCGCTGCCAGGCGTCCTGGTGGTCGACCTCGGCGGCGGAGATGCGGTACTTCGACCGCACGCCGTCGAGGATGGGGCGCACCTCGGCCCGCTTGGCCTTCAGCGACCGGCTCTGAGGCAGGTGCAGCTCCACCCGCAGCGTCCCGACCACCATCCCGAGGACTCTAGGCCGACCCCGTCCCCGTCCCGCCTCGCATCCCGTTGCGATCGGATCAGGCGCGACGGATCCGGACGGGGCCATCGACTGCGGACGCAAGACGGGAGAGGTCGGACACGTCCGAGGTGAGCACCAGCGAGGATCTCTCTGCTGCGGTGAGCACCACATGGGCGTCGACCACGTCGGACGCCTCGGCTCGCCCCAGCAGCGAGCCGACGGAGTGTGCTTGAGTCGAGGCGAAGTCGACCACCTCACAGCCCCGCAGGAACCGACGCAGCTGAGCCTGGCGAGGCGACCGACTGACCTGGGCCACAGCAGGGGCGGTGGTCATCGGCACGACACCCGATTCGAGTCGGGCGCGGTGCTCGGCCCAGATCCGACGCTCGTCTCGATAGCGACCACCAGAACGCCGGCGTCGTAGACGACGGTCATGCGAACCGTGCGGAGGCGGAGGTCCCCATCTCGTCAACGATGCGCTGACGTGCCGCCTCGAGCTCGGCGTGGGTGAACGCGCCGTTCTCGGCGTCCCACTCGGCGACGGCGTCGAGCCCATCTCGTACTCGCAGAGCGCGACGGGCCGCGTCGGTCATCCAGGCTGAGACGCCGTGCCCTCGGCGCGGGCGGCGGCGAGCACACGCTCGTGAACATCCGGATCGACCGTGATGGCGAGCTTGGGGGAAGGCGTTCCGCGCGGCACGAGAGAAACTCTACTACCAGAGTAGGAGAGCTATGGGCCCGAGACCCTAGGTCCGGGGGATCTCGCGCTCGTCGAAGGTCTCGATGATGTCGCCTTCCTTGAGGTCCTGGAAGTCCGAGAGGCCGATGCCGCACTCGTAGCCGGCGTTGACCTCCCGGGCGTCGTCCTTGAACCGCTTGAGCGACTGGATGGCGCCCTTCCAGATGATGGTGCCCTCCCGCAGGAAGCGCACCTTCGAGCCGCGAGTGATGACGCCGTTGGTGACGTAGCAACCGGCGATGGCGCCGATGCGCGGGACCCGGAAGATCTCGCGGACCTCGGCGTCGCCGGTGACGACCTCTTCGAGCTCCGGGGACAGCATGCCGACCATGGCGGCCTCGATGTCCTCGATGAGCTTGTAGATGATCTCGTAGCTGCGGATCTCGACCGACTCCTGCTGGGCCAGCTCGCGGGCCTTGCGGTCGGGGCGGACGTTGAAGCCGATGATGGTGGCGTTGGTGGCCACCGCCAGCTGGATGTCGTCGTTGGTGACGCCGCCCACCCCACGCCGGGCGAAGGCCAGCTTCACGTCGTCTCGCTCGAGCTTCTTCAGGCTCTCGGTCACGGCCTCGAGCGAGCCGTTTACGTCGGCCTTGACGATGAGGTTCAGCGTGGCCGCCTCACCGGTCTGGATCTGGCTGAAGATGTCCTCCAGCTTCATCCCCCCGCCGGACACCGCGGCGCTGCCCGAGATCGACGCCACCCGCTGGTAGTGCTCGCGCTGGTCGGCCACCGAGCGCGCCGTCTTCTGGTCGGGGGCGACCACGAAGTCGTCACCCGCGCTGGCCACATCGGAGAGGCCGAGGACCTCGACGGGCATCGACGGCCCGGCCTCCTTGACGTTCTCGCCGGTGTCGTCGACCAACGCTCGGACGCGACCCCAGGCGGCGCCGGCGATGAGCGGATCGCCCACCTTGAGCGTGCCCCGCTGCACGAGCAGCGTGGCCACCGGGCCCCGGCCCACCTCCAGGTGGGACTCGAGGACGACGCCCCGGGCTCGGCCGGCCGGGTTGGCGCTGAGCTCCTCCACGTCGGCCACGACGAGCAGCTGCTCGAGCAGGTCGTCGATGCCGAGGTTCTCCAGGGCGGAGACCTCGACCATGATCGTGTCACCGCCCCAGGCCTCGGGCACCAGCTCGCGCTCGGCCAGCTGGCTCATGACCCGCTGGGGATCGGCGCCCTCCCGGTCGATCTTGTTGATGGCCACGACGATGGGGACCTCGGCCGCCTTGGCGTGGTCGAGGGCCTCCAGGGTCTGGGGCATGACGCCGTCGTCGGCCGCCACGACCAGCACGACGACATCGGTGGCCTCGGCCCCGCGGGCGCGCATGGCGGTGAAGGCCTCGTGGCCCGGTGTGTCGATGAAGGTGACGAGCCGGCCGTCCTTCTCCACCTGGTAGGCGCCGATGTGCTGAGTGATGCCTCCGGCCTCGCCGGCCACCACGTTGGCGTTGCGGATCTGGTCGAGGAGCTTGGTCTTGCCGTGGTCGACGTGGCCCATCACGGTGATCACCGGGGGTCGGTCCTCGCCACCCTCGTCGTCGTCGTCCTCCTGCTCCAGCTCCCCGACCCCGAGGCGCTTCTGGAGCTCGACCTCCTCCTCCTCGCCGGGGTCGGCGAGGCGGACGTCGGCCCCCACGTCGAGGGCGAACATCTCGATCATCTCGTCGCTGAGGGACTGGGTGGCGGTGACCATCTCGCCCTCGGCCATGAGGAACCGGACCACGTCGGCGGGCGTGCGGTTCAGCTTGGGGCCGATGTCCTGGGGGGTTGAGCCCCGCTCGATGACGATCTCGCCCTCGGGGACGGGGGTGTCCTCCGGGGTGTACTCCGGCATGTCCATGGGCCGGAGCTCTTCGCGGTTGCGACGCCGCCTCCCCTTGCGACGGGGAGGACGACGACCGGCCGGACCACCAGGGCGGCCGGGACCACCGCCGCCGGGACGACCGCCGCCCGGGGGCGGACCGCCTCCCATGGGAGCGCCGCCGCCACCGGGGCGAGCGCCGGCGGGGGCACGGCTGGGGCCGCCACCGCCGGGACGACCGGCGGAGCGGGTGGGCGAGGGGCCGCGACCGCCGAGGCCGGGAGGCGGCGGGATGGGGCGGCCGGAGATGCCGCGCGGCGGGCCCGGGGGCGGCGGGATGGGCTTGCCCGAGGGCCCCTTGGGGACCACGTCGGGCGAGGGGCGGGCCGGCGGGGCAGGCCGGCGGGTGGCCGGGGGCGGGCCGGCGGAACCGGGGGCATCGGGCCGGGGGGCCTCAGCCGGGGTCGGCGCATCCTGACGGGCCGCAGGGGCCTCGACCGGGGGGGCCGGGCGGGGTGGACGTCCCGAACCGCTGGAGGTGACCACCTTGCGGGGATCGGGGGGCGTGGCCGGCGGGCGGGGCGGCGCAGGTGGGGGCGTGGGGGCCTCGGCGGCCGGCGGGTCGGCCGGGGGGGCCGGCGCCGCGGGGGGCGGCGGAGGAGGGGCGGCGGGTGCCTCGGCCGCAGGAGCAGCAGCATCATCGGGGGTCGCTGGAGGGGCGGCCACCGCCTTCTCGGCGGGCGCCTTCTTCTTCTTGGTCGGCTCCTCGGGCTGCTCGTCGCGGACCATGCCCTCGCGCTCGGCCTTGCGACGAGCCCGGTCGGCCTGAGCCCCCTCGATGCCTGAGGAGTGCGTCTTGACGCCGATGCCGAGATCCACGCAGAGGTCGAGTGCCTCCTTGTTGGTGAGGCCGAGCTCCTTCGCGAGCTCGTGGACGCGGATCTTCCTTGCCAAGTCGGTTGCCTAGCCCTTCAGGTCTCAGGACCCATGCCGATGCATGGGCCTTCCATCTTCGCGCACGGCCCTCGCCGCGGCGAAGCCCCAAGGCGCGTGGCTGCCCCGGCCGGGACAGCCACCGGACGACACCGGGTGATGATCCCCAGTGTGCCGGATCAGGGCGCGATCGCCACGCCCAGGGCGTCGATGGCATCGCCCCGCACCTCGCCCCGGAGGGCGCGGGCGAAGGCCCTCCGGCGCCGGGCCCGATCCACGCAGCCAGGATCGGGGCAGATCCAGGCGCCCCGGCCGGCGCCGTGGTGACCGACCTCGAGTCCGCCGTCGGGCATCCTCACCACTCGGACCAGCTCCTGGGGGTGCGTGCGGCGACGACACCCGACGCAGGTGCGACGAGGGCCCGGGAGGGCACCGCGACCCACCGCTACGCCTGGTCGCGGGGATCCCCGGCCGCGGGGCCGTCGACACCGGCGGCGATCTCGGCCTCGGGCGTCTCGCCCTCCACCGCAGCACCATCGGCGCCGTCGGCACCGATGGGGGCCTCGACGTCGGCCGACGCCGCCATCTCCTGCGACACCGCCGACTCGTCGCCGGAGACGTCGGGGTCGACGCTGATCTCGACGTCGGGGTCGGTGGCCTCCTCGCCCGCCTCGCCCTCGCTGCCGGCCCTGGCCTCGTTCTCCTCGGTGGCCTCGGCCCACGCCTCGGCGGAGAGGGCCTCGCTGCCGTCGGCCGGCTGCCACACCTGCTCACCGGAGGTGGGATCGGTCACCCACTCCCCCTCGGCCCAGTCCTGGGCGGCGTAGGCCTCCTCCTCGACCAGCTGGGTCTCGCTCTTGATGTCGACCCGCCAGCCCGACAGGCGGGCGGCGAGGCGGGCGTTCTGGCCCTCCTTGCCGATGGCGAGGGAGAGCTGGAAGTCGGGGACGATCACCGTCGCGGTGCCGGTGTCGTAGTCGAGGCGGACCTCCTTGACCTTGGCCGGAGCCAGGGCCTTGGCCACCAGGTCCTCGGGGATGTCGGTGAAGGGGACGATGTCGATCTTCTCGCCGTTGAGCTCGTTCACGACCATGCGGACCCGGGCCCCCCGGGCCCCGACGCACGCGCCGACCGGATCCACGTTGGCGTCGTTGGACCAGACCGCGATCTTGGTGCGGTGGCCGGGCTCGCGGGCGCAGGCCCGCAGCTCGACGATGCCCTCGGCGATCTCGGGCACCTCCATCTCGAACAGGCGCCGGATCAGGCCGGGATGCGTGCGGCTGACGACGATCTGGGGGCCCTTGACCGTCTTGCGGACCTCGACGATGTAGGCCTTGAGCCGGGAGTTGGCCTGGGGGCGCTCGTGAGGCACCTGCTCGGCCTGAGGGAGCAGCGCCTCGACACCCCGGTTGAGCTCGAGGAGCGTGTAGCGGGAGTCGCCCTGCTGGATGATCCCGGTGACGATGTCGCCCTCGCGCCCAGAGTACTCCTCGTACTTCATCTCCCGGTCGACCTCGCGCAGGCGCTGGTTCATGACCTGGCGGGCGGTCTGGGCCGCGATGCGGCCGAAGTCGGGCGGGGTGACGTCGGCCACGTCGCCGTAGGGCTCGCCGTCCTCGTCGATCTCCTGGGACCAGACGCGGATGTCGAAGCTCTCGGGGTCGATGGTGACCCAGGCGTACTCCTTGGCCGCCGGCATGCGGCTGTAGGCCGACTCCATGGCATCGGCCAGCGCCCCCATGAGGGTGTCCGAGGAGATGCCCCGGTCAGCCGCCAGGGCCTGGAGGGCCTCCATCATGTCGAGCTTCTGGGTCATCGCTTCGCTGCCTTCTTCTCGGAGGACGGGGAGGGCTTGGGGGCCGCCGACGGCTTGGCCCCGGGCTTGGGCGACGGGCCCCACTCGAACACGGTGCGGGCTCGCTCCACCTGGTCGTAGGCCACGGTGCGAGAGGGGCCGTCGGGGGTGTCGGCGTCGGGGCCCACGGTGATGCCGTCGTCGTCCGCGGCGACCAGGACGCCGCGCACACGGCGCCCGGCCTCGGTTCCGGCGACGGTGCGCACGTTGACCGACTGGCCCACGGCCCGACGGAAGTGGGCGGGGGTGCGCAGCTTGCGCTCCAGGCCGGGGGTGGACACCTCGAGGGTGTAGCGGCCGGGAACGGGATCGTCGTCGTCGAGGAGGCGCGAGATGCGACGGGTGAACCCGGCGAGGGCATCGAGGTCGAGACCGCCGTCACGGTCGACCGTGACGGTGAGCACCCCTCCGGCGAGCTCGACGTCGACCAGCTCGACGCCGTCGGCGGCGCAGACCGGCTCGGCCAGGTCACGCACCTTCTCGGTGGGGCTCATGGTCTGTCACCTCCGTCGTCGTGTCGTCTGGTCGTCGCTGTGGCCTCAGAGAGAAGGCGTGGGCCCGAGCCCACGCCTACCAGCGCCCACCCCCACGGGTGAGGGGAGCCAGCATAGCGGTCGCCGCCGACTCCGGCCGGGGCGCCGGTCCGGGCGGCGACACCGCCCCCTCGATGAGGCGCATGGCTTCGATGGGGTCGGCGGGCCCGACACGGGGCACGGTGGAGAGATGTCGGCCGCCTTGCCCCCCCTCGTCCGCCGTGGGGTCGACGCCGCCCTCGAGGTCGCCGTCGTGCCCAGCTTCAGCCGCATCGGTGTCGCCGTCCGCCGACGCGTGGAGGACTGGTCGACACCCCCGCCGGGCGCCCTGGCGGGTCAAGTGGTGGTCGTCACCGGCGCCACCTCCGGGCTGGGGCGGGCCACGGCCGAGGCCGTGGGCCAACTGGGCGCGGCAATCGAGCTGGTGGGCCGCAACCCCGAGCGGGGCTCCGCCACGGTGGCGGACCTGGCTGACGTGGGGGTGGAGGCCACCTTCCGGCCGACCGACGTGGGCGACACCGACGCCGTGGCCGACCTGGCCGACGGCCTCGTCGCCGCCCACCGCCGCATCCACGCCGTCGTCCACGCCGCCGGGGGGATCACCAAGGAGCGCCAGACCACACCCCAGGGCCTGGAGATGACGTGGGCCTCGATGGTGGTCGGGCCCCGCCTCCTCACCCGCCGGCTGGCCACCGACCTGGCCGAGGGCCTGGACCGAGCGGTCTGGGTCACCTCCGGGGGGATGTACCTCCAGGACGTGGACCTCGACGACCTCGGGTGGCAGGCCCGGCCGTGGGACGGCACCCGGGCCTACGCCCAGGCCAAGCGGGCCCAGGTCGACGTGGTGGCCGAGGCCAGCGCCCGGGGTGAGGCTCCCCTGCAGGTCGCGGTGCATCCGGGCTGGGCCAACACACCCGGCGTGACCGACGCCCTCCCGGGCTTCGGCCGGGTGATGGGGCCCATCCTGCGCACCCCGGAGGAGGGATCCGACTCGCTGGTGTGGCTGGTGACCGCCCCCGCCGAGGAGCTCCAGGCCGGGGCCCTCTACCACGATCGCCGGGTCCGGGGCACCGTTCGCTGGCCCGGGACCGCCACCTCGACCGTCGACCGGGCCCGCCTCCTCCGCACCATCGACGACCAGGCCGAGGTGTCGTCGGGCTGACGTTCGTCCCGGTCGGCGATGCTGGGGCGGTGAAGGTCCACCTCGACACCGACCTGGGGGGCGACCCCGACGACGGCTGTGCCCTGGCCCTGCTGCTCGGCTGGCCCGGGGTCGATCTCGTCGCCGTGACCAGCAACCTCGACCACGGGGGCCGACGGGCCGGGTGCGCCGAGCACGTCCTCGCCCTCGCCGGGCGGTCCGACGTGGACGTCGTCGCCGGGGCCCCGGTGACCCTCACCGACGGCAGCCGCCACGACCCGACGTGGGGTGATCAGCGGTACTGGCCGGACCCCGTGGTCACTCGGCCCGCGGCACCCGGTGCGGCCGCGGCCCGCCTGGCGCGCAGCATCGACGAGGGCGCCACCGTCGTCACGATCGGCGCCCTCACCAACCTGGCCCTGCTGGAACGGGACCGACCGGGCCTCCTCGACGGCGTGCCGATCGTCGTGATGGGCGGCTGGGTCGACCCAATCCCGGCCGGGTTCCCCGACTGGGGACCAGAGCGGGACTGGAACCTCCAGTGCGACACCGAGGCGGCGGCGATCGTCCTGGCCAGCGGGGCCGAGCTCACCCTGGTGCCCATGCCCGCCACCATCGGGGTCACCCTGCGGGAACCGGACCTGCCCCGACTCCGAGCCGCCGGCCCCCTCGGCGCCCTCCTGGCCCGGCAATCCGAGATGTGGGCGGTGGACCGGGACATGGCCGCGCTGGGCCGCGACCACGAGGCTCTGCCCGACGACCTCGTCAACTTCCACTGGGACCCTGTGACCTGCGCCGTCGCCGTGGGGTGGACGGGCACCGAGCGTTCGAGGACCCGTGCCCACGTCGCGGTCGACCCCGCCGGCGTCCTCCGGTTCGAGGCCGACCCCGCCGGCCGGCTGCTGCGCCACGTTGTCGGCGTCGACGCCGACACCTTCACCGACGTGTGGCTGGGGTGCGTCGAGAGCCTGGCTCGGGTCCGATGAGTCAGTAGGCCCGGGCGACGGTGGCCACGGCCCCGGGCTGGTCATCGCTGGTGGCCACCTCGCCGTCGGGACCCTGCAAGCAGCGAACGGTGACGGCCTCGGCCTTGAGGGCTGTCAGGCCCTCCTCGCCCACCTGCTCCCACGAGATGCGGGCGAACCCGGCGCGCGCCGCCTCCAGGGCCTCGCCCACCGACGCCACGTCCGCAGTGGCGTCGTCGCGTCGGCTGCGGGCGCCATCGAGCATCGCACCCTGGATCTCCTCCAGCAGGCTCACGACGTGGTCGACCAGGCCACTGAGCCCGACGGCCGTCTTCTCGCTCCGGTCGCGCCGGACCACGGTGGCCTGCTCGTCGGCGAGGTCGCGCGGGCCCAGCTCGATGCGCACGGGCACGCCCTTGAGCTCCCACCCCGTGGCGCGGCGTCCGAAGCCGACATCGGTGTGGTCGTCGAGGGTGACCCGGACCCCGGCGGTGCGCAGGGCCTCGGCCACCAGGTGCGCGCGCTCGCCCACGCCGTCGCCGTCGCGCACCACGAGGAGGGCGACCTGGGTCGGAGCGACGCGCGGGGGCAGGCGGAGCCCGGCATCGTCGCCGTGGCCCATGATCAGCCCGCCCATCATCCGGGTGGAGACCCCCCAGGAGGTGGTCCAGGCCAGCTGCTCGGTGGCCTGGTCGTCCTGGTAGCGGATGTCGAAGGCCCGGGCGAAGTTCTGGCCCAGCTCGTGGCTGGTGCCCATCTGCAGGGCCTTGCCGTCGCCCATCATGGCCTCGGTGGTCATCGTGTTGGTCGCTCCGGGGAACCGCTCGTCGGGCGTCTTGCGCCCCACCACCACCGGGAGGGCGAGGACCGACACCATGAAGTCCTCGTAGACGTCGCGCAGGATGCGGTGGGCGTAGGCCGCGGCATCGGCCTCGTCGACGTGGGCGGTGTGGCCCTCTTGCCACAGGAACTCGGTGCTGCGCAGGAAGAGACGGGGCCGCAGCTCCCAGCGCACGACGTTGGCCCACTGGTTCAGGAGCATGGGCAGGTCGCGGTAGGAGCTGATCCACCGCGCCATGGACTCGCCGAACAGCGTCTCGGAGGTGGGCCGGACGACCAGGGGCTCGTCCAGCTCCTTGCCCCCGCCGTGGGTGACGACCGCCAGCTCGGGGGCGAAACCCTCGACGTGGTCGGCCTCGCGGGTGAGGTAGCTCTGGGGGATGAACAGGGGGAGCGCGACGTTCTCGGCGCCCGCCGCCTTGATGCGGGCATCGACCTCGGCGACCATCCGCTCCCAGATGGCGTAGCCGTAGGGGCGGATGATCTGGGTGCCCCGCGCCGGGCCGTTGTCGGCCAGCTCCGCCTTGGCGACGACGTCCTGGTACCACCGGGGGAAGTCGTCGGCCTGGGGGGTGAGGACGGGCTGTCGGGCCATGGTCGTCGATCGTAGGTTGCCCTCACCGCGACCGGGCTTCCCGTTCCCCCTCGTCTTGCCCGCCGAGGTGGTCGACACCACCCTCGACGTGGTCGCGTCCACCGGGGTCCGACCCCGCCGATGTCGACCAGCTCGGCCTCGGGCCTCCAGGCCGGAAGGCAAACACCTGTACCCATCCGCTAGACTGACGGGTGATGGAGGCTCCCACGATGCCCTTCCAGCCCTCGCTGCTCGCCGACGGTCACGCCGCTCCGACAGCCCACCTGGCCACGGCGCAGCGCCGGGACCTGGGGCAAGGGGCGTGGATCGACCACCTGCCCGGTTGGCTGGGCGGGGCCGATGCTCTGTTCACCTCCTTGCTGCACGACACGCCGTGGCAGCGGCACCTGCCAGCACACCTGGCAGCACTGCGTCCCCAAGGTGGCCCGGGCCGGGCCCCGCATGAGCGCCACGTTCCGGCGGCGTCTCCACCCCCCTGACACACCCCACGGGCCGAAAGCCGACCGATCACCGACGCGACCGGGGCGATCGTCGGCGGCCATGGCCCCTCGCGCCGGCACCGGAACGTCCACCGTGCATGCTGGGAGCCCATGGTCATGCCCGATCCCTCCTCTGCCCGTCCCCCCGAGAGGGGCAGCCTCGATGCTCGCCGGGACCGCCTCCACGCTGCCGCCTACGACGCCGAGCGCAGCACCGGGACCCGCGAGCGGACCCCGGAGCAGGCGGAGCGCAGCCTCATCGTGCGCATCGCGGTGATCACCCTGGGCTCGCTCATCACCCTGGCGGGCCTGGCGATGCTCGTCCTGCCGGGGCCGGGCATCGTCGTCCTCATCGCCGGGCTGGGAGTGCTGTCCACCGAGGTGGCGTGGGCCGAGCGCCTGCTGGCCTACGCCAAGCGCAAGGCGCACGTCGACAAGGTCACGGCCCAGGCTCCGTGGATCAAGCCGGTGGCCGCCGCCGTTGCCGTCGTGGCCATTGTGGTGTCGGTCGCCTACGCCATCCGCTGGCGCTAGCGCGCCGAGCCGTTCTGGTCACCCACAGCGCCCTCGAGGGCGTCCTCACCGACCAGAACGGCCACTGGTCGCTCAGCACAGGCCGAGGCGGCGGCCCAGGTCGCTCTGGAGCACCCCGTGGGGGTCGACCCGGTCGCGCACGGCCCGCCACTCCCCCAGCCGCGGGTACATGACCTCCAGCAGCTCGGGCCGCAGACGGGCATCCTTGGCGAGGTAGACGCGGCCCCCCGCCTCGGCCACCCGGTCGTCGAGGCGCTCGAGCAGCGGGCCCAGGCCCTCGACCGACGCCGGGATGTCCAGTGACAGCGTCCACCCCGCGATCGGGAACGACAGCGGCCCGGGGTTGCCGGGGCCGAACCGCTTCAACACACCGATCAGGGTGGGGACCCGCTGGGCCGCGACCGCAGCGGCGACCGATCGCAGCGCCTCCTCGGCACCGAAGGGCACCGCGACCTGCCACTGGAGGAAGCCCCGGGGCCCGTAGAGGCGGTTCCAGTCGGTCACCCCGTCGAGCGGGTGGAAGAAGCGGCTGATGGACTGGACCTCGCCCCGTCGACGCTGGGGGGCGCGCCGGAACCAGGCCTCGTTGAAGGCCTGGATCCGCCACCGGTTCAAGAGGCGCGACGGCACCACCGGCGGCACGGTGACCAGGGGCTGGGGATCGAAGTGGTGGGGATCGCGCCGCTGCGCCGGTGAGAGCTCGTCGGCGTGCGCGAAGCGGCCCCGGGTGATGACCGAACGCCCCACCCGGCCCCGCGCCGGCAGGAGGTCGACCCAGGCCACGGTGTACTCGTAGGTGGAATCCCCCTCGGTCAACAGCGCCATGCAGGAGTCGAGGTCGTCGGTGCGGTCGGTGTCGACCAGGGTCCGGCTGGTGGCGATGGGCGTGAGGGCGACGGTGGCGTCCAGGATCACCCCGGTGAGACCCATGCCCCCGGCGGTGGCCCAGAACAGGTCCGGATCGCGATCGGGGCCGACCTCGACGGTGCCGGTGGGGGTGGCCAGTCGCAACGACGAGACGTGCTGGCACCACGATCCGGCCCGGTGGTGGTTCTTGCCGTGGATGTCCGAGGCCACCGCGCCCCCGACGGTGACGTGGCGGGTGCCGGGGCTCACGGGCACGAACCAGCCGCGGGGCACCAGCGCCCGCATGAGGTGGTCGAGGCTGGCACCGGCGGCGACGGTGAGCACGCCGGAGTCGGGGTCGAAGGCGGCGACATCGTCGATCATGGTGGCGTCGACCACCGAACCGCCTGCGTTCTGGGCCGCGTCGCCGTAGCTGCGTCCCAGGCCCCGGGCCAGGATGCCGCGGGCCGGGGGCCGGGCCAGCGCGCCGACGACCTCGGCGTTGGTCACCGGGGTGAGCACCTCGGCGGCCGAGGGCGACGTGCGACCCCAGCCGGTCAGCTCCTGGCGGCTCATGCGACCAGCACGCCCAACCCGAAGAGCACAGCCCAGCACAGGCTGGCACCGAGGAGCATGTGGTCGCGGAGCACGACGTCCTCGGGGGCGCCGCCCTCGCCCGCCTCGAGGAGCTGGGCGTAGCGAAGCACAGCGACGGTGAAGGGCACGATCGACATCTGGTACCAGGGGATGCTGACCTCGAGCAGGTCGGCCCGCTCGAAGGCCCACAGGCAGTAGGCCACCAGCACGACCCCCGAGCTGACCGAGCGCAGGTAGGCCAGGAAGCCCGGTGTGTAGCCCTCGAGCACCCGCCGGGTCGTGCCCGCCTCGGCGCCCATGGTCACCACCTCGGCGTGGCGCTTGCCCACGGCCATGAACAGCGACCCGAAGGAGGTGACGATGAAGAACCAGTTGGAGATGGGGACGTCGGCCGCCACGCCACCGGCCACCGCCCGCAGCACGAAGCCCGAGGCCAGGGTGACCACATCGAGCACCACCACGTGCTTCAGCAACGCCGAGTACGAGGTGGTCAGCACCATGTAGGCGACGACGGTGAGGGCGAGGGGCCAGCGCACGGCCAGGCCCAGCCCCACCGCGACCAGGGCCATCACCGCCGCCGCGCCCAGCGCGACGGGAACGGCGAGCTCTCCGGCGGCGATGGGCCGGAACCGCTTGGTGGCGTGGCGGCGGTCGGCCTCCACGTCCGAGGCGTCGTTGAGGAGGTAGGTGGCGCTGGCCGCCAGGCAGAAGGCGACGAAGGCCGCGAGGGTGGCCACCAGCGATTCCGGATCGCCCAGCACCCCGGCGGCGCCGGGAGCGGCCAGCACCAGCAGGTTCTTGACCCACTGCTTGGGCCGACAGGCGACCAGCAGGGCGACGGGCGGGCTGCGGCGCGTGGGGGAGGCGGCGGCGACCCCGTCGGTCACCGGTCTGCCAACCTCCGCCACAGAGGGGTCGGAGCGAACCGCAGGACGCCGAACACGGCCTGCAGGATCGGGGGCGACCACACCGTCGCGCGGTCCCGCCGGAGGCCGGTGACGACATCTCGGGCCACGGCCTCGGGGGTGGTGGCGAACGGGGCCGGTTCCATGCCCTCGGTCATGCGGGTGGTCACGAACCCGGGCCGCACGACCATCACGCTCGCCCCGCTGCCCGCCAGGGAGTCGCCCAGGCCGTGGGCGAAGCCGTCGAGGCCGGCCTTGGTCGAGCCGTACACGAAGTTGTCGCGACGGGTCCGCACCCCGGCCACCGATGAGAGCACGACCAGCGTGCCGTGACCCTGGGCCCGGAGGCGCTCGGCCACCACCAGGCCGGCGGACACGGCGCCGGTGTAGTTGATCGTGACGGCCTCGACGGCTGAGGTGGGGTCGGCCTCGAAGGCCTCCTGATCGCCGAGCACGCCGAAGGCCAGGAGGACCAGGTCGATGTCGCCGGAGTCGAAGACCTCGCCGAGGACCTTCTCGTGGGTGTCGGTGGCGACGGCGTCGAAGGCGGCCACCTCCACGGTGACCGGGCCCGATCGGAACCGGTCGGCGGCGGCGTCGAGCCGGGTCGAGGGGCGACCGGCGAGCACCACCCGCCGGCAACGGTCGGCGACGAGCAGATCGACGGTGGCCGCCGCGATCTCCGAGGTGCCCCCCAGCACCAGCACGGACTGCACACCGCCCGTGGCGTCACGCATGGTGCCACCGGGCGCGCGCCACTGCTGCCGCTGCGGCCCTCGCGCCGCGACGATCGGCGACACCAGGGCTCCTCACGCCGACGACGATAGTGGTCGCCCCTGCGGCGGGAGCAACAGGGCCCCTAGGACCTGCGCGCATAGGACCGGGTCGCGCCGGAGATCTCTTCGGCTGCGCCGAGGTGTGGGCCCGTGCTTGCTGGGTCGCCTCGCCTATCGGCTCGGCTCCTTAGCGCTCCATCTTCTGGATGAGCTCGACGCGCTGCTCGCTGGAGTTGACGTCGTCGCCCTGCTCGCGGAGCAGGCGGGCCCGGTCGCGCTCCGCCTCGCGGGTGGCCACGGTGGTGTCGGCCCGGTCGAGGGCGGCCTCGACGCCGTGCTCGACGATGAAGTCGGCCCACTCGACCAGGGCTCCCACCATCTCGGCCTCGGGGACGACGGCGACGTTGCGGCCCTTCACGAAGAGATGGCCCCGCTTGTTGCCCGCGGCGATGCCGATGTCGGCGTCCTTGGCCTCGCCGGGCCCGTTGACGACACAGCCCATCACCGCCACCTGGAGGGGGATCTCCCTGTCGGCGAACGCGTCCTGGGCCTGGCGGGCCACCTCGATCACGTCGATCTCGGCCCGTCCGCAGCTGGGGCAGGCGATGAGGTCGACGTTGGTGCGGTCGCGGAGCCCGAGCGCCTCGAGCAGCATGCGACCGGCCTTGGCCTCCTCCACGGGGTCGGCGGTGAGCGAGTAGCGGATGGTGTCGCCGATGCCCTCGGCCAGGAGGGTGCCGATGCCGGCGGTGGACTTCACCAGGCCACCGGGCAGGGGGCCCGCTTCGGTGACGCCCAGGTGGAGGGGTGCGTCGGTCTCCTCCGACAGCAGGCGGTAGGCGTCGATCATGAGCGGCACACTGGAGGCCTTGACGGAGATCTTGACGTCATCGAACCCGACGTCGTCGAAGTGGGCCATCTCGATCCGGGCCGACTCGACCATGGCCGCGGGCGTGACCTCCTTGCCGTACTTCGTGTAGAGGTCGGGGTCGAGGGAGCCGCCGTTGACACCGATGCGGATGGGCACGCCACGGTCGCGGGCCTCGGAGGCCACCGCCTTGATGTGGGCCGGCTTGCGGATGTTGCCGGGGTTGAGCCGCAGGCAGGCGACACCGGCTTCCAGGGCGGCCAGGCCCATGCGGTGGTTGTGGTGGATGTCGGCCACCAGCGGCACCGGCGAGCGGGGCACGATGCGGGCCAGACCGGCGGCGGCCTCGGCGTCGTTGCAGGTGCAGCGGACGATGTCGGCTCCGGCCGCGGCCAGGGCGTAGATCTGCTGGAGGGTGCCGTCGACATCCGCGGTCTTGGTGGTGGTCATCGACTGCACCGACACCGGGGCCCCTCCCCCGACGGTGACGGGGTTGCGGCTGTGGGCCAGCGTGACGGCCCGGGTGGCGCGACGGTCGGCGGTGGAGCGGACCTGCATCAGCCCACGTCGAGCGGGTTGCGGATGTCGAGGTAGAGCGTCGAGATGAAGATCACGCCCAGCACCGCGACCACGGCGTAGGTGAGCGGGAGCAGCTTGGCCACATCGGCCAGGTAGCGCTGCGAGAGGCCCTTGCGCTTCTCCTGCACCTTCTCGTAGATGGCGATGGCCACGTGGCCACCGTCGAAGGGCAGCAGCGGCACCAGGTTGAACAGGCCGATGAACACGTTGATCAGGGCGAAGAGGAAGGCCAGCGCGGCCCATCCGCCGCCCTGTCCGGCGTCGACACCGATGCGGAACACACCGAGCAACGACAGGAGGCGGTTCTCGCCGTCGTCGCTGCTCTCGGCCGACGCCTGCCCCGACGAGGACGAGGACGAGTCGCCGGCATCGGCGGTGCTGCGGTCCGACGCGCCGGCGTCGGCCACCTGGCCCCCGAAGTCGGCGATGCCACTGGGCGTGAACAGCCGGCCCAGGGCGCCCACCGACTGGGTGGTGACGTGGCCGAACTCCTGGAAGGTGGCGGGCACGGCCGCCACCGGACCCAGCTTCTCGACGGGGATCTCCGGGCCCACGCCGAGGAACCCGACCCCGGGTCGCTCGGGGTTCTCGCCCAGGGTGGCATCGAGGTCCCGGGTGGTGCCGTCGCGGACGACGGTGAGGGTGACGGCCTGGTCGGGTCGGTCCTCCACCGCGGCGCGCAGGTCGTCGAAGGTGGGGACGGGCTGGCCGTCGATGGCGACGATGTCGTCGCCCTCCGCCAGGCCGGCGGCCTGGGCGGCCGAGCCCTCGGTGATGGCGGCGACCCGCCACCCCTCCTCGGACGGGTTGAGCGAACCGCCCGGCAGCCCGAAGCCGACCAGCAGGCCGTAGATGAGCACCAGGGCCAGGATGAAGTGCATGGTGGAACCGGCCACTGCCACCCCGAAGCGCTGCCAGAACGGCTTCTGGCGGTAGGTGCGGGCCTCGTCGGCCGCGTCGACCTCCTCGATGTCGTGCATCCCGAGGATCTTCACGTAGGCCCCGGCCGGCACCAGCTTGATGCCGTACTCGGTCTCCCCCCGTCGTACCGACCAGATCCGGGGCCCGAAGCCGAGGAAGAACTCGGTGCACTTCATCCCGGCCCGCTTGGCCATGACGAAGTGCCCCAGCTCGTGGAGGGTGATCATCACGACGATGCCCATCACCATCGCCAGGCCGTAGATGCCGGTGGCGGTGGTGAGCCACACCAGCAGGGCCACCAGCCCGGCCAGCCGGGCCCACTGGCCCGCGGTCATGGGACCGTCCGCCGGCCCCGTGGGGGCGTGGGCGGACGCCGGGTCCGTGGGGGTCGTGATGGGGTGCTGGTCGAGGGACACCGCGGGGCTCCTGTTGCCTAGGTCCGCTCCGAGATGGTCCGGTGGGCTGCGTCGCGGCCCGCCCGGTCGATCTCGACGACGTCGTCGGCGCTGTCGGGGTCGCCCCCATCATGCCGTGACAGGACCTCTTCGAGGACGTCAGGGATGTCGACCCAACGGATGCGGCCCTCGAGGAAGGCCGCCACCGCCACCTCGTTGGCGGCGTTGAGCCAGGCGGGCGCCCCACCCCCGGCCCGTCCGGCGGCGTAGGCGAGGGCGAGGCACGGGAACGCATCCAGATCGGGCGCCTCGAAGTCGAGCCGGGCGAGGGCCGTCCAGTCGATGGCCCCCACCGGGACGGTGGAGCGGTCCGGGAACGCCAGGGCGTAGGCGATCGGGAGCCGCATGTCGGGCTGGGAGAGCTGGGCGATGGTGGCGCCGTCGGTGAACTCGACCATCGAGTGGACGATCGACTGCGGGTGCACCACCACCTCGATGCGGTCGTAGCCCACGCCGAAGAGCTCGTGGGCCTCGATGACCTCGAGGCCCTTGTTCATGAGCGTCGAGGAGTCCACGGTGATCTTGGGTCCCATCGACCAGGTGGGGTGGGCCAGGGCGTCCTCGACGGTCACCTCGGCCAGCTCGCGCCGCGTGCGGCCCCGGAAGGGTCCGCCGCTGGCGGTGAGCACCACCCGGCCGACCCGGTCGGGGCCGTCGGGGTCGGCGCTGCGCAGGCACATGTGGATGGCGCAGTGCTCGCTGTCGACCGGCACCAGCTCGGCGCCCGGGGTGTCGCGCACCCGGCGGACGACCGGCCCGCCCGCGATGAGGGACTCCTTGTTGGCCAGGGCCAGGCGCTTCCCTGCGGCCAGGGTGGCCAGGGTGACGTGGAGTCCGGCGAAGCCGACCACGCCGTTGACGCAGACGTCGGCCTCGGCCCCCAGGCTGGCCAGCCCGTCGGTGCCGGCCCGGACATCGGTACCCGGCAGGGCGCAGGCCAGGGCCGGGGCCCTCGCCTCGTCGGCGACGGCGACGATGCGGGCCCCGGTGCGGCGGGCCTGGTCGACCAGCAGGTCGAGGTTCCCACCGCCGGCGCCGAGGGCCGTGACGGTGTAGCGGTCGGGCTCGGCCGCGACGGCCTCGAGGGTCTGGGTCCCGATGGAGCCGGTCGAGCCGGCCAGGGCGACGGTGACCGGCGCCGTCACGGGTCGGGGGCTCAGCCGAGGGGCCCGACGGCGAAGAACACGGCCCCGAAGTACACCGCGGGCAGGACGAAGAGGAGGGCGTCGAAGCGGTCGAGCAGGCCACCGTGCTCGGGCAGGAGCGACCCCATGTCCTTGACCCCCAGGTCGCGCTTGATGAGCGACTCGCAGAGGTCACCGAACGGGGCGGCCAGGGCGGCGAAGAGCCCGATCTTCAGCGCGTCGCCGATCCCGTCGAAGGGCTGGATCCCGAACGGCGCCAGGCTGAAGAGGCCTACGACGATGAACACGGCCAGGATCGAGACGAGCATGCCGCCGACAAGGCCCTCGATGGTCTTGTTGGGGCTGGCGTCGGAGAACCCCCGGGTGCCCATGGACCGGCCCACCGCGTATCCACCGACGTCGTAGCCGACAGCGGCGATCACCGCGGCGAAGAACATCCCCCGGCCACCGGGCAGCGAGAGCAGCAGGGCCGCGAAGGAGCCCAGCCCGACGATCCAGCCCACGCCCATGAGCGTGACCCCGGTGCTCTCGACCACGCGCGCGTCGCCGTCGGCCCCGACCAGGTGCCAGGCCAGGATCGTGGCCACGGTGAGGGCGGCGACGACGGGGTAGGCGTCGACCCCTCGGGCGTAGACGGCGAGGGGGATGACCACCGCGGCCACGATGCCGAAGAGGGCCGCGGGCCGGTAGCCGGCGCGGCGGATGGCGTTCTGGTACTCGACCAGGGCCAGCACCACCACCGCGATGACGAGGATCAGGGCGATGGCGGAACCGAGGGCCAGGCTGACCAGGGCCAGGGCGGCAAACCCGACGCCGACACCGATCGCCACCCCGAGCTTGCGGCCGGCGCCGGCCGGGGGCGGGGTGTCCTCGGGCACCGGTCGGGGGGGTGGCATGCGGTGGAGGTCGCGCGGAGGGGGCGGAGGTTCCTCCTCGGGGTCGAGCTCGTCGAAGGCGAAGGCGTCGTCGTGATGGGGACGCTCGTCGTCGAGGGCGCCCATGCGGGCCTCCTCGTCCTCCATCAGGTCGTCGAAGCCCTCGTTGCCCCAGCGTCCATCGTGGCCCTGCCAGCTCACCGCGGGGGTGGAGCCGGTGGTGGGGGCCTCGCCGGCCTCGTCGCCGACGAGGACCGGGGGGAGCTCGCCGGTGGGCGGCGCTGTCCAGTGCGGCAGCTCGACCTGCCCGGAGGGGTCGTCGGCGAAGTCGAACACCCGGGCCGGGTCGGCCCAGCCACCGGACTCGTCGAAGAGCCCGCCGCGTGCCGCCGGCTCCTCCACGTCCCCACCAGGGGGCGCGGCCGCGACCACGTCGCTCTCCTCCGAGGGGGGGCCCCAGATCTCCTCGGACCCGTCGACGAGGCCGGCATCAGGGGCGGCGTCTCCGTCGTCGACGATCTCGAGGTCGGCATCGGGGGCGCCGTCGGGCGACGGCCCGGACCCCACCCAGGCGGGGACGTCGCCGGTGTCGGTGAGGTCGAGGTCGGGCTCGTCCGGAGGAGGTTCGGCCTCGGCCTCTCGCGGCTCGGCATCGTCGGGCGCAGACGTCGCCCCGACGGTGGGCTCGGGCTCGGGCTCGGGCTCGGGCTCGGGCTCGGGCTCGGGCTCGGGGCCCAAGAGCTCACCCTCCTGGGGCGGAGGTCCGGACCCCGGCGCGACCACGGCGTCGCCGATCTCGGTGAGGTCCTCGTCCCCCTCGACGACGGGCCCCTGCGCCTCGAGCTCCTCGGGCGAGAGCGGCTCGGAGTCGTCGTGTCCGGCCTCATCCGGCAGCCCCACCGCGACGGTCGCCTCCGTCTCGGGGGCACGTGCCTCGTGCTCCTCGGGTGAGAGCGGCGCCTCGAACCCCTCCGGCTCGAGCTCCTCCGACTCGGGTCCCCACGGCTCGATCTTCTCAGGCGGACCGACCACCGCGGTCGGCTCCGGCTCGGACGCCCAGGACTCCAGGTCCTCGGGCGAGCTCATCGCCTCGGTCGGCTCGGGCTCGAGGTCCCGGGACTCGTCCTCCTCGGGGGCGAGCGGCGCTTCGAACCCCTCCGGCTCGAGCTCCTCCGACTCGGGCTCCCACGAGTCCCTGTCCTCAGGCGGCAGCGGTGGCACTTCGGCGGGCTCGGCCTCGGTCCGCCGGCGGGAGAACAACCACCGGCCCAGGCGACCGGCGCGGACAGGCTCCTCGGAGGCGACCTCCTCCACCGACTCGTCCTCGGCGAAGGCGGCCCACTCGTCGTCGATGGGATCGCCGGTCGACGCGTCGGCGTCGACGGCGTGGTCGTCGGCGCTGATGGGATCGTCTTCGTCGTCGGCCCAGGCGATGGTCCCCGTGGGCTCGTCCCACCTGCCGTCCCATTGATCCTCGGTGTCGTCGACGAACCCCTCGGCCCAGGACAGCGGCGCCTCGGGCTCAGCGGGTCCCTCCGTCACCGGCTGGCTGCCGGTCTGGCCCTGCGTCCAGGCCACCACGTCGTTCTGGGGCTCGTCCCAGCCACCCGCGGGCACGCCCCAGGTGTCCTCCGACGGCCAGGGGTCGTCGGACTCATCGATGTCGTCGATGGGCGGCTCATCCCACGCCGGCAGGGGCCGAGGATCGAAGCGGACCCCCTTGGCGGGACGCACGGGAGCGGCGTCGGAGGGGTCGGCGCTGTCGCCGAGCGGGAACCGCAGGGCGGGCTTGGGCCCGACCGGCGGACGGGCGGGCCGGTCGCCGTAGCGGGGCAGGCGGTCGCCCCGCCGCTCGGCCACGTCACCCCGCTCGATGGCCTCGGCCGCCTCCTCGGCGCCGATGATGCGGACCCCCTCGGCCGGATCCCCGGACCGGGGTGCGTCACGCCTGCGATCTTCGGCCATCGGTCTCCTTCGGTCGTGCTGCGGAGGACCGAGCCGACGCGCCTCCCGGCACGTCCACCCGCTCAGTCCTCGAGCAGCTCGGTCTCTTTCTGGCTGAGGGCCTCGTCGATCCGCCCCTCGACGGCCTGGATGAGGGTGTCGATCTCCTTCTCGGCGCGGGCCAGGTCGTCCTTGGAGAGCTCGCCGTCCTTCTCGAGCGCCTCCAGATCCGACCGGGCGGTGCGGCGGGCGTTGCGCGCCGAGACCCGGTTCTCCTCGGCCATGCTCTTCACCACCCGGACCAGCTCCTTGCGACGCTCGCCGGTGAGCGTGGGGAAGTTGAGCCGGATCATGGTGCCGTCGTTGCTGGGGTTGAGGCCGAGGTCGGAGTTGCGGATGGCCTTCTCCACCGCGGCCAGGGATCCCTTGTCGTAGGGCGACACCACCAGCTGGCGGGCCTCGGGCACCGAGATGTTGGCCAGCTGCTGCAGCGGCACGTCGGAGCCGTAGTACTCGACCATGAGCTTCTCGACGAGCGCAGGGGCGGCCCGCCCGGTGCGGATGGAGGCGAACTCGTGGCGGGCGTGGACGACGGCCCTCTCCATCTTCTCCCGGGCGTCGTCGAGGATCAGCTCGACCATCTCCTCGCCGCTCATGGCCGAGGGCCGAGGCGACGACCGCGCCGGCGGGGACTCGGGTGGTGTGCGGTCACCGGACCAGCGTACCGACTCCCCGGTCGCCGTCGAGGACCCGCCGGAGGTTGCCCGGCATGGTGACGTCGAACACGACGATCGGGAGGGAGTTGTCCATGCAGAACGTGATGGACGTGGGGTCCATCACGTTGAGGCCCTGGTTGAGGACCTCCATGTAGGTGACCTCGTCCAGCTTGGTGGCCGAGGCGTCCAGCTTGGGGTCCGCGGTGTAGACGCCGTCGACGCCGGAGTGGGTGCCCTTGAGCACCGCGTGGGCATCGATCTCGGCGGCCCGGAGGGCGGCGGGGGTGTCGGTGGTGAAGAACGGGCTGCCCAGGCCGCCGGCGAGGATCACGACTCGACCCTTCTCCAGGTGACGGATGGCCCGACGGCGGATGTAGGGCTCGGCGATCTGGGCCATGTGCACCGCGGACTGCACCCGTGTGGGCTGGCCCAGCTGCTCCAGCACGTCCTGGAGCCCGAGGGCGTTGATCACGGTCGCCAGCATGCCCATCTGGTCGGCCTGGGCCCGGTCCATGCCCGCGCCGGCGCCCACCTGGCCCCGCCAGATGTTGCCCCCGCCGACCACCACCGCGATGTCGACCTTGCCGTCCTGGCGGGCCCCGACGATCTCCTCGGCGAGCATCCGGACGGTGGCCCCGTCGATGCCGTAGCCCTCGTCGCCGGCGAAGGCCTCACCGGAGAGCTTGAGGACGACGCGCGACCAGGACCGAGCGGTCACGAGCCTTGCTCAGGACCCGACGACGACCTGGGCGAAGCGGACCACCTGGGTGTCGCCCAGCAATGCCTTGACCGAGGTCTTCTCGTCCTTCACGAAGCCCTGCTCCAGCAGGACCCGCTCTTTGAACCATCCGGTGAGGCGGCCCTCCACGATCTTCTCGATTGCGCCCTCGGGCTTGCCCTCGGACCGGGTGATCGACTCCAGGGTCGCTCGCTCCTCGGCCACCTGGGCCTCGTCGACGTCCTCCCGATGGAGGGCGCTGGGCTTGGTGAAGGCGACGTGGACGGCGACGTCGTGGGCCAGCTCTTCGGTCCCACCATCGAGCTCGACGATGACGCCGTTGACGCCCCGCCCGTCCTGGCGGTGGACGTAGGAGTCGATGACGTGACCCTCACCGGCCTCGATCCGCACCACCCGGCCCAGCTCGATGTTCTCCTTCAAGACCAGCTTGAGGTCGTCGATGGCCCCGGACTTGCTCGCGGCGGCGCCCTCCCCCTCGCCCGCCACCAGGGCGACGATCTCCTGCACGAGGGAGCTGAACTGGTCGGACTTGGCCACGAAGTCGGTCTCGCACTTGAGCTCGACGATGGCGGCCACATCCGAGGTCCGGGACACGGCCACGGTGCCCTGGCTGTTGTCGCGGTCGGATCGGCCCGCCGCCTTGGCCAGGCCCTTCTCCCGCAGCCACTTGGCCGCCGCCTCGGCGTCGCCGCCGTTCTCGGTCAGGGCCTTCTTGGCGTCCATCATCCCCGCGCCGGTGGCCTGGCGCAGTGCCTGGACGTCCTTGGCGGTGAAGTCAGCCATGGCCGTCAGCCCTCCTCGTCGGTCGGTGCGGCCGCGTCGGTCGGTGCGGCCGCGGCTGCCGCGTCGGTGGCGGTGGTCTCCGGGGTGCCGGCGGCGACGTCGGGCGACGCCGGCGCCGGGGCCGACGCCTCCACCGGGGCTGCCGCCGCGGTGGCGACCGCCTCGGTCGCCTGCGCGCCGGGGGTCCCGGCCGGCTCCTCGACCGGGCGGGCCGGGGGCTCCGCCGCCGGTGAGGCGGGGGCCGCCGCGGCCGGTGGGGCCGGGGCATCTCCCGCCGGCTCGGTCGCGGTCGCATCCGCCGGCTCGGGGGCGGACGGGGCGGGGCTGGCGTCGGCTGACACCGGGGGCCCGCCGGGGCTCTCGGCGGCCGCCAGACGAGCTTCGCGCGCGGCAGCCGCGGCGGCGGCCTGGTTGCGGGCCTCGGCCTGCTCCGCCGCGATGCGGGCCTCGTCCTCGTCGGAGCGGACCACCTTGGCTGCCGCGGCGTCGCCCCGCTTGGCTGCGATGAGGCGACCCTCTTCGACGGCGTCGGAGATGATGCGACACATCAGGGTGCCCGAGCGGATGGCGTCGTCGTTGCCGGGGATGACGTACTGGATGACGTCGGGGTCGCAGTTGGTGTCGACCACGGCGACCAGCGGGAGGCCGAGCTTGTTGGCCTCGGTGACAGCGATGTGCTCCTTCTTGGTGTCGAGCACGAACACCGCGCTGGGGAGCTTCTCCATCTGGTGGATGCCGCCCAGGTTCCGCTCCAGCTTGTCCAGCTCCCGGCTGAGGAGCAGCGCCTCCTTCTTGGGCATGGCGTCGAACTCGCCGGAGGACCGCATGCGGCGGTACTCCTTCATCTTGGCCACCCGCTTGGCGATGGTCTCGAAGTTGGTGAGCATGCCGCCCAGCCAGCGCTGGTTGACGTAGGGCATGCCGCACTTCTCGGCGTAGCTCTGCACCGGGTCCTGGGCCTGCTTCTTGGTGCCCACGAACAAGACGGTGCCGCCGTCGGCGACCGTGTCCCGGATGTAGGTGTAGGCGGCTTCGAGACGGGTGAGCGTCTGCTTGAGGTCGATGATGTAGATGCCGTTGCGGTCACCGTGGATGAACCGCTGCATCTTCGGGTTCCACCGGCGCGTCTGGTGTCCGAAGTGGACACCTGCGTCGAGGAGCTGCTTCATGGTCACGACGGGCTGGTCCACGTCGTCTCCTTCCCAACGGTTGAGCGTCACCTGGACCTGACGCCGCAGGGCGGCGACCGTGGGTGGTCCGGGCTGAGTGATGAGGCTGGCTCACCGGGCGGTGGGCCGACGGGGCAGTGTAGGCCCCGCCGGCCCACGGACCACCAAGGCCGCGCTCCCGGCCGCCTCACCACGTCCAGGCGCGGCGGGCCCAGGGGCGCACCCCCCGGGGTTCGGCCCTCGCGCCGGGCAGGGCCGCCCCGACCTGGTGCCGCGCCCCCGAGAGGGGCACCAGGCGCACCCAGGGCGGGCCGTCGTCGGCCCACAGCGAGGCGGGATCGATGTAGGCCGCGCCCCGTCGGGCCCCCACGTGGAGGCGCGCCCCGGACGTGCCCACCACCACGCCCCGGGTGACGGCGGTCCCCGCTCGGACCGCGATGGTGGCCAGGAACGAGTACGAGGTGCGCACCCCGTCGGGATGGGTGACGGTGACGTGGAGGCTGCCGGCCACCGGCCCCGCGAAGGTGACGACGCCGCGCCCCGCGGCCCGGACCGGGGTTCCGGGATCGGTGGCGTACTCCAGGCCCCGGTTGCCGGGCAGCCAGGGCTGGGGAGGAGGCCGGAAGGGGTCCGAGACCGGGGCATCCACCGGAGGGGCGTAGTCGACCGCGACCTCCTGGCCCCCGGTGGGCGGGATCCGCAGGCACAGCCCGGCGACGAGGAGCACCAGGACGGCGATCGCCCGGTCGTGCTGCCCCACCCTGCGGCACCGTCGCCGGGCCGGGCGCCACCCGCTCGGGACCGAGCCGGTCAGGCCCGGGGGTGGGTATCGGTGTGCACCTGGCGGAGCCGCTCTCGGCTCACGTGGGTGTAGATCTGGGTGGTGGCCAGGTCGGCGTGGCCCAACAGCTCTTGCACCACCCGCAGGTCGGCCCCCCCGTCGAGCAGGTGGGTGGCGAAGCTGTGGCGCAGGGCGTGGGGGTGGGTGACCATCGGGGCCCGGCGGTCGAGGATCCGGCGCACGTCGCGGGGGGTGAGGGGGTGGCGCCGTCGGTTGACGAAGGCGACGCCCGGGCCGTCCCCGTCGACCAGATCGACCCGGGCCTCCAGCCACCGTCGCACCGCGGTCACGGCCGGGACGCTCATGGGCAGCAGCCGCTCCCGCGCGCCCTTGCCCATGACCACCACCCGGGCGCGGTCGAGGTCGAGGTCGCCGACCTGGATGCCACACAGCTCCGAGACCCGGAGCCCGCTGCCGTAGAGCAGCTCGAGCACGGCGTCGTCGCGTCGCCGGAAGGCCTGCTCCTGGGGCTCGGGCGGCTCCTCGCCCCCGTCGAGCAGGGCGTCGAGCTGGTCGTGGCGGAGCACCTCCGGCAGCCGCGCCTCGCCTCGGGGGGCCGAGAGGTCGGCGGTGGGGTCGAGCGGGATGCGCCCGGTGCGGGTGGCCCAGCCGAAGTAGCGCCGCAACGAGCTGGCGTGTCGGGCCATGGTGCGCGAGGCCAGCCCACAGGCGGACAGGTAGGCCAGGTAGCGGCGCAGGGTGCGATGGTCGACGCCATCGGGTCCGTCGAGGCCGAGGCGCGCGGTCCAGGTGGTGAAGCGGCGCAGGTCGCTCGTGTAAGCGCGGATCGTGGCCGGTCCCACGCCGGTGAGCGACAGCAGGAAGGTGTCTGTCTCCCAGGCCATCGCGCTCACGGTACCGACGGGACGACGCCCGGTCTGCGACCCCGACCGTCCGCAGCAGGGCGGCCACCGCGGCGACGACCTCGACGAGGACGGCGGTGCTCATGGCCGGGCCCTCCGCTCGATCCGGCCTCCGTGGCGGTCGACCCAGCGGTCGGCCTCCAGCGCGTCGACGGTCACGGCCAGCGCACCCAGGCCCAGGCCCGTGCGCCGGGCCAGGGCATCGAGCCCGGCGGGTTCCCACCCGAGGGCGCGCAGCACCCGCCGTCCGTCGCCGGTGGGCCGGGGGCGGGGGTCGAGCAGGGTGCCGTCGTCGCCGTCCGCCCCGGCCAGGCCGAGGGAGGTGAGGACGTCGTCGGGGTCGCACACCACCTCCGCCCCCTGCGACAGCAGCCAGTTGGTGCCGGCCGATGCCGCCGAGCGCACCGAGCCGGGCACGGCCAGGACCACCCGGTCGCGCCGGAGGGCCTCGTCCACGGTGTACATCGACCCGCCCGACCGGGGGGACTCCACCACCACCAGGACGTCGGCCAGGGCGGCCACCAGGCGGTTGCGAGCCGGGAAGCGCCACCGGGCCGGCTCGGTGCCGAGCGGGTACTCGCTCAGCACCACACCCCGTTCCACGACCTGGTACCACAGGTCCCGACTGCGGGCCGGGTAGACGACGTCGAGCCCACTGCCCACCACGGCCACCGGTGGGGCGCCGCCGGATCCGGCCGCCAGCGCCCCTCGGTGGGCCGCGGCGTCGATGCCGACCGCCAGCCCCGACACGACCGTCACCCCGGCCCGAGCACACACCGCGCCGATCTCCTGGGCCAGCTCGGCGCCGGGGCGGGTGCAACGCCGGGTGCCGACGACGGCGACGGTGGGGCCGGACAGGGCCTCCCGGCAGCCGGACGCGAACAGCACCACCGGCGCCTCGACATCGTCGGCCAGCCGGGGAGGGTGGGTCGCCTCACCCAGCACCGAGACCGACACGCCGGCGTGGTCGGCCCACCGCTGCTCGACGTCCGTGCGGGCCGCAGCGCGGGCCCACTGCTGCGACGTCTCCTCCGCGGTGCGACCCAGCACCGCCGCCACCGCCGGCACCAGGTGGGCCCGCCCGGCGGCCACGGACCGCCACGCCTCCTGCCCCGACGTGGTCTCCCACAGCGCCCGGAGCCGGGCCGGACCCATGGCGGGGAGGCCGGCCAGGGCGACCCACCAGGCCGCGGCGGGCAGGGCGGAGGCGAACAGCGACGGCACCGGCCCCGCCGACGGCGACGGGTCCCGCTCCTCCGCTTGCGGCGCTCCCCCGACGGAGCCGCCGGAGAGCCCGTCCTGGCTGGTTCGCTCGCTGCGCTCGCTCACGCGGCCGCCTCGATCGGGGCGGCGTCGGCCCGCAGGGCCATGGCCAGCGCGATGGGCTCGGCCCCGAGCGGGGCGGTGGGGTCGATGCCGTCGAGGTCGGCGATGGTGCGGGCCACCCGGCGCACCCGGGCCAGACCCCGGGCGGTGAGCCGCCCCTGGCGCAGCGCCGCCTCCAACATCCGGGTGGCCCCCGGGGCCAGGGCGGCCACCTCGTCGAGCCGCTCGGCGGGCAGGGCCGAGTTGGTCCGCACCCCCCGACCCGCGGCCACGGCCCGGGCGCGGGCCACCCGCTCGGCCACCGGGGTGGTGGCCTCATCGGGCTCGATGCCGAGCAGGGCTGCGGGGTCGGGCCGGTGCACCTCGACCCGCAGGTCGAAGCGATCGAGGACCGGGCCGCTCAGTCGGCGGCGGTACCGGGCGCGAGCGGCGTCGGAGCAGCGACAGGCGCCGGGCTCAGTGGCCTCGCCGCAGGGGCACGGGTTGGTGGCCGCCACCAGCAGGAAGCGGGCCGGGAGGGTGACCGAGGCCCGGGCCCGGGCCACCCTGACCACACCCTCCTCCAGGGGCTGACGCAGAGCGTCGACGACCGATGGCGGGAACTCGCCCAGCTCGTCGAGGAACAGGCACCCACCGGTTGCCAGCGACAGCTCTCCCGGGCGCATGGCGGCCGTGCCCCCACCCACGAGGGAGACCAGCGTCGAGGAGTGGTGGGGTGCCCGGAACGGCGGACGGACCACCAGGCCCCCACCCGCCACCCCGATGCCGGCGGCCGAGAAGGCGCGGGTGGTGGCCAGCGCGTCGGGCTGGTCGAGTGGCGGGAGCAGGCCGGGCAGCCGCCGGGCCAGCATCGTCTTGCCCGCGCCCGGCGGGCCGACGAAGAGGATGTGGTGGCCGCCGGCGGCCGCGACCTCCAGGGCCTGGCGGGCGACAGGCTGACCCCGGACGTCGGCCAGGTCCGGCGGTGGGGGCTCGGGGGGTGGCGGCGGGGGCTCCGGCGGGTCCGGCCACGGGGCCTCGCCCTTGAGCGCCAGGACCAGCTCGGCGAGGCGGTCCACCGGTCGCACCTCCACCCGAGCCACGAGGCGGGCCTCGGCCGCGGACGACACCGCCACTGCGACGTGGGAGGTGGTCAGCGAGTCGACCAGCGACACCACCCCGGGAACGGGCCGCACCGTCCCGTCGAGACCGAGCTCGCCCAGGCAGGCCAGGTCGGCGAGGGCCGCGGCCGGGACCTGGTCGGTGGCGGCCAGCAGGCCGAGGGCGACGGCGAGGTCGAGACCGCTGCCCACCTTCCGCTCCGACGATGGGGCCAGGTTGACCGTGATCTTCTGCGGGGGCCAGATCAGCTTCGAGCAGGCCAGGGCGGCGCGGACGCGGTCGCGGGCCTCCCGGCACGATGCGTCGGGCAGGCCGACGATGGTGAAGCTGGGCAGGCCGGGGCCGACGTGGACCTCGACGCGGACGGGGCGCCCCTCCACCCCGAGCAGGGTGGCGGACGAGACGATGGCGAGCACAGAGTCCTCCGAGCGATGGGCGCGGCCGGAGCCACGCGGGGTGCGAGCGGAGGGCCGTGACGCCGGCCGACGAACGTGGACCGCACCCTACCCAAGGGGTGCGACACCCAGTCCTCGCTCCTCGGTCAGGTGCCGGTGAAGTCGGGGTCGCGCTTCTCGGCGAAGGCTCGCATGGCCTCGGCGGTGTCGGCGGTGGAGAGGTTGTAGGCCTGGGCGGTGGACTCGGCCTCCAGCTGGGCCTCCCAGCCCGTCTCGAAGGCGCGGTTCAGCATGCGCTTGGTCTGGGTCAGGGCGATGGGCGGTCCCGCGGCGAGACGCCCTGCCCACTCGGCGACGGTGGCGTCGAGGTCCTCGGGCGCCACCACCCGGTTCACCAGCCCCAGACGCTCGGCGTCGGCGGCGGGGACGATCTCGCCGAAGAGGGCCAGCTCCTTGGCCCGGTGCAACCCGATGAGCCGGGGCAGCAGCCAGGCCCCACCGAAGTCGGTGGAGAGGCCCCGGCGGGCGAAGATCTGCGAGAAGCGGGCGACGGTGGAGGCGACGGTCAGGTCGCAGCCCAGGGCCAGGTTCAGCCCGGCGCCGGCGGCCACGCCGTTGATGCGGGCCAGGGTGGGCTGGGGCACGTCGTGGAGCAGCTGGGCCACACCGTGCAGGTCGCGCATGTGGGCCAGACCGTTGGCCGCCTGCGGTCCCCCACCGCCGAGGTCGGCGCCAGAGCAGAAGGCGTCGCCCGCACCGGTGACCACCAGCACGCGGACCTCGCCATCGGCGGCCACCGCGGCCAGCACCACCTTGAGCTCGGCGGTCATCGTCGCGTCGATGGCGTTCTTGCGCTCGGGCCGGTCGAGGGTCACGGTCAGCACCCCCTCGGCGCGCTCGACGCGGAGGGCCTCGAAGTGCGAGTCGACCATGGACGGCACGATACTGAGGCCCATGGGGTTCAACCCGCACCGCCAGACCCGGAAGGGGGCCGCCGACTACCTCCTGGTCGCAGGCGCGCTGGCGGTGTGCGTGGCGCTCGTCCTCTGGGCCCTGCTGGGGTGAGCAGGCCATGACCAAGGCCCGATCCGGGGGGCGGGGGTCGCGCCGCGGCGTCCGGACCCCGCCACCGTCCTGGGTCCTCGACGGCGCCACCACCGCCGACGAGCTCGACGGCGAACCGGTCGAGGTCCGCCGCCTGCAGCCCTACCAGGCCACCAAGGCCTACCGGTGCCCGGGCTGCCACGCCACCATCCCCGCCCGCACCGGTCACCTGGTGGTCGTGCCGGTCGGCCAGCCCGACGAGCGGCGCCACTGGCACCGGTCGTGCTGGGACCGCCGCCGTCGCCGTCGGCCCCGCTGACCCACCCCCTCGCCCGCCGACTCCTACAGTCGCAGCGCCCATGAGCCACACCACCGCCACCTCACGGAGAGCCCGTCCGCGACGCGACGCATGGGGTCGCCCGGCCACGCTGGCTGCGGCCGTGGTCCCGGCCGTGGCCCTGGTCCTGGCCGGGTGGTCCCGCCGGTGGACGACCGACGACGCCTTCATCAACTACCGCATCGTCGATCACCTGCTGGCCGGTCACGGTCCCGTGTTCAACACCGGCGAGCGGGTCGAGGTCTACACCAGCACCCTCTGGCTGGCCGTGCTCACCGTGGGTGACCTGGTCCTCCCACTTCCCTTGGAGTACGTGGCCGTGGTGCTGTCGCTCTCCCTGGTCGCGGTCGGAGTGATCACCCTGTCCGCGGCCTCGCGCCGCCTCCTGGCCGGCGTCGCCCCCGACGGCGCCGTCTGGGTCCCGGCCGGGACCCTGGTGCTCGTCGCCCTGCCCGCCATGTGGGACTTCAGCACCGGAGGCCTGGAGACGGGCCTGTCGCTGGCGTGGACCGGTGCCCTGGCCCTCGGGCTGTCGCGCGCCGTCGAGGAGCCGGCCGACACCCCCCCGTGGGCCTTGGTCGTCGCCGGGCTGGCCCCCCTGGTCCGCCCCGATGCGATCATCGCCGGCGCTGCGGTCCTCATCTTCGTGGCGGTGGCGACGGTGCGGGCCGCCGGCTGGCGGGCGCTGCCCCGCCAGGTGGCCTGGGCCGGAGCCATCCCCGTCACCTACCAGGTGTTCCGCATGGCCTACTTCGGCGCCCTGGTGCCCAACACGGCGCTGGCCAAGCAGGCGGGCGTGCCCCACTGGGAGGAGGGCTGGGCCTACCTGGTGGACCTGGTCGCCCCCTACTGGCTGTGGGTGCCGGTGGTGACCCTGCTGGGTTGGGCCGCCGTCGCCACCCGGGTGCTCCCCACCCGGGCCCGGGTCGCCGTCGCCCTGCTCCCGGCGGCGGAGGTGCTCCACGTCACCTACCTGGTGCGGGCCGGCGGCGACTACGCCCACGCCCGCCTGCTACTGCCGGCTCTGTTCGCCACCCTCGCTCCGGTGGCCATGATCCCCGTGCGCCGGGGCGTCGCCCTCGGTGTCGCCGCCGGTGTGGCGGTGTGGGCGGTCGTGACCGCCGGGTTCCTCCGGGTCGGCGACGCCCGCCTCGTCAACCGCTCGCTGATCGCCGATGGTCGCGCCGCGGTGGTGGAGTTCCTCGACGTCGACCACCCCGTCACCGCCGAGGACCAGGGGTGGGGACCGGGCTCGGCCCAGGCCGCCTCGCTGGTGAACGGGCCCGTCACGGTCGATCAGCAGCCGGTCGCGGTCACGCCCCCGCCCCAGCTCTCCACCCCCGCGGCGGCGTTGAACGGGGTCGGGGTCACCGGGTACGCCGCCGGCACCGACGTCTTCATCATCGACCGCCTGGGCCTGGCCGATCCCCTCACCGCCCGCTTCGCCCTCGACCGGGCCGGCTTCATCGGCCACGAGAAGCCCATCCCGAAGCCGTGGCTGGGGGCGCGCATCTCGACCGAGCCGGTGGATCCGGGCCAGCTCGGCGACGATCTCTTCGCCACGCCGCTCTATGCATCGCCCGCCGGCCGCTTCGATCAAGACGTGGCCGACGCCCGCGCCGCCCTGGACTGCGCGCCCCTGCGCGAGCTGCGCGCCGCCACCACGGCCCGCCTGACGCCGGGGCGGGCGTGGGCGAACCTGTGGCGGGCGCCGGAGCGGACCCGTCTCGAGGTGCCGCCCTCGCCCTCGGAGGCGCGCGCCGAGCTGTGTTGAGAGGCCGGCCGGCCCGCACCCGTGGCGGTGGCGGTGCGGGCCCGCCCCGGCGTCAGGTCCGCCCGGTCACCCCTCGGCGTCGGGGCCACCGGCCCGCTCGACGGGTGTCTTGCCCGAGTCGGTGGCGTCCTGGGTCCAGTCCGGCTGCTTGGTGGCCTGGGCCTCGTCGAGGACAGCCGTCTCGCCCTCGATGTCGACGATGGGGGCGATCAGCGCGACCTCGGTGACAGCCACGGTGTCATCGACGTGGACGCCCAGGGCGTCGGGGAAGACCTCATGCAGGCTGCGGAGCACGGCCTCGTGCTGGGTGGCCAGGTAGCACCGCGCACCGGTGGCCACCGTGGCCACCCGCTCGTCGATGGTGGTGAGGTCGTCGGGGCCGGAGTCGGCGGTGAGGATCTTCTCCAGGGTGTCGGCCAGGGTCAGGCCGTCGACCTTGCACGGTGTGCACTGCCCACAGGACTCCACGGCCAAGAAACGCGACACGCCGGCGGCCACCGCCGCCATGTCGTCGGCGTCGTCGAAGACGAGGAAGCCGCCGGCGCCGAGGCCGCTGCCGATGGCCGTCATGTGCTCGTAGGTGAGGAGCGTGTCGAACAGCTGGGCCGGGATGAAGGGGTTGGCGACGCCGGACATGGCGGCCACCAGCCGGCGGCCGTCGCGGGCGCCGCCGCCGATGGCCTCGATCACGCTCTCCAGAGGGGTGCCGAGGGGCACCTCGGCCACGCCGTGGCGGGGGGTCGATCCGCTGATGGTGCACACCACCGTGCCCGGGGACTCGTCGGTGCCGAGCTCCCGAAACCACGTCGCTCCCTCGGCGAGGATGCCGGCGGCGTGGGCCACCGTCTCCACGTTGTTGATGAGTGTCGGGGCTGCACCGGCATCGCCCTCCCAGGCCATGCTCGCGCCGGCGGACTCCGCCGGCCGCGGCCCCTCCTCCTCGGTGCCGTGGCGGAACGGGGGCGCGATGCGCGGGAACGGGGGGCGCCCGGCCACCACCTCCAGCAGGGCCGTCTCCTCCCCGAAGAGGTAGGCGCTGGGTCCCAATGTGACGCCCAGGTTCACCTCGTCGCTCCACCCCGCCTCGCTGACCTCCTTGATGGCAGCCGCCAGGCGATCCCGCTCGGTGACGAAGCTCCCCTTGACCGCCACGGCCACGCGGTCGGCCCCCACCGCCAAGGCGGCGATCAGCGCCCCCTCCAGCACTGCGTACGGCGTGCGCCGCAGCAGGGTGCGGTCCTTGAAGGTGCCGGGCTCGCCCTCGGCCCCGTTGACGATCACGGTGGCGGGCTCGGCCGCCGAGCCGTGCTCGGCGACGGTGCGCCACTTCACACCCGTCGGGAACCCACCCCCGCCCCGGCCTCGCAGGCCGGCCGCGGTGATCTCCTCGATGGTGGCCGCCGGACCCAGCCGGCGGGCCGTCTCCAGGCCCCGGCCGCCACCCGCGGCGCGGTAGTCGTCCAGCGTGGCGTGGGGGCGGGCGGGGAGGACTCTCTCGACGAGCGGTGCAGCCATGGTTCGATGCTCGCGCGGACGACGCCGTCAGCCGGCCCCGTGGGTCGCGGGGACCTCCTCGCCCTCGGCCACCGGCCCCGGCGGGGTCCCTTCGCCGAAGGGGTGTCCGCCGAGCTCCTCCCGGCCGTGCGCCGTCAGCCAGCCCGACAGGTCCGGGCCCTGGGGAAGCACCCCGGAGGGGTTCAGGTCGGTGTGGACCAGGTAGTAGTGCGCCTTGATCTGCTCGAAGTCGATGGTGTCGCCGAAGCCCGGCGTCTGGAACAGGTCACGGGCGTAGGCCCAGAGGACCGGCATCTCGGTCAACTTCTGGCGGTTGCACTTGAAGTGGCCGTGGTACACGGGGTCGACCGGGCCAGGGTGGTGAAGAGCCGCACGTCGGCCTCGGTGACGGTGTCGCCCACCAGGTAGCGCTGGGTGGCCAGGCGCTCCGAGAGCCAGTCGAGGCGGGAGCAGAGGGCGTCGTAGGCGCGGTCGTAGGCCAACTGCGAGCCGGCGAAGCCGCACTTGTAGACGCCGTTGTTGACATCGTCGAACACCAGCTGGGCCACCTCGTCGATCTCGTCCCGACGAGCATCCGGGTAGAGGTCGGGGGCCCCGTCGCGGTGGAAGGCGGTCCACTCCGTCGAGAGGTCGACGGTGATCTGGCCGAAGTCGTTGGTCACCACTCCCCCGCTGGGCACATCGACGATGGCCGGCACGGTGATGCCCCGGGGGTAGCCGGGGACGGCCGTCTCGTAGGCGTCCTTCAGGCGGGGGATGCCGAGGACGGGATCGACCTCGCCGGGGTCGAGGTCGAAGGTCCAGCTGTCGGCGTCGTGGGTCGGCCCGCACACGCCCATCGGCAGCGCGTCCTCCAGCCCGAGGAGGCGGCGCACGATGATGGCCCGGTTGGCCCAGGGACAGGCCCGGGCCACCACCAGCCGGTAGCGATCGGCCTCGACGGGCCAGTCGGACGATCCCTCGGCGGTGATGCGGGCGTCGAGGTAGTCCTGGTCCCTCTCGAACCCGCCGTCCTCGACCAGGTACACGCCCTGGCCCTGATCGGTTTCGGAGGTGCTTGCGTCGTCAACCATGTCTCCGACGGTAGCGGTGGGCCCGCTCGGCCCCACCCGGCTCCTCAGGCGCCGAGGGCGAGGGCCAGGGCGGTGTCGAGGTCGGTGGCGCGGCCGTCGGGCCCCGGAGGGCGGCGGGCGTCATCGACCACGGTCTCGGTGGCCATGCTGGCGAACAGGGAGGTGGTGGACCAGGGGTCCTCGCCGGCTATGACCGAGGCCAGGGGGCCGAACCAATCGGCGCCGACGGGTAGGGCGGGCACGGTGCGCAGCGTCCGGCCCTGGGCTCGGGCGGCGCGCTCCAGCAGGGCCCGGAAGCTGAGCACCTCGTCGCCCCCCACGTCGTAGGAGCCCGGTGGCCAGTCGAGGGCGGCCACCAGGGCGGCGGTGAGGTCGCGCTGGGCGATGGGCTGGGTGAGGGCGTCGGAGGCGACGGGCACGGCCACGGGCAGGGGCGAGGTCCCGGCCAGGCACGACAGGACCTTGAGCAGCCGGAAGCTGAGGCTGTCGGCACCGATGACGATGGAGGCGCGCAGCTCGACCGTCCGGCACGAGGCGCGCAGGATCTCACCCACCTCGTGGCGGGAACGCAGGTGCGGCGACCGGGTGGCGGCGGGGCCCAGCCCCCCCAGGTAGACGACCGGGCGCTCGGCCCCCCAGGCCGACGCGAAGCGCTCGGCCCGGGCCCGGTCCACCGCCCCGACGTCATGCCGATCGAGGGCGTGGACCAGGTAGTAGGCCGCATCGGCCTCCGCGGTGGCGGCGGCGAGCGCGGCCTCGGCTTCGTCGAGGTCGAAGGTCACGGCCCGGCCGGGGCCCCGGTACGACTCAGGCTGCCGCGTGGCGGCGACGAGGCTGTGACCTGCGGTGACCAGGGCATCGGAAAGCCCTCGACCGACCGCACCGGTGGCTCCGGTCAGGAGTATCTGCATGAGAGGGGTCTACCCGGTTGTTGTGAACCGACGCACATGGGTAGGCATGGGGGGTGCTCCTCGCCGTCGGCCTCGTCCTCGCCCTCGCGGTCTGGGCCTTCCTGTTCCTGCCCGCCCGCCAAGGGCTCTGGACGCGCACCTGGATCTCGGCCGCCGTCCTCACGACCTACGCCGTGGCTGCCCTGCTCGCCTCGGATCGTCTCGACGCCGCGATCGGTCCTGTCACGCCGCTCGCCGCGGGCATGGGTCTCCTCGTCGGCGGAGCCTGGCTGGCGGCGACCCACGTGGGGCATGCCGTGCTGTGCCGGCTCTTCCCCGGGTTCTTGGCCCAGATCAACGACCTGTACGCCATCCGCGACCGCAGCCGGCTCTGGTCCACGGTGGGGGCGGTGGTGGCCATGGGCGTGGCCGAGGAGGTCTTCTTCCGTGGGTTCGTGCAGGATCGGGCGGGTCTGGTGGCCACCCTCGCGGCCTACACGGCGGTCCAGGCGGTCGAGCGGAAGTGGGCCCTGGGACTGGCCGCCCTCCTCGGGGGGGCGGTGTGGGGCGTGCTGTTCTGGTGGAGCGGAGGCCTGGTGGCCCCGATCGTCGCCCACGTGCTGTGGACCGGCATGCTGACCTTCGTCTGGCCTCTCAAGGGCTGCGACGCCCCCGACTCGACCACAGAGGCGGTGGCCGCCGGACGGGCCGGGCCCGACGCCGCGCCCTCCTCGCCTGATCCCGCCCGCCTGGGCGAGGAGACCTCATGACCCGCTTCGAGAGCCGCACCGTGTCCGAGGCCGATGTCCCTGCCTCGCCGTCCGCGATCTGGGCCCTCCTCTCGGACCCGGAGCTGCTCGCCCGGTTCACGCCCCTGATCCGGACGATCCACGCCGACGGCGATCTCTGGTGCTGGCAGCTCACCGGCGTCTCGGCCCTCGGGGTCGAGGTGGCGCCCTCGTTCTCCGAGCGCATGAGCCTCGTCGATGAGGAGCGCATCGACTTTCGCCACGATCCCCCCGACGGCGCATCCGAGAGGGCCGGCGCCGACGGCACCTACACCCTCACCGACCTGGGCGAGGGCCGCACCCGGCTCTTCATCGACATCGCCATCTGGGTCGACCTGCCCCTGCCCCGCCTGTCGCGTCGGGCGGTGGAGAGGGTCATGACCGAATCGATGGAGCGCACCGGTGACCGCTTCGCGGCCAACCTCTACCGCCACCTCGACATCGATCCAGCCCAGGTCACCGAGCGCACGCCCCGCACCTAAGCAGGGTCCGTCCCGGGCCCCTGATCAGCAGGCGCCTCGATGACCTCGAGGTGGGCGTCGGGTCAGAAGGCAGCCTCGATGACCTCGAGGTGATCGCCGAGGACGGCGACCACGTCGAAGCGGACCTGGGAGGGGCGGAGCTCGCTCTGGGCCAGCCAGGCTGCGCCCAGACGTCGGATCCGGGCCTGCTTGGCGGGGGTCACGGCCTCGGCCGGCACGCCGTAGGCCGCCGTCGTGCGGGTCTTGACCTCGCAGATCGCCACCACCCCGTCGCGCCCGACGACCAGGTCGATCTCACCCCGACGACCGTCGCGCCAGTTGCGGGCCAGGACGGCCCAGCCCCGGGCCTCGTACCACTCGACGGCTCGCTGCTCACCCTGCGCCCCCAGCTGCTGCCGGCGCCGGTCGGGGCCTCGCGCGCCGGCCACTGGAGACCGGAGACCTACTTGAGGGTTCTCGGATCCCGCTTCTCCTTGACCTTGGCCGACTTGCCGACCCGGTCGCGGAGGTAGAAGAGCTTGGCCCGGCGCACGTCACCTCGGCTGACGACCTCGATGCGAGACACGTTGGGGGTGTGCAGCGGGAAGGTGCGCTCGACGCCCACGCCGTAGCTGACCTTGCGGACGGTGAAGGTCTCGCGGACCCCGGAGCCCTGGCGCTTGATGACCACGCCCTGGAAGACCTGGACGCGCTCCTTGTTGCCCTCGATCACCCGGACGTGGACCTTGAGGGTGTCCCCGGCGCCGAAGGCCGGTACCGGCTCGGTGCGCGCCCCGCTGCTGGTGTCGATGGTGGCGGTGTCGATGACGTCGAGGCGGTCCATGGCGCGGGCGATCCTTCGGGTCGATGGGGCGGGCAGTCGAGGGAGCGAACCGCTCGCCAGGAGCCGCAGGGTCGGCTCAGGGGCGATCGATCACGCTAGCCGTCGGCTCCGGGGCCGGGAAATCGGCGTTCTCGCGACGGATCCTGCACACATTCGTGGAGGTTCCGTCGCGAGAACGATGGGTCAGGGTTCCTCTGGGAGGGGGTCGACCGGGGGGACCTGGGCCAGCAGCTCCTCCTCCTCGGGCGTCAGCCCACCCCGTGCCGCCAGCAGGTCCGGGCGCAGGGCCCGGGTGCGGTGCAGGGCCTGGGCCCGGCGCCAGCGGGCGATGCGGGCGTGGTCGCCGGAGCGGAGCACGTCCGGCACCTCGTGGTCCCGCCACGTGGCCGGCCGGGTGTACTGCGGGTACTCCAGCAGGCCATCGGCGAAGGACTCCTCCTCGGCCGAGCTCTCGTTGCCCATCACCCCGGGCACCAGCCGCCCCACCGCCTCCAGGGCCACCATGGCCGCGACCTCGCCGCCGGCCAGCACGTAGTCGCCGATCGACATCTCGCCGTCCACCACATGGGCCCGCACCCGGTGGTCGACGTCCTCGTAGCGCCCGCACAGCAGCGAGAACCCCGACGTCGCGGCCAGCTCTCGGGCCCAGGCCTGGTCCAGAGGACGACCTCCGGCACCCAGGAGCAGCAGGGGGCGGGGCGGCTCGACGGACTCGACCACCCGGGCCAGGGGCTCGGCCCGCAGCACCATCCCGGCGCCGCCGCCGAAGGGGGCATCGTCGACCGAGCGGTGGGGGTCGTCGGTGCCGGCCCGCAGGTCGTGCACCCGGATGTCGAGCAGGCCCCGGGCCCGGGCCTTGCCCAGCAGGCTCCGGTCGGCGAAGCCGTCGACCAGGTCCGGGAAGATGGTGAGGACGTCGATGCGCACGAGCGGGTGCGATCAGGCGCCGGTCAGGTCAGGGTCGAGCAGGCCCTCGGGCGGGTCGATGACGATGCGGTCGGGCAGGCCCGAGGCGTCGGTGACGAACACCACCGGGACCAGGGCGCCGGAGTCCAGGACCAGCAGCTCGTGGGCCGGGTTGTCCTGCACGGCGGTGACCCGCCCGACGACGGTGCCGTCGGCGAGCTCCACCGCGGCCTCCACCAGCTCGTGGACCCAGAGCGCATCGTCGTCGGTCGGGAGCGGCGGCGCGGCCAGCCGTCGACCCCGCAGGGCCTCGGCCTCGTCTCGACCCTCGACGCCTGAGAAGGCGACGATCCACCGGTGCTGGTGGGGCGTCGACCGCAGCACCTCCCGCTCGTGGTCGCCCACCCACAGCCGGGAGCCGGGGGCGACGCGCTCGGTGCGGTCGGTGAGGAGGGCGACGATGACCTCGCCCCGGAGGCCATGGGCCCGGTCGACCCGACCGACCTCCAACAGGTCGTCGGGGAGGGTCATCGGTCGATCAGTCGACGAACTCGATCGAGACGCCGGTCTCGCCGTCCTTGGCGGCCGCCGCTCGGCTGACGTCGCGGATGGCGTTGGCCACCCGGCCCCGCTTGCCGATGACCCGACCCATGTCGCCGTCGGCGACGGTGACGTTGAAGGTCAGACCGTCGCTCTCGTCGACCTCGACCCCGACCTCATCGGGGTTGGCCACCAGGGCCTGGGCCAGGTACTGCAGCACCGAGACCGCGGTGGGGGCCCGTCCCTCGTCGGAGGTGGAGGTGTCGCTCACGATGCCTCCACCGTCTCGGACTCGGCCACGGAGGCCTCGACCGGGCGGTCGTCAGGGCCGGGGGGCGCCAGCGGCTCGGGCTCGGTGCCGTCCTTGAAGTGGGTCCAGGCCCCGGACACCTCGAGCAGCTTCTGGACCCGCTCGGTGGGCTGGGCCCCCTTCTTCAGCCAGTCGACGGCCTTGACGTTGTCGATCCGGACCGTGGAGGGCTCACGACGGGGCTGGTAGGTGCCCAGGATCTCGATGAACCGGCCGTCGCGGGGAGAGCGGCTGTCGGCCGCCACGACCCGGTAGGTCGGCTGCTTCTTCTTGCCCATCCGCATGAGGCGGAGCTTGACCACGTTCCGTTCGCTTCCTGTCGTCGATCCCCGGCCCGTCGGGCCGACCGTCCATGGTGCCCGCTGAGCCGGCCAGGGCACAAGTGAGACCCCAACCCGGATCCGCCGCCGTCGCCGCCCTCCCGATCGTGGACGGGGAGGGCGCCACGTGAGGCCCGGTCCGTCCCGACCTCGGTGCCGTCAGACCCCGGGGAGGCGGAACTCGCCGGGATCGGGCAGACCGGGCACGGTGCGGGCGGACTGGGCCCCCTTGGGGTGGCCTCCCTTCGGGGTGGTCCGTCCGCCCTTCTTGCCCTTCGGCCGCTTCGCCTTCTTGGGGCCCATCCCGAGGCCCTTCATCATCTTCTGCATCTGGCGGAACTGGTCCAGCAGGGCGTTGATCTCGGTGATGCTCGAGCCGCTGCCGGCGGCGATGCGGGCCCGCCGGGACCCATCGATGATGTCGGGCTTGCGCCGCTCCTCGGTGGTCATCGAGGTGATCATGGCCTCGATGCGGCCCAGCTCGCCGTCGTCGATCTCCTGGTTCCGCAGCTCCTTGGGCACGCCCGGCAGCATCCCGATGAGGCCCGAGAGCGGGCCCATCTTCTTCACCTGCTGCATCTGCTCCAGGAAGTCCACGAAGGTGAACTGGCCCTCCATGAGGCGGGCCGCGGCCTCCTCGGCCTGATCGTCGTCGAAGGCCTCCTTGGCCTTGTCGATGAGGGTGAGCACGTCGCCCATCCCCAGGATGCGGCCCGCCAGGCGGTCGGGGTGGAACAGGTCGAAGTCGGCGACCTTCTCGCCGTTGGAGGCAAAGGCGATGGGCCGCCCCACCACCTCCTTCACCGACAGGGCGGCACCGCCCCGGGCGTCGCCGTCGAGCTTGGTCAGGATCACGCCGTCGAGCTCGAGGGTCTGGTGGAAGTTCTCGGCCGTGGTGACCGCGTCCTGGCCGGTCATAGCATCGACGACGAGGAACGTGTACTGGGGCCGGGTCACGTCCGCGATGCGGCGGACCTGGTCCATGAGCTCGGCGTCGATCGACAGGCGGCCGGCGGTGTCGACGATGACGACGTCCCGCCCGAGGCGGCGGGCCTCGTCGATGGCGCGCTCGGCCACCGGAACGGGGTCGCCGCCCTCGCCGCCGATGGCGTCGTCCCTCGACACGACGGGCACGTCGACCTGACGCCCCAGGGTGCGCAGCTGCTCGATGGCGGCCGGGCGCTGGAGGTCGGCTCCGACCAGCATCGGGTTGCGTCCCTGGGCCTTGAACCAGCGGGCCAGCTTGGCCGATGCCGTCGTCTTGCCCGAGCCCTGCAGACCGGCCATGAGGACCACGGTGGGCGGCTTGGGGGCGTAGGTGATGCGCAGGGTCTCGCCGCCGAGGGTGGCGATCAGCTCCTGGTGGACGATGTCGATGACCTGCTGGGCCGGGTTGAGCGCACCGGAGAGCTCCAGACCCAGGCACGCCTCCCGGACGCGCCCGATGAAGCCCCGCACCACGGTGAAGCTGACGTCGGCCTCCAGCAGGGCCAGTCGGATCTCGCGGAGGACCTCGTCGACCTCGGCCTCGCCCAGGCGGCCCTTGCCGCGCAGGCGGGTGAAGATCCCCTCGAAGCGGTCGGTCAGTGCGTCGAACATGGGTGAGCGATGCTATCGGGTCGCCGTCGCCGCTCCGTCCCGCCCCGCGGCCCGACGACGATCGGCGCCCTCCCCCGCATCGTGCCGACGTCGACCCAGGACGCCGGTGAACACGAGGTTCGGTGTCAGCCCGAGGCGCGGGGCGAGACCAGGTCGCTGGGGGGCGCGGGCGGCGCGGTCGGGTTGCGACGGGCCTCCACCTCGGCCATCAGCCGGGCCCGCATCTCCGCCCCCGTGGTCGGCGCCGCCAGCAGCCCGACGGCCACGCCCAGGCCGAACACGACGACCCGGCCGAAGCCCAGGAACCGGGCGACCGCGAATCCGAGGCGCACGGGCGAGAAGATCAGGCGGAACAGGAACATGGCCGCACCGTACCCAGCGGGCTGGCGCCGACGGGGGACGCCGACGGCGGACGGCGACCGCTACTCGGGGACGGGGCTGCCGTCGTCGAAGGCGACGCCCAGGGTGAAGAGGCTGCGGAACCCGCCGTCGCGGTAGCCGACCTTGCCGAAGGCCCACGCCGCGATGACCATGCTGAGGCGCCCGGATCCGTCGCGGAACAGCTCGGGGCCGCCCGGGCCCCGGGCCTCCTGGCTCGAGCTCAGCCAGGGGCCGCCGCGGGGCTTGGTGCACGGCCCGGTCGGGGCGGGACAGGTCGCATAGCCGATCGCGTAGCGATCGCTGTTCCAGGCGTTGGCCGAGTAGAAGAGGTAGTAGGTCCCGCCGTCCTCGACCATCGACGGCGCCTCGACCAGCCCCGCCTCCCACTGCTGGTCGGCGCCGAGGATGGGGGTCGCGTCGCCGACCACACCCGTGCGGTCGGCGCTCAGGCGCTGGGCCCACAACCGCGTCGGGATCCCGCAACAGTTCCCGTCGTTCTTCCAGAGCAGGTACGCGGTCCCGTCGGCGTCGACGATCGGGCTCGGATCGATCGCCCCGCCCAGGTCGGCCGGGCAGATCATCGCCCCGGTCGAGTCGTCGACGTAGGGACCGAAGGGGTCGTCGGCCACGGCGCGAGAGATGCACTGGCGCCCCGAGGCCCGGTCGGTGGTCGTGTAGTAGAGGACCAGCCGACCGTCGCCGCGCCGGAGCACCGAGGGCGCCCAGACCGCCCCTTCCCGGGACCAGGCGGGCAGCGTGGGGAGGGCATCGCGGACCTCCTCGCTGCGCAGCAGCGTGGGCGACGAGAGCACCGGCAGGTGACGGGTGCCGGTGTTGGTGGCGTAGGTGAACAGGCGCGAGCCGACCAGGCTCTCGGTCCGCAGGACGAAGGGATCGGCGAAGTCCGCGCAGTAGACGGCCTGCGCCGTGGCGGGCTGGAAGGCGGGCGCGGCCGCGCCCGCCTCGGGCTGGCTCGACGGCCCCGAGCTAGCGCGCCGGGGCGGCAGCGACCGCAGCCGCGTCCCGCCCGGTGCGACCTCCCCGCAGTTCGGTGAGGGTTCGAGGCGACCCGACTGGTGGGTCTCGACGACCAGGATCACCACGGCGACGAGGCCGACGACACCGAGGGCGACGGCCCACCTCGTCCGGGTGGTCACCGACGCCCTGCCGATCGCTCGGTGGTGACCGGGCGCACGGACCCACGGACGGCAGCCACAGCGTCGATCGTAGGCCCTGGTGACGGGCGGACAGCCGCGGTCCGACCCGGCCCCACCCGCCCCGGCTGTCGTCCCCGCTCTGCTTGTCCGGCCACCGGGTAGCGTGGCGTCGCAGCACCCGCGGGGCAACGACAGCGGAGGTCTCAGGTGAGAGGCATCGTGCGAGCGCGGTGGGCATCGGCCGTCGGCCGTCGCGCCCCAGCAGCGGTGCTCGTCGCCACGAGAGAGGGCGCGGGCACACCCCCGTCAGCCCCGGTGCCATGACCGAGCCGAGCGAGGCACTGTCCGAGGCCCACTTCGAGCCGTTCGTCCACCTGGCCGGCCTCGACGACGACCAGGCGCTGATCGCCTGGGGTGGCTTCTGGTTCGTCCCCTTCGCCGACGGGAAGGGTATGCGCCTGGTCGACGACGAGGAGCTGCCCCAGGTCGACGCCGGGCGCCACGACTCCATCGGCGTCCGATCGAAGGCCTACGGCCACGCCGTGGTCGAGGCGCTCGACGCCGACGGCGCCGTCGTGGTCCGGGCCGAGACCGACGACACCAACCACGCCTGGCTGCGGGGGCTCGAGGCCGACACCGAGTACCGCTACCGCATCCAGGTCGACGGAGAGCCGTGGGCCGAGGGCGAGCGCATGCGGTGGCATCGTCTCGACGAGCAGCGCGGCGAGCTGCGACCCGCCGGCCGCGGCTATGACCTGCGCTTCCGCACCTTCCCCGACCGTGAGTCCGACGCCGGGCTCACCTTCTGCGCCATCGGCGACTACGGCATCGGGATCCAGGGCGCGGCCGACGACTGCGACCGCCAACTGGAGACGGCTCGGGCCATGGAGGAGACGATCGAGCACCACGACGTGCGGCTCGTCATCACCCTGGGCGACAACATCTACCACGAGGAGGACGAGAAGGTCGGGGGCACCGGGAGCGAGGACGACGACTGGTTCTTCAGCTTCTACGAGCCGTACCGGTGGCTGATCTCTCGCGTGCCGGTCTTCCCGACGGTCGGCAACCACGACGCGGCCGAGACCGAGGATTCCGACGACCGCGACCAGCTCGACGACAACCACTTCCTCGACCTACGCTTCGCGCCCGAGGTCGAGGAGGGCCGCGCCAGCCTCGATCCCGGCCTCTTCTACCGGCTGGCCTACAGCCGGCGCGTCCAGCTCCTGTGCATCGACACCTCCAAGGCCGCTGAGCTGGAGACCGAGCGGTTCTTCGCCAACGGGAAGCACCTCGACTTCGTCACGGCGTCGCTCACCGACGGACCGGACGGGACCGACGACGGGGGATCTCGGTGGCGGATCCCCTTCTGCCACCACCCTCCCTTCTGCGCGGGCCCCAAGCACGGCAACGACGAGGACATGGTCGACCTCCTCGTGCCCCTGTTCGAGCAGCACGGTGTGCGCCTGGTGCTGAGCGGCCACGAGCACAACTTCCAGTACGCGTCGCACAACGATGTCCACTACATCGTGAGCGGGGCCGGTGGGAAGCTGCGCGACGGCCGCCCCGACGGCTTCGACGGGGCCCACACCCGGGCGTGGGCGGCCGCCGGGCACTTCCTGCTGGTGGAGATCGATGGTGCGCGCGCCACCATCTGGCCTCTGTCGGGCGTCGATCCCGACGGCACCTTGCACTGCATCGATGCCGCGCAACCCGACGGCACCCCGTTCGCGCTCCCCATCGAGGCGTCCCTCTGATCTCGACGGGCTCGATCCTCGGAGGCGTGGGCCGCGGCGATCGGCACCGCCGAGGCGGTCAGGTGGCGGCGAACAGGGCGTCGACGAACTCGTCGGGGTCGAAGGCCACCAGGTCGTCGGCGGTCTCACCCAGGCCCACCAGCTTCACCGGGATGCCCAGCTCGGCCTGGATGGCGACCACGATGCCGCCCTTGGCCGACCCGTCCAGCTTGGTCAGCACCACTCCCGTGATCTCGACCGCCTCGGTGAAGACCCGCGCCTGAGCCAGGCCGTTCTGGCCGGTGGTGGCGTCGATCACGAGCAGCACCTCGGTGACGTGGCCGGGTTCCTTGCCCGCCACCCGCCGCACCTTGCGCAGCTCCTCCATCAGGTTGCTCTTGTTGTGGAGCCGACCGGCGGTGTCGGCCAGGACCAGCTCGGCGCCGGACGAGGCAGCCTTGGTGATGCCATCGAAGACGATCGAGCTGGGGTCGGCGCCCTCCGCGCCCCGCACCAGGGTGGCGCCGCACCGCTCGGCCCAGGTGCCGAGCTGCTCGGCGGCGGCGGCCCGGAAGGTGTCGCCGGCCGCCATCACCACGGTGCGACCCACCTCGGCCTCGCGCTTGCCCAGCTTGCCGATGGTGGTGGTCTTGCCCACCCCGTTGACCCCGACGAAGAGCCAGACGTTGGTCGTGCCCTCGTCGGCGTGGAGGGTCCGGTCCTCGACGTGGAGACGGGCCTTCATCTCGTCCTTGACCGCTTCGAGGAGGACCTCGGGGGCCTCGATCGACTCGGCCTTCACCCGGGCCCGGACGGCGTCGAGCATGTCGGTGGTGGGCCCGACGCCGACGTCGGCTCGGATCAGCGCCTCTTCCAGCTCATCCCAGGTCTCGTCGTCGATGTCGGTCCGGGCGAGGATCGAGCCCAGGTAGCCCGAGACCGCACCCCGGGCCTTGGCCAGGCGCTCCCGGAAGCTGGGGCGGACGGGGGCGACGACCTCGGGCGGGGCCTCCGCGGCGGGCGGCTCGAGGACGTCGACATCGGTGTCGGCGTCGACACCGGGCTCGGTTCGCTCGTCGACGGAGGGACCGAGGTCCGGTGGAGCAGCCGGAGGCTCCAGCTCCGGGCCCCGGTCGCGGAGCCGAGGCACCACGAAGGCCAGCCCCACACCGAGGACGACGGCGAGGACGATGAGGATGACGACGATCTCCATGAGGGCCCGATGCTACGAGGCGCCCGGCCCGTCACCGACACCTGTCCCCGCATCGCCCGGGCCCCGGCGGAGCGGCGCCGCCGGGCTCGGCCCGGAGCGGGTCAGGCCGGAGCGGGTCAGGCCGGGGGGTCGGTGCCGGGGGCTTCGGTGGAGCTCGGCCCGGACGCACCGGAGGTCTCGCCTTCGGGAGGAACGGCGGTGCGGGCGAAGGGCTCGATCCACCTGGGTGAGGGGACGGTGCGCCCCGACGGGAGCCCGCCGCCAGCTCTGGCGAGCCGGCCTCCAGCTTCGTGGCCCCCTGCACGTGGTCGTAGACCTCCCACCCCCCGAACTGGATCATCACCACGTCAGGCTGTCCGTCGGCCACCCCCTCCTGCCAGTAGGAGGGGAACTCGTCGCAGCTCTCCGACTCACGCTCGATCTGTCCGTTGGGGAGCGGGAAGCCGTCGACCACCCCGCAGCCGAGCAGCGCCTTGGACCCCATCTCGATCCCCCGGTGCCTTCTCCTTGCCAAAGGCCAGGGAGAGGTGCCCGAGCGGGACCGAGGCCCCGTCGCCACCGTCCCCGCCGCCGCCCGCGGTCACTGGCGCGGTGCCCGGCCCAGGGTCACGTCCACCTTGATCTGGTCGCCCCCGCGGACCAGGTCGAGGGCCACGGCGGTGCCCGGCGCACGACTGCGGACGGCGGCGACCAGGTCGGCCGAGGACGAGATCGACTCCCCGTCGACGGCGGTGATCACATCGCCGGTCTCGATGCCGGCCTCGGCGCCGGGACCGCCCGGTTCGACCTGCACCACCTGGGCGCCCTGGGCCTGGCCCTGGGCGACGTCGCCGGCGCCGACCCCGAGGTAGCCGTTGGTGATGGGCTCACCGGCCACCAGCTTGTCGGCGATGGTCTTCGCGGTGTCGATGGGGACGGCGAAGCCGACACCCACGTTGCCCCCCGACTCGCTGGCGATGGAGTCGTTGATGCCGATGACCTGACCCTGCCGATCGGCGAGGGCGCCACCCGAGTTGCCGGGGTTGATGGGGGCGTCGGTCTGGACCATGGCCACCGCACCGCCGGGGGTCGCCACGGTGCGCCCGATGGCGCTCACCACGCCGGAGGTGACGGTCTGGTCGAGACCGAACGGGCTGCCGATGGCGACGGCCAGCTGGCCCACCTCGGCGGGGTCGTCGAGGGCGAGGGGCGCGGCGGTCAGGCCGTCGGCATCGGTGCGCAGCACGGCGATGTCGGACCCGTCGTCGGCCCCGACCACGGTGCCGTCGGCGGTGCGACCGTCGGCCAGGCGGAGCGTCACGTCGTCGGCGCCGTCGACGACGTGGGCCGCGGTCAGGACCAGCCCGCCCTCGGCGTCGTAGACGAAGCCCGAGCCCAGCCCCGAGCCGGTCTCGATCTGCACCACCGAGGGGCTGAGCGCGGCGGCGACGTCGGCGACGGGCTCCTCGGAGTCACCGGTGCCGGGCAGGACCGGCGTGGTGGCCGCGCTGGTGGCGGAGGCCACGGCGGCGGGCGCGGCGGCGACGCCCGGGCGGGCCTGACCGGCGACGAAGCTGCCCACCGCCAGCACGGCAACCGCCGCCGGGCCAGCTGCCCGTCCCCACCCCCGGGAGCGGCGGGGAGGAGGGGTGTCTCCCGGGGGTGAGGGCGGAGGTCCGGCGGGCGGGGCGCCGGGATGGGTGCGGGGCCAGCCGCGGTCGGCGGCGCCCCAGGGCGTGGTCGTGCCCGCCCCCGGCCCGGCGTGTGGGTCGCGGTGCGGTGCCCCCATCGGGTTCGGGGCGGGGCCCCAGGCGGCGGGGCCTGCCGGTGGGGTCTCGGGGCGGGGCTGCGGGCCGGGAGCCCAGGACGACGGATCCATGTGTGTGCTCTCTCCTCGGACGTCGATGGCGTGAGGAGGACCGTACGAGGGTGGCGCGAAAGCCCTGGTAGGGGTGCGGGCAACCTCAGATAAGGAGGTCGGGACCGACCGGAGCGCGCCGGCGGGCGCGGCCATCGGGTCCGCCGACGGGTCTCAGCCGGTGAAGCGGGCGGTGCCGGTCACGGGGACGGCCGGCGTCGCGGGCCCGCCCGGCGTCGCGGGCCCGGCCGGCGTCGCCACCGGCCCCTCGGCCGGAGGGTCGTCGGCCCCGGGCCCGTCGGGAGGGTCGCCGGGGTCGGCCGGAGGCGAGTCGATGGTGTCGATGTCGGCCGACACGCAGTCGGCGGGCGCGTTGATCGGGTTGCACCGCGCCACCGTGCCGCCGGGGATCTCGACCACGTAGCCGGTGCCGAAGGGCTCGGCGTAGGAGGCGACCGGGTAGTCGGTCGAGACCCACTGGGCCCCGCTCGCGAACGCCGCGTCGCGCGCCGACGTGTCGCCCTCGCGGGCCTCGGTCGTGTCGGAGTCGGCCCGGGTGCGCACCACGTACCCGTCGGCCACCCGCTGCTGGATCCGCTCCACGTTACCCCGGGAGTCGTTGACCTTCACGAAGCCGGCGTCGGGGTCGCCCGGTTCGGCGTTGGTGAACATCACCCGGTCCTCGAGGTTGGGATGGCCGGCCAGGTAGTCGGTCCGGCGGTCGCCACCGTTGTCCATGAGGAACATGACCTTGCCCCGGCTCTCCCCCAGCGTCGGCCAGCCGGTGTCGAGCACCGCGTCCTCGAGGGTGGCGGCGCCGCCCCGGACGTCGTCGGGGGTGATCATGTCGTCGGGCGCCATGACGGTGCGGATCTCGGCGTCGAGCGCGTCCATGGCGGCGGCGTCGTAGGGGTCGGGGACCACGAACGGGAAGCCGGAGACGGGGACCTCGTCGTCCTTGAGCTCTAGCAGGATGGCGATGGGCATGTGGCTGGGGTGGGCGTCGGACCAGCCCTCGATCGCGTCCAGGCAGGCGACCAGTGAGAGGCAGGTACTGCGGTAGTCGACATCCTGGACGTGGAGGACCTTGGTGCCGGGCTCGTTCATGGCCGGGTCGTAGGGGCCCTCCCCCGCCGCCTGCCGCAGGAGCGGCGTGGCGTACTTGCCGCCGGCGTCGTCGCGGAAGACGTCGAGCTCGATCTGGCGCACCTTCTGGCTCTGGAACTGCTCCGGCAGCGGGGCGTGCTCGTAGAGCAGCATGTTGTTGGCCTCCTCGCCGATGAAAGACTCGCGCAGGGCGCTCTCCGCCGGCGAGGCGGCCAGGTGGTAGCTGTTGTGGCTGCCGACGACCTGGATCTGGTTGATGCGCAGCTCGTCGACCGACGCGGCGTCGGCCGACGGGACGGCCACGACGGTGATGGCCCCGACGGCGAGGACCGCCGCCAGGAGGGCCTTGCCCGTGCACGCTGGTCGTCCCACGTCTCATCCCCTGGTCGCGGTCGGTGGAGCGACGGTAGCGCCTCGGTGGCGCGCCGGTGAACCGACGGTGTCCGGTGGTGTCCCACGGGCTGTCGACGCGGGCGGCGTCAGGTGGCGGCGAAGGGCACGACGATGCCGTGGAGAGGGCTGGCGTCGTCGTCGACCGGACCGTGGCCGATGTACCACTCGGTGCCGAAGGCGGTGGCGAAGGCCTCCTCGGGCAGGGCCAGGAAGAAGTGGTCGTCGGCCACCTGGCTGCGATGGGCGACCAGGGCGGCCCGCTTGGCCCCGGCCACCGAGGAGACGTCGGCGCAGTGCGTGATCACGTCCTCCTCGACCCCGAGGTCCATGTCGTCAGGGTCGGGGGGTTCGACACCCTCGGGCAGGTCGAAGCCGCCCTCTCCGTCGGCCTGGGCCTGGGCCATGCGCTTGATGGCGGTGCGGTTCATGGTGCCCTCGACCACCCGGGGCGTGCCGGCGATCTCCGCGGCGCGCATCCCCACCCGATGGACCTGGATGTGGTCGGGGTGGCCGTAGCCGCCGTGGTCGTCGTAGACGGTGAGGGCGTCGGCCCCCTCCTCCACCAGCACGGTGGCCAGGCGCCGGGCGGCGGCGTCGACATCGGCCTGCCAGAACGTCCACGGCTCGTCGTTGCTCGCCTCGCCCATCATCCCGGAGTCGACGTAGCCCAGGAACTCGACCCGGGCGACGCCCAGCGCCTCGGCCGAGGCGTAGACCTCGGCGGTGCGCCGCAGCGCCAGCTGCTCGCCCTCCCCCAGCACGCCGGGGACGATCTCGCCCCGCTCCCCCCGAGTGGCCAGCACCAGCACCACCCGGTGGCCGGCCGCCGCGACCAGGGCCATGGTGCCCCCGGTGCCGATGGCCTCGTCGTCGGGGTGGGCATGGAAGCAGACCAGCGTCGCCATCGCCGCCGACGCTACCGCCACCGCTCCTCCGACCGAACCAACCTTGGACGGAACCCCGCCACATGCGGCCAGGTCCGTCCAAAGGTCGCGTCGGGTCCCTGAGCTTTGGACCGAACCCCGCCACCGGCGGTGGAGATCCGTACGAAGTTGGAGGGGCTAGGCGATGGTGCCGCACTGGCGGAGGGCGGCGAGGCGGGCCTCGTCGTAGCCGATCTCGGCCAGGACCTCGTCGCTGTGCTGGCCGGCGTGGGGCGGGGGCCGACGGATCGCGCCCGGCGTGCGGCTGAAGCGGGGCGCCGGCGCGGGCTGGGGCACGCCCGCCACCTCGGTGAAGGTCCCCCGGGCCACGTTGTGAGGGTGGGCGACGGCCTCGGCCATGGACAGCACCGGCGCGAAGCAGACGTCGGTGCCCTCCATCAGGGCGCACCACTCGTCCCGGGTCTTGCTCTTGAACACCACGTCCAGGCGCACCTTGAGCTCGGGCCAGTGGGTCTTGTCCTGCTGGGCGGGCAGGTCGTCGCCGTCGAGGCCGGTGAGGCGCAGCAGCTCGGCGTAGAACTGGGGCTCGATGGAGCCGATCGAGACGTAGCCACCGTCGGCGCACTCGTAGGTGTCGTAGTAGTGGGCGCCGGTGTCGAGCATGTTCGTGCCCCGCTCGTCGGACCAGATGCCCATGGCTGCGAACGCGTGGATCATGGTGGTGAGCAGCGCCGAGCCGTCGGTCATGGCCGCGTCGACCACCTGACCCGCCCCGGACTGGCCGGTCTCGACCAGGGCGGCGCAGATGCCGAGGGCGAGGAGCATCCCGCCACCACCGAAGTCGCCGACCAGGTTGATCGGCGGGGTGGGCCGCTCCCCCGCCCGGCCCAGGTGGGCGAGGGTGCCGGAAAGGGCGATGTAGTTGATGTCGTGGCCCGCCATGGGGGAGTAGGGGCCCTCCTGGCCCCAACCCGTCATACGGCCGTAGACGAGGCGCGGGTTACGCCCCAGGCAGACGTCGGGGCCGAGGCCCAGGCGCTCCATGACCCCGGGCCGGAAGCCCTCGATGAGGGCGTCGGAGGAGGCCACCAGGTCGAGGACGGCCTCGATGCCGGCCTGGTCCTTGAGGTTGACGGCGACGGACCGGCGGCCGCGGTTCAGCAGGTCGGCCGGCGGGGCGTCGGGGTGGCCGGAGCCCATTCCCCGCCCGGGACGATCGATGCGGATGATGTCGGCGCCGAGGTCGGCGAGGGCCATGGCGCAGAACGGCCCGGGGCCGATGCCCGCGATCTCGACCATGCGGGTGCCGGAGAGGGGTCCCATGGGTGGCGTGCTCCTGGTAGGTGGGGGTCAGCCGTCGGCCGAGGTCGGCGACCGTCGGGCGATGTCGACGAGGTGGGAATCGCGGTGCGGGACGGTCAGCGGGCGGCCGGGGCATCGACCCGGGCGGTGAGGGCGGTCACCGCGCCGACCAGCTCGTCCCAGTGGACCCGGGGCACGTCGTGGCCCATGCCCTCGACCAGGAGCAGCTCGGCCCCGGGCACGGCCTCGGCCGTGGCCCGACCCCCGCTCGGGGTCACGAGGGGGTCGACGTCGCCGTGGATGACCAGGGTCGGGACGTCGACCTCGGCTAGGGCGGGGGTCCGGTCCGGTGACGCGGTGATGGCCAGCAGCTGGTGAGCGGTGCCCTCCGGGTAGGCGCAGCGGTCCCAGGCCGCCGCCGCCCGCTCGGCGATGGACGCCTCGTCGACCAGGCCGGGGCTGCCGATGATCCGGCCGACCCGCAGGGCGCCCTCCACGGCCTGGGTGCGATCGCCCGGGGGCGGGACGAGCAGGGCCGTCAGGGCCGCGGAGGTGGGCCGGCCCACGTCGCGGCCGCCGGTGGTGGACATGATCGAGGTCAGGGTGCGGACCCGGTCGGGGTGGTCGATGGCGAGGGTCTGGGCGATCATGCCGCCCATCGATGCCCCCAGGACGTGGGCTGAGGCCACCCCGAGGTCGTCGAGGACGGCCACGGCGTCGGCGGCCATGTCCGACAGCAGGTAGGGAGCCTCCACCTCCTGCCCACCCATGGCGGCCATGAGCCGCTCCAGCACCGGGAGGGACCCGACGTCGGGCTTGGTCGAGAGGCCCACGTCGCGGTTGTCGTGACGGATGACGAAGAAGCCCTCGGCCACGAAGCGGGCCACCAGCTCGTGGTCCCAGGCCAGGTGCTGCATCCCCAGGCCCATGATCATGAGGAGCGGCTCGCCCGACGGGTCGCCGTCGGTCGTGTACCAGATCTCGATGCCATCGGAGGAAGGAGGGGTGGTGGCCATGGCCGTCATGGTGGCCCCCCTTGACCGCCCGGTCAAGCGTCGCACCGCCCGGTCAAGGGGCGGCGACCCAAGGGCCGTCGAGGCGGCGCCCAGCATCTCCCCTTCGACACCAGCGCTTCACTACGGTTGCGGCGACCGATGGGAGAGCCCATCGACCCCGAGCCCCCAGGTGAGGCAGCGCCAATGACCATCGGAGCCAGCATCTTCTTCATCGCGGTGGGGGCCATCCTGAAGTTCGCGGTGACCGCCACCGTGGCCGACATCGACATCGGTGTCGTGGGGGTCATCCTCATGGTCGCCGGCGGCATCGGGCTGCTGATCGGCCTGTTCATGGAGATCAACGGCCGCCGCACGGTCGTCTACGGCGACCGCACCCGCGGCGGTCCTCCGCCGCGCTGAGCCCCGCGCTCACCCCGTCAGAGCCTGCCGCAGCCGGGCCACCGCGCCGGCGGTGCGCTCCCCCCACCAGAACAGGTCCTGGCCGTCGACCAGCACGGCCGGCACCCCGAAGGTGCGGGTCAGGCCGTCGAGGTCGTCGGCGGTGAAGGCCCACGGCTCGGTCGGGGCCAGCACCACGTCGGGCTGGCGGGCGACGACGTCCTCGACGGTGACCTCCGGGTAGCGCACCTCGTCGTCGTCCCATGCCCCGGCCCAGCCCGACGCGGCCAGCACCGAGGCTCCGTAGGTGTCGCGGTTGAGGGTCATCCACGGCCGGGCCCACACGGGCACGAAGGCGAGGCCGACGGGTGGGTCCGGTGGTGGCGGCGGCTCCCATGGTTCGGGGGCGGGGGCGTCGACCGCCTCGGCCAGCGCCGTCAGCACGTCGGGGACATCGGCCACCCGACGGGGCGACGCCACGTGCACCCGCAGTCCCGCGGCCACCAGCGCGTCGAAGTCCTCCCGCCGGTTCTCCTCGTCGTTCATGACCACCAGGTCCGGGGCCAGGTCCAAGATGCGTTCCCGCCGTGGTCGCTTGGTGCCGCCGACGGCCTCGATGCCGGGCTGCTCGCAGAACCGCGTGCACGCCACCGGGGTGCGGTCCCACGCCACGAGGGTCTCGGTGACCGATGGGACCAGGCTCACGATGCGCAGCGGCACCTCCCCAGTGTGGCTCGGCGCGACGCAGCCGGCGCTCGTTGCTCGGACTCTCAGGAAGGCGCCGCCCATCGCCTCCGTGCGCCCGGGCACCGGCTCCGATCGCCCGAGGTTCAGCCGCCCAGCAGGCGGGCTCGCTCAGTCTCGAACTGGGCGGGGGTGATGGCCCCCTTGCTGAGCAGGTCGTGCAGCCGCTCGACCTGCTCCACCGTCGACAGGCCGGCGGCGGCGGGCCCGCCGCCGCGCGCCCGGTCGTACTTCCGGTCCTCGTCGGCCTCCATCTGCACGTAGATCTCGCGCTGGACGAGGTCGGGCTTGCGCACGTTGTTGAAGGTCTGGGTGCCCCGCTCGCTGGCGGACTCGAGGGCCAGGTCGCCGGCCCCGATCAGGCGCTCCACCAGGCGCTGGTTGAAGAAGACGGTGTTGATCCGCTCCAGGGGGATCTCGATGCCGGACTTGGTGAGCACCCCCCGTCGGGAGATGATCCGATCGGTGGTCAGCGCGAACATGGTGCGACTCCAACCCAGGGCCGCGACACCGAGGTAGGTCACGGCCACCACGATGAGGGCCAGGGCCAGGAGCTCCAGGGCGGTGATCTCGACCAGCAGCGCCACCACCCCCAGCGCCAGCGCCGCCCCCACGGCCAGGACGGGACGGGTGAGGGCGATCCAGTGCGGACGCAGGTCGAGGACCAGCTCCTCGCCGTCGTTCAACAGCTTGCGCGGAAAGGCCACGACAGGAACCTAGGTCGTGCCGTGGTCGGTCCGAGGCGACATCCGGACCCCTCGCCGTCCGTCTCGGGCCAGCTCAGCCGTAGCCCAGCTCGTGGAGCCGAGCGTCGTCGATGCCCAGGTGGTGGCCGAGCTCGTGGACGACGGTGATCCGCACCTCCTGCACCAGGTGGGCCTCGTCGCGGGCATGGGCACAGAGCGGCACCCGGTAGATGGTGACGCGGTCGGGCATCTCCATGAGGCCGTACTGGCCCCGCGCCGTGAGGGGGACGCCCTCGTACCGACCGAGGGGGTCGTTGGGCCGGCCGTCGGTGACCATCACGGCCACATTGTCGAGCATGGCCTCGATCTCGGGGGGCAGACCCCCGAGGGCCTCCTCCACCAGGTCCTCGAACCGGCTCCGACTGAGCTCGACGGCCATCGTCCCAACCTAGTGCCGTGTCTCGATCACGCCCCGCGTCCGCGGCGAGCTCTCGGGCCCCGGCGAACCGACGCTCGGGCCCCACCCTTCTCGTAGGGTGCGGCGGTGGACGGTCGCCGACTGCTCGCGGGCCTCGATGGCGACCAGCGCCGAGCCGTCACCGACCCGGGGCAGCCGCTCTGCATCCTGGCCGGCGCCGGATCGGGCAAGACGCGGGTCCTGACCCGTCGGATCGCCCACCGGACCCTGGAGGGCTCGGCCGAGCCCCGCCACGTGCTGGCCCTCACCATCACCCGCAAGGCCGCGACCGAGATGGGTGACCGCGTCGCCATGCTCGGACTGCGGGACCGACCCAACGTGGGCACCTTCCACTCCGTCGCCTGGGCTCAGCTGCGCACCCTCTGGACCGACCGCGGCCGGCCCGTCCCCGACCTCCTGGACAGCAAGGTGCGCGTCCTGCGATCGCTGCCCGGTCGCGCCCTGCCCGCCGGCGAGCTGGCCACCGAGATCGAGTGGGCCCGCGCCCGCCAGGTGCCGCCCGACGGCTACGCCGCCGCCGCGCACCAGCAGGACCGGCGCGTGGGCGCCTCCTTCGACCAGGTCGCGACCGCCTACGCCGCGTACGAGGAGGAGAAGCGCCGACGGGGGGTGGTCGACTTCGACGACATCCTGACCCGCTGCGCCGAGGCCCTGGAGTCCGACACCGCCTTCGCCGCCGCCCAGCGGTGGCGGTTCCGCCACCTCTTCGTCGACGAGTTCCAGGACGTGAACCCACTGCAGCACCGCCTGCTCGAGGCCTGGCGGGGCGACCGCGACGACCTCTGCGTGGTCGGGGATCCGCGCCAGGCCATCTACCGCTGGAACGGTGCTGACGCCGGCTACCTCACCGGCTTCACCCGCCACCACCCGGGGGCCACCGTGGTGGAGCTGACCGGCAACTACCGCTCCACCCCCCAGATCCTCCACCTGGCCGGGTCGGTCCTCGGCCCCGGGCCCTCTCGCCTCGTCCCCCACCGCCCCGCCGGCCGGGTCCCCACCATCACGGACTACGCCGACGACCAGGACGAGGCCCGGGGCATCGCCACCGCGGTCCGCCTGGCCCACGCCCCGGGGACCCGCTGGGACCGCCAGGCCGTGCTGGTCCGCACCAACGGCCAGATGGACCTGGTCGAGGAGGCCCTCCTCTCGGCGCACATCCCCGTGCGCCGACGGGGGGTCGATCCGCTCCTGGCCCGACCGGCCGTGCGCGATGCGCTGCGTCTGCTCACCGCGGGACCGGCGCGACCGCTGCGCATGGCCCTGGCCGACCTCCAGGGCCTGGTGGCCGACGCCGACGAGGCCGGAGCCACCACCCGGGCCGACGACCTCGTCGCCCTGCTGCGCCTGGGCCGGGACCTCGACCGGGCCGACCCGGCGGCGCCGACGTCGGCCCTCCGCGGCTGGATCAGCCACGCCGTGGGCGCCGACGGCCCGGGACGCCAGGGTGACGCGGTGGACGTGGTGACGTTCCACGCGGCCAAGGGCCTGGAGTGGCCGATCGTCCACGTCGCCGGTCTGGAGGACGGCTACGTCCCCATCAGCCACGCCCGCACCCCCGAGGCCGAGGCGGAGGAGCGACGCCTGCTCCACGTGGCCCTGACCCGGGCCGAGGACGTGCTCCGGCTGTCGTGGGCGCAGTGCCGCACCCTGCGCGACCGACCCGTCCGTCGCCGTCCCTCGCCCTACCTGGTCACCCTCGAAGAGGCGCGGACCGTCCTCGATGCGGCGAGCCGACCATCGGATCCGGAGCCGGGGTTGGCCCAGGCTCGGAGCGCGCTGGCCGGAACCGCGACGCCCGACGGACCTCGCCTCCGGCTCGTCGCCCTGAGGGAGTGGCGGGCGCGGGCCGCCCGTCGGGTCGGCGTCCCCCCAACGGTCGTGGTGAGCGACCGCATCCTGGCCGAGGTGGCCCGACGGGACCCGGTCGACGAGGAGGAGCTCGCCACAGTGCGGGGCATGGGGCCCATGACCGTCGATGCTCACGGCGCCGCGCTGCTCCAGGTCCTCCGGGAGCAGGCGAGCCCACACGAGGTCCGCCCATGACCCATCCTGGGCCCGTGATCAGAGTCTCGACCCGACCCCGCAGGAGGCTGCGTGCACTTCGACGTGACCCACACCATCGCCGCCCCCGCCGACGAGGTGGCCGCCGCCTACGCCAGCGCCGAGCTCTACGAGGAGCTGTCGGGCTCGGAGAAGCTCGGGCCGCCGGACGTCCTCAGCCGGGAACAGGACGGCAACATCGTGACCCTGCGCATCCGCTATCAGTTCATCGCCGACCTGTCCGCCGCGGTCACCGCCGTCGTCGACCCGAACAAGCTCACGTGGGTCGAGCAGTCGGTCCACGACCTCGACGCCCTGTCGGTGGCGGTCCGCCTCCACCCCGACCACTACGCCGACCGACTGCGCTGCTCGGGGACCTACCGCTACGAGGCCAAGGGCAACGACACCGTGAGGCACATCGAGGGTGACCTCAAGGTCAAGGCCATGCTCGTCTCCGGCGCGGTGGAGAAGGCCATCGTCTCGGGTCTGCGCGAGCACCTCAACGTGGAGGGCGAGGCCGTCGAGGCCTACCTGACGGGCTGAGTCAGCCGTCGGGGGCGATGCGGCGGTTGAAGCCCTCGGCCAGGGTGCGGAACTTGTCGGCGTCGATGGTGACGAAGAGGCCCTCGGCCTCGGCGGTGACCTGGTCACCGTCCAGGACACGGCCGGCGGTGTAGATCTTGCGTCCGTCGCGGTGGGAGTACCGGCCCTCGAACACGAGGGGGGCATGCAACGGGGTCGGCCGCCGGTAGTTCACCGTCAGGCGCGCCGTCATGCCCGGTGCGCCCGAGTAGGTCTGGGCGGTGCCCAGCACCTCGTCGAAGGCGGCGGCCACGAAGCCGCCGTGGACGCAGCCGGGCGGGCCCTCGTAGACCGATCCGAACGTGACCCGTCCGATGATGACGTCGGGGCCGACCTCGACGTGGATGGGTGGGGAGAGCGGGTTGGCCAGCCCGATCAGCGGCGAGTGGTCGAAGAAGGGCTCGATGGCGCCGCCCGACATGGCGGTCTCGGCCACGCCCTCGTAGGTGCTGCGCGGCCGTTCGTGGTGGAACCGGTCAGCCAGCGCCTCGAGCTCCTCGGCCACGGTGACGAGGTCGTCGGGATCGACCTCGGTGCCCACCAGATCCTCCATGAGGGCTCGGTTGGCGCTGGCGATGCGGCGGAGCGTGGCGCGCCGGGGCGAGAGGTCCTCGTCGGACTGGGAGCGCACCCGCGGGGAGGCGAGCAGGGGCGGTGTGGTCTGGTCGTCGTCCACGGGACTCCTACGGCTGGTACTGGTCGACATCGATCAGCACCGGGGCGTGGTCACTGGGCTGGCTGCCCTTGCGGGCCTGGCGATCGATGAGGGCGAAGCTCACCACATCGGCGACGGGAGCCGAGGCGAGCAGGAGGTCGATCCGCATGCCCTTGCGCTTGTGGAAGTTCCCGGCCCGGTAGTCCCACCAGGAGAACAGCCCGGGCTCGTCGTGCACGCGTCGGAACGTGTCCACCAGTCCCCACTCGAGCAGGGCGTCGAGCGCCGCTCGCTCCGGCGGGCTCACGTGGGTGGCGCCCTCGAACGCAGCCGGGTCCCAGACGTCGTCGTCGGCGGGTGCGATGTTCCAGTCGCCGGCGATCACCAGCGCCTCGGAGGGATCGTGGTCGGCGACGAGCCGCGCCCGCAGGCGCTCGAGCCACTCCAGCTTGTAGCGGTAGTGGTCGTCGTCGAGGGCACGGCCGTTGGGGACGTACGCACTGGCCACCCGCACCCCGCCGCAGGTGGCCCAGACCAGGCGAGCCTGGGGGTCAGGCTCCTCGTCGTCGCCGAAGCCGGCGACCACGTCCTCGAGACCGACCCGACTCAGGACCGCGACGCCGTTCCAGCGACCCTCGCCGTGGTGGGCCGACTCGTAGCCGAGCCCCTCGAAGGCAAGGGCCGGGAAGGTGCTGTTGGCCAGCTTGGTCTCCTGCAGGCAGAGCACGTCAGGACGGGCGTAGCCGAGCCACTCTTCCACCCTCGGGAGGCGGGCCTTCAACGAGTTCACGTTCCAGGTCGCGATGCGCACCCAGACGACGATAGGGCGATGTGCTCGACTCCCCTGACGGGGGCCGCGGAGGAAGGGCTCGACCCTCCCCGCACGCTCGTCGGGCGATCAGCCCCGCTTCTTGGCGGCTGCCTTCTTGGCGGGCGCCTTCTTCTTGGCCGGCGCCTTCTTCGCGGCCGCCTTCTTCTTGGCCGGCGCCTTCTTCGCGGCCGCCTTCTTCTTGGCCGGCGCCTTCTTCGCCGGGGCCTTCTTGGCCGGCGCCTTCTTCGCCGGGGCCTTCTTGGCCGCCGCCTTCTTCTTGACCGGCGCCTTCTTCGCCGGGGCCTTCTTCGCCGGCGCCTTCTTCGCCGGCGCCTTCTTGGCCGCCGCCTTCTTCTTCGCCGGCGCCTTCTTGGCCGCCGCCTTCTTGGTCGCGGCCTTCTTCTTGGCGGGTGCCATGGGGGTTGCCTCCTGGGCAGGGGTCGGTTCGCTGACGGCGCTACTCGTCGCCTCGTGACCTGGTACGGCCAGGTCGATGCTCCGTCGCGGCGCGTCGAACGCATCCACGACGAAGGTCCGTGACTCCCCCACGGTGAGCACCTCGCGGGCGCTTCGGGGCGGGGGGTCGGCCATCGAGCGCAACGGCACGTAGCACTGCGCATCGCCGACGGCCACGTAGGCACCGTGGGAGGAGAACCGGTCGACGACCGCCTCGACCACGCTTCCGACGGGGTGCTCGCTCACAAAGGTCACGAAGGGGGCCGGCTCGTTGATCGTCTCCGGCGCCTGGGACCTGGTCCCGGGCTTGGACTGGGGCTCGGCCTTGGACCGGGTCCTCGGCTTGGACTTGGGCTCGGCCTGGGGCTGGGCCTTGGAGCCCCGGCGGGATCGACGCTTCGCCGAGCTCTTGTCGGATGTGTCCGTGGTGCTCGAGCCGCCGGGGCTGGCCTCCTTGGCGGCCAGCTCCTGCGCGACCTCGGCCGCCAGGGCGTCGCCCTCAGCCTTCTTGGTCCGGCCGCCCTTGGGGCGCGCCGGGCTCGAGCCGGCGCGGCGCGCCGCCACCTCAGCCTCGACCGCCTTGGCCTCCTCCGCCTTCTGCGCCTTGGTCGGTCGGCCCTTGCCGCCACGCCCCGACCGCTGGGACCGGCGGCTGACCGGGCCTCGAACCGGGGAGCGCACGACGAAGACCCAGCCGACCCCGTCGACGGGCTTGCCCCCGATCAGGCGACCCTCGTCGAAGACCCAGGGGTACTCTCCGTGGAACTCCTGGAACGAGTCGTTGGACAGGATGGTGGCCGAGGCCTTGTGGGCGATGGCGAGCACGAAGGCGTCACCCCGTCCGACTGCGCCTGCGGGCGGGGCGACCAGATCGCCGTCGAGGATGGCCTGTTCGTAGGCCGGCTTCTCCGAGGAATCGATGCGATGGGCGAAGGTCGCGTCGACGACCGCGGTGATCCGCGCTCCCGGGTACTCGTCGAGGAAGGCCCGCACCGCCTCGTCGAGCTGGGCCAGGCTGGGCAGCGAGCGGCCCTCGGTGGCGATGTTGGACCCGTCGACGATGACGTGGTCGCGGATGGCGTTGGCATCGGGCATGTCGGGTCAGAGTCAACTACGCCCGTCAAGGGCGGACGCGGATGGAGCCACCCGGACGCGCCAGGCCCATGTGCGCTTGGGTAGATTCGGTCCGTGGCCACCTCCCTCGATGATCCCACGGCAGAGGTCACCGACCTCCTCCAGCACCTGATCCGCAACCGTTGCGTCAACGACGGATCGGTGGGCTCCGGCGGGGAGACCCGCTCGGTCGACACCCTGCGCAGCCACCTCGCAGGCGCGGCGCTCGACGTCCAGGTCTACGAGCCCCAGCCGGGACGTCAGAGCCTCATCACCCGCATCGAGGGCCGTGATCCCTCGGCGCCGACGCTCACCCTCCTCGGCCACCTCGACGTTGTCCCGGTCAACGAGGACCGCTGGCAGCGCGACCCCTTCGGTGGAGAGCTGGTCGACGGTGAGGTGTGGGGCCGGGGCGCGGTCGACATGCTGAACCTCACCTCGTCGATGGCCGTGGCCGTCCGTCGCCTCGCCGCCCGGGGCTGGCGCCCCGACGGCACGCTGGTCTTCGCGGCCGTGGCCGACGAGGAGGCCGCCGGCACCTGGGGCGCCCGGCACCTGGCCGACCACGAGCTCGACGCGGTGCGCTCGGACTACGTGCTCACCGAGTCCGGCGGCATCCCCATGACGAGCCCGGCCGGCACCAAGATCCCGGTGATGGTCGGGGAGAAGGGCTGCTACTGGTGTCGCATCACCGTCCGCGGCACGGCCGGGCACGGGTCCCAGCCCTACAAGTCCGACAATGCGCTGGTGAAGGCGGCTGAGGTCGTGCGTCGCATCGCCCACCACCGTCCCGAGGCCCAGATCGGCGAGGTGTGGCGGCGGTACCTCGCGTCCATGGGTCTGCCCGAGGAGGCCACCGCTCCGCTGCTCGACCCCGAGCGCATCGACGGCCGTCTCGAGGACCTGCCCCTCGGCGCCGCCCGACTGTTCCACGCCTGCACCCACACCACCATGAGCCCCAACATCGCCCACGGCGGGTCGAAGGTGAACACCATCCCCGACGAGGTCACCCTCGAGGTCGACGTGCGCACCCTTCCCGGCCAGGGCCGCGATGCCGTCGAGGCCGTGCTGCTCGAGGCCGTGGGCGACCTGCGTGACGAGGTCGAGATCGAGCCGGCCGTGTTCGACCCCGCCACGGAGTCACCCATCGATTCACCGCTGTGGGACACCCTGGCGCGGGTCGCAGGTCGATTCTACGAGGACAGCCAGAACGTCCCCATGCTCATCGCCGGGGCCACCGACGCCCGCTTCTTCCGACGCCTCGGCGCCACCGCCTACGGCTTCGGCCTGTTCAGCCGCCACCTGCGCTTCGAGGACTACGGCCGCATGTTCCACGGCGACGACGAGCGGGTCGATGTGGAGTCGCTGCGCCTCTCCACCGAGATGTGGGAGGCGGTCGCGGTCGACCTCCTGGGCGGCGCATGACCGACGACACCCCCGTCCGTGCCGCCCTGTTCGACTTCGGGGGGGTCATCCTCACCAGCCCGTTCGAGGCCTTCGCCCACTACGAGGCCGCCCACGGGCTCCCTGACGGTTTCCTCCGCAAGGTCAACGCCACCGACCCCGACACCAATGCGTGGGCCCGGCTCGAGCGCAACGAGGTGGGCATGGAGGAGTTCTGCGCCCTCTTCGAGGAGGAGGCTCGCGCCCTCGGCGGTGACGTGGTGGCCGCCGATGTGGTCGGCCTGCTGCGGGGAGCGCTGCGCCCGGTCATGGTCGAGGCCGTCCGCCGGTGTGCGGCACGGCTCAGGACGGCGCTGCTGACCAACAACGTGGTCGCCATGCAGGCCGACGCCATGGTCGACGGCCCCGGGGTGTCGGGCGACGGCGACCCGCGCGTCGAGGTGCTGAGCCTGTTCGACGTGATCATCGAGTCCTCGGTCGTGGGGGTGCGCAAGCCCGATCCGGCCTTCTACCAGCGGGCCTGCACGGAGCTGGGCATCGAGGCCGCCGAGGCGGTGTTCCTCGACGACCTGGGCGTGAACCTGAAGCCGGCCCGGGCCATGGGCATGACCACCATCAAGGTCGATGATCCCGACGTCGCCATCGCCGAGCTCGAGGCCGTCGTCGGCTTCCCCCTCCGCTGACCGAACCCCGGCCACGCACCGGAAGCAGCGACCAGACACGACCTTCCAGGGGCGGGAACGGTCGCCGGTTCGCAGCAGTTCGGCCGTCGCTCCGGCCGCATCGCCCTCGCGCCGGGTCAGCCGAGGGGGGCGGGAGGGGCCACCGGCGCGATGTCGAAGACCCGGGCCGCGTTGGTGCGCAGGAACGCAGCCCAGACGTGTCGCGGAACCCGACGGCGGGAAGCTCGGAGAAGATGCGGTCGAGGGTCAGGCCCGAGGCGTAGTAGCCGGCGTAGAGGACCTTCTCGGCACCCCGCGTGTTGGCAAAGGTGATGATGTCGTCGGGGTAGTACTTCGGGCGAAGGCGCTGGTGGAGTAGTGCAGCCCCGGGTACTTGAGCAGCAGCTTCACCATCAGCTCGGTCCAGGGCTCGGCGCCGTGGCGCACGACCACGGTGAGCTCGGGCCAGGCCCAGCACACCTCGTCGAGCAGGATCGGCAGCTGGGCGCCATCGGGATGCGAGGCCCCGGGACCCCGGCGTAGACGATGATCGGGCGGCCGACCTCGATGCACTTGGCGTAGATGGGCCACATCCGCCGGTCGTCGAGCGGCACCTGGGGGATGAGACCGGTCCCCCACACGTGCACGGCCTTGAGCGAGTCGCCCCACTCCTCCACCGCGCCGTCGATGGCCCGGAGAGCCCTCATGCCCTCGTTGGGATCGACGTTCAGCATCCCGGCGAAGTGCTGAGGCATCTCCCGGACGGCGCGCTGGGAGTGCTCGTTCTCGTGAACACCGACGAGGAAGGTCGAGATGCGGTGCTTGGCCATCTCCCCCAGCACGACCTGGACGGGGTCGTCGACCTCGTCGTCGGCGTACTGGGGCACCCCCTTGAACATGTACTCGGCCGGCATCTCCATGGCCCTGGTGCCCTCATCGCCGGCCAGGGTGCGGATGCGCTCGTACTTGGCAGCCTGCTTGGCCCGGGTGTCGGGCATGGCCAGGAAGGTGTCGATGACGCCATCGGCCCGGGCCTGCTCGAAGGCGGAGGGCGATGTGTCGATGGGGTCTTTGGCCGTGTCGCTCACGCCGGCGACCCTACCCGGCACTGGAACAGGTTCTAGTTGTGCCCCTCCGAGGCTCGCTACATGCCCTCGAAGACCCGGTTCAGCAGCTCGTCGTGCTCCTGCACGTGGATGGCCCGGCTGCCACCGGCGGGTGACCCGGAGCCGACCCGCGACACCTCCTCGTACTTCGCCCCGTCGGGGACCAGGGGCCACAGCCGTTCGCCCACGAAGGATCGGGGGCCCATGTTGTCCGGCTCCTCCTGAAGCCACACCACCTCGGAGGCGTTGCTGTAGCGCTGGAGCAGCTCGCGGATGCGGCGACGGGGGAACGGGTAGAGCTGCTCGAGGCGCAGCACCGCCACGGGCAGGTCGCGCTCGTCGCGCTCGGCCATGGCGTCGTGGCTGACCTTGCCGCTGCAGAAGACCACCCGCGTGATGGCCTCGGCGTCGGTGACGGAGGGATCGTCGAGCACCTCCTCGAAGGAGCCGCTCAGCAGGTCGCCCACCGACGAACGGGCCGACTTGGCCCGCAACAGGGACTTGGGGGTGAAGATGACGAGCGGCTTCACCACCTCCTGGTGCACCTGGCGGCGCAGCAGGTGGAAGTACTGGGCCGAGGTGGTGGCATTGGTGACCTGCATGTTGTCCTCGGCGCAGAGGTTGAGGAAGCGCTCGATGCGCGCCGAGGAGTGCTCGGGACCCTGGCCCTCGTAGCCGTGGGGCAGCAGCAGGGTGAGCCGGGAGCGCTGGTCCCACTTGTCCTCGGCCGCGGAGAAGTACTGGTCGAGGATGATCTGGGCCCCGTTGACGAAGTCGCCGAACTGCGCCTCCCACAGCACCAGGGTGTCGTCGGCGATGGTGGAGTAGCCCCACTCGAAACCGAGGGCGGCGTACTCCGACAGCAGCGAGTCGTAGATCCAGATCTTGCCCTGGTCCTCGTCGAGGTGGGCCAGGCTGGCGTGCTCGGCGCCGGTCTCGTAGTCGACCAGGACGCTGTGGCGTTGGGAGAAGGTGCCCCGCCGCGAGTCCTGGCCCGCCAGGCGGATGTTGGTGCCCTCCAGCAAGAGGGTGCCGAAGGCGAGGGCCTCGGCGAGGGCCCAGTCGACCTCACCGCCCTCGAACATCTCGTCGCGCTTGGTCAGCTGCTTGGCCAACTTCGGGTGGACGGTGAAGCCTTCCGGTTGTGACGACAGCGCGGCGTAGACGCGCTCGATCTCCGACGAGGAGACCCCCGTGGTGACGTGGGGCAGCACGCCGCGTGCCGGCGCCGGGGGCTTGGCCCGGATCTCCCCCTCGGGAGCCTGGGAGCGGGTCTCCTCCAAGGCCGTGGCCAGCTGCTCCGAGAAGTCGTCGAGGGCGGCCTCGGCCTCCTCGATGCTGATGTCGCCCCGCCGAACCAACGCCTCGGTGTAGAGCTTGCGCACCGACCGCCGGGCGTCGATCCGCTTGTACATGATCGGCTGGGTGTAGCTGGGGTCGTCGCCCTCGTTGTGACCGTGGCGCCGGTAGCAGACCATGTCGATCACCACGTCCTTGTGGAACCGCTGCCGGTAGGCATAGGCCAACCGGGCGACCCGCACGCAGGCCTCGGGATCGTCGCCGTTGACGTGGAAGATCGGGGCCTGGACCATCTTGGCGATGTCGGTGCAGTACTCCGACGAGCGGGCCGAGTCCGGCGGGGTGGTGAAGCCCAGCTGGTTGTTGATGATGAGGTGGATGGTGCCACCCACCCGGTAGCCCTTGATGCTGCCCAGGTTGAGCGTCTCGGCCACGACCCCCTGGCCGGCGAAGGCGGCATCGCCGTGCACCAGCACCGGCAGCACCGAGAAGGCCTCGGGGTCGTTGATGATGTCCTGCCGGGCCCGGGCCACGCCCACCACCACGGGATCGACGGCCTCGAGGTGGCTGGGGTTGGCGGCCAGCTCGACGGTGATCTCGTGGCCGTGGCGGGAGGTGAAGGTGCCCCGCTGGCCGAGGTGGTACTTGACGTCGCCCGAGCCCTGGGTGGACTCGGGGTCGACGTAGCCCTCGAACTCGGTGAAGAGCTTGTCGAGCGACTTGCCCACGATGTTGGACAGGACGTTGAGCCGACCGCGATGGGCCATGCCCATCACCGCCCCGGCCAGGGCGTCGCCCGCCGCCTTCTCGAGGACGGCGTCGAGGATGGGGATGGCCGACTCCGCCCCCTCGATGCCGAAGCGCTTCTGGCCGACGTACTTGGTGCCGAGGAACTTCTCGAACGCCTCGGCCGCGTTGACCCGACCCATGATGTGGCGCTGGTCCTCGGGGGGCAGGGTCGTGGACGCCCCCTCGACCTCGGTCTGGATCCAGACCTTCTCGGCCGGGTCCTGGATGTGCATGTACTCGATGCCGATGCGCCGGCAGTAGGCGTTGCGCAGCACCCCGAGGATGTCGCCCAGGGCCATGCGAGGCTCACCGGCCAACCCGTCGGTCAGGAACTCGCGCTCGAGGTCCCAGATGGTGAGGCCGTAGGTGGCGGGGTCGAGCTCGGAGTGCATCGACGGCTCCTTGGCCGCCAGCGGGTCGAGGTCGGCGATGAGGTGGCCGCGGACCCGGTACATGTTGATGAGGGTCTGGACGTGGATCTGCTTCTGGAGGTGGGCATCGTCCTTCTCCACCGGGTTGCTGTCCTGGCGCCAGAGCACGGCCTCGTAGGGCACGCCGATGGAGCGGAAGATCCCGCCGTAGAAGTCTCCCTCGCCCATCAGCAGCTCGTGCACCCGCTTGAGGAAGAGGCCCGACTCGGCGCCCTGGATGATGCGGTGGTCGTAGGTGGAGCTGACCGTCATCACCTTGGACATGCCCAGATCGGCCAAGGCGGCGGGGTCGGCGCCCTGGAACGCGGCCGGGTAGTCGAGGCGACCGACGCCGATGATGGCACCCTGTCCGGGCATGAGCCGGGGCACGGACTGGACGGTGCCGATGGTGCCCGGGTTGGTGAGGGTGACGGTGGTGCCGGCGAAGTCGTCGGGGGACAGCTTGCCGGTGCGCACCTTGCGGATGAGGTCCTCGTAGGCGCCCCAGAAGGCGGAGAAGTCCAGGGTGTCGGCCTCGCGGATGACCGGGACGAGCAGGGTGCGACTGCCGTCGGACTTCTCCAGGTCGACGGCCAGGCCCAGGTTCACGTGCTCGTGGTCGACCTTGCGGGGCTTGCCCTCGTCGTCGGTGGCGAAGCTGGCGTTGAGCGCGGGGACGGCGTCGGCGATGGCCCGCACCACGGCGTAGCCGATGAGGTGGGTCAAGCTCACCTTCCCGCCCCGGGTGCGGGACAGGTAGCCGTTGATCACCTTGCGGTTGATCTCGAGGAGCTTGGCCGGCACCTCACGGAAGCTGGTGGCGGTGGGGACACCGATGCTGGCCTCCATGTTGGACACGATGCGGGCCGACGCCCCCCGCAGGGCCTCCCCCGGGGGCCCGGTGTCGTCGCTCCCCCCATCGTCCTCGCCACCGGCCTTGGACGTCTCGCCCTTCCCCGCCTTCTCGCCCTTGGACGCCTTGGTGCCCTTCGCGTCCTTGGCGCCCTTGGACGTCTTGGCGCCCTTCTCCGCCCGGGCTGCCTTGTCGTCCTTGGCGTCCTTGGAGCCCTCGGACGCCTTCCCGTCCTTCGCCGCCTTCCCATCCTCGGACGCCTCCTCGCGCTCGCCGGCGCCGCCGGACCCCTTGGCCGCCTTGGCGCCCGAGCTCGCGTCGTCGTCGGCCTTCTTGAGCACCCGGGTGCCACCCCCGCCGCCAAGCGCCTTGCCCTCGCGGGTGGAGGCGCCGTTGCCGGCCGTCGGGTCGGCCGGGGCGCTGGTGCCGCCACCGGACCGGCGGGTGGGGGCCGCCGAGGTGCCGTCGCTGGCCGCCTCCGAGGAGCCCGATGCCGCCGGTGACTCCGAGCCGGCGGGTCCGGTGGACTGGTACCCGGAGAAGAACTCCTGCCAGCTGTCGCTCACCGAGGAGGGGTCGTCGGAGTAGCTCTCGAACATCTCGTCCACGAGCCACGCGTTGGGACCCAGGGCGTCGGAGGGGGGGGCGTTGTCGGCAGGCATCGACCCCGATCCTACCGATCAGCCCCCGCCCTTCCGGGGCCGCGCTCGCCGTCTGGGGATTTCACCGGCGACCGGCCACCGGCGATGCTGGCGACATGGTCGACTCCCCCCGGCCGGCCCCCGACGCCGGCGACCCCTTCGCCGACGTCTGGGACGCCAACGCCGCCTTCGCCGCCGACTTCGCCCACGGCGGGTTGAGGGGCACTGCGGCCTCCGGGCTCGCGATAGTGACCTGCATGGACACTCGCATCGACCCGCTGGCGGTCCTGGGCCAGGAGCCCGGTGACGCCAAGATCATCCGCACCGCCGGAGCCCGGGTCACCGACGATGTGCTGCGGTCGCTGGTGCTGGCGACCAACCTGCTGGGAGCACATCGGGTGCTGGTGGTGGCCCACACCGACTGCGGCCTGGTCGGCACCGACGACCAGGTGCGGGCCCAGGTGGCCGCCGCCCTGGGCCGACGGGACGACGATCCCGCGGTCGCCGCCTACCAACCCTCGACCATCGCCCAGCCGACGGCGGCGCTGGCCGCCGACGTCGGTCGCATCCGGGATCACCCCCTCACCCCCGACCACCTCGTGGTCGGCGCGGCCGTCTACGACGTCGCCACCGGCCGCCTGGAGCCCGTCGAGGTCTGACCCTCTCCCGAAGCCGCCACCCTGGTGGTCGCAGAGCGCCCACCGGGTGGCCGTTTCGCCGGATCGGGCGCTCTCCACCATGATCGGGAGATGTCGTCGGCACAGTTCATCTACACGATGCACAAGGTCGGCCGGTTCCACCCGCCCGACCGCGAGGTCCTGAAGGACATCTCCCTGTCCTTCTACCCGGGGGCCAAGATCGGTGTCCTCGGCGCCAACGGGGCCGGCAAGTCGTCGCTGCTGCGGATCATGGCCGGCGTCGACGACGGCTTCACCGGCGAGGCCCGCCTCTCCCCCGGCTTCAGCGTGGGCCTCCTCGAGCAGGAGCCCCAGCTCGACGAGGACAAGGACGTCAAGGGCAACGTCATGGACGGCGTGGCCGAGGTGGCCGGGCTGCTGGCGGCCTACGACGCCTGCCTGGCCAAGTACGCCGACCCCGACGCCGACTACGAGAAGATCGGCGAGGAGCAGGCCAAGCTCGAAGCCGAGATCGCGGCCAAGGGGGCCAACGACCTCGACCGCAAGATCGAGGTGGCCATGGACGCCCTACGCCTGCCGCCGGGCGACGCCGCCGTCGCCCCCCTGTCCGGCGGCGAGCGCCGCCGCGTGGCCCTGT
>JBBSMQ010000007.1:0-144711 GCA_038233075.1 Acidimicrobiales bacterium
CCCGCCCGAGCCGAGCATGCGGATCGTGTCGGACATCATCGCCTACACGTCCGAGCACATGCCCCGGTACAACTCCATCTCGATCTCCGGCTACCACATGCAGGAGGCGGGGGCGACGGCCGACCAGGAGCTGGCGTTCACCATCGCCGACGGCTTGGAGTACGTGCGCTACGCCCTCGACCGGGGCCTCGACGTGGACCGCTTCGCCGGTCGCCTCAGCTTCTTCTTCGCCATCGGCATGGACTTCTTCATGGAGGTGGCCAAGCTGCGGGCCGCCCGCCTGCTCTGGCACGAGGTCATGAGCCAATTCGAGCCCAAGAGCGAGAAGTCGCTCATGCTGCGGACCCACTGCCAGACCTCCGGGGTCTCCCTCACCGCCCTCGACCCCTACAACAACGTGATCCGCACCACCGTCGAGGCCCTGGCCGCGGTCATGGGCGGCACCCAGAGCCTCCACACCAACGCGTTCGACGAGGCGCTGGGCCTGCCCACCGACTTCAGCGCCCGCATCGCCCGCAACACCCAGCTGGTGCTCCAGGAGGAGACCGGGGTCCCCGAGGTGGTCGACCCCCTCGGCGGCTCGTACTACGTCGAGGCCCTCACCCGCGACCTGGCCGACCGGGCCCGCGAGCTGATCGACGAGGTGGAGGAGCTGGGCGGCATGACCAAGGCCGTCGAGTCGGGCATGCCCAAGCTGCGCATCGAGGAGTCCGCGGCCCGCCGCCAAGCCCGCATCGACCGGGGCGAGGAGGTCGTCGTCGGGGTCAACAAGTACACCGTCGAGGACCCGGAGGTGGTCGACGTGCTCGACATCGACAACGCCTCGGTGCTGGCCCAGCAGGTGGCCAAGCTGGAGAAGGTGCGGGCGTCGCGCCACCAGGCCGCCTGCGACGCCGCCCTCGATGCCCTGCGCGAGGGGGCGAAGGGCGACGGGAACCTCCTCCACCTGTGCATCGACGCGGCCCGGGCCCGGGCCACCGTCGGCGAGATGAGCGATGCCATGGAGGATGTCTTCGGCCGCCACCGGGCCGAGGTCCGCACCCTCGAAGGCGTGTACGGCAAGGGCTACGAGGGCGACGCCGGCTTCGAGGAGATCCAGTCCGACGTGGCCGACTTCGCCGAGGCCGAGGGACGGCGGCCCCGGATGCTGGTGGTGAAGATGGGCCAGGACGGTCACGACCGGGGCGCCAAGGTCATCGCCACCGCCTTCGCCGACCTGGGCTTCGACGTCGATGTCGGGCCCCTGTTCCAGACCCCGGCCGAGGCCGCCTGCGACGCAGTGGAGAACGACGTCCACATCGTCGGGGTGTCCTCGCAGGCCGCCGGGCACCGGACCCTGGTGCCCAAGCTGATCGACGAGCTGCGCCAGGCGGGCGCCGAGGATGTCCTCGTCGTCTGCGGTGGGGTCATCCCCCCCGGCGATCACCAGCTCCTCGCCGACGCCGGCGTGGCCGCCACCTTCGGACCCGGCACCAACATCCCCGACGCCGCGGCCCAGGTCCTCGACCTCCTCCGCGCCCGGACCTGAACCCCGCGGCGCCATCGCCCGACCTTCTCGCGACGGAATCGACACGCATGGGTGTCGGATCCGTCGCGAGAAGCTGAATGGGGTTCCGGCCCACGACCTGTCCCACCCCCTGGGTACCGTGGAGGTCGTGGAGCTCGCGCTGCCTCCCGAGTGGGACATCACGTTCCCCGACGACCGGCCCCTGACCGTCGACGACTACCTGCGGCTGCCCGAAGGACCCCCCAACTTCGAGCTGATCGATGGAGCCATCGTCGTGAACCCCGTCCCGATCCCGATGCACGCACGCATCGCGAACAACCTGGCGTTCGTGCTCACGACCGCGTGCCCGCCCGACATGGAGGTGTTCGGCTCCCCCGTCGACTGGGTGGCCGACGACCACAACCTCTTGGAGCCCGACATCTCCGTCTGCGTACGCGAGGACGTGGGCGACAAGCGCCTCTACCTGCCCCCGGTGCTCTGCGTCGAGATCCTGTCGCCATCCACCCGCCGACGGGACGTGCACGTCAAGCTCGGCATCTACGAGCGGGGCGGCGTCGCCGCCTACTGGATGGTCGATCCGAACGGGCCCCGCCTGCGCGTCCACCAGCTCGACGCCGACACCGGGTCCTACGTCGAACGTGCCGACCTCACCGGCGCCGCCACCTTCGAGGCCACCATCCCCTTCGCGGTCACCGTCGACCTCGCCGCCCTCATCCGCTGACCTCGGCCCAGGCCCGGAGGTAGTCTGAACCCGACGAGCACCGTTGTTGTCGGCGAACGACCGCCCGAGGTCGAGGCCTGGCTCCAGCGGCGGCACGAACGGGGTCAGGATCTGTTCGACGAGGTGTGGGAGGGCTCCTACCACGTGGCACCGGCACCCCACCGCCGCCATGGCGACATCGACGATCAGGTTGCCTTCCTCCTCCGGCCCTCGGCGCTGGCGGCCGGCCTGCACCCGAGTGGGCCGTACAACGTCGGGGACCAGGACGACTCGGCGATGGAGCTGGAAGGAGACGTCGTCGGCCCCGAAGAGGAGCCGTGATGACCGCATACCTCGGAAAGTAGTGAGGCCACCACAACAGGCGGACGCGGGACCCGAGCCGTCGCGGTGCCTAGCCTCTCCGGGTGCCCGTCGATGCCCCTGTCCCCGACCTGGCGGCGGGGATCGTCGACGGTGACCGCCGGGCCCTGGCCCGGGGGATCACCCTGGTCGAGTCGACCCGCGCCGACCACCGGGACCGGGCGGCGCGCCTGGTCGAGTCCCTGCTCGATCGCACCGGGGGGGCGGTGCGCCTCGGCATCAGCGGCCCGCCCGGCGTCGGCAAGTCCACCTTCATCGAGGCCCTCGGGACCCACCTCACGGCGCGGTGCCATCGGGTGGCCGTGCTCGCCGTCGACCCCACCAGCTCCCGCTCCGGTGGCTCCATCCTCGGGGACAAGACCCGCATGGAGGACCTGGCCCGAGATCCCGCCGCCTTCGTGCGGCCGTCGCCGTCGGGCGGCGAGCTCGGGGGGGTGGCCCGTCGCACCCGCGAGGCGCTGCTGCTGTGCGAGGCCGCCGGCTTCGACGTGGTGGTGGTGGAGACCGTCGGCGTGGGCCAGAGCGAGGTGGCGGTGGCCGACCTCACCGACCTGTTCGTCCTGCTCGCCTCCCCCACTGGTGGCGACGATCTCCAGGGGATCAAGCGGGGGATCATGGAGCTGGCCGATGTGGTGGTGGTAACCAAGGCCGACGGCGACCTGGCCCCGGCCGCGGCCCACGCCGCGGTCGACATCCGCCGGGCCCTGCACCTGCTGCGACCCCGCCACGCCGAGGTCACGCCGCAGGCCCTGGAGGCCTCGGCTGTCCACGGGACCGGGGTGGAGGAGGTGTGGGCGGCGGTGACCCACGCCCATGGTGCGATGCGGGCCTCCGGTGCCCTCGACCGCCTGCGGGCGGATCAGGCTCGGGCCTGGCTGTGGTCGGAGCTGCGCGGGGCACTGGAGCTGCGCCTGCGCACCGACGCCGCCGTCGCCGAGGCCCTGCCCGGCGTCGAGGCCCGGGTGGGCGAGGGGTCCCTCTCCCCCGCGGCCGGCGCCGCATGCCTCCTCGACCTCCTCGGCTCGTCGTGACCGCCTCCCCCACCGTCCCGGCGCCCGAGGCCCCTGCATCTCCCGCGTCCGCTCCCGACCGGCGCCGGGCCCCGGCGGGTCGCACGGATGGTCGGGTACCGGCCGCGGTGTGGGCCCTCTGCGCCCTGTTCGGGGTGTTGCTCGCCACCTCCTCGGTTGCCGCCCCGCTGGTCCTCGCCCCCGACGAGTTCGTCCACGCCGACCTGGCCCTCCGCCTGGCCGACGACCCCCACTACCCCGAGTATGACGGCCGCCGGGTCGCGGTGGCGATCAAGCGGGTGGCCGTCCCCTACTTCGGCGACGACGCCCGCGACCCCGACAAGCCCGCCGCCGAGGCATCCCCGCGGGGCGACCGCCTGAACATCAACGCCCTGGGAGGCTCGATCGACGATGTCGACGGGGGGTTCAACCAGCAGCCGCAGCACCCGCCGCTCTACTACCAGTCCATGGCCCTGTTCGTCCGGGCCGAGCGTACGGTCCTGCCGGGGACCGACCCGCCGGCGCTGGTCACCGAGGTCGCCCTCCTCCGCCTGGTCAACGCCGCCCTGGTGGTGCTGCTGCCGCTGGCGGCGTGGGCCACCGCCCACCGCCTCGGAGCCGACCGGCGCACCGCCGTCACCGCCGCCGCGCTGGTGCTGCTTGTGCCCCAGCTCACCCACATCGGCTCCGCCATCAACAACGACAACCTCCTCACCGCCCTGGCCTCGGTCCTCGCCGTCCTGCTGGCCGGTGTGGTCCGGGGTGACCGCAGGGCCCGGACGGCGGCCCTGGTGGCGGTGGTGACCGGCCTGGCCCTGCTGACCAAGGCCTTCGCCGTCCTGCTCGTGCCCTGGATCGCGGTGGCCTACCTGGTGGCCGCCCACCGACGAGCTCGGGCCCGGGTCCCGTCGGCGGCCGACGCCCGGGCCGGGACGACGACCACCGGGCGCGCCGCAGACGAGCCGACATGGGTGGGCTTCGACCGGCGCACCGTCGTGGTCGGCGCCGCCGCCGGGCTGGGCGCCGTCCTCGTCAGCAGCTGGTGGTGGATCGGCAACCGGGTGCGGACCGGCTCCTTCGCGCCGTCGCTGGAGGGACAGCTGGTGCCCACCCAGTCCGGCTTCACGCCCGACCCCGGCTTCTTCGCCCGCCGGTTCGGGGCGTTCTTCACCGAACGCTTCTGGGGCTGGTTCGGCCTCTACTCGGCCCGCATGCCCCTCTGGGTGATCGGGCTGGCCACCGCCGCGCTGGTCGCGGTGGCCGTCGTCGGGCTGGTGCGCCCGGCCCGTGGTCTGCGCCGGGCCGACCTGGTCGTGGGGCTGGTCCCGGTGGCCTGCCTCGGGGGGTTCGTGGCCCAGCACGCCTGGAGCCTCTACGCCCGCAGCGGGCAGACCCCCTTCATCCAGGGCCGGTACCTCTTCGCCGTGGTGGTGCCCCTGGTGGTGGTGGCCGCGGCCGGGCTGGTCCGCCTGACGGGCCGGGCGGCGGTCGTGGTGGCGGTGGCGGTCGGCCTCGCTCTGCACGCGGTCGGCTTCGCCACCATGCTGGACGGGTTCTGGGGGGCACCAGGCGAGGGTGTCCGAGGGGAGCTGGAGGCCCTGGTGGCCTGGAGCGCGTGGCCCGGCCGAGCCCTGGCCGTGGGGGCCGTGCTCGCCGGCCTGGTCGCCATCGCCGCGCTGGTGGTGGTGGGGCGTGAGCTCCGCCACCCTGGTCTGGTCGACCTCCGCCGGGAGGGTTCCCGGCGGGCACAAGGCGACCAGTAGCCTCGGGCTCCGTGGACGAGCCGCCTGCCATCGTCGCGACCGAGGAGGACCTCGACCTCCCCGCTAGTGCCGACGAGGTCGACGTGAGCATCGTGCTGCCCATCTACAACGAGAAGGGGCACCTCCGCCAGGAGATCGACCGCATCCGGGCCGCCATGGACGCCTCGGAGCACTCCTACGAGATCATCGTCATCGACGACGGGTCCAACGACGGCTCCGGGGACGCCCTGCGCGAGGTCGAGGGCATCTGCCTCATCCAGTTCCTCACGAACCGGGGCTCGGGGTCAGCCCGCAAGTACGGCACGCGCGCGGCACGGGGGCGCATCGTCGTGTGGACCGATGTGGACATGACCTATCCCAACGACCTCATCCCCGAGCTGGTGGCCGAGCTCGAGGGCTACGACCAGGTCGTGGGGGCCCGCACCTCCGAGGAGGGCACCCACAAGGCGTTCCGGGTCCCGGCCAAGGCCTTCATCCGGCGGCTGGCCTCGTACCTGGTGCAGACCCCGATCCCCGACCTGAACTCGGGCATGCGGGCCTTCCGACGAGATGTGGCCCTGCAGTACGTCGGCCAGCTCCCGCCCGGGTTCAGCTGCGTCACCACCATCACCCTTACCTTCCTGGCCCACGGCTACACCGTGAAGTACTGGCCCATCACCTACTCGGAGCGGGCCGGCACCTCGAAGTTCCACTGGGCCTCGGACACCCGGCGCTACCTGCTGCAGGTCATCCGGATGACGCTCTCGTTCGACCCGTTCCGGGTGTTCCTCCCCATCGGCTTCCTCTTCACCCTCATCGGGCTGGCCAAGCTCGTCTACGACGTGACCACCAACGACTTCCGGGTCGCCATCAACACACTCCTCATCCTCGTGGTTGCCTTCCAGGTGTTCGTGATCGGCATGCTGGCCGACCTCATCGGCCGGTCCACCCGGGCCACCCACGAGGTCCAGCCCGCTGCCGGCTTCACCCGCGACGTCGCCCCCACCTACCCCATCGGCCACCCGACCCGACGGACCGAGCCGGTGGCCCGCTCGGCCGAGGAGGCCGTCCGGTGACGGGACCGACGACGGTCACGCCGGTCGACGACGAGGTCCGCACCGGCAACACCTACGACAAGTACGCCAGCCAGAACCCGGTCGAGCGACGGCTCATGGACGGCTTCTTCGCCGCCCTCGATGCATCCCTGCCCGCGGCGGCGCCGACCGCCGTGCTCGAGGTCGGGGTGGGCGAGGGCGAGGTGGCCGAGCGGCTGCGGGCGCGGTGGCCCGAGGTGCCCATCGCCGGCATCGACCTCCCCGACCAGGAGCTAGCCGCCCACTGGATCGGCCGGGCCCACGCCGGCGCCTTCGCCGACATCGGCCGCCTGCCCTTCCCCGACGACACCTTCGACCTCGTCCTCGCCATCGAGGTGCTCGAGCACGTGCCCGACCCCATCGGCGCCCTCACCGAGCTCGACCGGGTGTGTCGGCGCGACCTGGTGCTGTCGGTGCCGCGCGAGCGCATCTGGTCGGTGGCCAACCTGGCCCGGGGCAAGTACCTGAAGGACCTGGGCAACACGCCGGGTCACATCAACCACTGGTCCAAGCGTGGCTTCGCCGAGATGGTGGGCTCGTCGTTCACCGTTCGCCAGGTCCGGTCCCCGTTCCCGTGGACGATGGTGGCCGCCTCGGTGCGCACCCCGGCCTGACCGACCGACGCGACCCGACGGCGCGTCGTGTCGCGCCGCTCGGCGCGGACCCGACGCTCGTCGGCGAGGAGAAGACCTCCTCAGGCGAAGGCACCGTCAAGGGGGACCCCGGCGGTGTCGACGTTCGGGTTGCTGGCGCTGCCGCTCGGGTAGCGGCGCTCGCCCGTCCCCGTGTCGTCCCGACGCACGTCGCGCTCGTCGTCGTCCTGGTCGTTCGACAGGGCCCAGGCGCAGAACGCGAGCAGCACCGAACCGGCGTAGGCGACCGGCGCTGCCGGCCCGGCCAGCGGCGCGGCGGCGCTGAGACCACTGGCCACGGCGGAGAGCACGTTCAGGGTGTCGGGGTCATCGATGGCATCGACCAGGTCGCCGATGAAGCCGACGACGGCCACGGGTCCGAGCCGGGGGGCCGGTCCACGGCCGCCGGCGGCCCGGAGGGCCCGGGCGGCACGGACGACTCCCATCACCACGTCCCCTCCCAGGCCGGCCTGGCGGCCGGCCTCTTCCACCCGGACGATCAGCTCGTCGTCGACCTCGACGCCGAAGCCCTCCAACGCGTCCCACCAGCGCGACCGGGCCGCAGCCCCGGTGCTCGGGCGCTCCACCCGGGCGAGGAGGTCCCCGACGGTGCGGTGCGCGGCGTCCACGTCGTCGGGCACGGCGCGGGAGCCCGCAGTCGTCGCACTGCGCTCGACGGCCAGCGGCAGCATGACCAGGGCCTGCGGACCGATGCGCAGCGCCAGGCGGGAGACGAAGGCCGGGTCGTGGAGACCGCGCTGGACCTGGGCGAGGACTGATCGCAGCGCCACCCAGTCAGGCGGCGCGTCGTGCAGCACGGCGAGGAGGCGCGGGCCGAGATCGTCGGCGCGGGCCTCGACGACCGCTCGTGCCGCCGGCGCCCACGCTGGCAGGGGGAGGGTGGCGGGGAGGCCCTCGACGATCTGGCGCCGCCGAACGACGCCGGCGGCCTGGACCGCGCACCACTCCCCCAGGCGACGAAGCTCTCCTACCTCGCCGGGCACCGCGACGGCCGTGCCCGCCAGGTGATCCTCCACGTCTGCGGCACCCCGGGCACAACCTGCGGCGAGCCCGTCCAGGTAGCGCTCCAGGCCCACCAGGCGCACGGGATCCAGGGAGACCACGCCCGCCGCGGCGTCAGACTCAGACTCAGCCTCAGCCATGGTCTCGACCCGTTGGCTCGGTGATCGCCGCCCCGATGTCGAGGCTCGGCGGCCGACGGCGGCGAGCGTCCGGGGCCGGTCCGTCCTGGCGCCAGAACCCGAGCCGCTCACGGCGCGCCGCGTCCGCCTCGGCCGCGGCCCGTTGGACGGCACCGGCCCGGGTCTCCAGGTCGTCGGCGAGCCGGCGGAGCCCGGCCGTCACTCGGGTCCCGCGCCCTTCGACGTCGGCCGCGGCCCGCCGGTAGGAGGTGGCCGCGGGCCCCTCCCAGGTCTGGTGGTCGCCCTTCTCGGCCAGGGGACCCAGGTCGAGGTCCAGCCGGCGGGCGGTGGTGCGGAGCCCGTCGGCGGCGGCGCGCAGACGGGCAGGGTTCGGGGCCATGGGCCCTCCTCGGGAGCGATGGAGATCTCTCGGGGAAGAGCCGCCGGGGTCTTGCCCCGCCGACCTCTGCCCCAAACCTGACCTGTCCGGACGGGGTGAGCGTCAGGCGTCGGGGAGGGCGTCGGCGGCGGCGGTCTCGAGCGGAGGTCCCACGACCACTGGGGTCGGGGTCCGGTGGCGGCGCAGCAGGCCGGCGGCGACCGCGGCGCCGCCCCCATCGATCACGATGAACAGCACACGGGTGGCCACCGCAACGGTGGCGCCCAGCTCCGGCGACAGGCCGCTGGCAGCGATGAAGACCGTCTCGCGCACCCCGGCCCCGGCGGGGACGGGCACCGCGAGGAAGCCGGCGATCCAGCTGAGCACGGCCGCGAACGCGACCCTGGTGGGCGAGGCACCGGGGTCGATGGCCTGGGCCATGGCGGCGGTGGCCCCACCGATGAAGGCCCAGGTGGGCACGTAGCGGAGGACGACCACGGCGGTGTCACGCCACGGCGGCACGGTGAGGGCGAGGGGCCGCTTGGTCACCCGCCGCACCAGCGCCAGCACCGGCTCGATCACCCGGGGGTGGAGGGCCGCCAGTCCCAGCGGCAGCAGGACGAGCACGAGGGCTGCGGATCCGGGGCCGTCGTCGCCGAGGGCGAAGGGCAGCAGGCCCACGGCCAGCAGCATGGCCGCCAGGTAGAGGGTGACGAGCGAGAGGGCCACGCTGGCGTAGGCCCGGGGTCCGGGCACGCCCCCGCGCCGGGCCAGCTCGCCCCGACCCAGGACCGGCCACACCCCCCCGGGCAGGTACTTGCCCAGCTCGCCGATGTAGTACCAGCCGAGGGCCCGCAGCCGCTCGACCTGGGCACCGAGGAGGGCGAGCACATCGGTCCAGACCCAGCCGATGCTGGTCATGCCCAGCAGGCAGAGCAGGAACGAGACGGCGACCCAGGCCGGAGAGGCATCCAGCACCGCCTCGCGCACCTCGCTCCACTCCGACGACAGGGTGCGCACCACGAAGGCACAGGTGAGCCCCCCGATCAGCAGCCCGACGACGGTGGACAGCTGAGCCAGGCGCCGCTTGCGCGTCGGCGGCCGGTCGGCGCTGGAAGGCGGGGCGGCGCCAAGAGGGGGAGGGCCGGCCGCGTCCATCGGGGCGAGGCTAGGCCCCCCACCGGTCTCGCCCGCAGCCGCCGACCGGCTCCGGCGGGGTCGCCAGCTGGCCGGCGCGGGCGATCAGAGGTGCCCGCCCAGCCGCCAATCCACGAACTTCGTACGGAACTGTGCCGGTGAGGACAACGTCCGTCCAAAGCATGACGGCCGCCCGGTGCCACCGGCGAACTTCGTACGGAACTGTGCCGGTGAGGACAACATCCGTCCAAAGTCTCGCCCGATCGACCCGCGCCCCACCGAACCTTGGACGGAAGGGCGACACATGCGGCCAAGTCCGTCCAAAGCTGGCGGAGTGGGGCGAAGGGGTCAATCCGCTGCGGCGAGGGGCAGGGGGGCGCACAGGCCCTCGACCTCGGCCACCTGGATGCGGTCGCGGTTGTCCCAGGTGATCTCGTTGGTCGGGTCGACCTGCACCTTGTACTCCCGGAAGGAGGTCTCCAGGGCGTCGTAGGCCAGCAGTCGACCCCGGAGCGGGTCGCCCAGGTCGAGCAGCAGCTTGATGGCCTCGAGGGCCTGGAGGGACCCGACGACGCCGGGCAGCACCCCGAGCACGCCGGCCTCGGCGCAGGAGGGGGCCATGTCCGCGGGCGGGGGCTCGGGGACCATGTCGCGGTAGGTCGGGCCCTCCTTGGGGTCGAACACCGTGACCATGCCCTCGAAGCGGAAGATCGAGCCGTGCACCACGGGAAGGCCCAGCTTCACCGAGGCGTCGTTGACCAGGTAGCGGGTGGGAAAGTTGTCGGTGCCGTCGATGACCACGTCCCAGCCGTCACCGTCGGGGCCCGACAGGATGTCCATCACGTTGTCCTCGCCCAGGCGGGTGTCATAGGTGACGACGTCGACGTCAGGGTTGAGCAGGGTGAGGGTCTTCTTGGCCGAGTCGACCTTGCGGTCGCCGATCCGATCCACGTTGTGCAGCACCTGGCGCTGCAGGTTGGAGTCGTCGACGACGTCCATGTCGATGATGCCGATGGTGCCCACGCCGGCGGCGGCCAGGTAGAGGGCGGCCGGTGAGCCCAGCCCGCCTGCGCCCAGCAGCAGCACCTTGGCGTCGAGCAGCTTCTGCTGGCCCTCGTCGCCCACCTCGGGAAGCAGGAGATGGCGCTTGTAGCGGTTGCGCTGCTCGGGGGACAGCGTCTGGGGCACAGTCCAGTCCCGGCCCTCGTCCTTCCACCGGTTGAAGCCGCCCTCGACGGAGACGACGTTGGTGTAGCCCAGGTCCCCGAGGCTCTTGGCCGCCAAGGCCGAGCGCACCCCGCTGGCGCAGTGGACGATGACCGGTGCGTCCTTGTCGGTGATCCGGGTCTCGATGCCGGTCTCGAGGGTACCCCGGGGCAGGAACACCGCCCCCGGGATGGCGCCCTGCTCGTACTCATCGGCCTCGCGGACGTCGAGTACGACGGCGCCGTCCTGCTCGCGCATCTCGTCGGCCTCGGCGGTGGAGACCTCTCGGATCTGGGCCTTGGTGTCGGCCAGCACCTCACGGAAGCTCGGCATGGGTTCCTCGCGTTCGTTTTCGTCGAGTGGTGCGCAGCCCGACGGGACTCCGCATCGGGGGAAACCCTACCCAACCGGTCACCTATTCCCGGCGGTCGGCTTCCAGACCCCGTGCCATCGGCGAAGAGCCTCATGATCGGGCCGCCTATCATCTCGCCCCCTCGACCCCTCATCTTGCGAATCATCCATGACCTGCACCTCTGTCCGGCTGACGCCGGAGAGACTTCGCCATCCTCGACCGTGCACCCACCACCTGTCCGGGACGGGGATGCCGGGCAGACGGCCTCTCATCGTGAGGGGTTCGGCATGAATGTTGCGGTGGCCACACCTGTGATGCGTCGCGTTGACGCACTCAGAGCTCGCGCCGTGGTGGGCGCCTCGACGGCCGTGGCGCTCATGGCGCGTGTCCTGCACTTGGCCCTCCTGACCGGGGGCAAGCCGCTTGACAGCGATGCGTCCCAGTACCACTTCCTGGCATCCCGTCTCGCGGACGGCAGGGGGTACGTCGCCCAGTTCCCGGGGCTAGAGGTCCACCCCACGGCCTTCCGTCCGCCCGGCTATCCCGCGTCGCTGGCAGCCGTGTACAAGGTCCTGTGGCCGACACCCGGCATCGGCCGCGGCCTGAGCATCGTCATCGGGGTGGCCGTGGTGGCCGGTGTCACGATGCTGGTGTACCGGTACCTCGGCGGCCGGGCGGCCCTGGCCGCCGGACTGGGAGCAGCGCTCCTGCCCAACTTCGTGGCCAACGACACCTACGTCCTCACCGAACCGCTCTCGCTGCTGCTGCTTCTGGGCCTGCTGGCGGCCCTTCTCGACGATCGATGGGTCCTGGCCGGCATCTGTACGGGGCTCCTCATCCTCACTCGGCCCAGCGCCCAGTACTTCGCGGTGCTTTGCCCTCTACCTGATCTGGCGCATCGGATGGCGCCGGGCCGGACTGTTCGTGCTGAGTAGCGATGGCGGTGGTGGCCCCGTGGATCGGCCGCAACTGGGTGCAGCTAGGGAACCCGGTGCTGGTGACCTCCAACTACGCCGCGCTCTACTCGCCGACCGCGGACGAGCGGGACGCCTTCACCGACCCCCTCAAGAGTCCGGCCTTCGATGACCGGCGACTCGACCAGCTCGATGAGATCGTGTGGGACCGCAACCTCCGGAGGACTGCGGTCGATCAGTCCGCTCCCATCCCAGCCTCGTCCCTCGGGTGATGTGGCGCAACCTACGGACCACGCTCGAGTTCAAGCGCTCGTTCAACCGCGCCGCCGAACGTCACGATGGCCGCGACAGCGGCATCCGCTCGGCGACCTTCTGGGTGATCTGGCCCCTCGTGGTCCTCGGATGCTGGGGGGTGGTCACCCGGCGCCACCACCGCATCGTCGCGCTCGCGGCTGTGATCGCGGCGTACTTCACCCTTGCCAGCCTCGTCTTCGTCGCCCTTCCGCGACTCCGATGACCGATGGAGCTCATGATGACATCTGCGCGGCCGCACTGCTGGCGACGCGACAGCCCACATCACCAGACCGACCGGACGAGGCGACGACCCCGCGACCGGCGGTCACCCTCCAGGGTGGTGACGGCCGCATCCGGGGCCGGGTGAGATGCAAGCGCCTTGCACAGGCGATCGAGGGCGCCGTGCGATCTGGAACCTCTAACATCGGCCCTGGTCAGCTCTTCACTCGACCTGAGGGATTCTCGCGCGTCACCCATGGCTAGGGTCGGCGGTGTGCCCGACACGCTGACCGCACGGCGGTTCAGACTGACGGTGGTGATGATGACGGTGGGGGCTCTACTCGTCCACCTGGTGGCATCGGCCCGCGTCGGCCATCCCTCGGTCGTCTTCGACGAGGCCGGCTACCTGGGCAACGCGCGGTGGCTGGCCCGTTCCGGCGCGGGGTGGGACATGCCCACCGCTCCCCGCTATGCGCTGGGCTACCCGCTCGTCATCGCCCCGGTCACCAGGGTGTTCACCTCGGCGGGACCGCAGTGGCGGGCCATCCTCGGCGTCAACGCCGTCCTGCTGGCCTCAATGGTGCCGCTGGTCGCCGCCGTGGCTCGACGGGTCCTCGGAGCGGCGCGCGGCCCTGCCCTCCTCGCCGCCGGCATCGGCGCGCTGGCTCCGGCCGTGGTGGCGGCTGGGGTCTCGGCCATCGCGGAGAACCTGGCGCTGCCCCTGGTGCCCGCCAGCGTCCTCGCCCTTCACGCCACGCGATCACGCGGGCCGAAGGCCTACCTGTTCGGTCCCGTGGTGGCACTTCTCTACGCTACTCACGCCCGCTTCACGGTGGCGATAGTGCTCGGGCTCGTCGTCCTGGCGGTGGGTTCCCGGAGGCGTCTGATGGCGTCGGCGGTCGCCATGGGCAATGCCGCCCTGTTGGTCGCCGGCACCCTGGTCGCGTGGATCGCCACGCGCGCGGTCGAGGCAGCCCGATGGGACAATGTCGAGCGGCTCGAAGGTGGACCCGAGGAGATCCGAAACCTGATCACCTCGTTCGACGGTCTGCAAGAGCTCACCAGCACAGCGGTGGGCCAGGCCTGGTACCTGACCGTCGGCTCTCTGGGCCTGTCGGTGATCGGAGTGGCCGGCCTCGTCTCAGCCCTGCGGGCGCGCCAGGCCCAGGCCGGAGACGAAACGCGATCAGCGCCCGGCATTCCGGTGACCGCGGGAGGGAGAGGATCCCGGGTGATCGTGGACCGCCTCGCAGTGGGCTATCTGCTGACCTTGGCCGCAGCCGTGTTTGCTGTCTCCGTCGCCTTCTTCGCCCAGAACCGCTTCCGCGCCGACCACCTCGTCTACGGCCGCCACAACGACTCCTTCACACCGCTGTGGCTCGCCGCCGGCGTCCTGACGCTCCTCGCCGCCGATCGCCGCCGCCTCCTGCGCCTGGGGGCCCTGGCCGGCGGTGCCATCGTCGTTCTCTTCGCGTGGCTCGCCATCGACCGCGACGCCGACACCTACGACGGCCGGTACTCAGCGTTCGCCGTCCCTGCCATCATCCGCTACGTGGCAGGAAACCCGTCGGGGACGTTCTGGCGGGCGAGCCTGGCCGGGCTCGTGGGGCTGCTCGCTGTTCTCCTCGTACTCCTCGGGACCCGTCGTCCGCGGCTGCTGGGGCCCCTCCTCGTGGTCTGGTTCGTGTGGGCGGGTTTCGGTACGACAGGGGCGACCGCAGCCTTCCAGCGCGTGATCTATCGAGACTGGGAGGTGCCGACCGAGGTCCGGGCCCTCGGCGTCGACGCGGTCAGCATCGACATCCGGTCTGCCGGAGCGGGCTTCACCGACCTCAGCTACCCGTTCCACCTGCCCGACGTGAGGTTCACGACCTTCGACCCAGCCCTGGGGGAGGGGCCCGATCAACCCTTCGTCTTGGCCCGGACGGAAGATCGCGCCCGTCGAGACGCAGGGGATCGCATTGCCCTCATCGACCAGTCCGGCTTCTACGCCTTCTGGGGGGCGGAGCAGGGCGTGGCCTTCTGGGTCCGACCCGGACCGGAGCAGGACCGCCTGGCCGAGGCCGGCCTGTTGCTGCCGGATGGCTTCCCGACCGGCCTCCCCGACAGCGCCCGGCGGGCCGAGGTGGAGATCACCGACGGCAGGGCGGGGACGGAGGTCGAGGTCGCCCCCGGAGGCTCTGTCGACGTGGCGGTGCGCGGCCGCCACACCGGAACGGGGTCGCCCTGGCCGGGCGAGGGCAACTTCAACGGCCCGGCACGGGTGCGCCTCATCGCCACCATCGAGGCCCTGTACCCGGGGGGCCCCGCCGGGGCCCGGTCCGGCGGCGAGATCCCGGGATGGACCACCCCGGGCGAGGAGTTCTCCGCCACAGCCTCTGTGTTCGCCCTCACCCAGACCCTTGGGCCGCTGCCGCCCGGCCGCTATCGGGTGGGTCTGGGCGTGACCCAGGACATGCCACCCTGGGCGCCGACATCGGACCCGAGGGCGTCGTTCATCATGGTCGTCACCGAGGCCTGAGCTCGCGCTCCTCGTATCTGAGTCCTCCCCCCGCCAGTTGGTAGACGACGCCGCCCCCGGCGAGGCTCAGGACCCGGCGCCAACCAGGGCAGGGAGGATGTCGGAGATCGATCCTCGTAGGACGGCGTCGGCCATGTGGTCGGCGTCGGTGGGGCCGCCGTTGACGATGACGAGTCGGGCTCCGGCTCGCTGGGCGACGCGGGGCACGTGGGCGGCGGGGAACACGTTGAGCGTGGTGCCCACCGCGAGGACCAGGTCGCAGCGCCGGGCCGCGGCCTGGGCCGCGTCGACATCGGCCTCGTCGAGCGACTCGCCGAAGAGGACGGTGGTGGCCTTGAGGATGCCGCCGCACGACCGGCACGGCGGATCGTCCTCACCGGCCTCGACCCGGGCCAGGGCCAGGGCCATGTCGGCCCGGTCGTCGCAGTCGACGCACATCACGCCCCTCATGGTGCCGTGCACCTCCACCAGACGGTCGGCGCTGGTGCCGGCGAGGAGGTGCAGGCCGTCGGTGTTCTGGGTGATGAGGGTGTCGAGGCGACCCTGGCGCTCCAGTGCCACCAGCGCGAGGTGCCCGACGTTGGGCGAAGCGGCCCAGGCCGGCGAGGTCAGGCGCTTCTGCCACGCCACGCGGCGTACCCCGGGCGAGGACAGGTAGTACCCGATGGTGCTGGCCTTCTCGGCCTCGGGGTCGCGGGTCCAGACCCCGTTCTTGCCCCGGAAGTCGGCGATGCCGCTGTCGGTGGAGATGCCGGCTCCGGTGAGGGCCACGATGGCCCGGCTCCCGGCCACCCAGTCGGCGACCTCGGCCACGGCCAGCTCCAGGGCCACCTCCTCGCCCCCCAGCCAGGCCCGCTCGACGATCCCCTCGCGCTCGGCGGTGGTGCGGGGGCTGGTGTCGTCGGCCGCCATGGCCCCCGACGGTACCGGGCTCGGAGCACTCCCCCGACCGGGGTTGACATCTGTGTGAAGATGGCTGAAAGTATATGAAAGTGACCTGCATCGCTTCCCCCGCTGCCATCCGCGCCTCCTGGGAGAGCGATCTCATGCCTGCCCCCGACCTGTCCGTCCCCACCCTCACCATCGAGCCCTGGGAGGACCCGGTGATCGATGCCCTGGGCTACCCGCCCCGTTCCACCTACGTGGAGCACTTCTGGCTGTCGATCCTCGGCCCGACCACCACCTGGCTGGTGCGCCACCTCGACGCCCGCCTCGAGCACGAGCCCGACGGCGCCACCCTCGACCTCACCGCCACCGCCGAGGCCCTGGGGCTCGGCGCGGGTCGGGGCCGCCACAGCCCCCTGGTGCGCGCCCTGCACCGGGCCTGCCAGTTCGGTGTGGCCCGCGCCGGAGGGGGATCCACCCTGGCCGTGCGCCGCAACCTCCCGCCCCTCACCCGCCACCAGATCGAACGGTTGCCCGCGGGGGTCCGGGCCCAGCACGACACCTGGCGGGCCGTGGAGCGCGACGCGACCACCCTCAACGACCAGCGACGCCGCGCCCGACGGGTGGCCCTGGCCCTGGCCGAGCTCCAGGAGGACATCCCCACCACCGAGCAACGCCTGCACCGATGGAAGGTGCACCCGGTGGTGGCCCGCGAGGCCGCGGTCTGGGCCCACCGCCTGGTGACCGCCCGCGACCCCGACCTCGACCTGCACCCGGGGCTCGTCCCCTCGGCCGCGCCCGTCACCGAGACCGACACTCCGGAGGCCCCGGCGGCGGTGGGGCGGACCCGGCCCGCACCGGTCGCGCCGGCGGAGGAGACCGACCTCGGCGGCGACGCCGCCTGACGCACCAGGGCAGCGGCACCACCGCCCCCGTTCTGAGTGCCCAGCGGTCCCGCCAGGGCACGCACAGCACCCAGAAGGCTGCAACGATGTCCCCCCCGGGCGACTGACCCCGGGGGGCTGGCCCGGGGGGCGGCGCGGGGTCAGGGCAGGGGGGACCAGTCGGCCAGCAGCTCGACGAGCAGCCGGACCCCGAAGCCGGTGCCCAGCTTGGGGATCTCGCCCTCGGCCGCCTCGGTGATCCAGGCCGGGCCGGCGATGTCGAGGTGCGCCCACGGGATGGCGTCGTCCACGAAGTGGCGCAGGAACAGCGCCGCCACCGACGCCCCGCCGTATCGGGTGCCGGAGATGTTGCGGATGTCGGCCACGTCGGAGTCAAGCCCCGCTCGTAGACCAGCCGGCATGGGCATGGGCCACAGCGCCTCGCCGGCGCCCTCGGCCACGTCGCGGATGCGGCCGACGAGGGCGTCGTGGGTGCCGAAGAGCCCGGCGGTGCGGGGTCCGAGGGCCACCGGGCAGGCCCCGGTGAGGGTGGCCAGGTCGACGATGGCGTCCGGCCCGGCCTCCGACGCCAGTCGGAGGGCGTCGGCCAGGATCAGCCGCCCCTCGGCGTCGGTGTTCTGCACCTCAACGGTGGTGCCCCCCCGGATGGTGAGCACGTCGCCCACCCGGGTGGCGTCGGGCCCGATCATGTTCTCGACCAGCGGCAGGTAGCCGGTGACCTTCACCTTGGTCCCCAGGGCGGCGAGGGCGCTCATGGCCCCGACCACGGCGGCGGCTCCGCCCATGTCGCCGTTCATGCCCTTCATACCCTCCGAGGACTTGAGCGAGTAGCCGCCGGTGTCGAAGGTGACCCCCTTGCCCACCAGAGCGACATGGCCCCGGGACCGACCCTCGGGGACATAGGTGACCTCCACGAAGCGGGGCTCGTTGGTGGCGCCCTGGCCCACGCCGAGCAGGCCGCCGAGGCCCTTGCGGCGCAGCGCCGCCGGTCCGTCGACCCGCACCTTCAGCCCTGCCTCGCGCCCCGTCTCCCGGATGCGGTCGGCCAGGTCGGCTGGCACCAGCGATCCGCCGGGCTGGTTGACGAGGTCCCGGGCCAGCGTCACGGCCCGGGCCGTGGTCACCCCTCGGGTCACCGCATCCCGCGCGGCGCGGGCCCCACCGGCGGTGAGGGTCACCGACCGCACCCTGGACGGGGTCGGGTCCGAGCGATGGTCGTCGAAGCGGTAGGCCCCCAGGACCCAGCCCTCGGTCACGGCCCGGGCCGCGGCCTCCGGCGTCGTCCCGTCGGCGGCCTTCTCGCCCAGCGCCACCACCACCTTGGCGTGCCGGGTGACCAGTCGACCAGCGGTGCCCGCCGCGCTCCGCAACCGGTTGGTGTCGACCTCGGCCTCGGCCCCCAGGCCGACCAGCAGGTGGTCGGCCGCACCGTCGCCGGACGCCGGGACCAGCAGGGTCTGGCCGACAGCGCCAGTGAAGCCGGCGGCCTCGGCGAAGCGGGCCGACACCCCGACGACCTCGAGGTCCGATGCCAACTGATCCTCGGTCCGGGCCCCGACCACGAGCATGTCGGCTTGGGACGGAGAGGTGGCAGTGGTGGGGACGACGAATCGGGGGGACACGGGATTGCTCTCCAGTGATGGGGATTTTCGGAAGGGGGCGCCTCGTCGCTCGGCACGGGCGGAGCTCACGCCGGACGGGAAGCGAGCCGGTGTTCAGAAGGGACGAGGAGAGAAGGGGTGAGACGCGAGCGGGTGGGGGACCTCCGACGAAGCCCACGGCGGACCACGTCGGTCATGCTCAGGCCGAGCGGGTGGGGAGCGACGTCCCCTCCTGCCACCGAGCGAGGATCCAGAGCAGGTCCGAGAGCCGGTTCAGGTAGGCGAGGGCGGCGGTGCTGTCGGGGGCCAGGGCCACCGCCACCCGCTCGGCCCGACGGACGACGGTGCGGGCCACGTCGAGGTGGGCGGCGATCACGGTGCCCCCGGGGACGACGAACTCGGTGGGTGTGGCGAACCGCCTGCCGACCTCGTCGATGAGCTCCTCCAGCGGGGTCACCATCTCGGGGGTGACCAGGGTGGTGCCCGGGCTCAGCTTGGAGCGGTTCGTCCCATCGGTGGCCAGGTCGGCCATCAGGACCCAGAGGTCGCGCTGGACCCGGATCAGGATCCCGTCGAGCTCGCCGCCCCGCTCGGAGTGGGCTCGGGCCACGCCGATGACGGCCTGGGCCTCGTCCACCTGGCCGTAGGTCTCGGGCCGGGCCGAGTCCTTGGCCACCCGGCCGCCGTAGAGCAGACCGGTGGTGCCGTCGTCACCCTTGCGCGTGTAGATCTTCACAGCGACCGAGGCTACCGGCGCCCTCCTGCGCCCGAACCGGTCCCGACTTCGGTCGCCCCCGCGACCAAAACAGGGGCCAGTACGGCCGGTTCGAGTGGCCGGGGGGCGGTCCGGGGTCGGTACGCTCCAGCCATGACACCGGCGGACCTGGCCGCGCTGCTCGGCCTCCCGGACCTGCCCCGGGGTCTCGAGGCCGTCGAGGTCGAGCTCGGCCGGGCCGTCGTCGTGGACCGGGACGAGATCGAGGCGCCCGCCCGCCGGGTGGTGCTCGGTGGGGGCAAGCGCCTCCGTCCCGCGCTGGCGCTGGGCTGTGCCGCGGCGGCCACCGGGCGGGCCGGTGATGCCGTCGTCGACCCCCCAGTGGTGGGGGGCGCCACCGCGGTGGAGCTGGTCCAGGCCGGCTCCCTCGTGCACGACGACATCATGGATGACGCCGGCGAACGCAGGGGCGTGCCCACGATCAACTCGGTGGAGGGCCCGAGCCAGGCGCTTCTCGTCGGGGACTACCTGCTGGCCCGGGCCGGGCAGCTGGCTGCCGGTGTCAACCGGTCGGTGGCCGCCCTCCTGGCCACGGCCATCGCCGACCTCTGCATCGGCCAGTCGGCCGAGGTCGCGACCCTCTTCGACCCGGATCGTCGCGTGGCCGCCTACGAGGACTCGATCCGGGGCAAGACCGCCGCCCTCTTTCGTGCCGCGTGTGAGATCGGCGCCGCTGCGGCCGAGGCCCCCGATGCGGCAGTCAAGGCCCTGGGCGCCTACGGCACCGCCTTCGGAATGGCCTTCCAGATCGTCGACGACGTGCTCGACCTGGTGTCCACGGCCGAGGCGCTGGGCAAGCCGGTGGGCAACGACATCCGTGAGGGCGTCTACAGCCTGCCGGTGCTGATCGCCCTGGCCGGTCCCGACGGTCATGCCCTCCGTGCCCTTCTGGGGCGTCGACCCGACGACGCCGAGGTCGACCACGCCCTGGTCCTGGTCCGTGGGTCCTCCGGGGTGGCCGAGGCGCTGGAGCGGGCCCGCGGCTACAACGAGGGGGCCGCCGCCGCCCTCGAGGTTCTCCCGCCCGGACCGGTCCGCGACGGGCTGGCCGCCCTGCCCGGCACCTACCTCGACTGGGCCCTCTCGACCAAGGCCCCCGAGCTCGTCCCCAGCCCCTGACCGCCCGCCGGTTCGCCGCGGTCGGCCGTACCGGTCCCTGTTCTGGTCGCTGGGGCGACCAAAGTCGGGACCAGTTCGCTGTGGTGGCCGTACCGAACGGGTGACGTCAGCCGCCGCGGCCGCCCAGGGCGGCCACGCTGGCGGCGCCCATGCGCCGTCGGCGGGCCTGGTACTCGGCCACCGCGGAGTAGAGGTGGCCCTCCCGGAAGTCGGGCCAGAGCGTGTCCATGAAGACCAGCTCGGCGTAGGTCGCCTGCCACGGGAAGAAGTTCGAGGTCCGGTGCTCGCTGGAGGTGCGGACCACGAGGTCCACGTCGGGCATGTCGGGGGCGTACAGCTCCGCCGCCAGCCGCTCCTCGGTCACCTCCTCAGGCCGCACCCCCGCCGCCACCAGGCGGCGCGCCGCGTCGACGATCTCGGTCCGTCCGCCGTAGTTGAAGGCGATGCCCAGCACCATGCGGGTGTTGTGCTCGGTGAGGGCCGCCGTCTCCACCAGCCAGTCCCGGGAGTCCTCCGGGATGCGGGGATCGTCGAGCCGGCCCAGGAACCGGATCTGCACGCCCTTCTCGTTGAGCTCGTCGCGTCGCTCCTTGCGCAGGAGCCACTCGTCGAAGCGCATGAGGAAGGCGATCTCCTCCGCCTCGCGGGTCCAGTTCTCGGTGGAGAAGGCGTAGGCCGACAGCCACCGCACCCCCAGGTCGAGGCAGGCGTCGACGGTGGCGACCACCGCATCCTCGGCCGCGGCGTGACCCTGGGAGCGGGTCAGCGTGCGCATCTGGGCCCAGCGCCCGTTGCCGTCCATGATGACGCCGACGTGGGCCGGGACCTCCCCCGCCCGCACGTCGGCCACCTGGTCGGCCTCGATGATCCGCATGCACGCACAGTACCGGTGCGATCTGTCGGGTCCGTTCGGCCCCCCCGTCGCCATGGAGACCCTCCGGGCCGGGTGATCAGCGGATCTGGTGGATGCGCTCGGTGTCACCCCATCGCCGGTCGGCCGTCCACACCTGGGCGTCGAGGCGTGCCCCCAGGGCGAGGCACAGGCGGTCACCGAGCGACAGGCCCTCGCCCTCCCGCCACCGCGACGCCGCCCACTCGGCGTCGGCGACGGTGACAGGCTCCACGCCGAAGGGGTACCCGAGCAGGAGGCGGGACGCGTCGGACCAGTCACCACCCCGGGCCCTCACCTTCTGGGCCGTCTCGGACCAGTTGGCCGCGGAGCAGAGGCCGCCGTCGCCCAGCGCACCCTCCACCACATCGTCGCCGGGCTCGCCCTGGAGGAAGGCGAGGAGGGCCGAGGCGTCGAAGACGTTCAGCCCTCGTCCTCCACTGCGGCGGCGCGCCGACGCTCGGCGACGAGCTCATCGGCGAGGCTGGGCCCGGCCAGCGACCTCCGCACCCGCTGCCGCAGCTGATCCCGGGTGAGGAGAAGGACGCCGTCGTCGCCATCGACCAGGTGGAGTGTGACCCCGGCACCCCATCCGTGGCGCATCCGCAGCTCGATCGGCAGGACGATCCGGCCTCGATCTCCCACTCGCACCGTCGCGGTGTCACCCACGGTTCAACGGTACCACCACCTCATGCCCGTCCCATCCCGATCCAGAGCGACCGGCGGAGGGCGGAGGCGACGAGGTCGATCTCCGGCCAGAGAGGGTCCCCCAGTAGCGTGGCGGCCATGGAGAGCGCATTCCTCGATGCCGTGGCCGAGCGGGTCGTGGTCTACGACGGGGCCACGGGCACGTGGCTCCAGATCCAGGACCTCGATCTCGACGACTACGGCGGCCCCGCGTTCGAGGGCTGCACCGACATCCTCGGGGTGACCCGGCCCGACGTGGTCAAGGCGCTGCACACCGCCTATCTGGAGGTGGGCGCCGACGTCATCGAGACCAACACCTTCGGGGCCTTCGCCGTGCCCCTCGGCGAGTACGACATCCCCGAGCGGGCCCACGAGATCGCCCTGGCCAACGCCCGCATCGCCCGGGAGGTGGCCGACGACTTCTCCACCCCGGATCGGCGCCGGTTCGTGGCCGGCTCCCTCGGGCCTGGCACCAAAGCCCCCTCGCTGGGCCAGATCCGCTTCGCTGCCCTGCGCGACGCCTACGAGGAGGCAGCGCGGGGTCTGCTCGAGGGCGGGGTCGACCTGCTCATCCTGGAGACCCACTTCGACCTGCTGGCCGTGAAGGCGGCGGTCATCGGCTCCCGTCGGGCCATGAGCGCCGAGGGCCGCCAGGTGCCGATCCAGGCCCAGGTGACCATGGAGCTGACGGGTCGCATGCTGCTGGGCACCGAGATCGGCGCCGCCCTGGCCGCCATCGACCCGCTGGGCATCGACATCATCGGCCTCAACTGCGCCACCGGCCCGTCGGAGATGGGCGAGCACCTCCGACACCTGTCCCAGCACGCCCGCATGCCCATCTCGTGCCTCCCGAACGCCGGGCTCCCGTCGGTCGTCGACGGGGCCATGCACTACGACCTCACCGCCGAGGAGCTGCGCGACCACCAGCGTCGGTTCGTCACCGACATGGGAGTGGCTGTCATCGGCGGCTGCTGCGGCACGACGCCGGAGTTCATCAAGCTGCTGACCGACATGGCGCCCGAGCTCACCCCCGCGGCCCGCACCCCCGAGCACGAGGACTCGGTCACCTCGATCTACTCGGCCGTCCCCCTCCACCAGGACGCCTCGTTCCTCATGATCGGCGAGCGCACCAACGCCAACGGCTCCAGGAAGTTCCGCGAGGCAATGCTGGAGGCCGACTGGGACACCTGCTCGGCCATGGCCAACGCCCAGATCAAGGAGGGCGCCCACGTCCTCGACGTCTGCGCCGACTACGTCGGCCGCGACGGTACGGACGACATGGACGAGCTGGCCAGCCGGTTCGCCACCCAGGCCAACGCCCCCCTGGTCCTCGACTCCACCGAGCCGGAGGTCATGGAGGCCGGCCTCCAGTGGGTCGGCGGTCGCGCCATCCTCAACTCGGCCAACCTGGAGGACGGCGAGGACGAGGGCAACCGCCTCGACCGGGTCTTCAAGCTGGCCAAGGAGTACGGCGCCGCCGTCATCTGCCTGCTCATCGACGAGGACGGCCAGGCACGCGACGTCGAGTGGAAGATGCGGGTGGCCCGTCGCATCGTCGACCTGGCCGTCAACCGCTACGGGCTGGAGGAGGGCGACCTCATCTTCGATGCCCTCACCTTCCCGCTGTCCACCGGCGACGACGACCTGCGCAAGGACGCCATGGCCACCATGGACGCCATCCGCCAGATCAAGGAGGAGTTCCCGGGCTGCTTCACCACGCTCGGTGTCTCCAACGTCAGCTTCGGGCTCAACCCCGCGGCCCGGCACGTCCTCAACTCCGTCTTCATCCACGAGTGCACCCAGATCGGGCTCGACTCGGCCATCGTCCACGCGTCGAAGATCCTCCCCCTCTCCCGGATCCCCGACGAGCAGCGCAACGTGGCCCTGGACCTCATCTACGACCGGCGGGGGGCCAAGGGGGCGCTGTCCAAGGGCGCGGCCGACTACGACCCGCTCCACAAGCTGCTCGACGTCTTCGCCGACGTGAAGGCCCAGGCCGTCGAGAAGGAGGACCGCTCCGACTGGCCCATCGACAAGCGCCTCAGCCAGCGCATCATCGACGGCGAGCGCGACGGCCTGGTCGAGGAGCTCGACGCGGCCATGGCCGGGGGCCTGCCCGCGCTCGCCATCGTCAACGACGTGCTCCTGGCCGGCATGAAGGTGGTGGGCGAGCTCTTCGGCAAGGGTGAGATGCAGCTGCCGTTCGTCCTCCAGTCGGCCGAGACGATGAAGGCCGCCGTCGCCCACCTCGAGCCCCACATGGAGAAGGTCGAGGGCGACGCCGGCAAGGGGCGCATCGTGCTGGCCACGGTGAAGGGCGACGTCCACGACATCGGCAAGAACCTGGTGGACATCATCCTCACCAACAACGGCTACGAGGTGCACAACATCGGCATCAAGGTCTCGGTCGCCGACATGATCGAGAAGGCCCTCGAGGTGAGGGCCGATGCCATCGGCATGAGCGGCCTGCTGGTGAAGAGCACGCTCATCATGCGCGACAACCTCGAGGAGCTGAACCAGCGCGAGCTCGACGTGCCCGTGCTGCTGGGCGGTGCCGCCCTCACCCGCACCTACGTCGAGCGCGACCTGCGCAACGTCTACGGCGGGCGCCTCTTCTACGGCAAGGACGCCTTCGAGGGCCTCCACGTGATGGACCGCCTGGGCGAGATCAAGAAGGACCCCTCGGCCAACGACCCCGACTGGGGTGTCGTGCCGAGCGAGTCGGACGTGAAGCTGGCCGGCCGCTTCGGCGGGCGCGACGCGGGGGCCGACGACGATGCCGACGTGCCCGACCGCTCCCCGGCCTTCGCCACCGACAACCCGGTGTTCGTCCCGCCCTTCACGGGCTCCAAGGTGGTCAAGGGCATCGCCCTCGACGACATCGCGGCCTACATCAACGAGACGGCCCTCTTCCGGAACCAGTGGCAGTTCCGTCCCGAGACCAAGGCCGACGGACCCAAGGAGACCAACGCCGAGCTGCGCGAGCGCCTGGCGCCCATGCTGCGGGCCCAGATGTCCGAGGCGGTGACCGAGAACCTGCTCACCCCCGGGGTCGTCTACGGGTACTACCCCTGCAACAGCGACGGCCAGGACCTCGTCATCTGGGCCGACGAGTCGCGCGACGGTGAGGTCACCCGGTTCTGGTTCCCCCGGTCGCGGGTCGAGCCCTGGCAGTGCATCAGCGACCTGGTCCGACCCATCGACTCCGACGAGGTCGACTACGTCTCCTTCCAGATCGTCACCATGGGCGCCGCGGTGTCCGAGCGCACCGCCGAGCTGTTCGCGGCCGACAAGTACGCCGACTACCTGATGCTCCACGGGCTCGGGGTGGAGATGGCCGAGGCCCTGGCCGAGATGTGGCACCACCGCATCCGCGAGGAGTGGGGCTTCGCGGCCGAGGACGGTCCCGATGTGGCCGGCCTGTTCCGCCAGCAGTACCGGGGCGGCCGCTACTCCTGGGGGTACCCGGCGTGCCCGGACCTGGAGGACAACCTCCGGGTGGCCGAGCTGCTCGACGCCGAGCGCCTCGGCATCGAGATCAGCGAGGAGACCGGCTACCAGTACCAGCCGGAGCAGACGACGTCGGCCATCGTCCTGCACCACCCCCAGGCCAAGTACTTCGTGGTCCGCTGAGCACGCGAGGGGGGACGGGGTGGGAGAGCGCGACGATGGGCGAGCTCGCGGTCTGCGCTGCGGGCCGGTGCGGGACGCGGTCGCAGCGGCGGGCCCGCCGGTGACCCGCCCCCGCGGTCGACCGCCGAGGGGCGGGGGGGCCAGGGGGGGAACAAGGGGTCCCCGTCCGACCCGCCGGTCTGCCCCCCCTGTGCACGAGTGGGCCGTGGCGGCGCGCCCGCTGGCGGGCTCGATGCGCCTCACGGACCTCCGGCGCCGGGCGATCCTCCTTGCCTCCGCCCTGCCGCTGCTGCCCCGCGATCCCGGTCCGGACGGGGCCGACCCGGGGCCGGTGGTGACCGTGTTGGCGGCCAACCTCTGTCGAACCCTGGTCGATGCCGAGGCACAGGCGCAGGCCGTACTGGCCACCGACGCCGACATCGTGTTGCTGACCGAGGTGGCGGCGACCACCGTGGCCGCTCTCGAAGCCGCCGGACTGGCCCGACAGTGGCCCCACGTCTCCGACGATCGAGACGAGGGCTACTTCGGCTCCTTGGTGGCATCCCGACACCCCATCGCGGCGAAGGGGACGGGCAACCTGGGGGGCCGGCGGGGCCAGGTGATCGATCTCGACGTCGACGGCACTGCGCTGCGGGTCGTGCCGGTGCACACCCAGGCGCCGATCTTCGATGATGATGTCGCCGTGTGGGAGGCCACCATCGCCGCCAACGCATCCTTGGCCGACGGGGCACCAGGTCCGGCCATACTGGCCGGCGACTGGAACGCGACCGGCGGCCACCGGGCCTACCGCCGGGCTCTGGCCGACCACGGTCTGGTCGATGCTCAGGCGCGACGGGGCCGACGCTGGTGGCCGACCTGGCCCGTGGACCTTCCGGTCTTCGGCCTGCCGCTGCCGGCGGTGCTAACCCTCGACCATGTGGTCGTCACCGCCGACGTCGCCATCCTGGGCCTCGAACGGATCACCGTGCCCGGCACCGACCACCGCGCCCTGCGCGCCGCCCTCCGCCTGCCGACAGGTGGCGACGCGGCCCCGGATCCGAGCTGCGGCACCGCGCCTCGACCGACGACGGCGGCCTCGACCGCATGACCCCGAAAGCGATGCCCGCTTCCCGTCGCCGGCTCGCCAAGGTGGGTTTCTACCTCGCCAACATCGCGCTGGTGATCCTCATGTCCCAGGACGTGGCCCGTCGAGCCCTGGTGGCGGTGCTGGGTGACGACGCCGGGTCGGGCCTCTACCGCTTCGTGCGCACCAACGTGGAGGTGCCCATCACCCTCATCGCCGTGGCCCTCTACCTCGACCTCGTGCTCAGCCGTCGCTCGTCGCTCCCCGACACCACCGCGACCCAGGAGCACCCGCGAGGAGGTGTCGATGCGGGCTCGCGGCCCTGAGCAGAGCACGCCCGTCCCCACCGAGACGCCGGTGTTCCGCGTGCGACGGGCCGTCTACTACCTCGTCCTCCTCGCCCTCCCCGTCGTCACCGGCTGGGCCGGCACCGACGCGGCGTGGCGGGCGGTCCTGGTCGACGACGTGGGCGGCAGCCTCTCGGTGTTCTGGGACCTGCAGATCGAGTCCTGGGCCACGGCCCTCGCGCTGGCCGCCTCCCTGGATGCGATCTACCGACTGCGTCCGGCGCCGGGGGGCGGGTGGGCGGCCGCGCCCCGCCCGCCGTCGACGCGCGTGGCCTGGGCGCTGGTCCTGCTCGGCGTGGCCCTGGCGTGCAGCGCCGAGGGCGCGACGCGAGCCGTCCTCGACGTCGTCGCCCCCTCCGACATCGCCGCGTCCGTCGCCCACACGCTGCGGCGGATGCTCGAGGGGGTGCTCACCGCCATCGGCGTGCTGGTCTTCCTCGAGCTGTTCGCGCCCGGGCCGCTGCGGGGACACCTCGGCGCCACCGCCCGCGTCACCAGAGCGGGAGACGGGGGGGTCAGGCCAGCAGGGCGCGGGCGATGAGGTCGGTGCCGAACGCGGTCAGGATGGCCAGGTAGAGCAGGCCGGTGGCCGCCATCACCGCGCTGTACTGGCGTTCCTTCAGCGCCGCCCGGGTGACGATGAGCAGGCCCAAGGTCGTGAGCGCGCAGGTGGCCCAGGTCCAGCCCAGGATGCCCCCGTAGGCGTCGTCGATGGTGCCCGACAGCACCGATCCCATCCCGGTGGGCACGAGCAGCAGCGCCACCTCGGCCGGCCACACCACCATGGTGGCCCGGACCAGCTCCAGGAGCGGCCCCCGGGCCAGACCGGGCTGCACCAGGTACCAATGGCCGAGGAGCATGGCGTCGGTGATGGCGCCGAGGAACGCCGCGCCCACCAGGGTGCGGGCCACCGACAGCCACACCGGCGACCCGGCGTCGATGCCGGCGACCACCAGGCCGACCATCCCGACGAGCGGCGCGACCAGGTCCCACCGGGGTGCGAACTCGGGTGCTCCGCCGTCGAGGACCTGCTCCTCGCGATCGATGCCGGTCATGGCCGCGACCCGGGCACTGCGGGCCTCGACGCGCTGGCGCTGGCCGGTGACGCCCGCCCGGCGACGCACCACCGAGGCGGCCAGGGCCGCCCCGGCGGCCAGGGCGACGCCGAGGGCTGCGAGGTCGCGACCCCAGACCACACCCACCCCGATGCCGATCGCCGCCCCGGCGAGGGCCATGAGGCCGTAGGTGGCCCGCAGGAGCCAGCCGTAGCCCAGGCCCACCTCGCGGCGGCGGGTGGTGAGCCACAGGAAGGCCAGGCCCCCGGTGCTCCACTGCAGCAGCACGGTGGCGGCGTCGAGGCGGATCACCGACCCGACCCTACGGCTCTGTGTACGGCGCGGAGCGGTCCAAGCCACCCTGGTTGCGGCCCCGAACGCTCACTACGTAAAGTGACGAGAGGTTGACGTCGACCACAAAGCGTGGCAGACTCTCGCTCGTGACAACCACTGTCCGTCTTCCCGGGAGATCATCGATGACCACCCGTCCTGCCCGGCACCGCCGCCGGTCGCTCACCCTTCTGAGTGGGGCTGTCGCCCTAGCTCTGGCCCTGGCCGCGTGCGGGCCGACCATCAGCGCGCCGCCGGACAACCCGGTGCATCCGACCACGGTGGGGACCAACCCCGACGACCGCACCCCCCACGTGCTCGACGGCAAGGTCTACACCGTGCTCGACCTGGGTAGCCGCGTGATCGTGGGCGGCGAGTTCACCACCGTCAAGGAGTACAACCGGCCCGAGCAGTACGCCATCCGGGGCCTGTTCGCCTACGACAAGGCCACCGGCGCCCTCGACACCGGCTTCGTTCCCGCCCTCGACCGTGGGGGGGTGCGAGCCCTGGCCGTCAGCGGCGACGGCCAGCTCCTGGTCGGCGGTACCTTCATGCAGATCGGTGGCCACCAGAGCCCCGGTCTGGCCAAGCTCAACCCCGCGACCGGGGCACCCAAGACCGACTACCAGGGGGGCACCAACGGGTGGGTCCTGACCATGGTGCGACGCGGTGACCGCGCCTTCGTCGGCGGCACCTTCACCCGAGTGGGTGCCACCCCCCGGCTCCGCCTGGCTGCGATCAACGCCGCCACCGGCGCCGTCGACACCACCTTCGACGTCCCCGTCGACCAGACGTTGCGGCCCGGGAAGGGCATACCCCTCGTCGAGAACCTCGACGCCACCCGGAACGGGTCCCGGCTGGTCCTCACCGGCAACTTCAGCCAGGTCGGGGGCCAGCCCCGCGCCCAGGTGGCCGTTGTCGACGTGGGCAGCTCGTCGGCGGCGGTCAGCTCCTGGGCCACCGACGGCTACCGCGCCGACGCCTGCGCCTCGGTTTACGACTTCTACGTCAAGGACGTCGACATCGCCCCCGACGACACCTACTTCGCCGTCGTCACCACGGGCGCCTTCCGCGACACGTCCACGACCCTGTGCGACTCGGTCGCCCGCTGGGAGCTCGGCTCCGGGCCGGACCAGAGCCCCACCTGGGCCGACTTCACCGGTGGCGACTCCCTCTCCGCCGTGTCCATCACCGGCGCCGCCGTCTACGCCGCCGGCCACCAGCGCTGGGCCAACAACGAACAGGCCCCTCGGGGAGGCGTGAAGGGCCCCGGCGCCGTCGACCGGGCCGGCATCGCCGCCTACGCCCCCGCCACCGGCAACGTGCTGCCCTGGACCATCGACCGGGAACGAGGCCTCCAGGTCGGCACCCTCACCCCCACCGAACAGGGCCTCTGGATCGGCAGCGACTCCAGCCGCCTGGGCAACGAATGGCACCCCCGCCTCGGCTTCATCCCGCTCTAGAGGGACACCCCGTCGTGACGACGACGGAAAGTACCGCGTTCTTGACTTCCACCACCTAGAGTGCATCATGTGGGCGGGACCGTCCACCATCCGTCCGTTCGGGGGAACCAAGCATAATGATCACCCGCTTAACGCCGCGTCGTCGGCGGTCGCTCACCCTGCTGGCCGGGGCCGCCGCCGTCTCCCTGGCCCTGGCCGCGTGTGGGCCCACGATCAGTGCCCCGCCGGACAACCCGGTGCACCCGACCACGGTGGGGACCAACCCCAACGACGTCACCCCCCACGTGCTCGACGGCAAGGTCTACGCCGTGCTCGACATGGGCGACCGGGTCATCGTGGGCGGCGAGTTCACCACCGTCAAGGAGTACAACCGCCCCGAGCAGTACGCCATCCGGGGCCTGTTCGCCTACGACAAGGCCACCGGCGCCCTCGACACCGGCTTCAACGCGAACCTCGACCGGGGCGGGGTGCGCGACCTGGCCGTCAGCGGCGACGGCCAGCTCCTCGTCGGCGGCACCTTCATTCAGGTCGGCGGCCACCAGAGCCCCGGTCTGGCCAAGCTCAACCCGACGACCGGCGCGCCCGACACCGGCTACCAGGGCCCCACCAACGGCTGGGTCCTGACCATGAAGGTCCGCGGCGACCGCATGTTCATCGGGGGGACCTTCACCCGAGTGGGCGCCACCCCCCGGATCCGGCTGGCCGCGGTCAACGCCACCAGCGGCGCCGTCGACACCAGCTTCGACGTGCCCGTCGAGGAGGCCCTCCGCGGCGGCGCCCTCGTCCAGAAGCTGGACCTGACCAGCAACGGGTCCAAGCTCGTGTTCACCGGCAACTTCAAGCAGGTCGGGGGCCAGCCCCGCACTCAGATCGCCGTGGTCGACGTCGGCTCCTCCTCTGCGACGGTCAGCTCCTGGGCCACCACCGAGTACCGCCAAGGGGTCTGCGACTCCCAGTACGACTTCTACGTCAAGGGCGTCGACATCGCCCCGAACGACACCTACTTCGCGGTCGTCACCACCGGTGGCTTCTTCAACCCGAACACGACCCTGTGCGACTCGGTGGCCCGCTTCGAGCTCAACGCCACCGGCTCCGGCCAGCGACGGACCTGGGCCGACTTCACCGGCGGCGACTCGCTCTCCGCCGTGTCCATCACCGGCGCCGCCGTGTACGCCGCCGGGCACCAGCGCTGGGCCAACAACGAGACGACGCCCATGCACGACGTCAAGGGTCCCGACGCCGTCGACCGGCCCGGCATCGCCGCCTTCAACCCCGCCAACGGCGACGTGCTCCCCTGGACCATCGACCGGGCCCGCGGCCTCCAGGTCGGCACCCTGACCCCCACCAAGCAGGGCCTCTGGATCGGCAGCGACTCCAGCCGCCTCGGCAACGAGTGGCACCCCCGCCTCGGCTTCATCCCGCTGTAGGGCGGGTGCGGGGGGGCGCTCAGCGTCCCGCGCAGGATTTTCCTGGCTTGTTCCTCGCCGACCGGGTCGCTCTCGTCACCTGCGCTGACCTGGGGTGGAGTTCGGCGAGGTGTCCTCTGTCACCCTGGGTGAGCCAACTCGCCCGAGATTCTCTCCGTGAGTGGCGAAAGTTCGGGAGGCGCGCGCCGATGGACCCGGCATGCCCCGCCGCTCCCCCTCCTTCTCCCCGTCCATCGACGGCCCGCGCCGCCAGCGGACCGGCCGTGGCGCCGGTATTGCCGCCCTCGTCGCGGTCGTCCTCACCGCTGGCGCCTGCGCCCCCGGGCTGTCGGCGACCCCGCCGGAATCGGCGCCGACCCCGGCGCCGCTGGCCAAGCCCACGCTGACGCCCTCGCCCACGAGCGTGGTCGCCCGCCTCGACACCTTCACCACCAGCACCGCGCCCGACGCCAGCCGGGCCAGGGACGTGGTGATGCGGGTGATGGCCAGCCAGGGCAAGGACAAGGTCGGCTACATGTCCTTCCCGCTGCCGGCCGGGCACCCCGCCACGGTGTCGGGCACGCTGCGCATCCACACCGTGCAGGCCGGCTTCGCTGTCCACGTGCGCGATGCGGGCTCGTTCTCCGAGCGCACCACCCACCGCACCCGCCCGGCTCTGGGGGCCGAGGTGGGGAGCCTGCCCCGGTCCGAGACCGACACCACCCACACCGTCGCCATCAAGGATGCCAAGGTCACCAACGGCGTCGTTAACCTGGGCATCACCACCTCCAGCCCCTACGAGCTGGAGATCACCTCGGCGGACGGCGCCCTCGGCCGCTCCCAGGGTGGAGTGGCCCCGACCCTGAGCACGGGCGTCACTGCCGCCGCCCCGACCCCCGCCCCCGCAGCCCCGGCCGCCCCCACGACGACCGCGCCTCCCGCCCCCGCGCCGGCCCAGGCGCCGGCGCCGGCGTCAGGGCCCACACCGGCGGGGTGGAACCTCACCTTCGCCGATGAGTTCAACGGCACTGCCGTCGACCCGTCGAAGTGGAAGGTCTACGACGAGCGCAAGGGCGACGCCGTCGAGTCGCCCAAGGCCTCCACCTGCCCCCAGGCCGACAACGTGAGCGTCGGCGGCGGCAAGCTGGTGATGCGCACCGAGAAGGCCAACGGCTCCTGCGCCGGCGGCCAGGCCCAGTCCGGTGCCGGCCTCAACACGTTCAACAAGTTCGCCCAGGCCGAGGGCCGGTTCGAGGCCCGGGTCCGCTGGACTCAGCGAGGCAACTACCTCTGGGGCGGGTTCTGGACCTCCGACAGGGCCCGCAACGACGGCACGTGGACCAAGGACAACCCCAGCGAGATCGACACCTTCGAGTACATCGGCAAGGTGGCCGAGCCCAACATCAGCCGCTACAAGCCGGCCATCCACTACAACTACACCTGCAGTGGCAGGTGCAGCTCGCAGACCACCCCGGTCCAGCCCCACGACGTCACCCAGTGGCACACCTACGCCACGGAGTGGGAGCCGACCGACCCGGCCGACCCCACGACCATGCAGATCCGCTTCCTCGTCGACGACAGGGTGGTCGCCGTGTTCGACCGGGCCGGCACCTGGCAGGTGCGCCCCGACGGCACCCGGGTCCTCGTCATCAACGGCGGCTGGAAGAACCCCAAGGGCCCCTTCCCCAACCCGTTCAACAAGGATCACCCCCATGAGCTGACACTGTCGGCCTGGGTGGGTGCCCCCGGTGTCGATGCCGCCACCGTCGCCCGGGGCTACAACCCCGCCGGCGGCCACGCCGACCTCGAGGTCGACTACGTGCGGGTGTACGAGCGCTGAGGACCTCCTTCGTCGCCTTCACTCGTCGCGGACGTCGCAAACGCCGCAACGGGTGATGGGCGCGACACGACGGACATGATCCTGGTGGAACCGGTGCTCGATCACGCCGCGGCGGAACGGGCCCGGCTGGTCACCGCGGCCCGGGCCCGGCTGCTGGGCGCGGGCGGCGCGGTGACCATCGAGGTGCTGGACGAGGCCACCGGCCGCCGGCTGGCCACGGCCTGGCAGTGGGTGCGCCGTCAGCGCGAGAGCAGGCGACTGGTGACGGTCACCCACGACTGCAACGTGCTGGTGCCGACCTTCCAGCTCGACGACGGCTTTCGACCTCGATGCCCGGGTGGCCGAGGTCGTGGTCGGCCTGGTCGCCTACGGGATGTCCGGCTGGGCGGTGTGGGACTGGTTCACCACGCCGAACACTGGCTCGACGGTGCGGCCCCGGCGGCGAGCCTCGCCACCGGTGATCTCGCTGCCGTGCACGGGGCCGCCCACCGGACTGTTCCCCGCCGGGTGAGCCGCCCGTCGGCGGGGGGCTGTGGGCTGGCCACGTGCCCGGTCCCCTCGCCCGTCCCGGATCTCCTCGACGGGCTGAGCTCGACGACCCTGGCCGCGGGGACGGTCCTGCACCGGGGGATGACGGCGGCCCACCCGTCCAGGTGGCGACCTTGCCAGGGTGCGTTGAGGTGAGCCGGAGGGCCAGGGCCATGGGGGTGACTCTTTGCACACCTCCTGAGCGGCCCGTATCTTGGCACCATGGATCGTAGGACCTTCATCAAGAGCGCCGGGGCGGGCGCGGCCGGAGTCGTGCTTCTGGGAGGCGCCGGTGGCCTCCTGACCGGATGTCAGGACCCGCCGGCTCGCCCCCTGCACGGGGTCTTGTTCCCCTTCGACGGGTGGAGGGGTGCCGGCGACACAGTCGAGTCGTTCCAGAACAGGTCCTCGTTGGCGATCGAGTGCATCCGGGACTTCCCCGGACCCTTGGGGGCGCTGTCAGTTGAGGCCATCGACAAGCACATCGCCAACTGGCCGAACACGGCATCGGTGTGGTCGACCTTCATGGCGGGCAGGAACTTCACCAACGCCGAGGTCGCCGACTTCGCCAGCAAGATCCGCAGCCGGGCCGACAACTCGGCGCTGCCCCGTCTCTACGTCACGGCAGATGCCGAATTCGACCGCGAGGTCCGGACCTACACCACCCAGCAGTTCATCGATGGCTTCATCCGGCTCCGCAACGCCGTCGGCAACCACCCGAAGATCACCTGGTACCTGAACCCCACCGGCTACGACTTCGCCGCCAGGTTCCATCCTCCTCAAAACGCGACTAAGGGCCCCTACGACGACCTCCTGCCTTATTACGACGTTCTGGGTGTCGATCCCTACACTCGCGTCTCCGGGTCATCATCTAACGTCAACCCCCTCGTTGACGAGATAGGCGTTGCCAAGAACTACGCCGATAATCACGGTAAGCGTTTTGCACTGCCCGAGTGGGGCCTCGACAACGCCCTTGGAGCCCCATCTCAGCGGGCCGACATGAACCAGTTCTTCGATGCCTTCATGGACATTTTGCCTCTGGAGTTCCTCTGCTACTTCCAGTACAACAACACCGGAGCGAACTGGGACACCCGCATCACAGAGCAGTCCGTCTTCGATGTTTACCATCTCCGGATGCAGCAACTGAGGAACGCTCAAGCAGCGGCCTAGCGCGGCGGTTCGCACAGTACAAGAGCAACGGGCGGCAGTGGCTTGGCCACCGAATGCAAATCCGCTGTGGCCTCGCTACCAGCCTGACCAGCCTCCGAGACTGAAACAAGAACGGCCGAGATGCAACTACGCGACGCCTCCACTCTCTGCGGGTACACTAGCGTCGCGGCATGGATCGTAGGACCTTCATCAAGGGCGCTGGGGCGGGCGCGGCCGGGGTCGTGCTTCTGGGAGGCGCCGCTGCTGGCCTCCTGGCCGGACGTGACGATCCGCCCGATCAACTCTTGCACGGGGTCTTGATCCCCATCGGCGGGTGGAGGGGTGCCGGCGACACCGTCGAATCGTTCCAGAACAGGTCCTCGTTGACGATCGAGTGCATCAGGGACTTCCCCGCAGGCGAGGTTCTGTCAGTCAGAGCCATCGACAAGCACATCGCCAACCGGCCGAACACGGCATCGGTGTGGTCGACCTTCATGGCGGGCAGGAACTTCACCAACGCCGACGTCGCCGACTTCGCCGCCCAGATCCGCAGCCGGGCCGACAACCCGGCGCTCCCCCGTCTCTACGTCACGACAGATGCCGAATTCGACCGCAACATTCGGCCCTACACCACCCAGCAGTTCATCGATGGCTTCATCCGCCTCCGCAACGCCGTCGGCAACCACCCGAAGATCACCTGGTACCTGAACCCCACCGGCTACGAGTTCGCCAACAGGTTCGGCGCTGCTGATGATGACGCGCCCGATCGCCCGTACGACCCCCTCCTGCCCCATTATGAGATTCTTGGTGTCGATCCCTACACGCGGGGCTCCGGGACCTCTGTCGTCAACGCCCACCTTCCTGACCTCCAAGCTGCCAAGAACTACGCCGATTCTCACGGTAAGCGTCTCGCGCTGCCCGAGTGGGGGATCGATAACGTCGGTGGACCCGACGTTCAGCGGGACGACATGAGCCTGTTCTTCGATGCCTTCAGGCAGATTTTGCCTCTGGAGTTCCTCTGCTACTTCCAGTCCAACAACATCGCCGCGAACTGGGACACCCGCATCACAGCGCAGTCCGTCTTCGACGTTTACGGGTCCCGGATGCACCAACTGAGGAACGATCAAACGGCGGCCTAGTGTGGCGGTTCGCGCAGCACAAGAGCAATAGGCGGCGGTGAGTTGCCCGCCGGATGCGAGTTTGCTGCGGCCTCGCTACAAGGGGGCTCGAGGGCACCACAGGTCGTCGATTAGCAGGCGATCGCCGTCGCCCTTGGAGAGGTGCTCGACCTCGATCACCTGGTCGCCGATGCGGTCGCCGCTCGGGATGGCCATCTGCAGCTCCGCACCACGCCCGTCGGCCTCCTTGGACTTGGCCAGCAGCCCCTCGTGGGCCTGGAGGCGGGCCTTGCCCTTGGCCTGGAACGTGCCGTACCGTGCCCCCGCCGGGAGGTTCGTCAGATGTCAGTTGGAGAGACCCTGGGCCATCCGGCCTCGGCTCACGTGGTTCCCACCTGACGATGTCGCACCGTGCTCGCCCCCCCGCCCGGGTGGCCACACCGTCCGCTCGGCCACCCCTCCGGCGCATCGCACGGGAGATGCGGCGCGAGCTCGGCCGTTGGAGCTACGTTGATCGAGGGGGCCGTGCCACCGACACCGTCTTGCTGGCCGGAAGCGGGCGGAGCGGGACCACTTGGCTGGGCGAGATCATCGATCGCCACCATGACCACCGGGTGATCTTCGAGCCCTTCAAACCCGATGCGGTCACCCTGGCCCGCCCGTTTCGTGCCGGTCTCTACCTCCGGCCGGGCGTCGATGATCCGACGTACCTCATCCCCGCCGCTCGCATCTTCTCCGGGGCGCTGCGGTCGCGGTGGGCCGACCACCAGAACCACGCGCGCCTGGTCCGGCGCCGGCTGGTCAAGGAGGTGCGCATCAACAACCTCCTGCCCTGGATCAGCGACGCCTTCCCTGAGCTGCGGCTGGTCTACCTCGTCCGCCATCCGGTGGCGGTCGCGGACTCGGCGCGTCGGACGGGATGGCGAGACCAGCCCGACCTCGATGCGTTGCTGGACCAGCCGGCGTTGGTGGAGGATCACCTGGCCGAGAGCGTCGACGTGCTGAGCGGGCTGCGGACGCCGTGGGAGCGGTTGATCGGCCAGTGGTGCGGCGAGAACCTGGCCCCGCTGCGGATGCTGGATCCCGATCGGGCGTGCCTCGTGTTCTACGAGGAGCTCTGCGACCGTTCAGCCCCCGTGGCAGAGGAGGTGCTCGCCCATCTGGGTCAACGTCCCGATGGGGCACTCGACGAGGCTCGGCGCCGGCCCTCGCGGACGGCCACGCCCGACAGCGCCGTCGTCCAGGGCGAAGACCTCGTCGGAGGCTGGGGCCCCTCGGTCTCCTCCGAGGAGCTCGAGCGAGCGGTCGAGATCGTCGATGCCTGCGGGTTGGGAGAGGTGTGGGGTGCGTCGCCCTACCCCGACGTCGAGGCCGGTCGGACCCTGTTCGCCCGCCGCTGGACATCTTTCCGTGGCCAAGGCGCCCCCCCAACAGCGGCCGAGCCTGACCTCTAGCGCTAGCCGACAGCGCCGAGGAGTAGCAGGGCTCCAAGCACTGGCTTCCGCAGAAGTCGCGTGGGCGGGTTCAGGGTCAGGGTTTCAAGCCACGAAGGTGGTCGACCCGCCCGTGTTGTTGCCACTCAATGCCGTTGTGAAGCCCTTGATCGTCCCCTGAGCTTGTGATCAAACCTCGGGGGTGTCCTGTGGGGCGGTCTTGAGGGTGAGGGCGGTGGCCTTGCCACTGACCGATGGCATGAGCGGGGCGAATGCCGTGTCACCCTCGGTCGGGCGTCCAGGTCGTAAGGTTCGTATCCTGTGCGTCCACGCTCGCCCCGCCCCGCGCCCCGGGTGCTGTTCGTCTGCTCCACCGGTGGGCACCTGGCCCAGCTGCTGCAGCTGCGGCCCTGGTGGGCGGGCCACGATCGGGCCTGGGTGACCTTCGACCGGGCCGATGCCCGCTCGCACCTCGCGAGCGAGCGCACCTGGTGGGCCCACCACCCCACGACCCGGAACATCCCCAACCTCCTGCGCAACATCCTCCTGGCCCGGAGGGTGCTGCGCTCCGAGCGACCCGATGTGGTCGTGAGCAACGGCGCGGGCGTCGCAGTGCCGTTCCTGGCCCTCGCTCGTCTGCGCCGCATCCCCACCGTCTACGTGGAGGTGTTCGACCGCATCGACAGCCCGACCCTCTCCGGACGGCTGTGCCGGCCCTTCACCGACCTGTTCTGCGTGCAGTGGCCCGAGCAGCAACCGCACTACCCGGGCAGCATCGTGATCGGACCCCTCATTTGACCGCCACTGCCGCCCTCGACGGCGACGGGCCGGTCGATGTGGTGGTGACCCTGGGCACCGACCACCACCCCTTCGCCCGCCTCGTCGCCTGGGTCGATGCCTGGGCCGCGGCCCACCCCGGCGCCACCTGCGTCGTCCAGCACGGCACCGCGCCCGCACCCCGCCACGCCGAGGGCCACGCCTTCCTCGACCCCGCCCTCATCCCCGGGCTGATGGCCCGGACCCGCATCGTGGTCGGCCACGCCGGGCCCGGCACGGTGCTCGAGGCCCGCGCCGCCGGCCGCCTGCCGGTCATCGTGCCCCGGCGGGTCGCCCTGGGGGAGGTGGTCGACGACCACCAGGTCACCTTCGGGCGCTGGATGGAGACCCGGGGCCAGGCCCTGTGCGTGGAGGACGAGCTCGGCCTCCACCACCACATCGACGCCGCCGGGGCCGACGCCTCCGCCTACGCGGTGGCGGGCGCTGCCGGCGCTCCCCCTCCGGCCGTCACCCTGCTGGGCGACCTCGTCGACGGGATCCTGGCCCGGTGATCCCGGCGCCCCCCTCTCCCGACCGGCCCACCCTCGTCTACCTGGGGGGCTCGGGCCGCAGCGGCAGCACCCTGGTCGAGCGGCTTCTCGGCGCCGTCGGCGGCGTGACCACCCTGGGCGAGGTGGTGCACCTGCCCACCCGGGGCCTGCTCGGTGGCGAGGACTGCGCCTGCGGGGAGCCTTTCACCCGCTGCCCGTTCTGGGCCGCCGTCGGGAAGCGGGGCTTCGGCGGGTGGGATCGGGTCGACGCCCGGGCCTGGCAGGCCCTGCAGCAGCGCGTGGACCGCAACCGCCACCTGCCTTGGCTGGCCGTCCCCGCCGGAGCCCGGTTCCGGCGCGACCTGACCGACCACATCGATCATCTCGAGAGGCTCTACCTCGGGGCCGCCGCGGAGACGGGGTCTGGGGTGCTGGTCGACTCGTCCAAGCACGCCTCCACTGCGTTCCTGCTGCGCCACCTGCGCGCCGTCGACGTCCGCTTCGTGCACCTGGTGCGCGACAGCCGGGGGGTCGCCTACTCCTGGACCAAGGAGGTGGCCCGGCCCGAGACCGCCACCAACATCGAGATGTCTCGGTACTCACCGGCCCACTCCGCCGCCTGGTGGGACGCGTTCAACCTGATGCTGAGCGGGCTGACCGTCGCCGGCAGTCCCCCCCTGCGCCTGCGCTACGAGGACCTGCTGGCCGACCCGAGCCGCGCCCTGCGGGCCATCCTGGCCCCGACGGGGCTGGCCCTGGTGCCGGGGTGGGACGACTTCCTCGGCCCCGACGGGGCCCGGCTGGGAGCGAGCCACTCCGTCGCCGGCAACCCCATGCGCTTCACCCGCGGCACCATCCCCCTGCGCCGCGACGACGCCTGGCGCACCCACCTGGCCCCGCTCGACCGACGCGTGGTCACCGCGCTCACCGGTCCCCTGCTCCTGGCCTACGGCTACACCGGGCCCCCCGCGACCGATGGACACCTGATGGACAGCCCGACGCGCCCACCCACCCCCGCCCGGCGCGAGGGGGTCGCGCCCTCGGTGTCAGTGGTGATCGCCACCCGCGACCGGCCCCAGCTGCTCCGCCGGGCGGTGGCCTCCGTCCTCGACCAGCACTACCCCGGCGACATCGAGGTACTGGCCGTGTTCGACCAGTCCGAGCCCGACGAGGACCTGGGCACAGGCGCCACCGACGTCACCGCCCCCAGCGGGGCCCGGCGTCAGATCCGGATCCTGCGCAACGGTCGAGCCCCAGGGCTGGCCGGAGCCCGCAACACCGGTATCACCGCCGCCGCCGGCGCGCTCGTCGGCTTCTGCGACGACGACGATCTCTGGCTCCCGGGCAAGCTGACCGCACAGGTGGCCCTCCTCAAGGCCGAGCCCGACCTCGAGCTGGTCACCACCGGCGTCCTGGTCGAGGCCCGGGGCCGGGTGTCGGTCCGGGTGCTCGACCGCGACCGCATCACCCACGACGAGCTGCTGCGATCGCGGGTCTCCGAGGCCCACCCGTCGACCTACCTGGCCCGGCGCACCGCCCTCGTCGACGGCATCGGGCTGATCGACGAGGGTCTGCCCGGCAGCTACGCCGAGGATTACGACCTGCTGCTGCGCGCCGCCCGCCGTCACGACGTCGGCGCGGTGATGCTGCCCCTGGCCAAGGTGTTCTGGCACCGGTCCTCGTTCTTCGCCGAACGGTGGCAGACCATCGTCGACGCCCTCGACCACCTGATGGCGGCCCACCCCGAGCTGGCCACGGTGCCGGCCGGTCTGGCCCGCATCGAGGGCCAGCAGGCCTTCGCCCTGGCCTCCATGGGCGACCGGCGAGGCGCGGTCGCCACCGCTCGCCGGGCCCTGGGCCACGACCGGCGCCAGCCTCGCGCCTGGCTGGCCCTGGCCGTGGCGTCGGGGGTGGTGCGCTCGGAGTTGGTCCTGCGCGCCCTGCAAGCGGGCGGACGGGGGATCTGATGGCCAGCATCGGCCTGCGCCTCGGCTCCGGCGCGCCTCGTCGGGGTCTCGTCCGCAGCACCACCGCCCGGCGCGGATCGCAGGTCCGGCGCCTGCCCGCCCACTGGCCCCTCACGCTGTGCATCGCCGGCTTCCCCCTCTGGTGGGCGCTGGGCGCCGGAGCGATCATCTGGCCGGTGTTCGCGGCCCCGCTGGCCCTGCGCCTCATCATCCGCCGCCGTCCCATCAAGGTCCCGGTCGGCTTCGGGCTGTGGCTGGTGTTCCTGGTGTTCGTCGTGCTGTCGGCCACCGCCCTGGACGGCGGCGGCGTGCCGTTCGCCTACCTGTGGCGCCTGGCCAACTACCTGTCGTGCACCGTGTTCTTCCTCACCATCGTGAGCGCCGACGAGGACGAGCTGCCCTCGGCCACCATCGTGCGGCTCCTGGCCGGGTTCTGGGTGATCGTCCTGGTCGGCGGGTGGCTCGGGGTTCTCCTCCCCTCGGGCGAGCTGCCCAGCCTCACCGCCCGCCTCGCGCCCGGCGCCATCGCCAACAATGACTTCTTCCAGGAGCTGGTGACGCCCGCCTTCGCCCAGGTCCAGGACATCCTCGGCTACCCGCTGGGCCGCCCCAAGGCGCCGTTCACCTACACCAACAACTGGGGCTCGGCCTACGCCCTGCTCCTCCCGTTCTTCTTCATGTCGTGGCTCCAGGCCACTGACGTCCGGCGACGAGCGACAGCGTACGTCCTGCTGGCGGCCTCCATGGTACCAGTGTTCATCTCCCTCAACCGGGGCCTCTGGCTGAGCCTGGGCGTGGCCCTCATCTACGCCGCCGGGCGCGGCGGCGACGTGGGCCGCGCCGCCCGTCGGGCCCTCGTCGCCCTGCTGACCCTGGGGCTGTTGGTGATCGTCGTCACCCCGGTGGGCAGCGTGGTCGAGCAACGGGCCGAGACCGACCACAGCTCCGCCGGGCGAGCGCGCATCTACGAGGAATCCCTCGCGGCGGCCCTGGAGAGCCCCATCATCGGACTGGGCGGCCCTGTTCCGGTCCCCGGCAACCGCATCTACCCCAACCTCGGCACCCAGGGCATGCTGTGGTCCGTCGTGGTGTCGACCGGCTACGCCGGGCTGGGGGTGTTCCTGGCCGCCTGGCTGCGACTGATCCGGGAGACCCGCCGGGGCCCGCCCATCACCTTCTGGTGCCACGTGGTCCTGATCGTGGGGCTGGTCCAGATCCTGGTGTACGACCTGATCCCGGCGTCGTTGCACATCGTCTTCATCGCCGCCGCCCTGGGAGCCCGCGCCGCGCGCCTCGAGCGCGAGCAGGAGCCCGCCCTCGGTCCCGAGGATGCGGTGGCGTCGAAGCACAACATGCCAGCACCCGTCGTGGGCACGCCGTGAGCGGAGGCGCCCTGCGCTCGGATGCCACCGCCCTCGACGCCGTCGTCGCCCTCATGGGCCCCGAGGGTGGGCCGGGCGGACCGCACCGCCGCTACGTCGTCCTCCCCTCGGCCCGCCACCCTCGCTACGTCGTGCCGGCCACGGGTCGGGCCACGTTCGGGCTCCGCCTCCGGCCCGGCACCACCAGGGCCGACGCCGCCCAGCGCTGGGCCGCCCGCGGGGTGCTGCGCCTGGGCGGCGGACGCCTGCTGCACGGCGCGGTCGAGGTGCCCGACGGCACCCGTGCCGCGCCCGGTCTCCGCCGCCACCTGGCCCGCCTGCTCGGGGTCAACCAGGCCGAGATGGAGGTGGCGGTGGCCCTGGGGGCGCCCCGGCCCAACCGCAAGCCGGTGGTCCAGGTCCTGGCCCCCAGCGGGGCCACCCGGGCCTGGGCCAAGCTGGGCGTCGACGCCCTGACCGATGCACTGGTGGCCCACGAGACCAAGGCCCTCGCGCTCCGTCCCGAGGCACCCGTCGTCGCCCCTTCGGTGGTGGCCTCAAGCTCCTGGCACGGTCATCCGCTGCTGGTGCTCAACCACATGGAGATGGAGGAGACCGAGGGCCCGCTGGTGCTCACCGCCGAGACGCTGGCTGCCATCGCGGGCCCCCCGACCTACGAGCCGGTCTCGACCAGCGCCTGGTGGGCCACCCTCTGCCAGGAGGCCCGGGCCGACGCCAACCCGCGCGGCGCAGTGGAGCTCCGCGTGGCGGATCTGGGCCGGCGCCTGGACTCGCGCCGCTGGCCCTTCGGCCGCTGGCACGGCGACCTGGCCCCGTGGAACGCCGCGTGGCGAGGCGACCAGCTCCAGGTCTGGGACTGGGAGCGGTCCGATGGGCCGGTCCCCTGCGGCCTCGACGCGGTGCACAACGTGATCCAGGTGGCCCTGCTCCGTCACCGCCAGTCGCTGGACTCCGCCGTGACCGCAGCCCGGCGCGACGCGGCCCCGCTGCTCGTGGCCCTGGGCCACGCCGCCGACGACGTCGACCTGGTCGTCGACGCCTACCTGTCCGTGCTGCGGGTCCGCCTGGCCGGTGACGCCCGCCTCGGCCGTCTCGGAACGGTCACCCCGGTGGCGGCCGCCCTCGACGCCGCCTCACCAGGGGCCCGCCCGACATGACCGCCACCGCACTCCTCGATCGCCTCCGCCTGCCCGCCATGGCTCGCTACCGGCTGTTCCTCACCGGCCTGCACGGCGCCCAGCAGGCGGCCCGGCCCACCGCCCGTTGGCGGGCCGAGCCCGACTTCCTGATCGTCGGCGCTCAGCGCTCGGGCACCACGACGCTGTACCGCCTGCTGGCCGACCACCCCGCGGTCCGCTTCCCCCGACTCACCAAGGGAGTGCACTGGTTCGACGTGGAGTCGCACCGCACGCAAGGCTGGTACCGGGCGGGGTTCCCGTTGCAGGCCGCGATCGAGAAGACCTCGGCCGCCGTGGGCGAGCAGGTGGTGGTCGGTGAGGCCGCCCCCTACTACGGATTCCACCCCTACGGTCCCGACCGCATCGCCCGGGCGCTGCCCCAGGTCCGTCTGGTGATGATCCTGCGCGACCCGGTGACCCGCGCCTGGTCGCAGTTCCACCACGAGCGCGCTCGCGGCTACGAGCCCCTGGCCGACTTCGAGGCGGCGGTGGAGGCCGAGCCGGCGCGCCTGGCCGGCGCCCCGGCGGTGCTGGCCCACCGACCCGGGCTCCACCCCGCCCACCAGCACCAGTCCTACGTGGCCCGCGGTCGCTACGACGAGCAGATCCGGCGCCTCTGGGACGCGGTCGGCTCCGACCGGGTCCTGGTCCTCTACACCCAGGACCTGGAACAGGACCCGGGCCCCACCCTCGACCGACTGCACGACTTCCTCGGCATCAGCCGCCGCCGGGTCACCCCGGGACGGTGGAACCCCCGCTCCGTCGGCATCATCCCCGAGGATGCCGCCGCCCGCATCCGGGCCGCCACCGCCGACTCCGACGCCTGGCTGGCCGGCCACCTGGCCACCCCCCTTCCCTGGGGGGCGACGCCGTGACCCGGCTCCGAGGGGCCCAGGGGCGCCGGTGACCGACGCAACCGAGGCCACCGATGCAACCGACATCGACGCCCCGCTAACCGGCGAAGGCTCTGACGAGGGCCGCACCCTCGGGCGGTCGAGCCTGATCAACCTGGCCGGCTTCGCCGTCAAGGGGGTGGCCAACTTCGCCCTCATCGTCGTAGTGACCCGCCGGCTGGGCCAGGAGGGCTCCGGCGCCTTCCTCACCGCTGTCGCCGTGTTCAACATCGCCGCCCGCTCCGCCACGGCCGGCACCGACCCCAGCCTGGTCCGCTTCACCAGCCGCTTCCTGGCCCGGGGCCGGGCGCGCGAGGTCCGCCCCCTCTACCGCATCGCCCTCGGCCCGGTCCTGGTCATCTCCGCCCTCGTCGGAGGGGCCCTCGTCCTCCTCGCCGGCCCGCTGGGGGACCTGCTCAGCTCGGGGGGCGAGGGCCCGAGCGCACCCGCCGACCAGCTCGCCACCTACTTCCGGATCCTGGGCCCGTTCGTTCCCGTGGCCGCCGCCTACCAGGTGGTCGAGGGGGCGTCGCGGGGCTTTGGCACCATGGTGCCGGGGGCGATCGTCGAGCGCCTGGGCCGCTCCATCTCCCAGCCGGTGGTGATGGTGGTGGTGCTGGCCGCCGGTGGCGGGACAGCGGCGGTGGGTCTGGCCTGGGCCGGGCCCTTCGCGGTGGCCCTGGTCCCGCTCGCGCTCTGGACCACGGTCCTGCTGCGCCGGGCCGAGCGCGCCGTGCGCGACCGGGCCCAGGCGCCGGATTCGCTCGACCGCCGGGACCTGCGTCGCCGCTTCTGGTCCTTCGCCCTGCCCCGCTCCTTCTCCGGCGTGTTCGCCCTGACCATCCTCTGGGTCGACGCCCTGCTGCTCGGCGCCCTGGACTCCACCGAGTCCGTCGGCATCTACACCGCCGCCACCCGGTGGCTGATCGTGGGCAGCTTCGCCACCAACGGCGTGGTCCTCGCCTTCGGCCCGCAGATCTCGGCCGTGCTGGCCCGGGAGGGTGTCGACGGCGCCCGCCGGCTGTTCCAGGCCGCCACCGCCTGGCAGGTGATGCTGGCATGGCCGGCGTACCTGACGGCCATGGTCTTCGCCCCCTACCTGGTCACTGCATTCGGCCCTGGCTTCGAGGAGGGCGCCTCGGTCATCATCATCACCGGTGCCGGGTTCCTCCTGGCCAGCGCCACCGGCCCCATCGACATGCTGCTGCTCATGGTCGGGCGCGGCCGGTTCAGCCTGTTCAACACCGGCCTGGCCCTGGTGATCAACATCGCCGCCAACCTGGTGCTGATCCCCCACCTGGGCATCCAGGGGGCGGCGCTGGCCTGGACCCTCAGCCTGGTGGTGGCCAACGGGGTCCCCACGGTGCAGATGTGGGTCCTGCACCGCACGCAACCCTTCGGGGCCCGCAGCCTGCGCGCCCTCGTGCTCACCGGCCTGACCGGCGTGGCCCTCCTCGGCGGCCGCCTGGCGCTGGGCGCGACCCTGCCGGGCCTGCTCGTGGGGATCGCCCTCGGTGGGTTGGTGCTCGCCGTCGGTGTGCGCCAGGCTCCAGATCGCATGGGCATCGCCGATGTGCTGCGGAGGACGGAGACGTGATGTCGGCGACGGCGGTCGCGTCCACCACCGGACACGACGGACAACGGGAGGAGCACGAGCACCATGGCCACTGATCCGGCATCGGTCGAGCTGGGCGACTACCTGGGGGTCCTCCGCCGCCGCGCCCTGGTGGTGGGGGCCATCGTGGTCCTGTGCCTGACCCTGGGGGCGGCCTACGGGTTTACGCGTCCCGACGTGTACGGGTCGACGGCCCAGATCGCGCTGCCCGACCCGGCCGAGACCCAGACCCCGGCCGCGGCCATCGCCGATGTGCAGACCGAGCTGCAGGTGGTGCAGTCCGAGCTGGTCGCGGCCCGCGCCGCCGACGCCATCCCCGGCGACGAGGACACCCGCAGCCTGCTCACCCACGTCACCGCCGAATCACCGTCCGAGGCCCGGATCCTGGACGTCGCGTTCTCGGCGTCGGACCCCGGCACCGCCCAGGTGGGGGCCCAGGCCTTCGCCGCGGCCTACGTCGCCCAGAAGGGGGCCGAGCAGCGGGCGTCGATCGACATGCGGACGGCGAGCTACCAGGAGGCCATCGACGAGGTGCAGATGCGCCTCGACGAGCAGATCGATCTCCGCAACGCAGCGGACCCGGACAGCCCCGAGGCCCAGGAGGCCCAGGACGCCATCGACAGCGCCACCTCCACGCTGAGCGACCTCCTCACCGAGATCACCAACGTGGAGAGCACGCTTGTGGACGGGGGCACCATCATCACCCCTGCCCGCCTCCCCCAGGAGCCCCTGCCCCGGGGCCTGGCCCGCACCCTGGCCGCCTCCCTCGCGGCGGGGCTGCTGCTGGGCCTGGGCGCCGCCTTCGTGCTCGACCGCCTCGACACCCGGGTCCGGGGCGCGGCCGACCTGGAGCGCACGCTCGGCGTCAGCACCCTCGGGAGCATCCCGGTCTTCGCGCCCAGCCACCGTCACGCCGCCACCCGCCTGGTCACCGTGCACGCCCCCGCCGGGGCCGAGGCCGATGCCTTCCGCCGCCTCCGCACGTCGGTGCTGCTGGCGGGCCAGACCCAGGGCATCCGCACGCTGGCCATCACCAGCGCCGTCGCCGATGAGGGCAAGACCACGGTGGCCGCCAACCTCGCCGTCGCCCTGGCCCAGGACGGCCGCAAGGTGATCCTCATCGGCGCCGACCTGCGCCGGGCCGGGATCGAGGAGCTGTTCGACCTGCCCGTGGCCCCCGGACTGTCGGACCTCATCCTCGGACGCGCCACCGTCGAGGACATCACGCACCGGGTGGGCGACCTCACCGTCGTCACGCCCGGCTCCGACGTCGATCGGCCCACCGATCGCCTCGGGTCCAAGATCACGTCCCGCGCCATCCATGCGTTGAGCGAGGGCTTCGACCACGTCATCGTGGACACACCCCCCGTCCTGGCCGTGGCCGACGTCCTCGTCCTGGCGCCCTGTCTCGACGCCGCGCTGATGGTCGTCTCCCTGGCTGAGGCCAGCACCAGGCAGGTGGCAGAGGCCGGCACCGAGCTGGGTCTGGCCGGGATCACGGTGCTCGGTGCTGCGCTCAACAACGACGCCGACACCAGCCGGCGCGCCGCCGGTGCCTACGCCTACGGCATGGGGTGACCAGGAGAGGCGGTGTGACGGTGACCCCGATCGCAACCCGAGACATGCCACTCCTGGGTCGTTGCGATGAGGTATGTTCCGCGTCGAATGTGACGTCGAGGGTCAGATCGACTACTCTGTGTGACCACACAGGACAGACGGGCGACAGGAGAGGGAGCAAGGAACCGTGACGCTGGCTGAGGCCACGACACCGCGCGTCGAGGCAGTCGCAACCGCCCCGGCGGAGCGACCGCGCCTCGACCCCAAGCTGGTGCTCGGCGCGGTGGACCTGGTCACCGTCGGGCTGTCGCTCATCGTCACGTTGCTGGTCGTCGACCCCCTCAGCAACGGGGTGCGCATCGGTCGGTCGGACCTCACCTTCGTGCTCCTCGCCATGAGCACCCTGCCGCTCTGGCTGGCCATCTTCTCGGGCCAGCGCCTCTACAACATCCGCTTCATCGGACGGCGGATCGACGAGGTCCGCCGCATCGTCAACGCCACCTTCCTCGGCTCCATGGCGGTGGCCCTGGCCGCCTTCTTCCTCGACGTCGACATGCCCCGGTCCCGCATCGTCGTCCTGTTCGCCACCACCACCCTGCTGGTGACCGCCGAGCGCGAGGTCGCCCGGCGGATGTTCGCGAGGATGCGGAGCCAGGGCCGCATGGTGCGGAACGTGGTCATCGCCGGCGCCAACCCCGAGGGGCGGGAGCTGGCCGCCATGCTCCGCACCGATGCCTGGCTGGGCTACAACGTGCTCGGCTTCGTCGACGACACCGTCACCGACGCCGAGCCCGTCCCCGGCGTCCCGCTCCTGGGCACGGTGTCCGATGCCGCCGAGATCCTCCGCTCCCGCCGCGGCGCGTCGGTCATCGTGGCCGCGTCGGCCATCGAGAGCTCGACCACCAACCGCCTGGCCCGCGACCTGCTCGACCGGGGGGTGCACGTGGAGCTCTCGTCCACGCTCCGCGACATCGCCTCCCAGCGCCTCATCGTCCGCCCCCTGGGCCGGTTCCCGGTGGTCTACGTCGAGCCGGTGCAGCGCGACGGCTGGCGGCGCCTGGCCAAGCGGACCTTCGACGTGACCCTGGCGTCGGTCGCGCTCATCGTGACGAGCCCCCTCGTGGCCCTGTCCATGGTGGCGATCCGCCTCGACTCCGGGGGTCCGGTGCTCTTCCGCCAGGTGCGGGTGGGTCGCAACAGCCGACCCTTCCAGGTGCTGAAGCTGCGCACCATGGTGGTCGGCGCCGAGGAGCGCCAGGAGGAGCTGCTCCACGCCAACGAGGCCGACGGGCCGCTGTTCAAGATCCAGGACGATCCGCGCGTCACGCGGGTCGGGAAGCTGCTGCGCATCGCGTCGATCGACGAGCTGCCCCAGCTCTGGAACGTCATCCGCGGCGAGATGAGCCTCGTCGGCCCCCGCCCCGCGCTGCCGCACGAGACCGAGGCGTGGGACCCGCTGCTCACCCAGCGCCTCCGCGTCACGCCCGGCATCACCGGCATGTGGCAGGTCAACGGCCGCAGCGAGTCCTCGTTCGAGGACTACACCCGCCTCGACCTGTACTACGTCGACAACTGGTCCCTGCTCATCGACCTGGCCATCCTGGTCAAGACCATCCCGGTCGTCCTGACCGGCCACGGCGCCAAGTAGCCACCGGGACCGGTACGCACAGGGACCTCGGCCCGTTGGCCTCGACGTCCGGCACCGGGCCCAACTGGTCCCGAGAACGGTCGCCGGCACGGCCAGGATCGAGACCGGCACGCACAGGAACCTCGTCCCGAGGCGTGCGTCCGCGGAGTCAGCTACAGGCGATGTTGAGGCACTGGGCCGGGCCGGAGTTGCCCTGGGCCGTGTTGCTGCCCCCGTCGGTCACGCCGGGCACGGCCCGGATCCCGTAGCCACCGTTGTTGTTGGCGGTGTTGTCGGCCACCAAGGTGTCCGCTTCCACCGACTGTGGCGGAGCCTCGGTGTCGCTTGACACCGCGTGAGGGCCGATCGACTTGGGGCGGAGCCGGTTGACCGTGTGGGCGGCGACCGGCAAGGGTGCGTCGATGTCGACTCCTGAGCTGCACCAGGCCGAGCGGGACAAGTGGGACGAGCTGGCCGAGCGGAAGCTGGCCACCCTCAAGCCGACGCCCATCGGGGCCAACTTCCACAACTACGCCCGGAACAGTGCGGTGATGCCCGGGGTGGCCGAGTTCCTGGGCGACCTCGACGGCAAGCGGATCCTCGAGTACGGCTGCGGCATGGGCGAGATGTCGGTCCTGCTGGGCAAGAGCGGGGCGCAGGTCTCGACCTTCGACATCTCCGCCGGCAGCGTCAGGGTGGCCCAGGCCCGGGCCGAGCTCGATGGCGTGGCCGACCGGATCGACTTCGAGGTCGCCACCGCCGAGGACCTGCCCTACCCCGACGGGTCCTTCGACCTGGTCATCGGCAAGGCCATCCTCCACCACATCGATCCCGCCCTCGGCGCCGACCACCTGGCCCGCGTCGTCGCGCCCGGGGGCAGGGCCGCGTTCGTGGAGCCGATGGGCATGAACCCCATCCTCAGCTTCGCCCGCGACCACGTGCCCTACCCGGGCAAGAACCCGCCCGGCGGCGACAAGCCGGTGAACTACGACGAGATCGAGGCCTGGGGTGCCGGGTTCGCCCACCTGGAGTGCAACGAGATCCAGCTCCTCAGCATGGTGGAGCGCGGCCTCGGCTTCGGCACCAAGGTCCCCGCCCTGCGCCAGGCCGACGCCAAGCTGCTGGCCCGCTTCCCCTCCCTCCGTCGCTACTGCCGCTACGCGGTCATGCTGATGACCAAGTAGGGCGACCCTCGACACCGTAACCCTGAGAGTCGCCGTGGGTCCGTCAGGGGTGCAGCTTCGGTGCGAGACCGGTCAGGAAGGGGTGGGGCGCTTCTGGGCATGGCGGCGACCGCGAGGGGTCAGACCGTAGTGCCCGCTCTGGGTCCCGTCGCGGTGGCGGTCGACGAGGGCATCGTCCTGGAGCCGGCCCAGCAGGGGGACGACCACGAGGGTGCTGAGGTGGGTCTCGCGGGCGAGGGTGATCGGGCTCATCGGGCTGTTCCGCTGGGCCAGGCACCGGATCACCGCCCGTCGGACCACCTCATCGTGGGGTGGGCCCGGAGTCGACGCCGGCGCCGACAGGAAGCCGGCCCGGCTCCGGCGCGGGGCGTTCCCGTTCTGTTCGACGGTGACCGCGGTGCTCACCCGGGCACCTCGATCAGGCCGTGGGACACCGCGACGGACACCGCAGCCAGGCGGTTGTGGACCCCGAGCTTGTGCAGGACGCTCTGCACGTGGGACCGGGCCGTCGAGTGGCGCACCCCGAGGCGCTCGGCCATGCGGGCGGTGGAGTCGCCGTCGCTCAGGCTCTGCAGAACCTCGACCTCGCGGCTGGTCAGGAAGAACGGGGCCCCCGCCGGTCGATCCGGGATGGAGGAGTCGGCGCTCGGCGCCCGCCCCTCGACGAGGGCCAGGATGGCCTCGGACGGGAGAGCCTTGGACCCGACGGCGGTCGCCCCGGCGCGGGACGCGGCGTCGCAGTGGTGACGGTCGGCCCCGGTGAGGACGACCACGTCGGAGAGCCGGGCCACCTCGGTGATGGCGCCGAGGACGGCGTGGGGCTCCTGCTCGTCGCCGAAGAGGAGGTCGGTGACGCACACGTCGCCGCCGAGGTCCCTGACGACGTCGGCCAGCGCGTCGGGGTGGGAGACCATGCCGACCACGTCGTGGCCGTGGGCCTCGAACATCGCCGCCAACGAGGCCATGACGATCGGGTGGTCGTCACAGAGGATGAGCTCCATCGTTCCTTGTGTCCTCTCCTCGGACCCCGTCGGCCGCTACAGAGCGTGCGGAGCGTGGCACCTGCCGTCTCTCACCGTGAGTATAGAGGCAACCGGGCCGTCGGGTAACAGTCACCCTACCGTCACCTGACCCCTCCATGCGCGGTAGCGTGTGTCACCCCGGGGGCGGGCCGATGTCGACCGCCGGTGTGGGAGGTTCGGTGCTGTGAGCCTGTCGCTGCTGATCGTGGACGACCACGAGGGCGTGGCCCGCGCCCTGGCCGAGCTGCTGCGCGGCTCGGGGTTCGGACCGGTGCACGTGGCCCACTCGAGCACCGACGCGCTGGGCCAGTCGCGGCGCGCCCGGCCCGACGTGGCCACGGTCGATCTCGATCTCGGCGACGAGGACGGCCTGGAGCTGCTGCGGTCCCTCCGCGCCGAGCAGCCGCACCTGCCGGCCGTCGTGCTCACCGCGACCTGCACGGTCGACGCCGCCCTGGCCTCGCTGCGGGCCGGTGCTGCCGGCTTCATCCCCAAGTCGGCGTCGTCGGACGATCTGCTCGGAGGCATCCGGGCTGCGGCCCGGGGCCACACCTGGCTTCCGCTGGACCTGACCGGTCCCATCGTCACCCGGCTGATGGAGCCCGAGCCGCCCAACGACTGGGAGGAGCTGATCGCCACCCTCTCGGCTCGCGAGCGGGAGGTCCTGGGACTGATGGTGGAGGGCCTCAGCCGGCGCGACATCGGCACCACCCTCTCGATCTCGCTCAACACGGTCCGCACCCACGTCAAGAACATCCTCTCCAAGCTCGGGGTGCACGCCAGCTTGGAGGCGGTGAGCCTGGCCCTGCGGGCCGGCATGCGGCCCGACGACCGCACCCGGCGGGTCGAGAGGGCACGGCCGTAGCGGCGGCAGCCCGGGCGGCCGGCTCTCACCTTCGCTGGGGCACCACGATCCTCAGCTCCGCTCCCCCGAGAGGGCTCTGGCGCAGTTCCAGGTGGCCCGAGTGCTGTTGTACCACGCGGTTCACCGTGAGCATGCCGAGCGATGCTCGACCGGCGACCGCCTCGCCGAACCCCGGTCCCGAGTCCCCCACCGTCACGCGGATCGTGCTGTCGGAGACGGTGACGCCGACGGACACGGTCCCGTGGTCCGATGCCGCCCGGCAGGCGTTCTCGACCAGGTTGTAGAGGCATCGGGTCCACTCCAGGGCGTCTCCCTCCACCGCCGCCTCGTCGACCTGGAGGGTGATCTCGCCGTCATAGGTCAGCCGGGAGCGCTCCACCACCTCGGTCACCACCCGGGCCAGGTCGACCGAGCCGACCGGTGGCGCGTCGCCGAGCTGGCGCTGGCAGAGCGCGGCCACCAGCTGGACCTCTCGAGCGATCAGGGCCAGCTGCTCGCGCCCTTCAGGTCCGACGGCATCAGAGGCACGGAGCGCCCCCAGCAGCGCCTGCATGATGGCGACGGACTGCAACAGGTCGTGGGCCGACCGGCGGTGCTCGTCGTAGCCGTCCTCACCGATGCCCATGTCCCTCCCGAAGGATCCGGGCGCGTGGGCCACCCGAGGCCGCGCACGGCCGTGAGCCTACTGGCGATGGGCGGTGAGGTCCCCGCAGGCCGCGGCGTCAGCTCTCGAGGGTGATGCGGACCAGATCGAGGGCGACGGACGTGCTGGCGCCGAGAGCCGCCCGGGAGCAGACCTCGTCGATCAGCGCATCCCCCTCGACGAGCCAAGGGATGCCGGTCGCCTCGGCCCGCAGCTGACCGTCGTCGAGCGTGCGGACCCGGATGTCGGTGGTCCGACGGTCCAGGTCGAGGCCCATCGTGATCTGCAGGGCTGCCCCCGCCGGCACGGCTTGCCCCGTGGGTCGATCACGGGGGACGAGGTACCCGACCAGGCCCTTGCTGGTGAGGCGCACCGAGGCCAGGCTGCCGGCTGAGCTCCGGACGGTCAGCAGGCGGGCGTCGGAGGTGGCGCCGCCCCGGGCGCTCACCACCATGTCGATGGTGAGGCGCGAGCCGGGGAGCTTGGGCACCGTCCGGCACGCCTCGGGGGGTGCGGCTCCCGCCGCGGTGGGACCGAGCAGCAGGGCCCGGCCGGGGAGGGTCGGGACATCGGCGACGACACCGATGGGCTGCTTGTCGATGTCCTGCCAGGCCGTCGGGCCCGGACCGCCCACGGGGAGTGTGTCGAAGGTGTCGTCCACGAGGACCGTCGGAGCATCGCCGTCGACCGACTGGGGCACCTCGGGCGGCTGAGGGACACCGTCGGCGAGCGTGGCCCACCGCCCAACCCTCTCACTGGAGACGATGAGCACCAGCCCCGACTCGGCATCGACGGGGCCGGCGGGGACCAGGGGACGTTCGAGGCTGCCGCCATCGACACCGGCGATGAGGCGGCGGGTGATCCCCGGCGAGGAGGCGAGGGCGTCGAGGGGCGCCACCTTCTCCACCAGCACCGTCGGCGCGATGCCGCCGCGGTCGAAGACCTCGCTCTGCTCCTGCCCGGTGGCGGGCGCGATCGCCACCACCCGGGCGGTGGAGCCGTCGACCACGAGCGACGGCCGCGTGAGCTGATCCCTCACCTGGGCCACGACCGCGGGGAGCTCGGGTCGCTTGGTCCTGTCTCGTGTGGGCAGGTCGACCAGCAGCAGGTCCGCGGCCTCCTCCTCGGCCGAGCCGGGATCCGATGTCGTGCGCACCAGCGCCAGGAGACCGTCGGTCTCCGGCACCACGGCGGCGTCGACGGGCCCGGTCCCCTTGACCCCGGGGGTGTCGACGGATCGGATGCCCCACTCGCCCTCGACGCGCCGGGCGACCACCATCCTGTCCAACGCCCGCGACCGCCAGACGAGGGTGACGACATCGCCCTCGGTGACCAGGTCGAAGCCGCCCACGTCGTCTTCCGCGCCGTCCACCCTCGGGAACTCCCAGGGTGCCAGCTGCGCCGAGGTCCCCTCGGTGTGGGCGACGGCGACACCCCGCTCCACCGGTCGGGCCAGCCAGACCTCGCCCGAGGCGGTGACGGCCATGCGCGTGTCGGGTGCCCCGATCGTGGTCGCCTGCGTCGGGTGATCTGGGGCCGCGACCCACAGGCGCGTGTCCGGATCCCACGAGAAGCGGTGGATCCGCAGGGCCTGGCCCCGGTAGGGCTTTCCTCCGGTGGAGGCCACGACCAGCCACTCGCCGCTCCAGCCCACCTCGAGCGTGGCGAAGGGCCGGTCGTCGACGAGGACGCCAGTGTCGATCCACGGCCCGTCGGGACCGCCCAGGCCCCAGATGTGGTGGGCCCCGGTGGTGGAATCGGGAAGCACCGCCCACCAGGTCCCGAACGCGAACCAGCTGCGGGCCGTGCCCACGTCGCGATCCGGGAGCGTCACCGACAGCGGTCGGTTCGGCCCGTCGACCAGCTCCGGGAACGACGAGGGATCGACGTTCAGCTGGTCGGCGGCGAGGGGGGCCTCGACAGGCCCGGTCTGGCCCTGGATGTCGGCCGGTTCGATCGCACTCTGCACCAGCCGCACCAGGCCCAGGGTCACGAGCAGCAGCACCACACCCACGCCCAGGACCCGCAGCCGCGCCACGCGGTACGCCGACAGCCCCGTCCCGATCCTCATCGGCTCACCTCGGTGCTCGGCATCCTTGCGCCGGACACCTCAGTGCCCGGCCCGCTGCACCACCGCACGGACCGTGGCCACCATGATCCACAGGTCCAGGGGCAGGCAGCAGCGATCGATGTAGCGCACGTCGAGGCGCAGGCGCTCGTCGAAGCTCAGCCCGGTGCGTCCCTGCACCTGCCACAGGCCCGTCACCCCGGGCCGCACCTCGAGGCGCCGGGTGTGCCACAGCGAGTAGGTCGAGGGGGCGAAGGAGGTCGGTCGCGGGCCCACGAGGGACATGTGTCCGACGAGCACGTTGAGCAGCTGCGGCAGCTCGTCGAGGCTCGTGGACCGCAGCACCCGCCCGACGCGCGTGATGCGCGGGTCGCCGGGCAACTTGAAGTCGGGCGCCGGGACGATGCTCAGGTGGGCGAGCGACTCCTTCAGGGCCTCGGCATCGCGCACCATGGTGCGGAACTTGAGCATCGGGAAGCGGCGACCCCCCTGCCCGGTCCGTTGCTGCACGAAGAGGACCGGGCCCCGGGAGTCGATCACCACGACCAACGCGATCAGCACCAGCAGCGGCCCCACCACCGGCAGCAGCGCCAGGCAGACGGCGACGTCGATGACGCGCTTCACCGGTCGATAGTGGGCGTGGCGCACGATCAGCCCCTCGCCAGCCGGCGACGGGCGACGGGCGCGGGCTCGACCTCGGCCAGCTCCGCGACCTCGGGGTCGGGGTCGGCCTCGGCGAGGCGGACGCCGGCGTCATCGGCGTCGGCGGGCTCCTGATGGGGACGGGCCAGCGCGTCGAACAGGCCATCGACGGTGACGGCATCGGTCGGGAACGACGCCACCCGGACGTCCTCGCGCGTCACCAACCCCCCCAGGCGCGCCAGGAACTCGACCGCGCCCGGTCGTGCGGTCTCCACCAGCATCACGACGAGCACGCCGCGGGCCCGCCAGGCGCGGTCGGTGGTGCGCAACCGGGTCACGACCTCGAGGCCGACGTCGTGGGTGCAGGCGATGGTGACGAGCGTGAGGGCGTGACCGTGGCGCCGGCTGCGTTCCAGCTCGCCGACCAGGATCTGGTCGGGTCGATCGGGCCGCACCCGGACCGAGACGTGATCGATGACCAGGCCCAGCAGCGCGGTGGCGGCGAGCACACCCCCGAGCGCGACGTACACCGGGCGACTGGGGAGCACCCCCACGAAGCCCCGAGCCAGCAGGATCCCCGCCACCAGCAACGACACGCAGCACCCCACCACCGTGCCCGGGCGCATGCGGGGCGCGGCGCTGAGCACGGCGTCCTCGGCCGGCCGGCTTCGTCGCAGGCCCGTCCCCAAGGCGCGAGCCGAGTGCGGCCTCATCGGTGCATCCTCACGTCGGGAGCACCCCGATGTCCGGTTCGTCCGAGACCCGCGCTCACGTGGCGCTCATCTCGCGTCCGAAGAGGGGCTCGGCCCACCGCGCCATGGCCTCCAGCCCCTCGCGCCGCGAGGTCTGGGGCGCGTAGCCGAGCACCGCGGCGGCCCGGCTGATGTCCGCCGCGGTGTTGCAGGCGTCGCCGGGCGCGGTGGGTACGTGCTCCAGGTCGATGGGGCCGGCGATGTCCTGCACCTCGTCGATGAGGGTGCGCAGCGTGACCGGTTTGCCCCCGCCCACGTTCAACACGCCGTCGCAGTCGGCCAGGCCGGACCGGTAGGTGGCCTCCACCACGTCGTCGACGTAGGTGAGGTCACGCGACGAGGTCCCGTCGCCTCTGATCCCGAAGGTCTCCCCGCGGTGCGCGGCACGGAACAGCCGGTGCAGCGCCATGTCCGGCCTCTGACCCGGTCCGTAGACGGTGAAGTAGCGCAGGCAGGTCACCGGCAGGCCCCGGGCGCGGTGGTAGGCGAGGCACAGGTGCTCCGCCGCCAGCTTGGACACCCCGTAGGGCGAGATGGGCCGAGGCAGGCTCGACTCGGGCGTCGGGTGCTCGAGGGCATCGCCGTAGACCGAGGAGCTGGAGGCGAACACCAACCGGCGCAGGCCCGCATCGACGCACGCTTCCAGCAGCTGGTGGGTCGCCGTGACGTTGTTGCGGGTGTAGTCGACGAAGTGCGAGCCCCACGACTGCGACACCGACGCCTGGCCAGCCAGGTGGTACACCACGTCTACCCCCTCCAGGCTCGTCCGGGGCACCCCCTCTGAGAGGTCGGCGCAGATGAGCTGGAAGCGGGGATCGTCGACCAGGCCATCGAGGTTCTGGGTCTTCATCCAGACGTCGTACGCGGGTGTGAGGCAGTCCACACCGACGACGGAGTGGCCGTCGGCCAGGAGCCGACGGCTCAGCGTCGAGCCGATGAAGCCTGCCGCCCCCGTCACCATCGCGATCACTGCTGCACCTCCGTGCGCGCCCTGCCCGACGACCCTGCCGCGCCCGGTGCCGGGCGACGACCGCCCACAGGGTGAGTCGGCCTACGCCGATCCGCGGGTCCCGCGATCATGTCGTCGAGGGATGGGTGATGGCGGTCCAGGTGATGGCCGAGTGGCCGGACCCATCGTGGACGGCGGCCTCGCGGGCGAGGTCGTCGAAGGCGGGCGCGGGCCAGCGGGACGCCACGATCGGCCACAGCCCCGCGGGGGTGGGGACCCGGAGGTCGTCGACGGGTTCGGGCCAGGAGTCGGGATCGGCCATGGTGTCCACGACCAGATCCAGCGCCGCCCGCAGTGACCCTCCACGCTCCCCGACGACCTCCCAGAGGTCGATGCCGGCCCGGGACAGCACGTCTGCGGTGGCGACCTTGTAGTCCAGTGCCTCCTGGCTGTACATGAGCCCGGCGAAACCTCGCCGCACCTCCTCGGGGATCTGCCCGTCGGGCCCGACGAGGGCGATCTGCTCCCGCCAGCGCTCGGCCGCCGCCACCATGGCGTCCTCGTCACCCAGCTCCACCGCCGCCACCGCCCGCAGGTAGGTACCGGCGTCGCCCCAGTTGCCGTCGCGGTCCGAGGCGGCGGGGACGATCACCTCGCGGAGCCAGTCGTGGAACCGCTCGGTCTCCTCGGCCGTGTAGGCCCCCTCCGCCCGCAGGATGTCCACGGCGAAGACGAACGCAGGCGCCGCCCGGCTCACGACGAGCGACGTCTCGCACGCACCGGAGTCGGGGCAGGTGTCGCGCAGCCGGCGCGTGGTGGTCACCCAATCGTCGACCATGGCGCGGGCCGCGTCCTGGTGGGCGGCGTCATAGGTGAGCCTCGACGACAGGGCCAGGGTCCAGGCCCGCTGCGCGTCCTCGACGAAGTCGTGGTCGGGCGACTTGATCCGGAGGGGGTTGCGTGCCCGCGGTTCCTTGTCCTCGGCGTCCTCTGCCACCCCGGTGAGGCGACGCCGGGACTCGTCGTCCAGCGGACGGTCGATCGCGTCCAAGCCCGCCAGCGCCCCCGGCAGCCGACTGGGTTCGACGGCACGCGTGGGCAGCGGACGGAACCTGGCCGCCTCGTCGTCGGATGAGGACGAGCACGCCGCCACCAGGATGATGACCGCCAGAGCCACCACCCTCCCCGACAGCCGGGGACGAAGCCTCGGTGCTCGGCGGACCATGACCTCCATGGTGGCCTCCGAGCGCTGCGGGACCTCCGCGCATTCGCGGTAGCATCGATCACCCACACCGCGGATCCTGTCGAGACGGGTGTGGTCCAGCGTGTTGCCCTCCGGGGCCCCACCCGACCGCTGAGGGTGCGAGACGCCGCATGGACACCGCTACGACCGACATCGACCTCAGATCTCCCCCGCGCCGCGCCGAGTCGGCCCTGAAGGCGGCGCTCACCCTGCTCGATGGTGGCGCCGTCGCCTTCGCCACGTTGCGGGACCCAGGCCGTGACGGTGCCGGCGTGCTGGAGGCGGACGTCCTCATCGACCGGCGCGACCAGCGCCGGGCGGAGCGTCTGTTGGTGGAGGCAGGGTTCCGTCGCCGTCCCAGCTGGGGCCGCCACCCGCACCGGTTCTTCCTGCGTCCGGTCGCCTCGTCCTCAGCCGATGGTGCCGATGGGGGCCTCGACTGGGTCAAGCTCGATCTGGTCACGGACCTGTCCTTCGGCCCCTGGCACCAGTGGACGACCGGCATGGCCTCGGCGTGCCTGGCGGCGCGTTCGCCGGGACCGGGTGCCCGCCTCGCCCCGGCCGATGAGCTCCTGGCCCACCTCCTCCACGCCGTGCTCGACCGCGGCGTGCTCCGCCCCCGGGACATCGAGGCCCTCTCTCGCCTCGCACCCCGGGCCTCGACACCGGGCGTGTTGGGTCACACCATGCTCACCGACGCCTCCTGCGACCGGTCGTGGGCTCGCCTCGTGGCCCGGATCGACGACGGAGACTGGCGTGGCTTGCTGGCGGACGCGCTGCGCCTGCGCGCGCTGGTGCGCGACCAGCGACCGGTGGGGGGGGCGGCGCGTCACGTCCGCAACCGCACCCTGCGCCGGGGGGGCCGCCTCCTCGACGGTCTCGCCGCCCGGGGGGCCCTCGTGGCCCTGGTGGGCCCGGACGGCACCGGCAAGACCACGCTCGCGACCAGCCTGGTGGCCACGGCCGGGGTCCCGGCCCGAGGCCTCTACGGCGGCACCTACCGCAGCGGCACCCCCCGGTCGCGTCTCCCCGGCCTGGCCACCGGTCGGGTGCTGACACGCCTGCTGGGCACCCGGGCCCGCGTGACCTGGCACCGTCGGCGAGGCCGGCTGGTGGTCTTGGACCGCCACCCGACCCAGGCTCGGCCGGGCGCCGGGGATCACCTCAGTCGCCGAGCCCGCCTCCGACGCCGGTGCCTGGCCTCGACCCTCCCCCGGCCGGACCTGCTGGTGGTCCTCGATGCGCCGCCAGAGGTCCTCCACGAACGGCGTCCCGAGCACTCCGTGGCCCACCTCGAAGACGATCGACGACGGCACCTGGCCCTGCGCGTCCCCACCATCACCCGCGTCCTGGACGCCTCCGCCCCGCCCGACGCGGTGCGGGCCGACACCGTCCGCCTGGTCTGGGAGCATGCCATCCCGACCCGTGTGCGCACCGAGACCCGCGGGGCGCGCTCTCGATGAGCTCCACCGAGACGCTCGGCACCGGTCCCGCCGAGGACCCGGACGCGGTCACGACCACGCTCCGATCGCCGGGGCCCGGGAAGCGGACCGAGGTCGACCGCCAGATCCGGGGGTCCAGCCTGCTGCTGTTCGGACGCCTGCTGTCCATGGTCGCCAACCTGGCGATCCAGGTGCTGGTGGTGCGGGCCCTGTCGCAGACCGACTACGGGCTCTTCGCCTACGCCCTGTCGATCGTGACGACGCTCTCCACCATCGTCACCTTCGGGCTCGACCGGGGGCTGGCCCGGTTCGTGGTCATGTTCGAGGAGCGGTCCCAGCCGGCCAAGCTGTGGGGGACCATCGCCCTGCAGATGAGCACCATCCTGGGGCTCGGGACCGCGGCCGCGGTCGTGGCCATCGGAGCGCAGAGCTGGGTCGGCGGCACCCTGGTCGACGACGTCCGCCTGGCCCAGCTGCTGGCCGTGATGGTGGTGCTGGCGCCGGTCCAGGCCCTCGACAGCACCGCCGCCTCGCTGTTCGCGGCCTTCGGGCGCTCCAAGTCCATCTTCTTCCGCCGCTACGTGCTCGGTCCCCTGTTCCGGCTGGCGGTGGTGGGGGTGGTGCTGCTCACCGGGGGCGGCATCCTGGAGCTCGGCGCCGGCTACCTGCTGGCCGGGCTGGGCGGCCTCGCCGTGTACGGCGCCCTACTGATCCGCACCCTGCGCGAGCGCGGCCTGCTCGACGACCCCGCCCACCGCTCGCGCCGGGGGATGGACATCCCCCTGAAGGAGATCGGCGCCTTCACCCTGCCCCTCCTCTTCAGCGAGGCCATGTTCGTCGTCCTCAACACCTCCGACGTGGTGATCCTGGGCCGCACCGCCGGGGCCCAGGCGGTGGGCGAGTACCGCGCCGTGCTGCCCCTGGCGAAGATCAACCAGATCGTGATGAACAGCTTCGCCCTGCTGGCCGCACCGCTGATGGCCCGGATGTGGGCCCGGGGTGACCGAGACCGGCTCGACACCGCCTACTGGCGCACCGCGTCCTGGGTGGCGGTGCTGACCTTCCCCCTCATGGCGGTCTGCGTCGGCCTGGCCGACCCCATCGTGCCCACGCTGTTCGGCGCCCGGTATGAGGGTTCGATCCCCTACCTGCAGATCCTGGCCGCGGCCTACTACTTCAACGCCTGCCTCGGCTTCAACGGCGTCACCGTCAAGATGGTGGGCCGGGTCTGGCTCATCGCGGGGACGGCCGGAGCGGCGCTGGTGGCCAACCTCGCGCTCAACTTGGCCCTCATCCCGCCCTTCGGTGCGCTCGGCGCGGCGTGGGGCACCGCCGCCAGCATCGCCTTCTACAACGTCCTGAAGCACTGGGCCCTCCGACGGGCCGCCGGGGTCGAGGTGCTCACCAGCCGGTACCGCAGCGTGTACGTCACCATCGGGGTGGCGTCCGCCGCCCTGGCGGCGGGCGCCGCGGTCGAGCTCTCCTTGGTGCCGGCCACCGCCCTGGTCGCCGTCACCACTGCGGCCGTGCTCTGGATCGGACGCCGCACCCTGTCCGTCGACGCCATGTTCCCCGAGCTGCTCCGCGTCCCGCTGCTCGGACGGTTCGTGGCCGGGAAGGGCACCCCGCCATGACCGCCACCGCCCCCTTCCATGATGCCGCGCCCGCCGCGACGCCCCGCTCCGAGGAGCGCGAGGTGGACCTGCTCGTCTCCGGCCTGGTGCGGGTGCGGCTGGCGGGCGCGACGCCGGGCGATCGGGCGGCGGTCGAGGCCCAGCTCGGTCCGGCCGGCCCTCCCGGGGAGGAGCGGCCGGACATCACCATCCGCTACGTCGCGCACCTGGCCGAGGCCGAGGGGATGCGCTTGCTCGGCCCCGGTCAGGTCGGGGTGGGCCACGGTGCCGTGGTCGTGCTGCGGGGCCGCTACCGCCGTCCGGCCCGGGTGCGCATCCCCATGGCCGACCTGGGCGGACCCTGCGAGCTGGTGTGCGAGCACGGGGTGGGGCGTGTCCCCCACCTCATCGCGGTCCTGAACCTGGCCCTGCTGGCTCGGGGCGGGGTGGCCCTGCACGCCTCGGCCGTCGAGGTCGACGGGCGGGCCGTCGTGGCCACCGGCTGGGCCAAGGGGGGCAAGACCGAGGCGGTGCTGGCCCTGCTCGCCAGGGGGGCGCGCCTGGTCGGCGACGAGTGGCTGCACCTCCGGCCCGACGGCACCGTGGCCGGCATCCGCGAGCCGCTCCGGGTGTGGGACTGGCAGCTGCGCCAGCTCCCGCCGACCCGCCGGGCGGTGTCGCGCCGCGACCGGACCCGTCTGGCGCTGCTAGGGGCGGCCAGTGCGACTGCGGCCCGCCGGTCGAGCCGGGTGGCCACCGCCCTCGACCGCCAGCGCTTCGTCGACCTCGACGGGCCGCTCCTCGCCCCGTCCGGCGTGCACACCGAGCCCGTGACCATGGGTCCTGTGGTCCTCATGACCTCGGCCGATCGCGACGACATCAGCGCGGTGCCCACCACCGGCACGGAGATCGCCGACCGGATGGTGGCGTCGCTGGCCTACGAGCGGACGCCCTTGCGGGAGCTGGCCGACGCCCACCGCTTCGCCTTCCCGGACGTCCCCCTCGCCGCGCTCGACGCGGCCTGGGACCAGGAGCGCTCCACGCTGCGGGCCCGCCTGGCCGACCGCCCTGCGGTCGAGGTCCTCCACCCCTACCCCCTCGACCTCCACCGCCTGGGCCAGGTCCTCACCGACGTCATCGGAGAGGCGGGGCCATGACCGGGGTGGACGACCGGGCCCCGTCCGGTGACCCGCCGGCTCCCCGCGCCGGCGACCCGGAGACGGGCGATGGGCCCGGCACGAGGGCCGCCGGCGTCGCGCCGGACTGGGTCGCGCTGCTCCCGCCCGGCACGCTGGGCCGGGTCGCGGTGGTGGGACCGCTGACGGCCGCGGCCCGGGCCGCGCTTTCCGTCGGCCGAGCGGTGGACGACGACGGCGTGGTCGACACCGTCGTGGTGACCGACGATAGACGTCGGGCGCTGACACGCGCCCGCGCCCAGCTGCGCCCGGGCGGCGTCCTGCAGGTCGAGCGCAGCACCCGCCGCCGGCGGATCGCGGTCCGGCGGTCCCTGCAGCGCGCCGGCTACCAGGACGTCTCGACCTGGTGGCACCGCCCTTCCCAGGAGGCGGCCCGCTGCCTCGTCCAGGCCGATCGGCCCGTGGCCGCGGCCACTGTGATCAAGACGGTGGCCGATCGAGGACGGTGGACAAGTGTCGAGGTGCTGCTGGCCCGCACCCGCCTGGCCCGGGCCCTGTCGGCCGAGGTCTCGCTGCTGGCCGTCGCGCCCGGGGGCGAGGCGAGGGGCGGAGCCCTGGCCCAGCCCGATGGCGATCACCCCCTCGACGCCCTCGTCACGCCCCGCTTCTCGACGTCGCGAGCCGTGGTGGGCGTGACGACCACCGCCGGGGGCCGACATCTCGACCGCGTCGCCAAGGTCGCCCGCCGCGTCGACGACGACAAGCTCATCGCCCAGGAGGCGACCAACCTCGGCGACCTGTCCCGGTGGGCCGGATCCTTCCCCAGTGCGCCCCCGGCGGCGCGGGCGGTGGACCGGGGCGGGCGCACCGTGCTGGTGGAGGGAGCGGTGTCGGGCCTGCCGCTGGACCGGCGCGCCGTCCGGCGCGACCCTGCCGGTGCCCTCGTCAGCGGTCGGCGCTGGATCGAGGGACTGCCGGTGGGCGCGCCGACCAGGCCGATCGACGACGGACGGGCCGAGGAGCTCATCGGGGGACCGCTCCGCGCCATCGCCGGGCGACCGGGCCGGCGCGCCGGGGCCCGGGCCGACCTCGTCGCCCGGGCCCGGACCCTGCTGGCCCCCCTCGAGCACGCCTCGCTGCCGGTGGTCTTCGAGCACGGCGACCTGAGCCACCCCAACCTCCTGCGCGATGCCGACGGCGCCCTCACCGTCGTCGACTGGGAGCGGGCCCGGACCCACGGGCTGCCGCTCCACGACCTCACCTTCTTCGTGGCCTACCTGACCGAGAGCATCATGCGGCCCGGGTCGCCCGACGAGCTGGCCGACGTCGTCGTCCGCGCCCTGCGCGCCCGCGGCTGGGCCCGGGCCGAGCTCGAGGTCCACGCCGAGCAGCTCGGCCTGGACCGGTCGCTGCTGTCGCTGCTCCAGCTGGCGTGCTGGACCCGCCGGGTGGCGGCCCTGCCGTCGACTCCAGCGACCGACGACGGTGCCCCGCACCGCAGCGAGGTGCTGTGGGCGGCCACCATCGCCGATGTGGAGGAACGACGCCCATGACTCGTCTGCGCCTGTCCTACGTGACCGCCGGGTTCCCCTTCCCGCTGTCGAGCGGCTACCTGCGCCACCACCACCTGCTGCGCGCCCTTGCTCCGGACCACGACGTGCGGCTGCGGTCCCTCGTCGGTCCCGGATTCGATCACGGCGACGTCGCCGGCGTGGACGGGTCGGTGACCGACGTGGCCGTGTTCCCCGCCCACCGCGCGACTGGTGCCCGGCGGACCGCGGCCCTGCTGTGGCCCGAACGCCGTCGTGAGGTCGCTCAGCTCCGCGCCGCCATCAGCGCCGACATCGACGACGGCATCGACGCCGTGATCCTCTCGGGCAAGGACACGGCCTCGGTGCTCGGCGCGGTCGGCGGGCGGGTCCCGGTCGTGGTCGACCTGTGCGATGCCACCTCGGCCCGCCTCACCCAGCAGCTCCGCCACGAAGGAGCCCTCCGCCGGTCCGCCCTCGTCTTGCGTCGTCGCGCCGTTCGCCGGATCGAGCGGCGACTCGTCGACGGGGGCGATGTCCTGCTCACGGCGTCGGCCCGCGACCGTGACCTGCTGCGGCAGGAGGGAGCACCGCACCGGGTGGGCGATGCCCGGGTGGTGCCCAACGGCATCGATCTCGGGGCCTGGACCCGCCAGGACCGCACCCTCGGCCAGGCCGTGGTGCTGTGCGCCAACCTGGGCTACCGACCCAACGCCGATGCTGCCCGCCGCCTGGTGGGCGACATCATGCCCCACGTCTGGGCCCGCCGACCGCACACGGTGGTGGAGATCGTGGGGGTCGGCGCCTCGCCCGGGCTGCTCGCCGATCTGGCCCACCCTCAGGTCACCACCACCGGTCCCGTGCCCGACGTCCGCCCCCACCTGGAGGGAGCCGCCGTCGTCGCCGCTCCGCTGCGCATCGCCACCGGCATCCAGAACAAGGTGCTCGAGGCCATGGCCATGGAGATCCCGGTCGTCACCACGGCGGTCGCGGCGGCCGGACTGGGTCCCGGAGCCCCGCTCACCATCGCCGACGACGCCGCCGCCGCCGCCGCCGCCATCCTCAACTGCCTCGACGCCGTCGACGCCGGTGCGACGGCCCCCGACCACCGGGCGCGGGAGTGGGTCGCCGAGCGCTTCGACTGGGAGCGCAGCGGCCGCATGCTGGCCGACGCGGTGCGTGCCGCCGGCGCGGTGGAGGCGGTGTCGTGGTGACCGTCGCGCTGGTCGGCGCCGACGGCGCCGGCAAGACCTCGATCGGACAGCAGCTGCCCGCGCTCCTGGGGCGCCCGGCCCGCTACGTGTACCTGGGCGCCAACCCAGCGGCGGCGACCCACGCCCTGCCCACCACGCGCCTGGTGCATCGCCTCCGGGTCGCGCGCCGGGGGGCGGCGGCGGCCGCCGGCGGCCCCCCCGCCCTCGACCGCTCCCTCGGGCCTCCGGCCGGACGGTCATCCGCGGCCCGTGCGCTGGCGTCGGCCCGCTCGGCCCTGCGCGTCACCCACCAGCTGGCCGAGGGCTCCTACCAGCGCGCCGTCATCGGCTGGCACCGCTGGCGCGGCCGGGTGGTGATCGTCGACCGGTGGTACGGCGCGGACCACCATGCCCACGAGCTGGCCCCGGGGCGCCGGCTCACCCTCGGCCGTCGGGTCCGGGCCGCCTTCCTCCGACGGGCGTTCCCGGCGCCGGACCTGGTCCTGGTGCTCGATGCGCCGGCCGAGGTCCTCCACGCCCGCAAGGGCGAGGGGAGCCTGGCCGAGCTGGCCCAGCGGCGCCAGGAGTACCTCGACTACCTGGCCACCGTCGACCGGGGCGAGAAGGTCGATGCCGCCCGGCCCCTGGCCGACGTGACCAGAGCCGTCGTCGCCGCCGTCGAACGGGCCCTGGACCGACCCTCGGCGACGGCGGTCCCCCGATGACCGCAGCCCGGGTCCTCGTGACCGATGCCAGCCGGGCCAGCGCCCTGGCGGTCATCCGCTCCCTGGGCCGGGCCGGCCACACCGTCATCGCGGCCGACACCGCCGCGTCCACCGTCGGGGGCTCGTCCCGCTACGCGTCCGACCATGGCCGCTACCCGTCCCCCGACACCGACGGCGTCGCCGCCACCGCCGGCGCCATCTCCGACCTGGCCCGACGCCACCGCGTCGACCTGGTGATCCCCATCACCGACGACGTCATCGTGCCTCTGCTGCACACCGGCGTCGAGCTCCCGGAGGGCACCACCCTGGCCGTCGCTGATCCCGTGGCCTACGAGACGGCCGCCAGCAAGATCGCCACGACCCGCCTGGCCCGCTCCCTCGGGGTGGCCGTCCCCGAGGACGAGGTGGTGCACGACCCGAGCGAGGCACGGGGCATCACGGCCCGGTTGGGGACGCCCGTCGTGGTCAAGCCCGACCGGTCCCGCATCGTCGACGCCGATGGTCGCCTGCGCCGGGGTCCGGTCCGCTACGCCTGGACCGACGCCGAGGCGGTGGCGGCGGCCGAGGACGCCGGCCAGCCCGTGCTGCTGCAGCGCCACCACGCCGGCACCGGCCACGGCATCGGCATGGTGCTCGCGGCGGGACGGCCCGTCGCCGCGGTCGCGCACCGTCGGCTCCACGAGGTGCCGGTGTCCGGTGGGGCCAGCGCGCGCCGCGAGACCGTCGACCTGGACCCGGTCATGCGGCACCAGGCCGAGTCCCTGCTGGGTGCCCTCGCCTGGACCGGCGCCGCCATGGTCGAGTTCAAGGTCGGCGCCGAGGGGACCTCGCTCATGGAGGTCAACGGCCGGCTGTGGGGCTCCATGCCGCTGGCCGTGCGCGCCGGGTGCGACATCCCGGGCCACCTGCTCGCGGTCCACCTCGGGACGGAGCCGGTCACCCCGGCAGAGGTCGACACCCGGTACGAGTCCGGCACTCGCGGGCGCAACCTCGACCTCGAGCTCCTGTGGATCGGCTCCGTGCTGGCGCGCGGCCGCCGCAGCTCGGGTCTGGTGGAGGTCACCCGCCGCGACGGGCTGACTGCCGCCCTCGACCTGGTGCGCAGCGGTCAGGGTGACGACCTCCACGCCGACGACGACCGCCGCCCGATGGTGGCGGGGGTCCGTCAGGCCGTCGGCCACGCGGCCCGCAAGGCGGTGCGTCGATGAGCCGACACCTGGCCACGGGCCGGCGCGTCGACCGCGCCGTGGCCGGACTGGCGGCGCTGCTCGAGCGCCTGCCCCGCCGCCGGCCGTCGCTCGCCATCCTCACCTACCACCGGGTCGCCCCCGCGGCGGAGCGCCGGGACCTCCACCCGGGGCTGCGGGTCGATCCCGAGGCCTTCGCGGCCCAGGTCGAGCTGCTGGCCGCCCGCGCCCACCCGGTGTCCGTCGATGACCTCCTGGCCGCCCAGGCCGCGGGTACCGCGCTGCCGACCCGAGCCGTGCACATCACCCTCGACAACGCCTACGAGTGCGTGGCGCACCACGCCTGGCCCGTCCTGCGGGCGGCGGGGGTCCCGGCCACCCTCTTCGTCCCCACCGCCTACCCCGACTCGGGCCGGACCTTCTGGTGGGATCGGCTCCACCACGCCCTGTGGTCGTACCGGGGGGACTGCATCGCGGTCACGGCCGGGACCTGGCCCCTGCGCGACGAGACGGAGCGCGCCGCCGCCTTCGCCGCCCTGCGGGCCGAGGTGGCCACCCGCCCCCACGACGAGGGCCTGGACCTGGTCGAGGAGGTGAGGGCCGTCACCGGCGCCGCTGACCCCCGGCCCGCCACCGCCGGCTGGGACACGCTCCGACGGCTCGGCGCCGAGGGCCTGGCCCTGGCGCCGCACTCGCGGACCCATCCCCTGCTGCACCGGGTGCCCCCGCGCGTCCTGGACGCCGAGGTCGCGGGCTCGTGGACCGATCTCGAGGCTGCGGTCGGTCCCGCCGCCCGCCGCGCTTTCGCGCACCCGGGGGGCGGGTATGATGACCAGGTCCTCGTCGCAACACGTCGGGCGGGGCTCAACTTGGTCATGACCACCGAGCGCGGCGTCAACGACGGAGTGGCTCCCACCTGGGAGCACCTGCGTCGCATCAACGTGGGACCTCGGACATCGACTGGGCTGGTGCGGATCCAGCTCCGTCCCGAAGCACACAGGGCGCGCGCCGGCGCCTCTGCGGCACGAGACCTCGTGTCCGCTCCCTCCCCGGCGCGAGGAGGTCGACGAAGGTGGAGCTGAAGTCACTTCTGCCAGTGCTGCGACGCTGGGCCCTCGTGATGGTGGCGGCGACGGCAGTCGCCGCGCTCATCGGCGTGGCCTTCTCGTTGACAGCCGAGAAGACCTACGAGTCGCAAGTCGTGATCCTCGTCGGCCCCCTCAACACCGACAACGGCACCATGCGTGCCGCGGCGTCGCTGTCGCAGACCTACGCCGAGCTGGCCACCAGCGACTCGCTCCTTGAGCGCGCCGCCAACAGCACGGGCGTGCCGGAGGAGGACCTCACCGACGGCGTGCGGGCCACGGCGAGCGGTGTCACCCGATTCCTCACCCTCCGGGCCCGGGCCGACAACCCCGAGGCGGCCAAGGACGTGGCCAACGCCGTCGCCAACGACCTGCTGACGCTCAGCCAGGCGGGGTCGGCCCGGCCCGAGGGCCTCCTCCAGGTCATCGACCCGGCCTCCACCCCCCAGAACCCCGTCAGCCCGCGCGGCGACCTCGTGATCCCCCTGGCCGCCCTCGCCGGCCTGCTCGGCTCCGCCGCGGTGGTGCTGGTGTTCGAGTTCCTGAGCGACACCGCGGAGTCCGCCGGCAAGGTCGGCGAGGCGGCCGGGGTCACCACGCTCGCCATCCCCCGGCCGCGCGCCAGGCGCTTCGGCGTCGGCCAGAAGGGACCCGACCCCCTCCGCGTCATCGCCACCCAGGTCGAGCTCGGTTCTCCCGACATGCGATGCGTGCTGGTGACCAGCGGCGCGGACGACGACGGCACCGCCGTGCTCGCCCTCGACCTGGCCCGCATCTGGGGGGAGCGGCGCGCCGAGGTGACCGTCATCGACGCCACCGGGCCCACCCTGCGCCTGTGGGACGAGCCCGCGACGCCCGACGCGCCGGCCAGCGCGTCGGTGACCGAGGAGTCGGCCGACGAGCTCGTCGACCGCCTCACCGGCGACGGCGGGCTGGTCGTGGTCCTGACCCCGTCACCGGTGACGAGCACCGCCACCCTGGTGTGGGCCCACGTGGCCGATGTCACCCTCCTCGGGGTGCGCCGCTTCCAGACCCGCCGGGCCCAGGTCCGCGACGCCGCCAGCAACCTGCGGGCGTCGGGGGCCAACATGACCTTCGCCCTGCTCCACGACGGCAGCCGACCGGCCCAGGATGCCCCCTCGTCGGACTCGAACTCCGAGGAGGACTCGGACTCGGGCTCCGAGGAGGACTCGGACTCCGACGGTGAGACCCGGGCCGGGTCCAGCACCGTCACGCCCGAGCCGTCCTACCCCGCCGATCGCCGCCAGCCCACGGGGGTCGCCCGGGTGGCGCCCCAGTGACGACGGGGACCCGGGTCGCCACCTCATCGTCGGGCACCACCCCACGGGCCGGGCGACCCCGGGTCGCCTACGTGGTGTCCCGGGTCCCCCGCCTGACCGAGACCTTCGTCGTCGACGAGGTCGACGCCGTGGTGCGCGCCGGGGCGGACGTCACCATCCACCCCCTCCGCCGCGAGCGGGCCGATGTGGTCCAGCCCATGGCCGTGGCCCTGGCGCCTCGCGTCCACCAGCGGCCGGTGAGCTCAGCCCGGGTGATCGTCGGGTTCGTCGCCGGCTTGGTCACCCGACCGCGGGCGGTGGCGGCCGCGGCCGGGGTGGTGATCCGCGAGAACTGGACCTGTCGACGCCTGCTGGGCGGGGCGGTGGCGTCGTTCCCCTTCGCGGTGGACCTGGCCCGCCGTCTGCAGGCCGGGGGCGTCGACCACGTCCACTGCCACTTCGCCACCCACCCCGCGGTCGTCGGCTGGGTCGTGCACGAACTGACCGGGATCCCGTTCAGCTTCACCGCCCACGGCTCGGACCTGCACCGGGATCGGGAGATGCTGGCCACCAAGGTGGGCGGGGCCGCCTTCGTGGTGGCCATCTCCGACTACAACCGCGAGGTCATCGTGGACGAGTGCGGGCCCGAGATCCGCGACCGCGTCCAGGTCGTCCACTGCGGGATCGACAGCCGCCAGCTGCCCCGTCGGGCTCGCGCCCCCCGGCAGCCCGGATCCCCCCTGCACCTCTGCTGCATCGGCACCCTCCACGAGGTCAAGGGCCAGGCCGTCGCCATCGAGGCCTGCCGACGGCTCGTCGACGCCGGCGTCGACGTGCGCGCCACCCTCGTCGGCGACGGCCCCGACCGTGACCGCCTCGTCGCCCTGGCGGCCGAACGGGGCCTGGCCGACCGGGTCCGGATCACCGGTCGGGTCCCCCGGCCCGAGGTCCGTGCGGTGCTCGAGGGGGCCGACGTCCTCGTCGCGCCGAGCGTCCCGACCGCGAACGGGCGGCGCGAGGGGATCCCCGTGGCCATCCTCGAGGCCATGGCTGTCGGTGTCCCTGTCGTAGCCAGCCGGCTGTCGGGCATCCCCGAGGCGGTGCGGGACGGGGTCACGGGGCTCCTGGCCGAGCCGGGCGATGCGGCCGGGGTCGCCACCGCCGTCGAGCGGTTGGCCGACGACCCGGCCGAGGGCGAGCGCCTGGCCGATCAGGCGGCCGCGGCGGTGGCCTCGGACTTCGACGTCGACCGCTCGGCCGCCCGCCTCGTCGCGCTCTTCTCCGAGGCCGTGCGGTGACCGCCGTCTTCTGGCTGGCGGTGGCGGCCATGGCCGAGACCTACCTCGTCTTCCCTGCGGTCGTCGCCACCCGAGCCCGCCTGGCGCCCCGGCCCCACCGGGAGGCCGACATCACCCCGACGGTGTCGGTGGTGATCGCGGCGCGCAACGAGGAGGCCGCCATCGGGGCCAAGCTGGACAGCGTGCTGGCCTGCGACTACCCGGCCGAGCGCCTCGAGGTCATCGTCGCGTCCGACGGATCGACCGATGCCACCGCCGAGGTGGTCCGGGCCCGGGCCGGGTCGGCGCCGGTGACCCTGCTCGATCTGGGCGATGTGGGCAAGGCGGTTGCCCTCAACGCCGCGGTGGCCGCGGCCACCGCGGAGATCGTCGTGTTCACCGACGCCAACAGCCGGTTCGACGCCACCACGCTGCCGGCGCTGGTCCGACCCTTCGCCGACCCGGAGGTGGGCGGGGTGGCCGGCGATCAGCGCTACCTCCCCCTCACCGACGGAGCGGCCGACGCCGACGGCACCGTCGCCGGCGAGCGTCGCTACTGGGACCTCGACCGCATGCTGAAGACCGCCGAGAGTGCGGCCGGCCACGTCATCAGCGCCACCGGCGCCCTGTACGCCGTGCGTCGCGACCTGGTCGACGAGGTCCCGACCGGCGTCACCGACGACTTCGCCACCTCCACCGGGGTCATCGCCCGGGGGGCGCGTCTCGTGTTCGTGCCCGAAGCCCTCGTGTGGGAGCCTGTGGCGGCGTCGGCGGGGGCCGAGCGGACGAGGAAGGTGAGGGTGATGACGCGTGGGCTCCAGGCGGTGGTGCACCGGCGAGCGCTGCTCGACCCCCGTCGGCACGGCTTCTACTCCTACCAGCTGCTCCACCACAAGGTGCTCCGGCGACTCATGGGCATCCCCCTGCTCGCCGTCGCCGCGTCGGCGGCCATGTGCTGGAGGAAGGCCCGTCTCTACCGGGCTGTCACGGTGGCCCAGGGCGGGTTCGGGGCGCTGGCGGCCGTCGGTCTCCTGCGTCCCCGCAGCCGACTGGGACGCACCCGGCCCTGTGGTCTGGCCGCCTACTTCACCATGGTGAACGCAGCGGGCCTGGTGGCCGCGCTCAACGTGGCCCGCGGTCACCGGATCGAGCGCTGGGACCCGGGCCGCACCGAAGGGCCCGACCGCAGGTCGGTCCCGTCCGAGGATGCGAGGGCGCACCGATGATGGAGCGGACCCGACCCCAGACCGAGCGCCGGCTGTCATCGCGCTCGGAGAGGCGACGGCTCGCGGCGCCGCTGGTCATCATCACCATCGGTGCGGTCACCACCGCGTTCGCGCTGGGCACGCCCCTCGTGGCCGTCGTCGCCGGCTTGGTCGTCCTCGCCCTGCTGATCGCCGATCGACCGTCGATCGCCACCCTGGTCGCGGTCGGGCTCATCTTCTCCAACGCCGTGGTCGTGGCGACCAAGGAGTTCGGGGTGCCCACGCCCTTCGCCGGGCTGGTGCCGCTGCTGTTCCTCGTGACCGTCGGCCACCGTGTGTGCATCCAGCGCAAGCCGCTGGTGCTGCCCCTGGCCACGCCGTGGATCATCGCCTTGTTCCTGGTCCAGGCCATCGGCGCCGCCCTCAGCCGCGAGCCCGCCACCGCCATGGGCGGGGTGGGCACGTTCCTGCTCGAGGGCCTGCTGCTGTGGCTGCTGTTGGCCAACGCGGCCCGCACGGCCGAGATCCTCCGTCAGGCCGCCATCGTCATCGTCGCCCTGGGCGCACTGTTGAGCCTGCTCTCCCTCGCCCAGAAGGTCACCGACACCGAGAGCAACGAGCAGTTCGGCTTCGCCCAGGTGGCCAACTCCTCGGTGGGCAAGGACAAGGTCACGGGGGCGTCGGGCAAGAAGCGTCACGCCGGGCCCGTCGGCGAGCAGAACCGATGGGCCCAGGTCCTCTGCATGGCGGGCGCGCTGGGCGTGGCGCTGGCCACCACCGACCGGTCCAAGACGATCCGCCTGGCCAGCGCAGCCGGCACGGTGGCCATCGGTGCCGGCATCGTGCTCACCTACTCCCGGGGGGCGACCGTCGGTCTGACCCTGGCTGCCGTCGTCGCCATGCTGCTGCGCTGGGTGCCGCGCGCCACCACTGCGGCCGCGGGCGTGGTGGTGGTCCTCCTCCTGGGCGTGGTGGCCCCCACCTTCACCGACCGCGCCTCCACCGTGGTGTCGTCGGAGTCCTCGCCCCTCGGCGACTCCGGCACCAAAGCCGACGGGTCCTCGTCCAAGGACGGCTCGTTCGACAACCGGGCCACCGAGGCGTCCGCTGCGCTCGCCATCTTCTTCCGGCACCCGGTGGTCGGGGTCGGGCCGAACCTGTTCCCCACCTACTTCCAGGACGAGGCCCGCCGCCTCGGCGCCGAACGCATCGTGGGCGTCGAGCGAGAGTCGCACAACCTCTACCTCGGCCTGGCGGCGGAGGCCGGCGCCCTCGGCCTCCTGGCCTTCGGCGCCGTCATGGTCGCCATCCTCGGCCCCCTCGCCGCGGCCCGCAAGCGCCTCCTCGCCCGGCGCCCGGACCTGGCCGGCCTGGCCACCGGATACGCCATGGCCCTGGTCCTCTACCTCACCACCGGTCTCTTCCTGCACTTCGCCTACATCCGCTACTTCTGGCTGTTCGCCGGTCTGGCCGCCGCCATGGGCATGGTGGCCGAGGCCGACGAGGAGGATGCGGAGGCCACCGCGGCCCCGGCCCCGGCGTGAGGAGCACCGCGGTCGGGGGCTCGTGATCACCGCGCACCCGACCAGGTCATGTCCACCCGTGGCCGGTCCGACGGGCCTGACCCCCTCGACCCGGGACCCCCGCACCGGGCCCGGGTCGAGGGGCGGATCGGGGCGCCCCGCCTCGCTGCCGTCGGGTTCAGCGGGCGCGGGGGCCGTGGGTCCAGTCGCCCCAACCCATGTTCTTGCCCGGGCTGCCGCCCACGGTGGTGGCGAAGCGCGTTCCGGCGATCCGGTTCAGCACCCACGGCTGCCACTGGTCGTCGGCCGAGGGAGGGTTGGTGTTGGTGGTGTAGAGCCAGGTGAAGGCTCGGACCAGGGCCCCGTCGCCGGCATTGATGTCGACCAGGCCGGCCCGGTCGAGCAGCACTCCGGTCACCAGCTCGCCCTGGAGCGCCTCCCAGGGGTAGGAGCCGTGCTCGGCCGGGCGGGACGAGGGCTCCCCCGACCGGCGCTGGTCCTCGGGCAGGACCCCATCGACGTTGCGCCCCATCTTCGTGGCGCCACGGCGGTTGATGCCGGCCTTCGGGTTCGATGCGTGCCACCCGGTGCCCGACCAGACGAGCTGGTTGGGGGCGGACTCGCCCAGCCACGCCCGATGGGTGTCCGCCATCTGGCGCAGACCGCGCTGGTCGCCCAGGTACAGGTCGATCGCGGTCACCGCGGCGCGGGCCATGGTGCCCCAGTTGGCGGGCGAGCGGAGTGCGGTCGACACCAGGTCGGTCCCGGCGGAGTGGCCGAAGAGGGGGATGGTGCGAACTCGGTCGAGGAACTGACGAAACGCCATCTCGTCGCCGCTGGACAGCCCGACGAGGTCGGCCGCCACCACATAGGGTGGGATGCTGCGGGCCAGCTCCAGGACCCTCGCGTAGGAGGTGGTGCGGCTCACCGCCATGATGGCGGCCTGGGTCCGGGCGCGAAGGGCGGCATCACCGGTCCGCACCGCCACCAGCGCACCGGCCAGGGTCGCGGTGTCATGGCGGGAGTTGAGATCCGAGAGCGTCGGCTGACCCCAGTCTCCGTAGGCGACCTCGACCAGGCGGTCCCACGCCTCCCCGCGCATGGGCAGCTGCGCGATCTCGGCCGGGCTGATCCAGAGACCCTGGCCGCCGTCGTGCTCGACGGGCTGGCGCGCCACCAGGGTCGGGGTCCCGCAGCTGGTCAGGGTGCTGGCCAGCACCAGGGCGAGGGCCAGTGCGACAAGGGTTCGGGGGGCTCGCCTCCACGAGGCGGGGGTGGGCAGGGAGCGGGGTCGAAGCATCATGGTGGCGGTGGTCCGGGGTCGTGGTCGGTCTCGAGCTATGCCATCCCTTTCGGCGGCCACCGGCGAACGCGGAGAGTAATGGTGGGATCGGTCCGATCTGCCGGTGCGACGTTCGCGGTAGGCGCCATCGCCCACGGTGTGGATCCGGTGCGGTGCCGGGCCGGGCAGCGTGGGGGTTTGGACACCGTACCGGGTCCGACCCGGCCGGAGGATCGGTGAGCGCAGACATGCAGCCCCCCAGCGGAGGCCTCGGGCTCCCACGCGTCGCGGCTCCCCGGCCCGACCCCGACGCCGAGCAGCGCGGCCTGTTCCCCGTCATCCGCCGGTGGGCCGGGGTGATCCTGGCCATCACGGCCGTCTTCACCCTCGCTGGGTGGGCGTTCACGGCGCAGGCGACCCCCACCTACGAGGCTCGTACCACGCTGCTCGTGGGGCCGCTCGTCACCAACTTCGGCACCACCGTCAACTCGGGCCGGCTGGCCGAGACCTACGTCGACCTGGTCGACAACCCCGCCATCATCGAGCCCCTGGCCCGGCGCGTCGACGTGGACCGCAACCTTCTCTACCGCGGGGTCCGGGCCCAGGCCGACGCCCAGACCCGGTTCGTGGAGCTCAAGGCCGAGGCCCACACCCCCGAGGGGGCGGCCGAGGCCGCGACCGTCGCCGCCGACCTCCTGACCCTGAGGGCGGCGACCAGCTCCGATGGTGCCGCCGGCCAGCTCAGCGTGGTCGACCCCGCCACTCCTCCCTCGAGACCCATCCGTCCTCGCCCCGATCTGATCATCCCCCTGGCCGCGGTGGCCGGTCTCCTCGCCTCCGTCGGCATCGTGATGGTGATGGAGCTGGTGGGCGACACCGCGGCGACGACTCGCGATGTCGACGTGGCCACCGGCGTCACGACGCTGTCCCTCACCCGGGGGCGGCGAGGTCAGCGCGGGGAGCGATCGCGCGCCGGTGAGGTGGTGACCACCGAGCTCGAGCTGGTCCGCCCCCACGCCCGGTGCGTGGTGCTCGCCGGGGTGAGCGACCAGGACGAAGGGGGCCCCCTGGCCCTCGAGGTGGCGAGCACCTGGGCCGGTCTCACCGCCGTCACCGTCATCGATGCCGGTCCCGGTCAGGTGACGAGCGAGGCGGGGCTGAACGGGCACCCGGGCCTCCGCGAGGCCCTGGCGGGCGATGCGTCGGTGCGCCCGACGACCCTGACCGACACGGTCGAGGTCCTGGCCGTGGGCCACGGCGTCGACGAGGGGAGCGAGGGGGACACCCTCGACCTGGTGCGGGCCCGGGCCCTGCTGGCCCGCGTCCAGGCCGACGGCCGCCGCGTCGTGGTCCACACCGCGTCGCCTGCCACCAGCTCGGTCGCGCTGGGCTGGGCTCGAGTCGCCGACGCGACGGTGCTGGTGGCCCGACGCGACCGGGCCCGACGGGTCTCCATGGCCGACGCCGCCACCAACCTGCGGGCCGCGGGGGCCGATCTGGCCTTCTCGGTCCTCCAGGACCAGCCCCGTCGTTCGTCCCGGCGGCGGTCGGCGGACGCCCGCGAGGAGTCAGCCGCGGACCCCGAGGCCGACCTGGTGGTGGCGGCCCCGTGACCCTCACCTCTCCCCCCGATCAGCTCTCCCCATCGCCGGCGTCGGACGAGACCAGCGACGCGCCCACGCGTGGTGGCCTCAGCCCGACCATCTCGCTGGTGCTGCTCGGCCTGGTGGTCGCCACCGGGGTCGTGCTGCGGTTCTGGGCCCCCAGCCCCATGTGGCTGGACGAGGCGATCAGCGTCGACATCGCCCGCCTCCCCGTGGGCGACATCGGCTCGGCCCTCCGCCAGGACGGCCACCCGCCCCTCTACTACGTGCTGTTGCACGGCTGGATGGCCATCTTCGGCACCGGGGACGGGGCCGTGCGCGCCCTCACCGGGCTGGTGTCGGTGGCCACGCTGCCCCTGATGTGGGCAGCGGGCCGACGCCTCGGCGGCCGCACCACCGCCGTCATGGCCCTGGCGCTGCTGGCGTCATCACCGTTCGCGGTGCGCTACGCCACCGAGGCCCGGATGTACGCCCTGATGACGCTAATGGGCCTGGCCGGGTACCTGGCCGTGCTGCGGGCCCTGGAACGGCCCCGTCTCGTCCGCCTGGCTCTGGTGGCGCTGCTCACGACGGCCATGCTCCTGACGCACTACTGGGGCGCCTGGCTGGTGGCGACGGCCGTGCTGCTGGTGGGGCTGGCCGCGTGGCGGCGACCGGAGGAACGCTCGGCGCCCCTGCGGGTGGTGACCGCGCTGGTCGTCGGTGGGCTGCCGGCGCTGGCCTGGCTGCCCTCGGCCGCCTACCAGGCGGCCCGCACGGGGACGCCGTGGGCCCGATCGGTGGAGCCGTTCGACGCGGCGTTCGACACCCTGCTCGACTTCGGAGGCGGCAAGTGGGTCGGAGGTCGGCTGCTGGTGCCCCTCCTGGGCGGGGCGGTGCTGCTGGCCCTGCTGGCCCGCCCGGTGGGCCGCTGGCGCCTCGACGTCGACCTGCGGACCGTCCCCGGCGTCCGGCCCGAGGTGGCCCTCTTCGCCGGCCCGCTCCTGCTCGGGCTCGGGGCCGCGGTCGCCACCGCGTCTGCGTTCCAGCCCCGCTACGCAGCCGGGATCCTCCCCTTCCTCCTGCTGGCCGTCGCCGTCGGCATCTCCCGGCTGCCCCAGCCCTGGATCCGACGAGGGGTCCTCGCCGCGGTGGTCCTCGCCAGCCTGGCGGGATCGGTGCGCAGCGCGACCGAGCAGCGCACCCAGGGCGGAGAGGTGGCCGACGCCCTGAACGGCTCGGCCCGCGCCGTCGACGTCGTCGCCTACTGCCCCGACCAGCTCCGGCCGTCGGTGGAGCGAGAGCTGGGGGCAGGGGCACGGCCCGAGGCGCTGACCTACCCCTCGGGCAGCCCTCCCGGGCGCATCGACTGGGTCGACTACACCGATCGCATCGATGCCAGCGATCCCGCCACCTTCGTCGACGAGGCTCTGGCCCAGGTCGGTGATGGGGGCCGGGTCTGGCTGGTCTACGCCGAGGACTACCGGGGCTTCGGCGACGATTGTGAGGAGATCCGGCGGGGCTTCGAGCGGGAGCTGGGCCCCGGTGACGAGGTGGTGACCGACAAGAAGGCCTCCTACGAGGAACACGTGCTCCAGCGGTTCGAGCCCCGATGACGGTCACGAACCGGGTCGGGTGGCGACCGGTCGCCCCTCGTCCACAGAGGCGGCCCGCCGAGGAGGCAGTCCCGGTGCGGTCCGCGCCCGCGCGCCTGGGCGCCGCGCCCCTCGTCGCCGGCCTGGTCTGCCTCGCGGGCGCCGCCTGGTTCGCCTGGTCCCTGCCCGCCACCCCCGGGCGGCGGGGGAGGCCGAGCATCTTCCTCGTCGAGGGAGGACCATGGCGCTGGCTCTTCGACCACGCCGCGCCCCCCGGCTCACCGGTCCCCCTGGCCGTGACGCTCGTGGGCGTCTCCCTGGTGATGTTCGCGGCCTGGACCGCCGTCATCATCCTGACCTGGAACCGGTCGAGTCGCGCCGCGGTGCGCACCGTCGTGGCCCTGGCTGCGCTGGGCGCCGTGATCAGCGTGTTCGCGCTCCCCAACAAGACCAGCGACATCTACGACTACGTGCTGTTCGGCCGGGTCGCGGCCGCCCACGATGCCGAGCCCTACCAGGACCTGCCCAACGCCTTCCCCCAGGACCCCACCTACCGGTACTCGAGCCACCAGTACACGGGCCGGCCCGACAACAAGCTGCCGGTCTGGACCCTGGCCGCGACGGGCACCGCCGAGCTTGCCGGCGACGGGCCCGTCACCAACCTGCTGGCCTTCCGTGCCCTGCTCGGGGGAGCGTCGGTGGCCACGACGGCCCTGGTGGCCTGGATCCTCGGGCGGATACGTCCGCAGGCCGCGGCGTCGGGGGCGGCAGCCTTCGGGCTGTCTCCTCTCACCCTCGTCTACGGCACAGGGAAGACCGACTCGTTGATGGTGCTGCTCATGGTGGCGGCCATCGCACTAGTGGTCGCAGGCCGGACCCGCGTCGCCACGGTGGCCGGGACCCTCGGCGTGCTGGTGAAGCTCATCGCCGCGCCCGTGCTCGCGCTGGTGGTGCTGCTCCCCCCTCTGGTGGGGGCGCGTCGACGACCCGGAGCGCCGCGATGGACCCTTGCGGTGGGGGTGGCGGTCCGCGGACTCGTCGCCCTGGCCGTCACCGCGCTCGTCTACCTCGTGTTCCAGGACCCGGTGGGCCTGGCCCGCACCCACCTCATCGACTCCGGCAACGCCTCCGCCGCGGCCACGGTGGGTCCGGCCACCGCGGTGCCCTTCATCCTGCTCCTGGCGGTGATGGCCTGGCGGTCCTGGCGGGTCGACCTGGCCTCCGACGTCGAACGGGCCCGCGGGCTGATCGCGGCGGCGGCGCCGGTGCTTGTGGTGTTCGCGGTGCTGCTCACCCGGCCCGGGCTCCCGTGGTACCTCATGACCCCGCTCGCGGTCGTGGCCCTCTCCCGATCGGTCTCCCTCCTGGTCATCCTCGGAACGGTGAGCGTCGCCTCCTTCGTCATCGGCTGGTGGGACTCCGTCGACACCCGGGCCCATCCCCTGCCCGCGCTCTACAAGCTGCACAACACGAGTCGGCCCGTGCTCTTCCTCGGCCTGGCGGTAGGCGCCACGCTGGTCGCGTTGGCGGCCCACCTGGCCACGAAGCGCTGGCGCCGGCCTCCGGCGGTCTCGCCTCCTCCCGACGTCGGCGACCACCCGCCCCGGCCGGCCCCGGAGGACGCCGCGGCGGGGGCTGCGCGCCCGGAGGACAGCGTCCCGCTCTCGGCGTCGGCGCCGCGGCTCCCGGACACCCCCCGGGCTGACCCCGCCGCCGGATCCCCCGGATCGCCTGGATCCGCCAGATCCGCCAACTTTGGACGGAAGGGCGCCACATACGGCCAGGTCCGTCCAGAGTTGGCGACCGTCACGCCGCGGCCGACCGCAGGCGAGACGCGAGGGCGGCGCGCGTGGCGTCGCTGCCCCTGGTCACGTCACACCAACGCAGGCGTTTGACGCCCCACCCGAGCCGACCGAGCCGACGGTCGCCCTCGCGATCGAGCGCTCGCTGCGCTGGCGCGTCGTGCTGCTTGCCGTCGAGCTCCAGGACCAGCCCGCCCGCCCGGTGCAGGCCATCGACGCGGCGGATGTAGCCGCGCTCATCGGAGATCTCGACCTGCCACTCGAACCCGAGACCGGCGAGCAGCGCCATGCCCACCTCCTCCAGCTCGCTCTCGGGTGGGACGTGGTCGAGCCCCCGAACGTCGAGCACCTCTCGCATCCTTCGCGTCCCTGGCCGGCCCCGACCACCGAGATCGTGCAACACGCGATAGAGGGACCCCACGTGGCGGTGCGGTCGAGGAGGGCCACATCGATGGCCCGCCCCAGTCGCGTCGGGCCAGTGGTCCTCGCCAGGTCGAACACCGTCCTCGACGCCGTGGTGGTCGGGATGCCGTTCACCACAGTGAAGTGGTGGGGTGCGAGGCGGGTGCTGCGATGCACCCGCGCGATCGATCGCTGCGCGCTCAGCTCGGTCGGGCGGGTCAGTTCGACGCGTCGCTCGGGACCCCAGAGCCCGAGAGCGAGCAGGCGGGACGCGGTGTGGTGCGAGGCCCAGGTGTCGCCTTCGAACACCTTCATCGCGGCCAGCACCTCGGCCTCGAAGCTGGGGGGCACGCCGCCGATCCGGAAGACGCCGCGCGCCATCGGCACGAGCCGGCGATCCGCCGCCCACCGGTCGATCGTCCGCTCGGACAAGCCTGCGGCCAGCAGCTGGTCGCGGGTGACGACGCCGAATGTGCGTTCGGCCCGCTGGGTCAGATCTCTCCATCGTTCCATCGCACCATGATGGCGAGGGGGTGTGACACCGGCCGCTCCCCAGGCCCGTCCCCCGCATCTCCAACTTTGGACGGACCTGGCCGCATGTGGCGCCCTTCCGTCCAAAGCTGGGCGAGAGGGGGCCCCGGGGCGGTTCGGCCGAACCTCAAGATCGAGGCGTCCGGGCCGATCTTCGTCAACGTGACGAAGCGCATCCGTGTCTTGTTCCAGGGTGAACGGCCCTCGCACGCCCCCGACGTCATGTGGGTCGACGACAGCCTCGACCTCGAGGAGCTGGCGAACCGCGTGCCGGGCGCCGTCGGCTACGTCGATCTCGACCTCCGCGAGGTCGAGGTGCGGCCCGGCACCCTCTCCGACGAGGAGCTCGAGCGGCAGAGCTCCGACCTGCTCCGCTAGCGCGACGACCACCCGACGCGGACACCCAGGCCTCGCCCTGGCGCAGGCCCCGTCGACCGGATCGGCTCCGACCCGCGGGCCGGAGCCGCCCAGTTCAGCGTGCCGGAGGGGCGGTCGTCGTGGTCGTCGACGTCGTCGACGTCGTGGTCGTCGTGGTAGTCGTGGTCGGCGGGGGGGGCGACGCCAGCGAGTCGTAGTGGGTCCAGTACTGACGGCTGGTGTCGTTGGTGGCCAGCACGACCAGGCCGGTGGTCGACGACACCAGCTGCTTGGTGGTGGTGGCGTTGTTGATGTCGTAGGGGTTGTCGTCGCGCAGCACCTCCTTGCCCCGGCCGGGGGCGAACGAGATGTTGGACAGGGGGGCGGTCTTCTCGTAGATCGAGCCCCCAGACTGCCCGGCGGTGGCGAACATGTGGACCACCTGGGCCTCGGCGTCGATGGCAACGATGGGCCGGGTGTGGGCGTCGGCGACGGTGCCGAAGGTGTGGTTGGTCCAGACGCCGGTGGTGGAGCGGTCGAGCAGCACGACCAGGGCGCTTCCGGACCCCGACTTCGAGGTCTTGACCGCGGCCAGGAGACGGCCACCCACGTCCTGCACCGACTTCAGGTTGATGTGGTCGTCGGCGGCGCGGTCGCCCTCGTAGGCCACCTCGGGCGCAGTCCACGTGGCCACGGGTGTGAGGTCGAGCCGGGAGGAGAAGAACATCTTCTCGACGTTCTGGTTGCTCCACATGACCCCGATTCGCGGGCCGGTGGGCGATGAGAACGAGACCAGTGACGAGATGTCGTCGGAGTTCAGGCCGGTGGCTCCGGGCACGGCGCTGGCAGGCGCCCAGTCCTGGTCGCCGTTGGTGGTGGAGGTGACGAACACCTGGTTGTCCTGGACCCAGGTGGCCCACAGCTTGCCAGTCACGTCGCGGTCGAGCACGAGGGTCTCGGTGCGCAGGTTGTTGATGTTCTGCGGGAAGCCGGGGTCTTTGACCCAGGTGCCGTTCTCGTAGCGCAGGCGGTAGAGCCGGCTGGGGTAGCCCGAGGTGGGGCTGCCGTCGCGGAACACGTGGGACGCCACGTAGAGGTGGGTGCCGTCCCACAGCACGTCGGCCCGGCTGTTCTCACGTGGATCGAGGGCGACGCCGGTGTCGACCCAGCGCTTCGCCGGCACGTCGAGCCGGAAGATGTGGTGGTCGCCACTCACGGTGTCGAACAGCGACGACCACCAGAGCCCGTCGTGGAACCACACCTTGCTCTCCGGCTTGGAGCCGCTGGGCGCCCCCGATGCGCCCTCGTAGGACGGCCCCTCCCACCCGATGTTGCAGGCACCCGCGGCCAGCACCAGCATCGCGGTGAGGACCACCGCCGCCACGTTCTTGCGACGCGACGGCCGGACCTCGGGCCCCCGCGCCACGCTCCCGCGGTCGCCTCTCTCGATCCCCTCCATGTGCCTCCCTAGTATTCGTACTCGGCCCGCACATTGTACCCCCTCACCACTCCGACAAACACCGATCGCGGCCGCGGTGATCCCCTCGTCTGGGTGCAAGGTTACGAGAGCGGGGCCCGTGATCACTAGGCGGATAGAGGTCACGGGCCCCGACCCCCATCCCGAGGCTATGTTCCGACACCGGCCAGGCCATCGCCCACCCGGGTGAGCCTTCCTCCCCTCGCTGGCGGGCCGACGGGCACCGGCACCGATGACCGTGGTGGCCCTCGCGCCCTCCGGGGTCGGGCCGGTCCCGTCTCGCGTGCGGGCCGGGGTCCGGTCAGCGCCGCATCCGCACCCAGGTGACGCCGGCGCACAGGAGGACGGTCCCGGCCACGAAGACGAGGTCGCCGACGTGGACGCCGTGGGTGCCGGTGAGCCCGAAGGCCACCGGTCCGACGCGGGTCTCGGCCGCCACGGCCAGGGCCGCGCCCAGACCCACGAGCCAGAGCACCGCCACCTCGGCGTGCACCCGGAACGACCGCGGCCGAGGGCGACCAGCGGCGCCGGCGGGCCGCTGGTGCGCCCCGCCTCGCGGGCCGGCTGAAGAGGCTCGCTCGGGCTCGGGCCGCCCGTCCTGACCCGCGCGCTCAGGCATCGACCACGACCAGGCTGTGGTCGGCCCGGTTGAGGGCGAGGGGCCCGGCGTCGGTGGCCACCACGATGTCCTCCAGGCGCAGCCCCCAGCGCCCGGGGGTGTAGATGCCGGGCTCCACCGAGAAGGCGTGGCCTACCTCCAGCGCGGTGCGGTTACCGGTGACGATGTAGGGGTCCTCGTGCTCCTCCACCCCGATGCCGTGTCCGGTGCGGTGGATGAACCGGTCGCCGTAGCCGGCCTCGACGAGGGGCGTGCGGGCAGCGGCGTCGACCGCCTCGCAGGCGGTGCCCACCGTCGCCGCCGCGACCGATGCGGCCTGCGCGCTCTGCAGCGCGGCCCACGCCTCGACCACCTCGCCGGGCGGCGGCCCCAACGACACGCACCGGGTGATGTCGGAGCAGTAGCCGGCGCCGCCGGCGGTGGGCCAGGTCCCGCCGAAGTCGCACAGCACGACCTGACCCGGGTCGATGACCGTCGGGCCCGGCTCGTGGTGGGGGCTGGCGGCGTTGGCCCCGGCGGCCACGATGGCGAAGTTGACCCGGTGGTGGCCCTCGTCGAGCAGGCGGCGGCCGATGTCGGCCGAGACCTCGGCCTCGGTGCGGCCCACCAGTGGGATCTGGCCGCCTTGGAGCTGGGCCGCCACCCGATCAGCGGCCTCCGCCGCGGCCCGCAGGGCCACCACCTCGTCGGGATCCTTGCGGGCGCGGAGCGGCCCGGTGACCTCCGAAGCCCGGATCCAGCGGGGACGTCCGGCCACGGCGGCCTGGAGCTCGACCAGGAACCGGGCCCAGGTGCGGTCGCCGATGGCGATGGTGCCGGCCGCACCGGCGAGCGCGGCGACGAGCGCGACAGGGTCCTCGGTCTCCTCCCACGCCCGGACGGTGAACACATCGGGCCGCTCCACGACACGTGGCGCCTCCAGGCGGGGGACGACCAGGGTCGCCTCGCCCTCCGCCGGCACCACCAGCATGGTGAGCCGCTCCAGCGGCATGGCCTCGTATCCGGTCAGCCAGGGCAGATCCGGCCCCACGGAGAGGAGCAGGACGTCGACGCCCTGCTCACCCATGGCCTGGCGCACCCGCTCGAGGCGATCAGGGGTCATCGAGCCACTCTACGGCCCGCCGCCGAGTGGTGGTCCTCGCCTCTCACCGTGGCAGGATGGCCACCATGAGCGGCTTCGCTAGCGGCGCAGAGTGGTGTGAACACGCGAACAGGTGCCGCCATGCTCGGAGCATGGGGGTCGCGCTGCTACCTTCGCCCTCAACCCAGCGCCACCACGGCCGACAGGATCGTCGCTGCAGACCCCGTGCGGATCATCGGAAGGGATGGCTGTCCTGATGACGACAGAAGGCGGAGCCGATCGACCGGCGGCGACCGACGTCCTCCCTGCGAAGTTGGTGCGCTCTCGGGAGCCGAGCGCCGTACCGCAGGACCTCGTCAGGCCCTCACCCGTCTCGATCGGGTCCGCGGGGACGCCTCGCGCCACTCCACCCACGAACGAGCCGACTGCCACCGCGGAGCCGACCTTCGACAGGCACGAACCGACGATCGAGCCGTCTTCCTACGCGAGCGGCGCCGTGAAGCGCGCCTTTGACCTGCTCGTCGGGCTGTCGTTGGCTCTGGCCACTGCGCCACTGGTCGCCGTTGCGGCGATCGGATCGGCCCTCTCCTACCGCACGTGGCCCTTCTTCACCCAGGAATCGGATTTGCCGGGAACCGCGTCCCGCTCGGCGTGTACGGGCTCAGCCAACACAAGAACCAGCTGGCGATGACCATCGTCATGTGCCTACCGCTCGTGCCGCTCGTGTTCCGCCGCCTTCTGTTGCCGGTAGGCCTGTATGCCGTGCTTCTCGCTGGATTGAACGCCACCGGCTCGCGCTCTGGGCTGATCGGAGCAACACTCGTCACGTTGGCGCTCGTGGGGCACTGGTCGTACCGGAAACCCGGCCGAAAAGGCGCGGCGGTCGCCATCGCCATCGGCGTGCTGACGCTCGGCCTTGCCCTCGCCCCGACCGACACCACCGCCGAAGATCAGTCCCTTGCGGTAGCCCGCCTGTTCGGCACCGAGAACACCGTCGAGTCCGACGCTGAGCGACAGTCACAACTCGAGGCGGCCGTCGACTCCCTGTCGGCCGACACGCTCCTCACAGGGCTCGGCGACTTCACCTCCCGCGCCAGCCACAACGTCTGGCTCGGTGTCCTCGTCAGCGGTGGGGTCGTGGCCCTGCTGGGGTTGATCCAGGTGGCATTGCTGCCGGCACGGGCGGTGGTGCGCGGCCTGCGCGAGAGGGAGAGCTCCGAGGTGTTCCGACTGGCCCTCGCCTGCGTCGGGTTCCTGGTCGTCGTCTCGCTCAACAACTACCTGTGGGCGCCGTACGCCTGGGTCATGCTCGCCACACTGGTTGCCGCGCTCGCCGATCACGGCAACGTCACGCCTGCGTCGCACCATAAGAAGTCGTCCGATCGCAGCAGTCTGCGGAGGCTCCCATCCAAGAACGCGATGCACTGAGCGGCTGCTCCCGCAGTAGCATGTCTGGTCGCCCACAGACGAGCAGGCGGCGCACAGGACTCCATGATAAGTGAGCGAACTGAAGGGCGCGCCACCAGTATGCGTCCCTCCCGATGGTCGACCGCCCTCCGCCATGCCGTCATCGCCCGTGGGATCGCGGTCCTGGCCGTGGTGGGTGGGGCCGTCGCCGGGTGTCGGCCCACCGGCACCGTGGCGGTTGATGTCGTGCTGACCGGGCTGCTGGCGGGCGTCGTCACCCTCGCCGCCTCCCGGTCCAGCCGGTGGCCGCTGTTCGGCACCGTGGCCGCCGCCATCCTGCTCGCCCGGGGCTTCGTGCTGATCCCCGCGCTCGCTTCTGGTGTCACCGTCCTGCTGGGTGGTCGGCGGCTGGCCCGGTCACGCATGTGGGGCGCCGCCACCGGGGGCCTGGCCATCCAGGCTCTCCTGCGCCTCCCCGACCTCGGCTTCCAGGGGACGAGCGCCCTGGTCGTGGCCGTGGTGCTCGCCCCCGTCCTGTGGTCCGGCTACCGAAGCTGCACCCGGCCCGAGCGTCGACGCATCCGGACGGGTGTCGTGGTCGCCGGGGCGGTCGTGATCCTGGTGGTCGGCGTGGGGTACGGGCTGGTCGTCCTCAGCGTGAAGGGCGACATCGACAGGGCCACCGACGGGGCCCGGGCCGGGCTCCAGGACACCCGCCAGGGCGACACCACCGCCGCCCTCACCGAGTTCGAGCAGGCCAACCGGGCCTTCGGGCGCGCCGACCGCCGGCTCAACGCCTGGTGGGCGGCGCCGGTCCGGGCGGTGCCCATCCTCGGCCAGCACGCCGAGGCCCTGGGGGTGGCCACCGAGGAGGGCCTCCAGCTGACCCGGAACGCGGCGGCCACCGTGGGCCGCACCAGCTACAGCGACCTCCGCTCGCGGGGTGGCCAGTTCGACATCGCCCGCATCGAGTCGCTACGTCAGCCCTTGGCCCGCACTGCGGGCTCGATCGCATCGGCCCGCCAGGGACTCGATCGGGCGCGCTCGCCCTGGCTGCTGGCGCCGCTGAGCAAGGGCCTCGACGACCTCGACGAGGAGCTCGTCCAGGCCGCGCAGGAGACCGACCTGGCCCGCGAGGGGGTCGCCGTGGCCCCCGAGCTCCTCGGAGCCGACGGCCCCCGGACCTACTTCGTCGCCTTCGTCACCCCCGCCGAGCTCCGGGGCTCAGGCGGGTTCGTCGGCAGCTACGCCGAGATCTCGGCCGACGACGGGCAGATCGACCTCGTCCGGTCCGGCTCGGTCCCCGAGCTGGAACGGGCCTCTCCCCCCGGGTCGGTCGAGGTCACCGGTCCGCCCGACTACCTGGCCCGCTACGGGCGCTTCAACCCCGGCGAGTTCTTCCGCGACGTCACCTTCTCGCCCAACTTCCCCTACGACGCCCAGGTCATCAGCGAGATCTACCCGCAGTCCGGCGGCACCGAGATCGACGGGGTCATCAGCATCGACCCCTTCGCCCTGGCCGCCCTCTTGGAGCTCACCGGTCCCATCCCGGTCGAGCGCTTCGGCCGCACCCTCGCTGCCGACACCGCCGCCCAGTTCCTGCTGCGCGACAACTACGCCCTGTTCCAGGACAACGACGCCCAGAACGAGGCCCTGGCCGAGCTGGTGGAGTCCACCTTCGACCGCCTCACCACCGGCGACCTGCCCGGCCCCCGGAAGCTGGCCGAGGTCCTGGGGCCGGTGACCGAAGACGGGCGCATCCGCCTCTGGTCCCCCGACCCCGCCGAGGAGGCGTTCTTCGCCCGCCTGGGCGCGACCGGCGCCTTTCCCGAGCCCCGGCCGGACCACGACTTCCTGGCCGTCGCCAGCCAGAACTCGGGCAACAACAAGATCGACGTGTTCCAGCAGCGCGACATCGACTACCGGGTGACGGTGGACGACGGGGGCGACCTCCGGGCCACGGTGGAGGTCACCGTCCGCAACCCGGTCCCCCTCGATGCGGAGCTGCCCGACTACGTCATCGGCAACGCCCAGGGCGACCCGCCGGGCACCAACCGGATGCTGCTGTCGATCTACACCCCGCACCTGCTCGACCGGGCCACCCTCGACGGGGAACTGACGGGGGTGGAGTCCCAGACCGAAGCCGGCTACCGCGTCTACACCCGCCTGCTCTCGGTCCCGCCCGGGGGGTCGGTGACCCTGACCCTCGACCTGATCGGGTCACTCGACGTCAGCGACGGCTACGTCCTCGACCTCGCGCCCCAACCCACGGTCAACTCCGACGAGCTGGAGCTGCGCGTCGGGCTCGGCGGCGAACCGCCCACGACCGTCGGCCCCTTCGCCATCCTGGGGCGTGACGAGCAGCGGATCCCAGCACCGTGACCGGAGGCCGCGTGCGGCGCAGAGGCCCGGTCGGCCGAGGTTTGGCGGCGGGCCCCAGCGGCTAGTGTCGGGCGGTCGCCACGGAACGTCGGGGCCTCGAATCCTCAATGCTGGACTTAGGTGCCGATGGTGGTGCAGAATGCCCCGAACCCACACCGGGATGCCTAGGAAGGCGGACACAGACACATGATCAAGAGGATCCTTGTCCTCAGCGCTGCGATCGGGGCCGCTCTGGCTCTCTTCGCAGGACCAGCCTCGGCCCAGTACGAAGTCGTCTTCAGCGCCACCATCGACAACGTGACGCCGGGCCCCGGTGAGACGGTGACGATCTCCGGCACCTGCGACGCCGCCGACTCGGTCGACATCGGCATCGACGGCTCCAGCATCGGCAGCATCCCAGTCGACGATGACGATAGCTTCTCCGGCAGCGTCACCATCCCCGACCTCGCCCCAGGCACCTACACCGTCACCGCCACCTGCGGCGACGAGGTCCTCGGCATCGAGATCACCATCGGCGGCTCCACCGGGGGCAACGGCACTGCCGGCACCATGACCGGTGGCTCGGACAACGGCAACACCGCGGGCGTCAGCACCGACTCGGGCTCCAACACCGGCTCCGGCTCGAGTGGCTCGGATGCCCTGGCCCGCACCGGTGGCGACACCGATGTGCTGCTGAAGGTCGGCGGCGGGCTCCTGCTCGCCGGCGCCGCCGCCACCCTGTTCGCCACCAAGCGCCGCTCCGCCACCGCCTGAGCGACCGCTCGAACATCCTGACGACGGCCCGGTGCCCCGGCACCGGGCCGTTGCGCGCCCACTCGGAGGTCCCGCCACCGCGGTGGGCGCCCTCGATGACCGTGAGAGAACAGGCAGCCCACTAACGTGCCCACGATGCCCGATCCCACCTTCGACGGTGACGAGCTCGAGCTCCGCGACTACCTCGCGGTGCTGCGTCGGCGGAAGCTCATCATCATCCTCACCACCGTCGCCGTGATCGTCCTGGCCCTGGCCTACTCCTTCATCCAGACGCCGGTGTACGCAGCCTCGGCCGAGGTCCTGCTCGAGGACCGCGCCTCGGACAGATCCTGAACCCCGACCAGCAGGTCCGCAACGCCGCCGACCGCCAGCAACAGACCGACACGGAGATCGAGGTCATGAAGTCGCGCTCCGTGCGCGACGCCGTGGTCGACGAGCTCGGCTACCAGCCCGATGTCACCATCTCGGCCAACGGCGAGACCAGCGTGGTCAGCATCCGCGCCGCCGACACCGACCGCGAGCGGGCGGTGCTCGAGGCCAACACCTACATCACCGTGCGCCGCAGCGCCAACATCGACGACCTGACCGAGGCCGCCGACGCGCTCGAGGGCCAGATCGCTGAGGTGCAACAGCAAGACACCGACCTCGACGCCAACCTGGCCGACCTCGACCAGCAGATCGCCACGGCACCCGACGACCTGACCCGGAACCAGCTCCAGGGCGAGCGGACCGGGCCGCGGCCGAGGCCGACGGCCGCCGGGTGTCGCTGCAGACCCAGCGTCAGGGCTACACCGAGCAGCTGGGCGACCTGCAGATCGCCATCAACAGTGCCCGCACCGGTGGCGGCCAGGTGGTGTCCGAGGCCGAGCGGCCCGACTCCCCGGTGTCGCCCGACCCGGTCCGCAACGCAGGCGTGGGCCTCGTGCTTGGCCTCCTGCTGGGCGTCGGCCTCGCGTTCCTGCGCGACTACCTCGACGACTCGGTGCGCACCAAGGACGACCTCGACCGGATCTCGGGCGGGCGCGACGTCCTCGGGCTCGTGCCCGTGGTCGCGGGGTGGAAGAACCGCGCCGAGCCCCAGCTGATCTCGGTCCTCGCCCCCAACTCCCCCGCGGCCGAGGCCTACCGAGGTCTGCGCACGTCGCTCAAGTTCATCGGCCTGGATCGTCCCCTCAAGCTCATCCAGGTCACTAGCTCCGCCGCCGCCGAGGGCAAGACCACGACCCTGGCCAACCTGGGCGTCGCCATGGCCCGGGCCGGGCACCGGGTGGTGCTGGTGGACTTCGACCTGCGCCGCCCCCGGCTGCACCAGTTCTTCGACCTCGACAACTCGATCGGGTTCACCAGCGCCATCCTCGGCGAGCACGACATCGGCCGTGCCGTCCAGCCCGTACCCGACATCCCCCGCCTGGCGGTGCTCGCCTCGGGGCCCCCGCCGCCGAACCCCTCCGAGCTGCTCTCGGCCGGGCTCACCCGCACCCTGCTCGACACGCTGGCGGGCCAGGCCGACTACGTGCTGATCGACTGCCCACCGCTGCTGCCGGTGGCCGACTCGGTGATCCTCGCTGGCGACGTCGATGCCACCGTCCTCGTCGCCACCGTCGACACCACCACCAAGCGCAGCCTGGCTCGGTCCCTGGAGCTGCTCGACCAGGTCGACGCCCCCCTGGTGGGCCTGGTGCTCAACGGCCTCGAGTCCGAGGCTGCCTACGCCTACGGCTACGGCGGCGAGGGCGGCTACGCCTACGCCTACGCCCACGCCGGCGAGCGGACGGGCCGGTTCCGTCGCAAGGACCGCGGCGGTCAGCAGGGTCGCGGCACCACCGCCGAGGCCGCGGCCGAGGCTCCGCTTCCCGACGAGGCCGGCGGAGGCGGGTTGCGCCGTCGCCGCAACGGTCACGACAGCCAGCGTCGCGAGGAACGTCGGGTGGAGGACCACACCCGCACCTGAGCCAGCGCCTCGGCACGCCGCTGTCAACCCGACATCCCCAACTGGTCCACCATCCGGTGGCCAGGACAACCAGACCGTCGACCGGTTCGATGAAGGGTCCGGTGTCCGAGCTCGCGGGGGAGGCGGGCTCCGGGGTCGGTCAGGTGTCGGTAGGGGTGGAGATCGGGACGGTCGGTGCTCACATCAGGAACGGGTACTCCGGTCCGCGATCGACGTCGACCTCGAGGCCGCTCGCGAGGCGAAGGTCCAGGATCTGCCACCCGTGGTCAGCGTCGACCACGGCGCGGACCAGGCCAGCCTGGGCGTCGGGATCCTCGGGACCCAACAGGGTGACCGTGCCGCCGGCACCGCCGGCCCCGTTGACCTTGCCACCCAGGGCACCGTAGGTGGCGGCCAGGTCGAGCAATGCTCGAGCGTCGTCACCGACCAGAGCGGGGTGGAGGCGGGCCTGGGCCTCGGTGGCAGCGGTCAGGGTCGTGGCCCAGCCCGGCAGGTCGCCGGCGGTGAGGTGGTCGCGGGCGAGGGCGGCGAGGTCCCGCAGCTCGGCCAGCACCATGTGCACCCCCGGGTCGCCGGCCTCGGCCCGCTCGATGACGGCCCCGTGCAGCGCCGAGCTGTCGTGGCCCCCGCCCAGGTGCACGGTGATCAGGCGTGCCACCAGATCTGTTCGGGCTGCGGGCGGGACCAGCACCTCGGCGTGCGACCACGACGGGTAGGGATCGATCTCGATCCACGAGAACCCACCGTGGGCGGCGGCGATGTGGTCCTGCACCCCGCTCTCCCGCCCGGCGCGCTGGGTCTCGGCCTCGAAGGCGGCACGGGCGGCAGCAGCCGGTTCCGGGGGGCGATCCAGGGCTGTGCCCACGGCGGCCACCAGGGCCACGAGCACGGACGCTGAGGTGCCCACCGCCGACCCCGGGGGCACGCTGGCCGACACGGTGATGTCGAGGCCCACCCCGTCGGGGCCGAGCGCCTCGGGGGCGAGGCCACCGACGGCCTGGGCGACGGCGTGGTCGAGGAGGGGCTGATGTCCGGGCCGGGGGGCGCTCCAGCCGCGGTGCGGATCCGACCCCACGGTCCAGGCCGCGCCCAGGTCCGGGGCCCACATCCGCACCGGGTCGCCCTCGGCTCCGGGCCGCACGCGGACCTCGCACTCGGCTCCCGAGCCGACGGCCACCGAGCACACCGCGCCCCGCGCCGCGAACCAGGTGTCGGTCCAGCCCCCCACATCGGCCACCCGGACCGGGGCCCGGGCCACGACCCGACGTCCCACGGGCGGCACTGCCGTCATCGCCGCGACGAGCTGCTCAACGGAGGTCGGCGCACCGAGCGCTCGCAACGCAGCGTTGGGGTCGCCACCTGGCCCCGATGGGCCTCCGCGTCCGCCTTCCCGAGTGCGAACGGCTGAGGGCGGCGCCCGCTCCCACTCGAACGAGCCCAGACCGGCGTGGAGATGGCCCGCCGCCCAGGCACCACGCAGCTGCGCTCAGCCCGGCTGGCCCAGGGCGACGGGCTGTCCGCCCACGGCCTCGGCGGCCTGGCGGGCGTGGTAGCTGGAGCGGGTGAGGGGGCTGGCCTCCACGTGGCCGATGCCCAGGGCCTCCCCCACCACCGCCACCTCGGTCAGCTCCTCGGGTGTCCACCAGCGGGCCACCGGCAGGTGGTGGGTGGTGGGCCGCAGGTACTGGCCGACGGTGACGATGTCACAGCCCACCCCGGCCAGGTCGGCCAGCGCACCGTGGATCTCCTCGACGGTCTCCCCCAGGCCCACGATGAGGCTGGACTTGGTGGTCAGCCCGGCCTCGCCGGCCCGGGCCAGCACCGACAGGCTGCGGGCGTAGGAGGCCGACGGGCGCACCGCCCGCTGCAACCGGGCCACCGTCTCCAGGTTGTGGTTGAGCACGTCGGGCCGGGCCTCAAAGATGATGGCCAGGGCGTCGGGGTCGCCCTTGCAGTCCGGGATGAGCACCTCGACCGCGGTGGCCGGGCGGCGGGCCCGCACGGCCCGGATGGTGGCCGCGAAGGCCTCGGCCCCTCCGTCGGGCAGGTCGTCGCGGGCCACGGCGGTGATCACCGCATGGGCCAGATCCATGCGGTCGACGGCCTCGGCCACCCGTTCGGGCTCTCCGGCGTCGAGGGGCTGGGGGTGGCGGGTGTCGACCAGGCAGAACCCGCAAGCCCGGGTGCAGCGCTCACCGTTGATCATGAAGGTGGAGGTCCCGTCGGACCAGCACTCGAAGATGTTGGGACAGCCGGCCTCCTCGCACACGGTGACCAGGTCCAGGTCGCGCAGCGTGCGCCTCAGGCGCCGGTAGTCGTCGGTGATCCGGAACCGAGCCTTCATCCAGTCCGGCTTGCGAGCCGAGATGGCCACCGCCTGGTCGACCCCGGCATCGGCCAGGCGTCCCAGCAGCCGGGTCGAGGTGCCCTCCCCGGCCGCGACCCGGAGCCCGTCGGGCACCCGCTGGGCGTCGGGTCCGGGACCCTTGCCCCGGCTGAACGGGGAGAGGTCGGCGGCGGAGGTCCGCCACACCACATCGGCCCGGTCGACGCCGCCCCCGCCCCACCGCTCGGCGGCCAGGCGGGCCGTGATGTCGACCACGTCCTGGAGCGAGGCGTCGACCCCCTCGGCCCGCAGCGATGTCACCGGTCGGTCGGCGATGCCGCAGGGCACGATGGCCCGGAACATGTCCATGTCCGGGTCGACGTTGAGGGCGAAGCCATGCATCGACCGGCCCCGGCTGAGCCGAACCCCGATGGCGCAGATCTTGCGGGGGTCGGGGCCGTCGACGTCGACCCACACGCCGGGGTACTCGTCGAGACGGCCGGCCGCCACGCCCAGCTCGGCCAGGACATCGATGACCAGCTGCTCCACGCCGTGGACGAAGGCAGGGGTGTCGGGCTTGGACCCCCCGCCGGCGCCGGGCACGGTGAGGATGGGGTAGCCGACCAGCTGGCCGGGGCCGTGGTAGGTGATGTCGCCGCCCCGGTCGGCCCGCTCCAGCTCGGCGCCCACCTCGCCCGGAGGCACCAGCAGGTGGGACAGATCGGCCCGGACACCGAGGGTGAACACCTTGGGATGCTCGAGCAGGAGCAGGTGGTCGTGACCGGGCGTGCGGTGCAGGCCGTGCTGGAGGGCGAGCGCGTCGCGGTAGCGGACCCGGCCCAGCCACCGGACGTGCAGCGGCGGCGGTCCGGCGGCCACTACAGCTCCGCCTCCCAGTCGCGCTGCTCGAGGATGTCGACGATGCGGCGCAGGAAGGCCGCCGCGTAGGCACCGTCGAAGCCCCGGTGGTCCCAGCCCAGCGAGAGGTTCCCCATCGACCGGATGGCGATGGCCTCGTTGCCGGAGGCATCGGTGACCACGACCGGCCGCCGGGTGACGCCCTCGGTGGACAGCACCATCACCTGGGGCTGGTTGATGATGGGCAGCTGCACCAGGGTGCCCGACGCACCGGCGTTGGTGATGGTGACGGTGCCGCCGCTGATGTCGTCCGCCGACAGCTTGCGGTTGCGGGCCTTGCCCGCCAGGTCGGCCACGGTGCGGGCGATGGCGGGGAGGCGGAGGTCCTGGGCGCCGTGCACGACGGGGACGATGAGGCCCTCGTAGTCGAGGTCGACGGCGATGCCCAGGTTCACATCGTGGTGGACGATCAGCTCGCCGTCGCCCACGCTGGCGTTCATGTGGGGGAACTCGTCGATGGCGTCGACCAGGGCCCGGGCGATGAACGGCAGGTAGGTGAGGCTGATGCCGGCCTCGGCCTTGAAGCGCTCCTTGTGGGCCTGACGGACGGTCTCGACGCCCTCCAGATCGACCTCCATCACGGTGAACACGTGGGGCGAGGTGGCCTTGGACCGCACCATGTGCTCGCCGGTGCGGCGCCGGACGTTGTTGAACGCCACCGAGGTGGAGCTCTCCCCCGGCGTGGCCGGAGCGACCCGGGCCGGCTTCGGGGCCGCGGCCTTCTTCGCCGCTGCGGGGGCGGGAGCCTCATCGGCCCGGGCCGGCGCCTTGGCGGCCTGGCCCCCCTCGACGGCGGCGAGCACGTCGTTGCGGGTGATGCGCCCGCCGGCCCCGGTGCCGGAGAGGGAGGAGACGTCGAGGTCGTGCTCGGCGATCAGGCGGCGAACGACCGGTGAGAGCACCATGGCCTCGGAGTCACCCGAGGGGGCCGACGCCGCCGGCTTCCGGTCCGGCGTTGCCTCGGGCTCGGGCTCCTCGTCGGGCTCCGGTTCGGGCTCGGGCTCCGGTTCCTCGGCCGCCGGCTCCTCGGGCTCGTCGTCCGTGTCGGGCTCGGGCTCGGGCTCCTCAGCCTCGGCTGCGGGCTGCTCGGGCTCGTCGTCAGCCTGGTCGTCGTCGGGCTCCGCGGTCTCCTCGGCCCCGGCCGTCTCCTCCTCGGGCTCGTCGTCGGCGTCCTCGGTCTCACCCCCGTCGTCGGCGGGGGCAGCGTCGCCGTCGCCGACGATGGCCAGCACCGCGCCCACGTCGACGGTGTCGCCCTCCTCGGCCTTGATCTCGGTGATGGTCCCGCTGACCGGCGAGGGGATCTCCGAGTCGACCTTGTCGGTCGACACCTCGACGATGGCCTCGTCCTCGGAGATCTCGTCACCGACTTCCTTCAACCACTTGGTGATGGTGCCCTCGGTGACGGTCTCGCCCAGCTGGGGCATCTGGATCTCGGCCATGGGGGAAGTGCTCCTGGGGATGTCGGCGACGGTCAGCCGTGGAGGCCACGGCCGGTGAGGGACAGGACCGTCTCGCCGAAGTTCTCCGACAGCGACGGGTGGGGCTGGATGAAGGCGGCGACCTCGTCCACGGTCGCCTCCCAGTTCACCGCCAGGTAGCCCTGGCCCAGCTGCTCGGTGACCCAGGGGCCGGCCATGTGGACACCGAGGATCTGGCCCCCGGTGCCGTCGGTCTGCTTCTCGGCGATGATCTTCACCATGCCCTCGGTCTCGCCCAGGATGAGGGCCCGGCCGTTGCCGGCCCAGCGGTGCTTGGAGGCGGTCACCTCGTAGCCGGCCTCGGTGGCCGCCTCCTCGGTGAGGCCCACGAACGCGACCTCGGGGTGGCAGTAGACGCACCACGGCACGCGGTCGTAGGCGACGGGCACCGCGTCTTCGCCCATGATCTGCTTGATGACCAGGATCGACTCGGCGTAGGCCACGTGGGCCAGCCCGGGTGTGGCGATGAGGTCGCCGGTGGCCCACACCCCGTCGGCGCCGGTGCGGCACCACTCGTCGACCTCGACGAAGCCACGATCGTCGACCTCGACGCCGGTGCCGTCCAGGCCGAGGGTGTCGGAGAGGGGGCGACGACCGATCGACACGACCACGCAGTCGGCCTCCACCGACTCCCCGCCCTCGAGGTTCACGGTGATGGAGTCGTCGCCGGTGTCCTGGCCCTCGACCTTGGTCCCGGTCTGGAAGGTGATGCCCCGCTTCTCCAGGGCCCGCTGCACGACCTTGACCACGTCGGCGTCGACGCCCGGGAGGATCGCAGGCAGGGCCTCCAGCACGGTGACCTCGGCGCCCAGGTCGTTGAACATGGAGGCGAACTCGCAGCCGATGGCCCCGCCGCCGACCACCACCACCCGGTCGGGGATGTGGTCGAGCTGGAACACCTCGTCGGAGGTCAGCACCCGGTCGCTCACGTCGAAGCCGGGCAGGGTGCGCGGCGCCGAGCCACTGGCCAGCAGCACGTGGTCGCCCTGGATCGTGGTCGTCTCACCGTCGTCGTCGGTGACGGTGACCGAGCGGTCCGACCCCAGGGTGCCGGTGCCGTCGTAGACGGTGACCTTGCGGCTCTTGAGCAGGCTGCCCAGCCCCTTCACCAGCTGGTCGACCACGCCCCACATGCGGTCGGTCGAGGTGGAGAAGTCGAGGGTGATGTCGCCGCTCGCCTTGATGCCGAACGTGGACGAGTCCTCGACGGCTCGAGCGACCTCGGCGGTCTGGAGCAGCTCCTTGGCCGGGATGCACCCGCGGTTGAGGCAGGTGCCTCCGAGGCGGCGGTTCTCCACCACGGCGATGTCGAGCCCGGCGGCGGCGCCGTAGAGGGCGGCCGAGTACCCGCCGGGACCTCCTCCAATGATGACCAGATCGTGGGTGTCGGCCGTGGGGACCACCTCCTCGGGATGCAAGGCGACTCTAGCGAGGGCGACCCCCCGCCGTGCCCGCCCCCCGACCGGCCCACGGGCCCTCACCAGGGGGTCGTCGGCCGTTGGTCCGGCGGGGTCGGTGGGCGGGGTCGGTCGGGCGCCGGCCGCCGGTGGGCCCGGTCAGCTGCGCGCCAGCACCACCTGCAGGGCGAAGGCCACGAGGATGGCGAGCCCGCACAGCAGCGCGGCGGCGATGAGGCGGCGGGTGCTCACAGTGGCGCCAACCTAGGCCACGCCGTCGTGACGGTCGCCGCGCACGCTCCCCGTGCAACCGATCGAGCCCGGAGGACGGGTCGTCACCGGTGGCGCGACCGTCAGGTCGCCGGCTCAGCGGCGGGCGGACAGCTCGTCGCGGATCTGGGGGAGCAGCTCGACCTCGGCTGTCTCCTCCTCGGTCTCGTCGGTCTCGCCCTCGCGCCGCGACACCTCGACCATCTTGTTGTACGCCTTCACGAGCAGGAAGAGGACGAAGCCGATGATGACGAACGAGAGGACGGTGTTGAGGAAGGCGCCGTAGGTGATCTGCCCGTCGCCGATGTCGAGCACGAGGCTGTCGAAGTTCGGCTGACCGCCGATGGCGGCGATGATCGGGGTGATGACGTCGGCGACGAGGCTGTCGACCACCGTCTTGAAGGCCAGGGCCAGGATCAAGCCGACGGCGATCTCGATGAGGTTGCCCTTCATCAGGAAGTCCTTGAACTCTTTCAGCACGGCCGTCCTCCATCGGGGGTCGGGGTGGTGTACGACGGGGGGACCGAACCCGCGTCGCTCGCGGCTGCGCTCGGGGACCACGAGTTGTGGTCGGTCACCGCTGCGGGTAGACGATGGCCATGCGCCGCATCGCAGTGACCGGGTCCCACGGGTTGATCGGGGAGGCCCTGGTGCGGTCGCTCCAGGGCGACGGCCACGACGTGGTGCGGATCGTCCGCGGCGCACCGGGCGCCGGTGAGGTCCGCTGGGACCTCGACGCCGGGGAGATCGACGCCGCCGGTCTCGAGGGCAGCGACGGGGTGGTCCACCTGGCTGGCGAGGGCATCGCCTCGGGCCGGTGGACCGAGGAGCACAAGCGGGCCGTGCTCGAGAGCCGCACCCGCGGGACAGCCTTGCTCTCCGAGGCACTGGCCTCCCTCGACGACCGGCCCGCCGTGCTGCTGTCGGGCTCCGCCATCGGCTTCTACGGCGACCGGGGCGATGAGGTGCTCACGGAGGACAGTCCCGCCGGGGAGGGGTTCCTGCCCGAGCTGTGCCTGGCGTGGGAGGCCGCCACCGGCCTGGCCTCCTCGGCCGGCATCCGGGTGGCGCACCTGCGCACCGGCATCGTGCTCTCCCCCGAAGGTGGGGCGCTGGGCAAGCAGCTGCTGCCGTTCAAGCTGGGCCTCGGGGGCCGGGCCGGCGCCGGGCACCAGTGGATGCCGTGGATCTCCCTCGACGACGAGGTCGCCGCCATCCGCTTCCTGCTCGACCACGATGTCGCGGGCCCCGTCGACCTGACCGCCCCCGACCCCGTCACCAACGCCGACTTCGCCCGCACCCTCGGTGCCGTCCTGCACCGGCCCGCCGTGCTGCCCATCCCCCGCGTCGTGTCCCGCCTCCCCGCGGGCATCGGCCCCCTCGTCGAGAACCTGCTGTTCTCCAGCGCCCGGGTCCTGCCCGAGGTGCTGACCGAAGCCGGGTTCACCTTCTCACACACCACCCTCGAAGACGCCCTGCGCGACCTCCTCGACCGCCCTGCCTGAGCAAGGCTGGGCGCGGCAGCGCGACACCGGCCCCCACCGTTCTGGTCTAGGAACAAGCCCTCGAGGGCGCTCTCACTGACCAGAACGGTCGGCGACACCGGCCCAGATCGTTCACTTGGGCTGCATGCGGATGCCGCCGTCGATGCGGACGGTCTCGGCGTTGAGGTAGCTGTTGGTCAAGAGCTCGAGGGCGAGGGTGGCGAACTCCTCGGAGGTGCCCAGGCGCTTCGGGAACAGGACACCGGCCTTGAGCCGGTCCTTGAACTGCTCGGAGGCCTCGCCCGAGCCGTAGATCGGGGTGTCGATCAGCCCCGGGGCGATGCAGTTGACGCGGACCCCGACGGCGGAGAGATCACGGGCGATGGGGAGGGTCATGCCCACCACCCCGCCCTTGGAGGCGGAGTAGGAGGCCTGGCCGATCTGGCCGTCGAAGGCGGCCACGGAGGCGACGTTGACGATGGCCCCCCGCTCGCCGTGCTCGTCGGCCGGGTCGGTCTGGCTCATGGCCGTGGCCGCCAGGCGGATCATGTTGAACGAGCCGACCAGGTTGATCTCGATGACCTTCTTGAACACGTCGAGGTCGTGGGCCGAGGCGTAGTCGCCGTCCTTCCCGATGGTGCGGGTGGCCCAGCCGATGCCCGCCGCGTTGACCAGGGCTCGCAGCGGCCCCATCTCCTTGGCCGCCTCGACGGTGGCGATGCCCTGATCGACGTCGGCCACGTCGGTGGTGGCGAAGACGCCGCCGATGTCGGAGGCCACCGCCTCGCCCTTCTCCGCGTTCATGTCGGCCACGACCACCTTGGCCCCCCGCTCGGCGAGGAGCCGGGCGGTGGCCTCACCGAGGCCCGAGGCCCCTCCGGTGACGATTGCGCTGATCCCGTTGAGTTCCATGGCCCGGGACTCTATTGACTCCGAGGCGCCCTGCCGTCGCCCGGTCTGGGGCAATCCCACCCTGCGAGCCGGAGACCAGACGCGCCACCCCGACGGCGCCAACGGTGCCGGTACGGAGCCGACGGGTCAGCGGGTCTGGGCCTTGGCCAGGTACTCGCGGCTGGAGGCCAGGTCGATGGCCAGGACGATGTCGCCCCGGGCGAGCACCCGGGGAGCCCAGAAGGCCAGTCCTCCTGCGTCCGCGGGTCGGCTCAGCAGGGTCTGGTACAGGCCGTCGACCCGAGTGCGGGCCGACTCGCGCGACTGGTAGATGCGGTAGGCGGCGACGGTGCGGCCCAAGCGGCCGACCAGGTCGACCCAGTAGGCGCGGCCCTCGGCGTCCGCCGGTCGACCCAGGATCTCCTGGTACAGGTCGTCGATCCACGCCCCGACGTCGCCCTCCGGGAAGCGGCTCAGGTACTCGCGCGAGGAGTAGAAGCGGGCCGCCACGCTGGCCACTGAGAGGGCGCCGCTGCTGATGCGCTCGGCCCAGAAGGCGGTACCGGCGGCCTCGCCGGGACGGCCGAGGGTGGACTGGTACAGACCCTCGACGATCGTGGTGGCCCACTCGCGCGAGCGAGCCAGGGCCGCCACCACCCTCCGACGACTGGCCACAGTGTCCTGGAGCGCGGTGGCGGCGGCATCCAGCTCCGCGGCGCTCGGCGCCCGACCGAGGAAGTCCTGGTAGGCGGCGGCCACGAAGCGCTCCTCGGGACTGACGTCGACCACCGTCTCGATGGTCGTGGTCTCGAGGGCGGGGTCGGCCAGGATGTCGGCCTCCCGGTAGTCGAGGTCGACCATGCCCTTCTCCGAGTAGAGCCGGGTCTGGTCGGCGTAGTGGTCCGAGGTGGGGTCGGTGGAGTTGGAGTAGGCCAGCACGGCCCGACTGTCGACACCGGTGGGACCGAACTCGGCGGCCAGGATGAAGCTGGACCCGCTGCGGACGTCGTCGTAGCCGTCGTTGCCGTCGAAGGCGGCGCTGATGATGTTGAACGCACCGGCGGAGCCCGTGCCGCCGTGGATGGGGATGACCTCGGCGTTGCGGCGCTCGCTCTGGATGTCGCCCAGGCGGGCGTCGAGAGCGATGCCAGCGTCGCGGAACATCCTCACCGAGGCGCCCAGGGCCTCGAGCACGGCCGGGTCGGAGGTGTCGAGGGTGTTGGGGGTGGTCACCGGGTTGGCCCGGTCGAACGGGACCGAGAACTGGATGCCGCCCTCGGCCGCGAACTGGCGGAACACGTGCGCGCCGCGACTGTCGAGGTCGACCCGCAGGTCCCAGGCCGCGAGCACGTCGCACGCCTCGCGCAGGTCCACCGCCTCGTCGTCCACCGTCACCGTCGGGTTGGCCCGACACAGGGCCACCAGATCGTCGCGCACCAGCTCAGCCCCGTACACGCGGTTGGAGAACATCACCTCCTGGAGGAGCGGCAGGGTGAACCCGGTGCCGGGCAGACCGTCGGTGCCGGCGATCCGCTCCTGGACCTGGAGCAGGCCAAGGCGGGTCCGCAGGCTGCGCTCGGTGCCCTCCACACCGAGGATCCGGTCGAAGCCCTCCAGCGGCGCCTCGGGGTTGGCCAGCCAGTAGCTGTCGTTGGAGTTGGTGACGTAGTCGTCGCGGGTCAGCGTGGGCAGGTTGGATGGCCCGAGGATGCCTGGCACCCGCGCGTCGGGGTCCGTCCCCCACCGGCACTGGGCCCGGGTGCCGTCGAGGATGAAGACCCCGAACGCGTCCAGGGCGAGCTCACCGAGCGGTGTGAGGCAGGTGTCGAGCTTGGCCTGGTCGATGTTGGGCACCACCGAGTGGTCGCCGTAGAAGGCCTTCCCGGTGGAGTCAGCGGCCACGGTGTTGATGAAGGGCAGGTGCTGCCAGGTGTCGAGGGTCTGCTCCAGCTCGGCCACCGAGCCCGAGCGGCCCATCTCGATGTAGCCGTCGAAGGTGCGCCCCGCATCCTCGTTGACGTCCATCAGGGCGAAGGCGGTCTCCTCGGTCCAGTCCAGGGGCGACAGCTCGATGATGGGGCCGTACTCGGTCGACCACAGGGTGCGGGTGCGGGTGGTCGTGCCCCCGGCGCCGTCGTCGACCTCGACCTCGACCTCCTGGGGGGTCATGTTGCGGACCTGGCCGTCGACCACGTACTGGGTCGGGTGGCCGGGCACCAGGTCGAGCTCGTAGATGCTGAAGCGGCGTGCGGTGGAGACGGTGTGGCTCCACCCCATCGTCTCGTTGTGGCCGATCTCCACCACGGGCTGACCGGAGAGGGCGGCGCCGATCATGTCGTACTCACCGGGGATGGTGAGGTGCATCTCGTAGAAGCGGTCGCGGCCGTTCCAGGGGAAGTGGGGATTGCCCAGCAACATGCCGGTGCCGTCCTGGGTGGCCTCGGCGCCGAGGCCGTAGGCGTTGGAGCCGGCGGCCTCGACATCGACCGCCGCCGCCTCGCCGAGGGTGGGGACGTTGGGGTCGGGGGCGTCGGGGGCGTCGGGGGCGTCGGGGGCGTCGGGGGCGTCGGGGGCGTCGGGGCCGGCACCGCGCGCCTCGGGCTCAGGGGTCTCGGCCCCCGGGGGTTGGGCCTCGACCACGTTGGTGGCCAGGGCCCCGCGCCCGGCGCGCACCGCGCTGTCGATGTAGGTCCGCCACAGGTCGATCTCGTCGATCTCGCGCACCCACGCAGCACCGGCGCAGTTGGGGTCCTCGATGCCCTCGGGGCCGCCGATGTCGGACAGGTAGAGGTTGTAGCCCTCGGCGGTGCCCTGGACCAGGTCCCGCACCCGCTCCGACGGTCCCGAGGCGGGGATCCCGGGTGGGCGCGACAGCGTCTCCTCCACCACCCGCAGGTCGATCAGCTGCTGGTGGAAGAGGTCACGCCGGAAGTTGGAGTCCGAGGCCCCGAAGAACTTGGAGCGTTGGGCGCCGCCGGTGACGACCTCCTCGGCCAGCAGGCAGATGTTGTCCTCGGCGAAGGCGTAGCCGTAGCCGAAGCCCAGGCCGGCCCAGTCGTCGGCCTTGACGTGGGGGATGCCGTACTCGGTGCGTCGGATCTCGGCCGCCAGCGTGGTCCCCCCTGGCAGGCGGGCCCGGTCCTCGCCGGCGATGGCGATGGCCTCCCCCTCGGCCTCCTCGACGGCCTCGGCCCGCTCCGGTGCGCCGCCGACGGCCAGGAGCCCGACGAGGAGGAGCACCGCAACCCCGACCGATGAGGTGCGGAGCCACGGTCGCGACCGGCGCGGGTGGGGGTGTGGAGGCAGTGCCATGCGATGGTCTCCGCTGCGATCAGCCGCCCGGCAATGTCGTGTCGTGGGCGACCGTAGCGCCGATCCGGCATCGCCGCTGCGGGACGCGCCGGGCCCGAAACCGCACCCCTGGCCGACGTCCACCGTCTCTCAGGACTGCAGATTGCGGGGTGGGCGGGCCCGGGGGGTTCGGCGGCGCAGATCCCCGCGGCCTCAGCGGCGGAAGAGCTCGACGGGCAGGTCAGGCGACGCAGTCCACCGCGACGTCCAGGGCCGAGCAGACCTCGCGCATGCGCTCGTCGCTCAGCCGACCCAGCCGCTCGACCAGCGTCGTCGCCCGGCGCGGGGCTCGGCACCGCTCGTCTCTCGCCGCTCGTCACCTCCGTCCGGAGCCGTGGCGGCTGCGCCAGCGGTGGGCTGCTTTGCGGGCGTGCTTGGCCACCGACTTCACGGGGTGGTGGCGGCCGATCTGCTCCAGCACCTCGGCGGTCCGGGGGTGGATGCCGGCCTCCAGCTCGTCGAGGAAGTGCGGGTGCTCCTCCACGGCGAGGTGCCCCATCAAGGACTCGATCACATCCGCCGGTGACCCGACCTCCGAGGTCGCCAGGAACATGTCGATGCCGGCCTGCGCCGCGGCCTCCGAGGGCACCTCCGCGTGCTCGACAGCTCCGACCGAGGCCAGGTAGAGCCAGGCGTGAGGGCCGATGGTGGTGTCGAGAGACCCCCGCAGGGCGTCGACTGCTGCGTCACCAGCCTGCTCCAGGAGCGTGAACCCGGTCATGATCCGGACCGGCTCGGGTCGGGCCGCCAGCTCGGCCACCAGCTCCTCGGCCCGCTGCTCGCCGGCCCCGAACCAGACCGCGGCAGCCACGGCCGGATCGATGTCCCGGTCGGCGACGATGGAGATCAGGTCGCCGGCGGCCAGGTCGGCCAGCTCGCCGGGATCGGTCACCTCGAACCCGGCCTCCTCCAACCAGGGGGCGACCAGAGCGGCGCCACCGTCGGTGAGGTGGACCTCGTCGTCAGGAAGAGCGACGATCCCGGCGGCGGCCAGTGACCGCAGGACGTCGTCGGCGCGGGTCTGGCACGTCGACCGACGGAGCGGGTCGCCGGGAATGTCCACGAAGGGGTCAGGGCCGATCTCGGCGAGGGCGCTCTCGAGGATCCCGGACAGGGCCTCGGCGGGCAGCTGGCCGTCCGCCGCCCACAGCAGGCCCAGGAAGAACACCGCACCCTGATCGGCGTGCTCGACCAGCTGGTGCGGCGGCGGCATCGTCGCGCCCCACCTCGCCGACGCCGGGCCGACGCCCAGCAACCCCTCGACGGCCATGCGCCACCGCTCGCCGGCCGCAGCGTCGCGCCACCTCGACGTTCGGCGCATCCGTCCCGCCCCGACCTCGGCGGCGCCGCCCTGGACCGCGATGCGCGCCAGGCCGAAGAGCTCGGGGAGCTCGGCGGTGGAGCGGATGCCGTCGATCCGGTCCCCGGTGCCCACGGCTTCGACCAGGCGTCGGCCATCGGCCAGGGTCGGGTTGCCGGCCTTGGTGAGCTTGATGCCCTCGTCCCCGACGGTGGCCACGAGCGCATCGACCTGTTCCACCAGCGGCACGTCGGCCGCGGCACCGTCGAGCTGCGGCGGTGACGGCAGGGGGCGCACCGGCAGCGGCAGCGATGCGCCGGCCCCCTCCGGCTCGACGGCCTCGTCGGGTGGACCGAGGCCCAGGATCTCACCCCGCTCCTCGAACGAGAGCGAGTTGAACTGCTCCATGGCCGCGTCGAGAGCGGCCTGGTCGGGTTCGTCCCCCAGGTCGAACGGAGCCGAACCGAGCAGTCGCTTGGCCATGCCGAAGTGCTGAGGATCGCTCATGGCGTCGAGGAACGAGCGCTCCTGGGCCTGGGCCCGGATGACGAGGTCGTCGGCCGTGTCGCTGCCGTCCGCCAGCCAGCCCTGTTCGTCGAGGAACCGGAACAGGGCGACGAACGAGGCGGGGATGGAGGACGCCTCCTCGGGGCTGGCGCTGAGCTTGCGGGGGAAGTGAACGAGGAGCAGGTCGTCGATGTGGTCCCTGATCCACCACCCGTAGTCCCCGTCGGCGTACTGCCGCTTCCACCCCAGCACCAGATCGACGTCGACGGCCTCGGCGTCGGCGTGCTCGGGGTGGTCCCGAAGCCACGTGTCGAAGCGCCGGACCACCTCCTCCGCGGCCTCGATCGCCGCATCCTCGTCGTCTCGGTCCAGGTCGAAGGAGAGTCGCACGGGCCCACCCTCGCGCCGAGTCATGGCTGGGGACCCCAACCGCCGCCGCCGGGGGTGAGCATGCGGACGACGTCGCCGGCCTTGAGCTGGACCGTGCACTTGTCGGCGAGGCGCTCAGCCTGCCCTTCGTCGCCAACGGGCAGCAGCCAGTTCTCGCCCACCGCTCCCGGCTCGCCGCCGGCCAGGCCCCACGGCTGGGAGACCCGGCGCTCGGTGATCAGCGACAGGGTCGCATCCTCGAGCACCTGGACGTCGCGCTCGATGCCCTCGCCTCCGGGGGCGGAGCCCGCTCCCCCGCTGCCCTGCCGCAAGCGGTAGCGAAGGACCCGCAGCGGGAAGGCCCGCTCCAGGGCCTCGACAGGGGTGTTCTTCGTGTTGGTCATCCCGGTGTGCACCCCGGAGGCACCCGGTCGACCGCCGCCGGGGCCGGGGCGTCCGCCCTGGCCGCCGGCGACGGTCTCGTAGTACACCCAGCCCTCGCCTCCGAGCAGCATGTTGTTCATGGTGCCCTGGGACGCGGCCCCGAGCCGATCGGGGACGGCGCCGGCCAGGGCTGCCAGGCAGACGTCGGCCACCCGTTGGCTGACCTCGACGTTGCCGGCCCCGACCGCGGCCGGGGGCCGGGCGGCGACGACCGAGCCGGCCGGCGCCACCACGTCCACCACCCGGAGGCCGCCACCGTTGGCCGGCACCGTGGGGTCGAGAGCGCAGCGCAGGGCGAACACGGCGGCACTGACGGTGACGGCCTCCACCGCGTTGACGTTGCCGCGCCGCTGGGGGTCGGTGCCGGCGAAGTCGAAGGAGACGGTCTCGCCCTCGACCCGCACCCGGACCCGGATGGTGGTCGGGACCTGCTGGCCGGAGCCGGAGCCGAAGGAGTCGAGCACGTCGCTCGCCGTCCACTCACCGTCGGTCAGCTCGGCCAGGGCGGCCCGCATCCGGCGTTCGCCGTAGGCGATCACCTCGTCGAGGGGTGCGTCGGCCAGCTCGGCCAGCCGGGCAACACCGACCACGTTGGCGCCGACCTGCGCGTCGATGTCACCCCGCCGCTCCTCAGGGGTGCGCGACGAGGCCACCAACACCTCGCGCACCTCGGGCGTGAACCGCACCGGCGGGATGCGCAGCCCTTCCTGCTGGATCTCGACGGCGTCGGCCGGCAGGGACCCGGGGGCGGCGCCGCCGAGGTCGGCGTGGTGGGCCCGGTTGGCAGCCCAGCCGACCAGGCGTCCCTCGGCGTGGCACGGGGCCACCAGGGTCACGTCGTTCAGGTGGGTACCGCCGGCGAAGGGATCGTTGACGATGACCTGCACGCCGGGCTCGGGGTCGGGGCCCAGGGCGTCGATGGCGGCCCGCGCCGAGGCGGGCATGGACCCCAGGTGCACGGGGATGTGCTCGGCCTGGACGAGCAGGGTGCCGTCGGCGGTGAACAGGGCCGCCGAGCAGTCGGCGCGTTCCTTGATGTTGGGGCTGAAGGCCCCGCGGCGCAGCACCGCCCCCATCTCCTCGGCCACTCCCGTGAGACGGGCGATCAGCACCGTCAGCGCGGCCGGGTCGAGCTCCCTGCGCGCGGTCACGAGGACCTGTCGGTCCGGGTGAGGACGAGGGTGCCCAGCGGGCCGGGGTCGGCGCGCCAGCCGGGCGCGACGAACACGGTGCAGTCGTCCTCGGCCACGACCTCGGGGCCGAGGACAGCGGCACGGTCGGGGGCAGGCAGGGAGTCGAGTGCCAGCGGCGGGTCGTGCCGCGCCGAGGCGCGGACGGCGACGACCTCCACCGGCGTGTTCGGGCGGGCGTACCCGTTGCGGCGCTCGTGCTCGGCCTCGAAGGCGTCGACCGAGGGGACCCGCAGCTCGTGGGATTGCCCGACGTAGCGACAGTCGAGCTCGGCGGTGACCTCGACGTCGTCGGTGGAGCCGAGGGCGGCGGCTGCCTCCGAGCTGAGCTCGTCGATGGCCGCGGCGAGACCGTCGTGGTCGGTGCGGCCGGGCCAGGTCCGCACCACATCGTGCTGGCGGGCACTGCCGAGGATGCCGACGGCGGAGAGCACTCCGGCTCGAGGCGGCACCAGGACCGTCGCCATCCCGAGCGCGTCGGCCAGGCCGCAGGCGTGGAGGGGCCCCGCCCCCCCGAAGGCCACCAGCGCCACGTCCCGAGGATCGATGCCGCGGGCCACGGTGACGGCGCGCACCGCCTGCTCCATGGCCGCCTCGACCACCCGGATGACGCCCTCGGCGGTGACCCCGGCCGCGTCCAGTGCCTGGCGCGCCGCGGCCTCATCGACCGGGCCGAGACTGGGCAGCACCGTGTCGGCCGAGATCCGACCCGCGACCAGATCAGCGTCGGTGACGGTGGGTTCGATGCCGCCCTGGCCGTAGCAGGCCGGTCCCGGCACCGCGCCGGCGCTGCGGGGGCCCACGATCAGCGCCCCGCCCGGGTCGACGGCCGCGATCGAACCACCCCCGGCGCCGATGGTGTGCACGTCGAGCGCGGGCAACCGCACCGGGATGCCGGCCACGGTCCGCTCCGCCGCCGGCTCCGGGGCACCGTCACGCACCAGGCACACGTCGGTGCTGGTCCCCCCCATGTCGAAGGTGACCGCATCGGCGAAGCCGCACGCGACCGCGACCTGCGCCGCCGCCGCCACCCCCCCAGCCGGGCCCGAGAGCAGCAGGGTGGCGGGAACCTCGGCCGCCCCGTCCAGCGGCACCAGGCCTCCGGCTGAGCCCATGACCACCACCTCGTCGGCGGTGTCGGCCAGGTCGCGCAGGTACGACCGACACGGGGGGCGGAGGTAGGCGTTGACCACCGTGGTCGAGGTCCGCTCGTACTCGCGCATCTCGGGCGACACCTCGTGGGAGCAGGTGACGTCGAGGCCCCGGTCTCGCAGGATCCCCGCCACCCGCTGCTCGTGGTCGGGTGTGAGGTCGGCGTGGAGCAGGGCCACCGCCACCGCCTCGGCCTCACCGAGGTCGAGAGCGGCGATGTCATCGGGCGCGACCGGGATGATCTCTTCGCCCTCGGCGTCGAGGCGACCGGCCACCTCGTGGCGATCGCCCCTGTCCACGAGCGGCGCGGGACGGTCGGCGAAGGGGTCGTAGAGCGACGGCCGCTCCTGGCGCCCGATCTCGATCACATCGGCGAAGCCCTCGGTGACGACGAGCGCGACACGGGCGCCGCCGCGCTCCAGGAGGGCGTTGGTGGCGACGGTGGTGCCGTGGGCGAGGGTGCCCGGGCGGGTGCCGGCGTCGGGGAGCGCATCGATGCCGGCGCGCACGGCGCGACCCGGGTCGTCGGGCGTGGACGGCACCTTGACCGCGGCGCCGTCGGCGCCGACGACATCGGTGAACGTGCCCCCGGTGTCGACCCCGACGCGGTCACGGGCGGGGGGCACGGACACGTCCCGAGCATGCCACGGCCCACGACCAGGGTTCTCCGGCGGACCGAGCCCGCCCCCCCGGAACGTTGGACGGCCGGACGCCCCATGGGACGTCACCCGTCCAAAGTCCGAAGACCGCCAGCACGACCGGTGGTGGCCGATGATCACAGGGCTCAAGAACGAGGTCGGGGTGCCGATCAAGGGGATGGGGGAGGTTCGATCTCACCCCGCTTCGGGGGGTCCTCCCCCGTGACGGGCGGCGACCAACGCCGAGAGGATGCACCCATGTCGACCCCGTTGGGGATCACCGAGAGCACGAGAGATAGGCGGCGCCAGCCCTGCGACGGCCGAGCCGCGCTCGCCGGCGGCGCCGGTGGGCGGACGACGACGATCAGCCGGGCGGGCACGACCCGCACGCTGACGGCGCGATGAGCGCGCAGAGCTACGAGCGCACCAACTCCGCGATCGCCCTCGTCGGCATGGCCCTCATCCTGGTGGTGTTCCCGCTCTCTCCGCTGCTCACCGCGGCCGTGGTCCTGACCATGGTCGGCGTGGTCGTCACCTACCTGCTCACGACCAACCCGGTGCGCATGACCCGTCCCGACCGCAAGCGCCGGCGCCCCACGCGCCCCTTCTCTCGGCACTGAGATTCCAGCCCGGCTCCCGACTCCGACGCCACAGCGCGCTGGCGTCACCGAGGACGATGGGTGGTGCCTCGACCCGGGGTGATGAACAGTGCGCGACCGGGCTCCAGGACGTCGGCGGTGTGCCACACCCCCGGCCCGTTGATCACGTAGCCCCCGGCGCCCACCTCGGTGGGCCGCTCCTCTCCCTCCACCTCCTGGATCAGGCGATGGCGGCCGGAGAGGACGAGGACCACCTCGTCACCCGCGGGGTGCTGCTCCCAGCTGTCCCAGCTGGCCGTCATCTCGAACATGACGACCAGACGGCCCTCGTCACCGTCGGAGGCGAAGCGCTCCTCGTAGGCGCCCAGCGCCTCCGGGTCCCACCCGAAGCCCTCGACCGCGGTCGCGGTCGGCCCCCGGCCTAGGTGGATCGGGGTCTCGTTCAGGTCAGGCACAGCATCCATGCTGCTCCATCGTCGCAGCCCTCCCGGCTCCGACGCCACGGACGGGGACGTGGGAGAGAGACGGCGGGTCACCAGAGGACGATGAGGTCGTCGCCGACGGTCTTCTCCACCCGGCGGGAGAAGACGCCGCCGTCGGCGTCCTCGCCGTCCCACGCGACCAGGGCCAGGTCGGCCACCGAGGCCAGCCAGGCGTCGCGGCGGCCCAGGGCCTGGGCTCGGTCGGCCCGGGTCGGGGGCACCTTGCGCTCCAGCACCACCTCGGCCGGGGCCTGGGCTCGCAGGGCCGTGAAGGTGTCGCGGTCGGCCAGGCGCATGTGGTCCTGCGGGTCGGGCCAGGGCAGCACCGCCACCCAGTCGACCCCGGCGTCGATGGCCGCCTCACCGGCGAGGGCCTCGGCCCCGGCGCGCAGACCGGTGAGGACCACCAGGTCGTCGTGGAGCTGGGCGTAGGCGGCCATCATCTCAGCCAGGCGGCGGCGGAGGTCGGACGCCGCCCCGGATCCCGGAGGGACCGACCGCTGGCCGCCGGTCACGCACAGGGTCCCGGCCGGGATGCGCCCGTCGCGCCGCCGCCGCTCGGCCCGTCGCGCCACCGGCTCCATGTCGGCCAGGCGGTTGGCCGCGCCCGTGGCGCCCGAGGCGGTCGGCGCGGCGGAGCGATCATCGGCGGCGTCGGCCGGGCCCAGCTCGTCGGGTTTGGGCGGAGCCTCGCCGGAGGCATCGTCGCCACCCAGGCTGGACGCCACCGCCAGGCGGTCGACGACGTCGTTCATCTCGTCACCGGAGTGGCCCTTGACCCACCGGGGCACGCCGAAGCGGCCCTCCTTGTGGGCCTCGATGAGTGGCTTCCACAGGTCCTGGTTGGCGACGGGCTGCTTCTGGGAGTTTCGCCACCCCCGCTTCTCCCAACCCCGCCACCAGCCGTCGCGGAAGCAGTTGGCCACGTACGTCGAGTCGGTCACCACGTCGAGCTCGCCCTCGAGGGTACGCGTCGCCTCCAGCACCGCCCGCAGCTCCATGCGCTGGTTGGTGGTGTCGGGGTCGTGGCCACGAGCCCAGGCCCCCCCGGGCACGGCCCAGGCCCACCCGCCCGGGCCGGGGTTCCCCGAGCAGGCCCCATCGGTGTAGACGACCGTGGTCACGGCGCCGAGCATCGCAGACCGGCCCGCGAACGAGCCGGTCCGGCCCCGCCACCCACCCGGACCGGCCCACCCGGCGGTGCCGGTGCCGGAGGGGTCGGCCACCGGAGCGCCCGACAGAGCCGGCCCGGAGCGCCACACGCCCGAAGCACGAACTCCCGACCGGGGCGGTCCGACCTCATGCACCTCGTATCGGTGGCCGGGCGCACATCGGGTCCTCACCGCCACGCAACGTTCACACTCGCCTGGTGCGGACTCCGGTCCCCGCTGCGAGAGTGGGGGCACCCGAGCCCCGGAGGCAGTGCGCAGCATGGGCATCCACGACGACTTCGTCGACCAGCTCCCCGACATCGACCCGGACGAGACCCGTGAATGGATCGAGTCGCTCGACGCCGTGGCCAGCGTCCGGGGTCGGACCCGGGCCGGCTTCTTGATGCAGAAGCTGCTGGAGCGCAGCCACGAGCTGCAGTTCGGCCTGCCCGCCCCGGTGCGCACGCCCTACATCAACACCATCCCCCCGGGCCTCCAGGAGGAGGAGTACTGGTTCCCCGGCGACGAACACCTCGAGCGCCGCATCCGCTCCTTCATCCGGTGGAACGCGGCGGTGATGGTGATCAAGGCGAACAAGGCGGCCGACGGCATCGGCGGTCACCTGGCCACCTACGCCTCCTCGGCGTCGCTCTACGAGGTCGGGTTCAACCACTTCTGGCGGGGCAAGGACGCCGGTCAGCCCGGCGACGCGGTGCACATCCAGGGCCATGCGTCCCCGGGCATCTACGCCCGGGCCTTCCTGGAGGGCCGCCTCGACGAGGAGGACCTCGACGGCTTCCGGCGCGAGATCAACGGGCGGGGGCTGTCGAGCTACCCCCACCCCCGGCTGATGCCCGACTTCTGGGAGTACCCGACGGTCTCGATGGGCCTGGCGCCCATCTCGTCGATCTACCAGGCTCGCTTCAACCGCTACCTCCATGCCCGCCAGATCGACGCCACCGACGCCTCGCGGGTCTGGTGCTTCCTCGGCGACGGCGAGACCGACGAGCCCGAGTCCCTCGGCTCCATCGCCCTGGCCGCCCGCGAGCGCCTCGACAACCTGATCTGGGTGGTGAACTGCAACCTCCAGCGCCTCGACGGCCCCGTCCGCGGCAACGCCAAGATCATCCAGGAGCTGGAGGCGGTGTTCCGGGGGGCGGGCTGGAACGTCATCAAGGTCATCTGGGGGACGCGCTGGGACGAGCTTCTGGCCCGCGACGTCGACGGGGTGCTGGTCGACAAGATGAACTCCACCGTCGACGGCGACTTCCAGCGCTACGCCACCGCCGACGGCGCCCACATCCGCGACCACTTCTTCGGCCCCGACCCCCGACTGCGGGCCATGGTCGAGGACTTCTCCGACGACGACCTGAAGGCGCTTCCCCGCGGCGGCCACGACTACCGCAAGCTCTACGCGGCCTACCGGGCCGCGACCGAGCAGCGCGGCGCGCCCACGGTCATCCTGGCCAAGACGGTGAAGGGCTGGACCCTCGGTGAGGGGGTGGAGGCCCGCAACGCCACCCACCAGATCAAGAAGATGACCATGACCCAGCTCCGCACCCTTCGGGAGCGGCTGTTCCTGCAGGAGGAGATCCCCGAGGAGGCCCTGGCCGACGACGCCGAGCCGCCCTACTACCGCCCCCCCGAGGGCAGCCCCGCCCACACCTACCTGATGCAGCGGCGTGAGGCCCTGGGCGGTCCCCTCCCCCTCCGTCAGGGGGAGGTGCGACGACCGCTGGAGCTGCCGCCCGACACGGTCTTCGACGAGCTCCTCGGCGGGTCGGGGGAGCAGGAGGCCAGCACCACCACGGCCTTCACCCGCCTCCTGCGCGGCCTGGCCCGCAGCAAGGGCTTCGGCCGGCGGGTCGTGCCCATCATCCCCGACGAGGCCCGCACCTTCGGCATGGACGGTCTGTTCAAGGAGTTCGGGATCTACGCGTCCCAGGGCCAGAAGTACGAGCCGGTCGACCACTCGCTGCTGCTGTCCTACACCGAGACCAGGGACGGCCAGCTGCTCGAGGAGGGCATCACCGAGGCCGGCTCACTGGCATCGTGGACCGCGGCGGCCACCGCCTACGCCACCCGCGGCGTGCCCATGGTGCCGTTCTTCATCTTCTACTCGATGTTCGGGTTCCAGCGAGTGGGTGACCTCATCTGGCAGGCCTCCGACGCCCGGGCCCGGGGCTTCCTCATGGGCGCCACCGCGGGACGCACGACACTGCTGGGCGAGGGCCTCCAACACCAGGACGGCCACAGCCTGGTGCTGGCGTCCACCGTGCCCGCCTGTCGGGCCTACGACCCCGCCTTCGCCTACGAGGTCGCCGCCCTGGTGCGCCACGGCATCACCCACATGTACGGGCCCGACCCCGAGGACGTCTTCTACTACCTCACCCTCTACAACGAGAACCACCCCATGCCAGAGATGCCCGAGGGAGCGGCCGACGGCATCGTCGAGGGCCTCTATCGGTGGGCCGGCCCCCCGGGGGACCTCGAGGCCCAGGCCTCGATCCTCTTCTCGGGCACGGCTCACCTGGCCGCCCGCGCCGCAGCCGACGAGCTGGCCGAGCACCACGGCGTCGGCGTCGACCTCTGGAGTGCGCCCGGGTACAAGCAGCTCCGGGAGGAGGCCCTGGCCGCGGAGCGGTGGAACCGCCTCCACCCCGGCGAGGAACCTCGCACGCCTCGGGTGACCGAGCTGTTGGGCCAGGGGACCGGGCCGGTCGTGGCCGTCACCGACTTCATGGCCGCGGTGCCCGACCAGGTGGCCCGCTGGGTGCCCCGGCCCTACACCGCCCTCGGGACCGATGGCTACGGCCGATCCGACACCCGGGAGGCGCTGCGGGGCTTCTTCGAGACCGACGCAGCCCACGTCACCGTGGCCGTCCTGTCCAGCCTGGCCCGAGCCGGGGTCGTCGACGGCGACGAGGTCCACAAGGCGGTGGCCCGCCACGGGATCGACCCCGACGTGGCCCCGCCCTGGACCCGCTGACAGGTCTTCGAGCTCGAAGCGGAGCTTCTGGGGTGGGCTACCCGGTGGCGTAGGTGACGATGGCGTAGGCGGTGCCGGAGTCGGGGACGACCGCCCGCACCTCGGCCACGGGACTGTCCTCGCCGACCCGGACCCCGAGGATCGTGACCTCGTCGCGGAGCTGGTCGGAGATGTCCTGCACCTCACCCAGGTCGGAGAACTGCCGGGCGTAGGCGGCGACCACGTCGCGAGCGACGCCGTCGAGCTCGACCACGAACGACCAGCCGTCGCCGGCGCAGGGGCACGGTCCCGGGAGCCCGACGAGGCGGCTGCCGACCTCCAGGGTCGGCGCCGGATCGTCGGGAGCGCGCACGGCCCGCGCGACGTCGTCGTCGGCGGGGCCCTCGATCGGACCGTCGGGCAGCATCAGCGGTGGCACCGGGGCGGTGGGCGCGGGCGCCGTCGCCGGGGGCTCGCTGCCGGCATCGGCGCTGCCGGGAGGCCGGTAGCGGAGCGTCATGCCCGACACCACGCCGGCGAAGGCCACCTGGCGGGTGAGCTCCACGGTGAGGCTCTCGCCATCGGCCCGGTCGACGAACCGCCCGGCGCACGCCACCCGCTCCCCGACGTTGACGCATCCACCGTCGGCGTCCATGCCCAGCCCACCGGCCTGCTCGCTGACGGTGCTGAATACCTCCACCGCGTCGCCCGGGATGAGGAGGAGGGCCCGATAGCCGTCGCCGACGAGGTCGGGGAAGGGCACGCCGAGCAGGATCGCCCCCTCGGGGACGTCGAGCCCCCCTCCGAGGGGGGTGCCGGGCCCGGCCATGCCCTCGGTGTCAAGCGAGAAGGGGCCCAGGTCGGCACCGTCGACCGGGGTCCGGCTCGCCTCGGCCGCCGGCGCCGGGAACGGCTCGTCGTCGTCACCCGAGCAGGCCCCCGCCACGAGGGCCAGGACGCAGACGAGGGCCGCGAGGGTTCGACGGGCGCGCGTGCGAGGCGCAGGTGCAGCAGGCATCGGCCCGGAACCGTAGGCGACACCCCGGCCCGTCCTGGGGCCGGGGGCGGCGTCCGAACAGGGCCAGTACGGTGGCCGGGTGCCCTCGGCCCCGTTCCCCGTCACCGGCGACGATGACGCCGACGCCCTCCTCGGGGCCGACCCTCTCGCCCTGCTCCTGGGCATGATGCTGGATCAGCAGATCCCCATGGAGAAGGCGTTCCGTGGGCCCTACGATCTGACCGAGCGGATGGGGGGCCTCGATGCCGGCGCCATCGCCGCGGCCGACCCCGACGAGCTGCAGCAGCGCTTCCGGGAGCGGCCCGCCCTCCATCGCTTCCCGAAGAGCATGGCCGAGCGCACCCAGGCCCTGTGCGTGGCCCTGCAGGAGCGCCATGACGGTCGGGCCGCCGACGTCTGGGAGGGGGCGGTCGACGGGGCCGACCTGCTCGCCCGCCTGCGTGCCCTGCCCGGGTTCGGGGAGGAGAAGGCCCGCATCTTCGTGGCTCTCCTGGCCAAGCGCTTCGGCGTGCGTCCCGACGGCTGGGAGGCGGCCGCGGGCGGGTACGCCGATGGGAGCCGCATGTCGGTGGCCGACATCGACGGTCCCGAGGCCTTCGACAGGGTGCGGGCCTGGAAGAAGGAGCAGAAGGCCAAGGCGCGCGCGACCGCAGGCTGAGGCTGCCATGTTTCGTCCGCCGGCTCAGGTGTGGGCCTGGCGGTCGAGCCACCCCAGGAGCACGGCCACGGCCCGGGGGTCGTGGCGCAATTGGTGACCGGCGCCGCCCACGATGCGCAGCTCGGCGGAGCCGTGGGCGTCGGCCACCACCCGGGCATCGAAGTGGGGGACAGCCTCGTCGTCGAGGCCGTGGACGAGCAGCAGCGGCCGGGGGGCGAGGGCCGGCGCCGCGGCCACGGGGCGGATGTCGCGCAGCTCGCGGGTCCACAGCTCGGGCTGGGGCGGGAAGCCAGGGGAGGCGATGATCCCGATCTCCCGGCTGTGCTGCAGGAGCCGGCGCGGGTGGCCGGCCCAGTCGTCGAAGTCGGCCGGGGCCCCCAGGGCCGCCACCCCGGCCACGCTGGCGTCGCGGGCGCCGGCGCACACCGCCAGACCGCCGCCGGTCCCGTAGCCGGCGATCCAGGTGTCGCCCACGTCGTGCACCTCGCGCAGGGCGTCGAGCCCGGCGGCGATGTCCTGGAGCCAGCCGCCCAGGGAGAAGTCCCCCTCCGAGCCGCCCGCCCCCCGCAACCGCAGCGCCAGCACCACCCACCCGAGGGAGGTGGCGATGCGGTCGGCCAGCTCGGGCAGGTCCCGGCCGGCGTCGGCGGCGCCGGCGGTGGCCGGGGGCAGCCCGTGGACGAGCACGAGGCCGGGGCGACCGACGCTGCTGCGGGCCCGCGGCCGGGCCAGCTGGCCGACCAGGGTCAGGTCGTGGGACCGGACGGGGTGGCCATCGACCGGCACCTAGTGGCCCGTCCGCGACCCGTTGCGCCACCCAATGTGTGGATCGCTGCCGGTCACAGACTCGGCTCGGCCCACCATGGATCACGAGTGGAGCACGATGTCCCCCGGCAGGGCCGGGGTCCGGCCACCGTCACGGCTCCGGGGCGTCGACGTCGGTCTCGGCCCGTCGGGCGACCAGGGCCCCGGGGCAGCGGCACAGCCGGTAGCCGCGGTTGCGGGCCTCGGCCAGGGTGTCGGGGCCGAAGCTCAGGTAGGTGCGGGCCTCCATCAGCTCCTGCACGGCATCCTCGTCGCAGTGGTCGAGGTCGTGGACCCGTTGGTCGCGCTTGTCGCCGACCCAGCGGCTGTGCTCGAAACGGGTGGGGCGCTCCTCCATGGCCGACGACCCTATTCCGGCCCCCCGGCACACGACCAGTGCGCGGGTCACGACCGGTCGGTGTCCTCGGCCTCCGACCCCACGGCGCCGATGGCCTGGAGGTAGGCCAGGCGGGCATCGAGGACGGCCACCACGTCCTCGTCGGCCAGGTCGGGTCGCTCGTTCGTGGCCCGGTCGAGCACCCGGCCCACGGCCCCGTCCTCGTCGAGCACCTCGTCGTCGTCGCCCCGGGCCACGGCCTCGGCGGTGGCCTCCTCCAGCACGTCGGCGTCGGTGACGAGCACCCAGCGGACGTCGTCGAGGCTGACCCGGGCGGTGACGGGGTTGGGGAGGCGGTCGGCGATGAAGTCGATGGCCTCCTCCAGCTCGAACACCGATGGCTGGACGCGGTCCTCGAGGAGCACCACCTCCCGACCCACCGCGTAGAAGGCGATGGCCACCACCAGGGCCAGAGCCACCACCACCAGCACGACGACGAGCATCCCCCGATGATGCCAAGCCGGATGTGGCGCGGCCCCAGCGGCAGCCACTCCCCTAGCGTCGTGACATGGGCCCCGGGTCCGAGCGATGCCCGCGACCGCAGCACCGGTCCGGCGAGCGCCGACATGAGGCGCCGGGCCCGAACAGCACCGAGCACAGCACGACGACCCCGGGTGGCGGCGGCGGTGGTCCTGGTGCTGGTGGCGGCCTCCTGCGGCGGTCGTGACCGTCCCGAGGCCGGCCAGACCACGGCGCCGGGCCCTCCCGGCATCGAGGTGGTGCGCACCAGCGCGCCGGATCGGTTGAGACGGTCCCCGCCACCTGGACCTCGACCGACCGCGGTCGCAGCTGGCGGCGCCGGGACCCCGACCTCGGGCCCGGCAACCTGTTCGCCGGGTCGGCCGTTGCCAGCGGCGACCGGGTGCTGGCCTCGACGGAAGATCGTCGCCCGCTACCCGATGCCACCGCTCGTCGTCCCGCCGGCCTGGTGTCCTCCACCGATGCCGGCCGGACCTGGGACCCCGCCGAGCTCCCCGTCCGCCCTGAAGCCACGGTCGTTGCGCTGGAATCCGACGGCGAGGTGGTGACAGCGACCACACAGCGGCCCACTGCGGAGGCCGACAACCTCGAGGCGGCGGTGAGCACCGATGGTGGCCGGACCTGGATCCGTTCGGCCCCATGCCGGAGGTGGCCGACCGGGAGCACACCGGGACCGCCCTGTCCGCTCCCTACGGGGTGCGGCAGGTCCCCGGCGGCGCCCTGGTGGGTGGCCAGCACCATCGACCGTTCCGCTCGGGCGAGCGCGAGGTGACGAGCCTGGCCGGGCGCGGCGCCGTGGTCCACGTGTCGGCCCCGGGCTGACCCGGCTCACCAGCTGCCGACGCGGATGACGAGCGCGACCTTTGGACGGGTGATGTCCTATGGGGCGTTCAGACACCCCAAGGAGGGAGCGTGGGACCATGGTCGTGTTGCTGGCTGCGAGCGAGGACGATGTGGCCTTCCTCCGCGACTGCGTGCTGGTGGAGGCGGCCTTCCCCTCCGGCACCCGACCGCCGACCGATGCGCTCGCCGATGACCACATCGTGCGCTACATCGAGGGTTGGGGTCGACCCGGCGACCTGGGCCTGGTGGCGTGGTCGGGCCACGATCCGGTGGGCGCGGCGTGGATCCGCCTCCTCGCTCCCGATCGACCGGGGTACGGGTTCGTCGATGCCACCACGCCCGAGCTGACCGTTGCCGTGGTGGAGCAGCACAGGGGGCGGGGCCTCGGCCGGGCCCTGGTGGCGGGCATCCTCGACCTGGCGGCGACCCACGGGCAGCCTCAGGTGAGCCTGAGCGTGGCCGATGCGATCAACCCGGTCGCCGTCGGCCTCTACCGCTCGCTCGGCTTCGCCGAGGTCGGTCGCGACGAAGGCGGCTCGTTGACCATGATCGCCGCCACCGTACCCGCCGCGCCCGGTCCCGGCTCCGACAGCAGGGCGCCGGGTGGCCACCCCGGTCCCCGGCTCGGTCCGGTGGTCGACAGCATCGGTACCCCAGCCATCGACCCGGGCCCCCTCTCCGTCGCGGGGGCGCCCGTCCTCCAGAGCCGGCCCGACGTCGACCCTCACCGCACCGGTCCGGTCGACACCCACCCCGATCCCATCTCTGATCGACCCGGCGCCGGGCCAGGCCCGCCGGTCGCCCGGGCGGCGACGGTGGCCGATGGCCCGGCTCTCGTCCGGTTGCGCGAGGTCATGTTCGTCGGCGACGGGATGGAGGGCCGCCTCGGCTGGGTGGCACCGTTCCTGTCCGCCTGGGCCGACGGCCTCGTCTCCGGCACATGGCAGGCCACGGTGGTCGACGACGCCCGAGGCCGGCCCGTGGCCTCGGCCCTCTCCGTGAGAGGCGCAGCCCCGCCCGCGCCAGGCCGTGAGCGGGGCCGGACCGCGCACATCGGCTCGGTGGCCACCGAGCCCGGGTGGCGACGACGGGGCTGTGCCCGTGCCGTGGTGACGTCCCTCGTCGAGGTGCTCGACGCCGACGGGGTCGAGTCGACCACCCTGAACGCCACCCCCGACGGCGTGCCGCTCTACGCCTCGCTCGGGTTCACCCCGTCCCCCGCCGGAGCCATGCGTCGGCCTCGACCCGCAGGGTCCTGAGCAGCCTCAAAGCCCACGCCGAGGAGCGCCCGTCGGACCGCGATCCGCGACCGCCTCCCGGGCCGATGCTGCCACCCGGACACCGGCACCCATCCGTGCCGGGGGCGGATGCCGTGGACGTCGTCCACTCGTGGACCAAGGACGGCGTGGTCGCCGGTCGGGGTGCGCGTGGGCACGGCCCTCGCCGGCAACTGGCCGGGTCAGAGGCCGATGCGCTGGGCCAGCATCTCCCGGTGGTAGGTGGGGTCGCCGAACAGCAGCTCGGAGGACTTGGCCCGCTTGAAGTACAGGTGGGCCGGGTGCTCCCAGGTGAAGCCGATGCCGCCGTGGATCTGGATGTTCTCGGCGGCGGCGTGGAAGTAGGCCTCGGAGCAGTAGGCCTTGGCCAGCGAGGCCACCGAGGGCAGCTCGTCGTTGAGCTCCGAGGCGCACCAGCCCGCGTAGTACGCCGCGGACTTGGCCGACTCGACCTCGAGGAGCATGTCGGCGCACTTGTGCTTGATGGCCTGGAACGAGCCGATGGGCCGCCCGAACTGGACCCGGTCCTTGGCGTACTGGACCGACATGTCGAGCACGAACTGGCCGCCGCCGACCTGCTCGGCGGCCAGGGCCACCGCAGCCAGGTCGAGGACCCGCTCCATCACGATCCAGCCCTCGCCATCGGTGCCGATCAGGGTGGCCGGGGTGCCGTCGAAGGTCAGCCGGGCCTGCTTGCGGGTCTGGTCCATGGTGGGCAGGGCCTCGCGGGTGAGCCCCGAGGCGTCGCCGGCCACGGTGAACAGGCTGGTGCCGGCATCGGTGGATGCGGCCACGATGATCAGGTTGGCGGTGTGGCCGTCGAGGACGAACATCTTCTCGCCCGAGATGGTGAAGCCGTCGCCGTCCTTGCTGGCGGTGGCGCTGATGCCGGACTCGTCCCACTTGCCGTTGGCCTCGGTGAAGGCCACGGTGGCGATGGTCTCGCCCGAGGCGATGCCGGGCAGGTGGGCCTTCTTGGCCGCGTCGTCACCCGAGTGGAGCAGGGCGTTGGCGGCCAGGGCCACCGTCGAGAAGTAGGGGGCGCAGAGCAGCGAGCGGCCCATCTCCTCGAAGATCACGATGAGCTCGATGTAGCCGTAGCCCGAGCCCCCGCACTCCTCGGGGATGGCGAGGCCCTGGAGGCCGAGCTGCTCGGCCATCTGGCTCCACACCGCAGGGTCGTAGCCCGTCTCGGTGTCCATCTGCTCCCGGACCGCGGTCTCGGGGGACTTGTTCTCCAGGAACTGGCGCACGACCTTGCGCAGCTCCTCCTGCTCGTCACTGAAGGCGAAGTTCATGGGCGAGACCCTGGCCCATCGACCCGCCAGCGCGCCAGGGACCGGCGTGTACACACGTGGACACGGAGGCTAGGGTGTCGTGATGCTCCCGCTCGCGATCTGGTGAGGCGATGACCGAGTCGGTCCCGGTCCGCACCCTGCGGGCCAACGCCGCCGCCTACCTCCGACGGGCCGAGGGGGGCGAGCGCATCGTGGTCACCTCCGGCGGACGACCCGTGGCCCAGCTGGGGCCGCTCGACCCCGGCGACCAGCCGGCGTCGATCGAGGACCTCGCCGCCCGCGGCCTGGTGGTCCCGGCCCGTCGACCCGACCGGCCCCCACCCGATGTGCGCCTCGACCCGTGGCCCGGCACCCGCCTCGACCGCATCGTCGGTGAGGTCCGCTCGTGACCCCCGCTCCCCGCCATCTCGCGGCGAATCCCACACGAAAACGTGTCGGATCCGTCGCGAGAAGGGGGAGCTCGTGACCCTGGCCCTCGACACCACTGCACTGCTGGGCCGGTTCCTCACCGGACCCCACCGGGAGGTGGTGGTGACGGCCATGGCCGGGGACCCGTCGTGGTGCGCGTCGGCCCTGGCGCTGGCCGAGGCCTTGCCCCTGGTCGACCGGGTCACCGAGAGCCCGGCCGACCGGGACCGGCTGCGACGAGCCGTCCGTGACGACTGGGAGCGGATGCACGTCGTGCCGGTCGACGCCGTCTGCCTCGACCGGGCCGCCGAGCTGGCCCGGGCCCAACCGCTGCGCACCGTCGATGCTCTCCACCTGGCCGCCGCTGACCGACTGCCTCCCCCGGTCCGCTTCGTCACCTTCGACCCTCGTCAGATCCCGGTCGCCCTGGCCCTCGGCTTCGATGTCGTGTCGACGTAGCGTCGTGCACCGATGAGCGACCCCGCGCCGATGCGACTGCCGAGCGCGTGGTGTGCCCGGCGTGCGGGCGATCGGCCGATGACCCGTTCCTGTCTCTGCCCTTCGCCGAGGATCCCTCCGTCGACCTCTCCACTCGCCGTAGGACGTGAAGACCGGCTCCCCGGTCCGAGCGGGCTCTCGGAGACGGTCCGAGCGGGAGGACGGGCTCAGCCTGAGGTGACCTGGGACCCGGGGAGGTCGGCCCGTTCGGCGGCTGCCTCACCCGCCCGGAAGCCGAGGCCGTCGGACGGACCTGACCCCCGACTGGTCACCAAGTGGGGGAACAGCTCGGTCAGGTGATCGTCGACGTCCGCCCGTCGCTCGGCCAAGACGGGCACCAGGGCACCGCCGCTCTCCCGATCGAGGTCGGCCACGGTGGCCTCGCCCGCGGAATCGAGGCGCTCGCCGATGCGGTAGGAGAAGCCCCGCAGGAAGGACGAGCGGAACCCTCGGCTGCGCTCGCGGGACCCGGTCGAGGTGCGGTGGGCCAGCTCCTGCAGGGCGGTCTGGGCCTGGACCAGGAGTGAGGTGAAGAGGACCTCGACCGCGGCCAGGTCGGCCTCGAAGCCGACCACGGTCGACATCTGCACCCCTTGGTGGGAGACGGCCCGACACCGGCTGGCCTCGGCCACGACCTGAACGAGGAGGCTCTTGACCTCCGCGTAGGGGTCGTCGATGAGCAGCCGCCGGGCGGCGGGTCGGGCCCGGCGCTCGCCCGATGGACCGGTCACCACGGCGTGCTCGAGGGAGTGGCGGGTCATGAGCTCGTGGGCCTTGGCCGTGAAGGCCTGAGCCTCGGCCTCGAAGGTGGTGGCCTCGGCCTTGGCCAGCAGAGCCCGCACCTTGGCCAGGACACCGGGGTCGATGCCCGCGGTCGAGGTGTCGCCATCCGAACCGACGACGTCGAGGCCGATGTCGGGGCGACCCGGCACCGGCAGCAGCACCTGGAGCCGCGGCAGGACACCCAGCACCGCGACCAGGTCGCAGAGGGCGCCGACCGGGTCGTCGACGGCCGCGGCAGCCCTCTGCAGCCAGGCAGGGTCGCGCGCCACCGCCTCCTCGACCAGGACGACATCGAGGTCGACCAGCTGGTCCCGCCACGCGGGGTGGACCTCGCCCACCCGGTGCTGGACGGCGTCGGCGGCCACCGCCGCGACGAGCACGCCCGCCGGGTTCACCCCCGCCAATCGCCGGACGTGCCAGGCCAGCTCGACCGGCTGCCAGCCCCCCACCCAGGCGGTGGTGACGAAGAGCTCGATCATGGGTCGCGCCGCCTCCACCACGGCCGAGAGGGGGAGGGACGCCAGCGCCCGCCGGGCTTCGTCGTCGACGCGGCTGCGCCCGGTCGCCCCGGAGGCCAGGGCCGCAAGGGCCCGTGTCGCCTGCGCCCGGAGATCGTCGTCGCCACTCGCCCAACCGCCGCGAGGCTCACCACCCCTCGGGCCCCGCCCTGACGAGGCTCCGCTCCCGAACCCTGGCCACCCGCCGGAGGGAGCGCCCCCTCGGTTGCGCCCCCGACGATCCGAGGCGCCCGGGCCCGAGGGTCCCGGCCCGCCCCCGCGAGGATCGCGCTCGCGCCATCCGGCAGTGGGTCGACGGCTCTGCTTCTTGCGCTTTCGAGACATGGCCCCGACTCTACGAACCCCCTGTGACAGCGACGAGGACCGTCCGCTGTTCGCCACCCGACCCGACCACCCGTTCCGCTACCCAGCGGCCCGCACCCCGGGCGGATGGTCGCTCAGGTGACGAAGGCCTCGGTGAGGGCCCGGGCGTAGCGCCAGGAGCCCGAGCTGTAGAGGGCGCAGGGTCGGAGGCCGTGGCCGCCGCCGGGACAGAAGTGGGTCTTGTCGTTGGCGCGGACGATGTTGCGGCCCGGCGGCACCGCCCGGTTGAGCTGGTGGCCGATGCAGAGCTCGCCCCGCATGCAGGGCTGGGTCCAGAACCAGCGTCGGCCGGGGGTGACGTACTTGCCGGCGTCGACCACCTTGAGGCCCTGACGGTAGGCCTCGACCCGCATCGCCTCCTGCGCCGGTTCCGAGTCCGGTTGGGGGATGAACGGCATCACCGCCAGGGTGACCTCGGTGCCTGAGCCCGTCCAGATCCGCTTGACCTCGCGCATCTGGGCCCGGTACGAGGCGGTGATGTCGTTGCCGACGCAGGGTTCGAGCAACTTGGGGTTGCCGGCGAAGGAGAGGATCACCTCCCGGGGACGGTTGGCGCGCGCGGCGCGCATGTCGTCGAAGAACGAGCACGGCGCCCCGCCGAAGCGCTGGCGGACATCGGCCTCGAAGCCCCGGGCCGACGCCCACTGGCGGATCTCACGGATCGACTCCCAGACCAGGGAGTCGCCGTAGATGATGACCCGGGGTCGGGCGCGGTAGCAGCCGCCGAGGCCGGTCACCAGGACCACGGCCACGACGAGCAGCCCGAGGGTGTGGCGGAGACGGGGACGGGGGCGCATGGCGCAAGCCTCGCGCCCCGGCGCACACCGTGCTCGGCCTCCGGGCGACCCCGACGCGGAGACCGCCCGAACCGGAGCGGACCAGTGCTCTGACCACGATCGTTCGCGCCGGCCGGGCGTGAGTCGGCCCAGTCAGAACCTCGGCGAGATCGCTCAGACCGGCACGGACTAGCGGTCGGCGAGGCGGCGGATGTCGTCGAGCACCGGCTCGGGGCCGGGGTCGACGCCCTCCTGGGCCGCCAGCTCCAGGCTGACGGCGTCACCCACCAGGACCAGGTCGAGCAACTGGGCCAGGGCGCCCTCGCCCGCGCCCTCCACGGTGTGGATGCCGCCGACGACCGCGTCGAGGACCGACTCCATCGCCGTGAAGCGCCGGGCCTGCTGGGGGTGCTCCTCGTCGTGGCGCAGGAACACCATCTGGAAGACCTGCCGGGTGAGGTCGCCGTGCTGACCCCACCCCACCACCTCGTTGTGGCCCGCCTCGGGCAGCGCGTTGGCGAACGACGGCGTCTTGGCGTTCTCGTTGATCTGGGTCTTCCAGCGCAGTGCCGCTACCCGACCGACGGCCCCGGCCCCGTACACGATGGGCAGCGACCGGCCCAGACGCCGGGCCAGAGCGACGGCCGGGCTGCGGTCCGAGGCCAGCTCCTTGCCTCGCACTCGCAGCTGGTCGACGGCGGCCCCGATCCAGCCGTGGGCGCCGGGGAACAGGCCCATGCGCTCCAGGCACACGAGGGGCGGGACGGCCATGGCCCCGAGCGCGGCACGCGACGCGACCAGGCCCGACGGCACCGGGGCGACGGGCATCCCCCACTCCCCCACCATCTCCGCCAGCCGTCCGCCGCCGGTCACGGCCAGGATGCGGGCCCCAGACTGATGGGCCTCGTCCACCGCGACGAGCGTCTCCTCGGTCTCGCCGGAGTGCGACACGGCCACGACGAGGGTGTCGGCCCCGAGGAAGCTGGGGGCGTCGTAGCCCTTGGCCACCACCACGGGGATGGGCAGGAACAACTCGCCCACCGCCTCCAGCAGGTCGCCCACCGCGCCCGAGGCTCCCATGCCCACGACGAGCACGTTGGCGATGTCCTCACCGGCGGGCAGCCCCTCGACGGCCTCGCCGACGGCCACCGCATCGGCGACCTGGTCGGCCAGACCCAGGGTGGCCCCGCGCAGGCCTAGCGAGTCGATGCCCCGCCGGGTCGGACTGGTGCCCGAGGCCGTCGCCTCGTCGGCCACGGATCAGGCCTCGAAGGTCGGTGTGATGCCCTCGGCCTCGGCCTTGGCCTGGAGGCGGTCCGCCTCGGCGTCGTCGACGTCGTCGGCCTCGTCGACGAGCATCACCGGGATGTCGTCCTCGATGCGGTAGCGCCGCTTAAGCCGAGGGTTGTAGAGGCAGGCCTCGTCCTCGAAGTAGAGGAGAGGCCCCTTGTCCTCGGGGCAGGCCAGGATGTCGAGCAGCTGGGCGTCGAGAGCCATCAGGTCTCCGTGGTCGGGGACCCGGCGGGCGCCGGGTCGGTGATGAGGCCCAGGACCTCGGCGACGTGGGCATCGCACTCGTCCCGGGTGGGCGCCTCGAGGTTGAGGCGCAGGAGGGGCTCGGTGTTGGAGGGGCGGAGGTTGAACCACCACGTGCCGCCGTCCACGGTGAGACCATCGAGGCGGTCCTGGCCGCCGTCAGGGAAGGCCGCCGCCACCCTCTCGACGACGGCGAGCGGCTCCGGGACCTCGGTGTTGATCTCGCCCGAGGCCGCGTAGCGCTCGAAGGGGGTGCGCATCTCCGACAACGGCACACCGGCCTTGCTGCGCTGCTCGAGCACGTGCAGGGCGGCGATGAGGCCGCTGTCGGCCCGCCAGTTGTCGCGGAAGTAGTAGTGGGCCGAGTGCTCGCCGCCGAAGGCGGCACCGGTGTCGGCCATGACCGCCTTGACGAAGGAGTGCCCGACCTTGGTGCGCACCGGGGTCCCCCCGGCCTCGGTGACGATCTCCGGCACCGACTTGGAGCAGATGAGGTTGTAGAGGATCGTGGCCCCCGGCTCCTTCTCCAGCACCCCGGCCGCCACCATGGCCGTGGTGGTGGAGCCGGAGATGGGCTCGCCGCTCTCGTCGACGACGAAGACGCGGTCGGCGTCACCGTCGAAGGCCAGGCCTACGTCGGCGCCGACCTCCACCACCCGGGCCCGGAGGTCGGCCTGGTTCTCGACCTGGATGGGGTCGGCCGGGTGGTTGGGGAACGAGCCGTCGAGCTCGCCGTACATGACCTCGAGGTCGCAGGGCAGCCCGTCGAACACCGCCGGCACGACGAGCCCGCCCATGCCGTTGGCGGTGTCGGCCACGACCTTCAGCGGGGCCAGGGCGTCGACATCGATGAAGGAGCGGACGTGGTCGGCGAAGTCGTCGAGGGCGTCGAGGGCGGAGAACCGGCCCGGCTCGCCCGGGTGGTGGTCCACCCCGGCGGCGGCCATGGCCTTGATGCGGTCGAGCCCGGTGTCCTGACCAACGGCCTTGGCTCCGGCCAGGCAGAACTTGATGCCGTTGTAGTGGGCCGGGTTGTGGCTGGCGGTGAACATGGCGCCCGGCGCATCGTGGCGTCCGGAGGCGAAGTAGACGAGGTCGGTCGAGCACAGGCCGAGATCGACGACGTCGAGGCCCTGGGACTGCACCCCCTCGGCGAAGGCGACCGCGAACTGGACGCCGGAGGGGCGCATGTCGCGGCCGACGAGGACCCGCCGGGCGCCTTCGGTGTCGGCGGCGAAGCGAGCGAAGGCGGCACCGATGGCCCGACACGTGTCCGAGTCGATCTGGTCCGGAACCGTGCCCCGGATGTCGTAGGCCTTGAAGATGGCGTCGAGGTCGGCCATGGCCGGCTGACCCTAGTCGCTGCCCCGTTCAGCCCCCGCCGTGCTTGCCGGGTCGCCTCGCCCATCGGCTCGGCTCCTGAGACGGGGGCCCTGGTCGTACCAGCCGGCCCGCCCGCCACGCACGATCCGGGCCAGGTCGCGCACCAGCGCGAGCCCGTCGCGCACCGCCCGGACGCTGGACCGCTCGGCGTTGACCACCTGGACCGGCACCTCTTCGACCGACAGCCCGTCGCGCTCGGCCAGGTGGAACAGCTCCACGTCGAAGGCGAAGCCGTCGATGCGGCTGCGCGAGAAGAGCGAGCGGGCCACATCGGAGCGGAAGGCCTTGAGCCCGCACTGGGTGTCGCGGGGCGCGGCGAGCAGCGCCGACATCGTGCACAGGTTGATCACCCGGCCGCCCAGCTCTCGGATCCGACGGGCCCGGACGAGGGTGGCGGTGTCGGTGTGGACGCGGCTGCCCACGACCACGTCCCACCCCGACTCCACCTCGACGAGCAGGTCGGCGATCTGAGCCGGGGGGTAGGACAGGTCGGCGTCGGTGAAGGCCACGGTCCGACCCCGGGTGACGAGCATGCCGGCCCGCACCGCCGCACCCTTGCCCCGGTTCTCGGGCAGGGCGAGCACCTGGTCGGCGCCGCCCGCTCGGGCCGCCTCTGCGGTGCCGTCGCCAGAGCCGTCGTCGACCACCACCACCTCCAGCTCGGCGCCCGGGGCGACACCGGCCAGGCCGGCGCGGATGCGCGCCACCGCGTCGGCGATGCGGTCCCGCTCGCGGAACGCCGGCACCACCACCGACAGGCGCCGGTCGCCCGGCGCCGGCGGCCGGTCCACCCGCTCGGCCAGCTCGGTCCGGACCGGGCCGAACAGCACCCAGCGGTAGGCGACGAGGCGCACGACCGACGCCATCGCCACCGCCGGCACCTTGGCCGCGACCAGCTCCGGGGCCGACTGCCAGCCCGTGAGCTCGACGAGGGACCGGAGCACGACGATGTCGACCACCCCGGCCGCGGTGGCGGCCAGGACGAACGCCGAGGGGTGCTGCACCCAGCGGACGGAGGGGTCGTCGGCGAAGGTGATCTGGCGGTGGAGGGCGAAGCTGACCACCGCCGCCACCACCAGGGCCCCGCCGTCGGCCACCACCACGATGAGGTCGAACCCCCGCGCCAGCAGGAGCAGCACCCCGATGTCGACGCCCGTGGCGATCACGCCGATCGACGCGAAGCGCCGCAGCACCCGGGGCAGGAGGGCGGTCTCGGCCGGGCTCACCGGTCCGGCGGGCTGCGGTCGGTCGCCGTCGACTCGCCTGTCGGGCCCGCCGCCTCCGACGCAGGAAGACCCCGCGCCTCGAAAGGGCCGTCCAGCCCGTCGTCGGGAGGAGGGACACGCTCCGGCTCGGATGGAGAGAGACCCCGTGGCTCAGAGGAAGGGAGACGCGGCCCGCCGGAAGGGGCGACACGTGGCGCCTCGGAAGGGGTGTCCAGCCCGTGGTCGGGAGGATGGGCCCCTCCTGTCTCAGAGGGAGGGTGACCCGGCCGGCCGGGAGGGAGGGCACCCTCTGCCCCGGAAGCGGCGTCGACGCTGTGGTCGGCCGGGGGCCGGGCTGGGGCCCGACGCCGGGCGTCGGCACGCTCCCGGTCGCGGAGGCGGCGACGCCGGTCGAGCCGGCCCTCGGGGACAGCCACCGGTCCGAGGCGCCACAGGCCGACGACGGCGACCAGACCGAGGAGGGTGAGGGCGTAGCCGATCCAGTCGACCGAGGTGCGACCGTAGTCCAGGGTCACCTCCTGGTCGGTGGGCACGACGACCATCAGGTTGGGCGACACCCGCCACGGGCCCTCGGCCCCGGTCGCCTGCCAGTTCGGGAAGTAGGAGGCCTTCACCAGCACCGGGGTGCCGGGCTCGTCGACCCGGAACGAGATGGTGTCGGTTCCCATCTCGATGTCGCTGACCTGGGCGGGCCGCACCGCCTGGGTCTGGACGTCGGGCAGCTCCCGCTCCCCGACGCGGCGGGGGGTACCGGCCTCGGTCACATCCGGCACCTCGGGGAGGGTGGCGCGCGGCCAGTTCCGAGGGCCGTCGAGGGCGAAGGGCACGTCCCACCGCTCCGGATCCTGGAACCAGGCGGCCGCAGGATCGAGCCAGCTGTCCTGGGTGGGCTCCAGACCCTCCAGCACCACCGGGTCGGCACCGAGGCCGACCACCGTCTGGGACCGCTCGGCGTCGAGCTCGTAGACGTGCCACGGACCCGACACCGCCACCTCGGTCAGGCGTTCGCTACGGGCCGCCTGGGTCACGGCGGTGTCGCTGACCGCCATGTAGTACTTGACGCCCATCAGCTCGAGCTGGTCGAGACCGCGCTCGAGGTCGAAGCCGGAGTAGGCGAGGTCGCGCTGCGAGCACGATCCGGCCTGGGACAGCTGGCACTGGGTGAGGAAGTGGTACGGGGTGGTGGCCGAGGACTCGAAGTAGAGCCCCTCCATGGACCCGATGCACCCGTCGGTGAAGTACGGCAGCATCATCGGGCTCATCGTCGTGCCATAGGAGCCCAGGCGGTCGCGGCTGAACTCCCAGAAGGCCCGCCCGCAGCCGTGCTCGGGGTCCTGGCCCAGCGCGCCCATGGTGGCCACCATGTCCCGGTACTCGGGCCAGCCGCCCTGCCCGTCGGGCACCGCCGCCTCGGCGCCGGCCCCGACGACGGGGTCCTGGCCCTCCAGGCCGCGGAAGTTGTAGCGGGCCCAGAACGAGCCCGGGTTCCGGTAGCTGCGGGCCATCTCCAACCGGCTACCGGCGAAGAGGGTGGCCTCGCCCTTGTCGTTGATGCCGGAGACCCCGGGCAGGGTGGCGAGGGGCCCACCCAGGAAGAGCACGACGAAGATGACCGCGGGCGCGGCCGCGGCCACCCCCACCCACGGTGTGGGCCGTCGCGGGTCCGCCGAGACGAGGACGGCGAGGGCGCGCAGCACCTCGGCCACCGCCAGCGCGGCCAGCAGGAACAGCGCCAGGTAGTAGAGGGGGAGGATGCGGGCGTTCCAGAGCCGGCCGTCGGGCACGTGCACGAAGGCCAGGGCGGAACCCACGACCAGGGCACCCAGCAGGTAGGCGAGGCGGCGCCGGAACACGATGCCCACCACCAGACCGAGCACGGCCAGACCCAGGGGCACCCACAGGGAGCGCGGGGCCAGGTAGTCCCAGTAGGACTGGGACGGGTCCGAACCGGTGTGGGGCACGCGCTCCCAGCCCATGTCGTTGACATAGGCGTGGCGGGTGGCGAAGGGCACGATCCAGAACGCGGCCAGCAGCCCGGCCACCGGCCCGATGGGCAGGAACCACCGGAGCCGGGCCCGCCCGGGCCAGATCACGAAGGCCAGCGCGGTGGCGGCCAGCACGTAGAAGGCGGGGATGATGTGGCACAGCCCGCACAGCGCCAGGAGCACGGCGGCGGTGGCCCGTCCCTGCCCGGTCCGCAGGCCCCGGAGCAAGAACCCCAGGTACAGCACGCCCAGGGTCAGGCTGATGGAGAAGGAGAACTCCCCGGCCATGGTCGAGGTCAGGTTCCCGCCGATGATGTTGCCGGTGCCGGAGTTGAGGGTCGGCTCCAGGTTGTAGAGGAAGAAGAGCGAGCCCAGCGCCAGTGCGGGGGGGACGGGGAAGGGCGCTCCCGACAGCCGCCCGAGGACCCACGCCGCGATGGGCAGCCCGAGCAGGCCCGACACCGCGACCAGCTTGAAGGCGATGCCGTAGGGCACCGGCAGCACCAGCAGGGTGAGCACGGTGCCGAGGCCGAAGAGCGCCCATCGCGCCCGGTGCAGGCGGGGCACGAACCAGCCCAGGGGCACCACCGCGAGGGCGGCGGGCAGCGACAGCGCCAGGAGCGGGGACCGCACGCCCACGTCGAGCACCACGATCGCCAGCATCGGGACGACCATGTAGAACTGGAAGGCGGGGAACCCGGCGTACCAGTCGGGGCTCCAGCCCGAGAGGCGCCACTGCGGCAGGACCTCCCGCATCAGGTACATGGGGCCCCAGACGTGGGAACCCATGTCGCCACCGGTGGGGGTGTTCTCGGTGAGGATCAGCCCGGGGTGGACGGTGACCAGCACGAAGACCACGCACGCCGCCACCACCAACCCCGTGACCGCGGACTCCCAGGACGTGCCCCCGACACGGGTCAGACCCCGCCCGAGCACCTCTCCGACGTGGCCCTGGGCCGAGGACCGCCGGGCCGGCGCGGGGCGACGAGGGTCGATTCCCCGCCCCCCGCCCGCAGCGCGCCACGGGTCATCGGCGACGGGTGGGCCCTCGGCCACCGGAGCCTCGTGCAGCCCGGTTCGCTCGCTCACAGGAGGGTCCCGAGCACGGAGCGGCACTGATCATCGACCGAGGTCGACAGCAGCACCAGGCTGACCACGGTGGTGGCGTTGAAGGCCATGTGGGTGACGATGGACGGGCCCAGCCGTCCGGTGCGATCGGCCAGCAGGCCCAGGACCAGCCCGAAGACGATGAGGGCGGGCAGCTGGAGGAGCTGGAAGTGGGTGAGGCCGAAGAGCACCGACGCGAGCACCACGCCCACGATCCGACCGAGGCGGGCGACCGCGGCGCGCTGCACGAAGCCCCGGAAGAACAGCTCCTCGACGATCGGGGCGCCGACGACGGTGATGAGGAACAGGAGGACGATGCCGACGGGGTCATCGGCCTTGTCGGCCAGCCGGCACGCCGGCTCCCTCAGCTCCTCGCCGTCGCGCCCCAGGATCTGGATCAACGGCCAGGAGACCAGCGGGACCAGCACCAGCTGGCAGGCGATGCCGAGCAGGGCGCCACCGGGGACATCGAGGGCGCGGACCCGCAGGCCCAGCGCCCGGATGGGGTCGGCGATGCGGCGCCGCCGAAGCACCACCACGACCGAGCCGAGCATGCCGAACCACAGGCTGGTCTGGAGCAGGGCGATGACGGCGAGGGAGGCCACGTCGGCCACGGTCTGGCCCTCCGGCACCTCCACCCCGGCAGCGGCGATGATGAGGGCGGCCACCACCTGCTGGACGATCAGGGTCGCCACCGCTGCCACCGCGACCTCGCCCAGGCCCCACGAGGGTGACGGGGTCGGGGCGTCGGGGCGGGTGGGGGCCGGGGTGGGTGCGCTCACGTCGTGGGGACCCAGGTCGCGGGGCGGAAGGCGAACCCGGGCCGCACGAGGTTACCGGCCGAGATCCATCGGCCCGGGTCGGCGGACGAGTCGCCGGGGACGCGGTGGCCGCGGCCACAGGGCGCGACGACACGGTCCGCGACGCGCGGGCGGCACCGCCGCGGACCGCCCGCCAGCCTCCGGCCCGGAGGTCCGGAGGCCTCGCTCGCCTAGCTGGCGAGGACGTCGTTGCCGAAGAGCGGCAGGGGCAGCACGTCGCGGCGGTCGCGCAGCTGCCAGCCGCGAGGCACGCTGAGGTGGTCGGCGTGGGGCTCGCACAGATCGTGGGTCATGGGATGGCACTCATCGGCCAGCGGAGCGATCCACACCGTCGAGCTGGCGTAGTCGTAGGCCAGCGTGGCCGAGGCCGTCTCGCAGCAGTCGGGACGGGCACAGCGACGGGCCATCGACCCAGGTTACAGTGCCGCCATCCGCGCCCTGGTGATGGCCGCAAGGGCCCCTCGGGCCCCTACCATGGCCCCATGGCGCAGCAGGGTCCCCAGATTCCCCCACCCGACGACTCCGAGCAGGGGTCGGGGCCGAAGTCGGGCAAGAACGAGCCCGGCTGGCCCAAGTGGTCGCTCTACCTCCTCGTCGCTGCCTTTCTCGGCGTGATGGTCGTCGCCGTGACCTCCAACAGCGAGGACGGCACCGAGGTCCCCTACTCCGCGTTCCGCCAAGAGGTGCAGGACGGCAACGTGGCCAAGATCGAGTACGACAACCCGTCGGGCAACATCGACGGCACCTACAAGAACAGCTACAAGGGCGGCGAGACCTTCAAGACCACCGCCCTCCAGCAGGCCCCCGAGGACGTCCTCAGCCTGGCCTCGGAGAACGACGTGGAGCTCGAGCCCAAGACGCCGGGGCCCAGCTTCTTCGCCACCTGGCTGCCGCTGCTCCTGCCGTTCCTGTTCTTCGGCGGGCTGCTGTGGCTGCTCAACCGGCGGGCATCGGGCCAGATGGGCAACATCATGTCCATCGGTCGCAGCAAGGCCAAGACCTACAGCACCGAACGTCCCGGCACCACCTTCGCCGACGTGGCCGGCTACGAGGGGGTCAAGACCGAGATCAACGAGGTCGTCGACTTCCTGAAGCACCCTGAGCGCTTCGGTCAGATCGGCGCCCGCATCCCCAAGGGCATCCTGCTCGTCGGGCCCCCGGGCACGGGCAAGACCCTCATCGCCCGGGCCGTGGCCGGCGAGGCTGGCGTGCCGTTCCTGTCGGTGTCGGGCTCGGACTTCATGGAGATGTTCGTGGGCGTCGGCGCCAGCCGGGTCCGCGACCTGTTCCAGTCGGCCAAGAAGATGGGCCGGGCCATCATCTTCATCGACGAGATCGACTCCATCGGGCGCAAGCGAGGCGCCGGCCTCGGCGGCGGCCACGACGAGCGTGAGCAGACCCTCAACCAGATGCTCAACGAGATGGACGGCTTCGAGGCCACCGAGGGCATCGTGATGATGGCGGCCACCAACCGGCCCGACATCCTCGACTCCGCCCTACTGCGCCCGGGCCGCTTCGACCGCCAGGTCGTCGTCCCCCTGCCGGAGCAGACCGAGCGCCTCGCCATCCTCAACGTCCACACCAAGGGCAAGCGCATGTCCTCCGAGCTCGACCTCAACGTCGTGGCCCGGGGGACCCCGGGCATGAGCGGCGCCGAGCTGTCCAACCTGGTCAACGAGGCCGCTCTCCACGCCGTGCGCCAGGGCCGCCAGGAGATCGGCAACGAGGACTTCGAGTACGCCCGCGACCGAGTGCTGATGGGCGCCCGCCGCGAGTCGATGGCGCTCTCCGACGCCGAGAAGGAGCTCACCGCCTACCACGAGGCCGGCCACGCCGTGTGCGCCTCGCTCATGGAGAACGCAGATCCCCTGCACAAGGTGACGATCCTGCCCATCGGCATGGCCCTGGGTGTCACCCAGCAGCTGCCGGTCGAGGACCGCCACAGCTACAGCCAGCACTACCTGGAGGACTCCATCGTCGTCGCCATGGGCGGCCGGGTGGCCGAGCAGCTGGTGTTCGGGGTGATGACCACCGGGGCCGGCAACGACCTCGAGGTCAGCACCAGCCGAGCCAAGCGCATGGTCACCGAGTGGGGCATGAGCACCAAGGTCGGCCCCCAGGCATGGGGCAACCACGGCCAGGTGTTCCTGGGCGAGGACCTCATGCAGTCCCGCGACAGCAGCGGCGGGGCTCTCGCCAACATCATCGACCAGGAGATCGAGCGCATCCTGCGCGAGGCCGAGGAGCGCTGCCGCACCGTGCTCACCGGGAACCGGGCCGGACTCAACCTGGTGGCCCGCTCGCTGCTCGAGCACGAGACCGTCGACGGCGCCACCGTCTCCCGTCTCGTCCGCATGGCCCGCGAGGGCGCGCCCACCCCCGCCGAGACCACGTCGGTGGATTAGATTTCGTCGTCACTCGCTCGCTGCGCTCGCTCCGTTCCGACGAGCTGATCGGGCTCGCTGCGCTCACGCCCATGCTCGCCGACCAGCAAGCTGGACCGCCTCGCGTTCCTGGGGGCTCCGCCCCCAGACCCCCAGCGGCTGCGCCGGCCACAGGCCGTCGGGACACCTCACCCCCTTCGGAGCAAGAACCTTCGGGATTCAGCCGTCCTCGGCGGGGGTCTCGGGTGAGGCGCGGAGGGTGGCGACGGCGGACCAGAGGTCGGCGGTGGGGGGTTCGCCCAGGAAACTGGCGTGCACCCGGCCGTCGGGGCCGACGATGAGGAGCATGGGCACGGCGTCGACGCCGTAGCGCTCATGGAGGCGCGCCCCGTCGACGGCGTCGATGTCCTGCACGGCCACGTCGCCGCTCTCCAGCTGGCGAGCCTTCTCCCAGGTGCCCCGACAGGCGAGGCAGGTGGCGGAGCTGAACACGGCCACCAGCCACGGGGCGTCGGGCCGGGCCAGCTCCGACCGGTCCACCTGGTCGGGCACGGCCCAGGTGGGCCGGGTGGGGGCGTCGAGGCGGGTGCGGGCTCGCAGCACCGCTGCCACCGCCACGGCCACCGCCACCAGCACCGCAACGAGCAGGAGGCGTTCCACGGCCCGAGGTTGCCACGCCCCGGGTCCGACCCTCGGGTCACACGAGTCGCCACCGCCGGGAACCGTTCTGAGCCACCCACGCGCCACCAGCGACGCGCTCGTGGCTCAGAACAGGGCGGTGAGGCCGCGGCGGTGTCAGCCGAGGGTGGTGATGTCGGGGCCGAGGGGGATCCCGAGGGCGGTGGAGCCACCGACGCCGGGCTCGGACTCCTCATCGTCGGGGTCGGCGGGCCTGCTGATGAGGCGACGCTCGGCGGCGATTGGCCCCGAGGCCTCCACCTCGATCGAGGTCTGGCCGTCGGCCACCCCGCCCAGCTGGCCGATGTCGAGCTCGCGGTGCTCTCCCGGTGCCAGGGTGACCGGCTCGTCGCCCAGCGGCGCGCTCCGCTCTCCGTCACCGAAGGCCACCAGCGTCACGTCCACGGCCTCGTCGCCGGGGTTGACCAGGGCGATGCGCTCCGCCTCCGCGTCGGCGGAGCGCAGCCCGGCGGCGAAGACCCAGCGTGACGAGGCCACGGGGGAACCGGTGCTGGCAAGCTCGGCGCGGTAGATGGTCCCCTCGGTCGCGGAGAGGGACCTCTCCGCGACCACCGGCACACCGTTGGTGGAGCGGACCTCCAAGGAGTGGCTGATGCCGTCGGGCACCCCATCGGCCAGGTCGACGTCGAGCACTCGGGTCGCCTGGGCCGGCACCTCCAGCGGGAAGGGATCGACCTCGCCGTTGCGCTGTGGGTCCTCCAGGGCCAGCGAAACCTCGACCTCGGCCGCCTCGTCGGCCGGGTTGAACACGGTGACCTGCTCGTGGATGCCTTCGGCGCGCAGCCCGGCGGGGAAGCTCCAGGACAGGACGGCGGTGGGCACCGCCGGGGTCACCGTCAGCCCCTTCCGCCGGAACCGCTGAGCGGCGACCTCCTCCTCCGTGGTGGCCGCGCCCCGACCGCCGAAGGTCTGGATCCGGTCGACGACCACCCCGCCCCGACGGGCGCTGACGACGGTGGCCAACACTGGCCGCACGGTGACGACGGGCGAGACGTCGATCGGGACCACCGAACCGGTGGGCACGGGCAGGCCCTGGAGGTCACTCGGTCGGCGCACACCTTCATCGGTGACGAAGGACAGGTCCACCGTGGCCGCGTCGGCGGACGGGTTGTAGACGAGCAGGGTGAGCCGAGCGTCGCGCGTGGTCGCACCGGCGGGCAGCCGGAGCCGACCCGACGTCCGGGTCTGGCAGGCCGCCACGGCCCGGCCCAGAGGGCCCACGACCTCATGCTCGACGACGACGGTGCCCGACGTCGTCTCTACCTGGGCTGCGGCCCAGTCGGCCTCCAGCAGGTCCGCCACCCGCAGCCGCACCGTACGCCACGGCGCGACCTCGAGATCCTCGGCGGCGCGGTCGCCGGCGTCGGACACGACCGTGACCTGACCGGCGGCGGGCTCATCCGACGGGTTGGCGATGACCAGGGTTCCGTCGGCCAGGGTGTCGTCGCCTGCGGTCTGCCCGGCGCAGAACCACAGCGAGCCGAGGGCGTCGTCGGGAGCGGCGACGGGCACCAGCGTCGACGGGTCCGGCAGTGCCTCGTCGGCATCGACCACCACGCCGTCCCGCCCGACGACGATGCCCGCCACGAGGAGGGCGGCGATCAGGATCAGCGGCGGCCACCGGCGCGTCATCGCTGGTGCCTCCGGGCCCGCCGGCGCCCGGACCGCGTGGTCGGCTGATCGGGCTCGTCCGGTTCGTTCCGGCCCGCCGCCTCGACGGCGTCGTCGGCCTCCTTGGTCCGCTGCGCCAGGCCCGCGACTGCGGCCGCGGCGCTGGCCACGGGGTCCGCCGGCGGCGGGCCGGGCGCAGCGGTCGCGGCGGCGCGCTCATCCTTCCGCCGAGCTCGGCCCATCGCCGCCCCCCGACCCGTGAGGGCCAGGAACCAGAGCAGCGGCTGGAGCAGCACCAGAGCCCGCAGGCCGGTGCTGGTGGTGTAGGACACATCGCCGGCGCCTCCGGCCGGGTCGTCGGCGTGGAGGGCCCAGCCGTAGGCCGTCCCGGTCGCCACCTCCGCGTCGTCGAGGTCGAGCGACCAACGGTCGTCGGCGGGAACCGCCGCCACCAGATCGGCCTCACCCGGGGACTCGACTGGGATGCGCGCCACCTCGGTCCGACCCGCCGCCGGCTCCCACCCGTCGGGATCGATGGCCGCCGCCCCCGCGGGGGTGTCGGGCAGCTCGGTGCCGGCCGGCACCGCCGTGACCTCACCCCGCCAGGCCCGGTTGCGGTAGACGAGCAGCGAGCGGTCGGTGTCGACCTGCTCGAGGTCGAGCTGGCCCTCGAGGGCGGCGACCAGCGCGGTCGGGGGTCGACGGTCGGCCCCGCCGAAGGCCTCCGGTTCGGCTCTGGTGGGCACCACGACGTAGCGGATGCCCTGGGAACCGAGGATGCGGCCGGCGCGAGCGGTGCGGCGGTCGAGGGCCAGATCGAGCGCATCCTCCAGGCGGTCGGTGCTGGGATGGCGGGCGCCGGCCCACCGCGAGCGCACGTCCGGCAGGCCGTCGCTGGTGGCCAACGCGATGCGGTCGCGGTAGTCGTGGGCCCCCAGGGGCAAGAGGTCGGGATCTCCCGCCCAGAGGATCCGGGCGTCGGGGTCGCCGTCGGCGGTGAGCACCGGCGCCAGCGCTCGGTTGAGGTCGCCGCGCGGCACCCGCCACCGGCCGTCGAAGGCCCCCGACACCAGGCCCAGCCCGCCCACCAGCAGCGCGGCCGCGGCCGCCACCGAGGTCAGCTGGCGCCAGCCGAAGCCGAAGTGGCGCAGGTCGACCTCGAAGGCGGCCATGCCCAGCCCGGCGCTCAGAGCCAGGCCCACCGCCGCCGGTACCAGCAGCACCTCGGAGGCCGGCAGGGCCAGGTCGACCCAGCCCTGGTCCACGGCCACGAACGTCGCCCAACCGGCCAGGGCCATGAACCAGGCGCGCACGGCCCAGGCCAGACGCCACCCACGCCCGATGACCAGGGGCAGCGCCGCGGGCACGAGGAACGCCCAGGCGAACGGGGTGTCGCCCCAGGGACCGGTCTGGAACCGGAGGAGCTGGACGAGGGTCCGGCCCGCGGCCTCGTCGGCACCGATGACCGCCGCCCAGCTCCCGCCGTTCGTGAGCAGGGACAGGCTCCAGGGCAGGTGCAGCACCAGGGCGACGGCGATCCCTCCGGCGGCAGTGCCCAGCAGCCGGGCCACGCCGGCGAGACGTCCCGCGGCGAGCGAACCCACGGCCAACCCGACGGCGATGAGCGCGGCCAGCGCCACGATGGCGGGGGTCACGATGGCCCCGAGGGCGATGGCCAGGCCGACGCTCAGCACCCGCGCCACGCCGCTGACGGGGGCGACCGACGTGGCCGTCTCGGCGTCGTCGAGGTCGGTCCGACCCCACGGAGCGAGGCGCGTGGAGCGGGCCAGCCCCAGCACGATCCACGGCGTCACCGCGTAGGCCGCCAGCGCGGCCCACGACCCATCGGCCAGCGCGTTGTAGGGGAGCGGCACGGCGGCGTAGACGACCACCGAGGCCGCCGCCGCCCGGATCGAGCCGATCGGTCGGGCCAGACGCCAGATGCCGATGGGACCGGCCGGCAGCAGGCCGAGGATAGCGACCTTTCGGGCCACGCCCATGCTGCCCAACGACAGCAGCCCCATCAGCCCGAAGAACCCGTTCCCGGTGGGAGAGGGCCCGGTGCCGCCTCCGGCGGTGGTCCGCCACCCGGTCAGGTGAGACCGGAGGAGGTCGAACGAGGAGTCGGGGAAGGCGTTGAGGTCGCCCACCGCGGGAAGGGGTTGGAAGAGGAGGTTGCGGCTGCCGAGGAACATGAGCAGCAGCGTCAACCCGGCGAAGGACACCGCGATCCGGGTCAGGGGGGTGCGCAGAGCGGCGGACAGGTCGCGTCCGGTCGCGGCGAGGGCACCGAGGCGGTCTGCGCCCGGACCGACCTGGCCGCGCAGGAACGCCGTGAGCCGGGCGCTGCCTCGCACCTGGAGCTCGCGGACCTCCCGGTCGGGCACCGACCGGACGGCCTTGTTGGCCCGGCGGCGGCCGATGACGGCCCCGCCGTGGCCGAGGTTCCACATCCAGGCCGAGACGATGTCGGCCGCGTGGCGGAAGCGGCCGCCGACGAACGCGAAGACGGCTTCGACCACCGAGAGGACCACAGCTTGGGGCAGCACCCGGAGTGAGTGGGCGGGCCCGTAGTTCGAGAGCAGGGAGCGCACCCGGTGACGCTGCTGCAGGTGGCGCCGGTCGTCGACGGCACGCCGCTCGCCCAGGGCCTCCAGGTGGCGGGCCACGGCGGTGGGGACGACGAGCACGCGGGCGCCGGCCAGGTGAGCCCGCCAGCACAGGTCGATGTCGTCACCGTGGAGGCTCATCCCGGCGTCGAAGCCACCGAGGGTGCGGAACAGGTCGGCCCGGACGAGGATGGCCCCCCCGCTGACGTAGAAGACGTCGCGGACTGCGTCGTGCTGCTCCTGGTCGAGCTCACCGGGGTCGGCCGCCGGGGCCGGAGCGCCGGTCTTGTCGATGGCCCCCCCGACCGAGCGCAGGCGCCGGGGGTCGTGCCAGTCGAGGAGCTTGGGTCCGAGGATGGCTCCGTTGGTCCGGAAGGCCTCCTCGACGAGGTGGCGCAGAGCATCGGGGGCCAGGGCGACATCGTCGTGGCAGAGCAGGAAGAACGAGGCCCCCTCCACTGCGCCGAGGACGCGGTTGGCAGAGGCCCCGTAGCCCCGGGACTGCTCATCGCGGGCGACGCGGGCATCGGGCAGCACCGCCGCCACCCGGGGGCTGGGGTCCTCGGTGCTGCCGGCGTCGATGACCAGGACCGAGAGGGCCTGGTAGCTCTGGGCCGCCAACGAGCGCAGCACCTCCTCGAACCAGGGGCCGGGGTCGCGCGTGACCACGACAGCCACCACGGCAGGGGCAGCCGCGGTGGCGGCAGGCGCCGCCGGCACGGCCGAGGCGGACCGGTCGGCAGTCGGGTGGGCGGCGGTCACGGCGGAGCCAGGGTACCTCCTGCCCGGCCCCAGATCGGGTACCCAGCGGGGGCGGAAAGGGGGCCGGAGGCGACCGGGGAGACGATGTTCACACCCGCTGTGCTTGCAACTGTTTAACAAGATCGGTACGTTTGCGAGCAGACCCCCCAACCCCTTCACCCAGGAGCACACCATGCCCGAGATCACTGCCGACGAGCTCACCCGAGTCGCCAAGGACACCTTCTACGTCGGTGTCGGCATCGGCATCATCGGCTTCCAGAAGGCCCAGGTCCAGCGAGTCGAGCTGACCAAGACCCTCAGGGAGCAGGCCGGCGAGGCCAAGGTCCAGCTCGAGAAGCTCACCAACGAGGCCGAGAGCCTCCTCACCGAGCTCCGGGGCCGGCTCGGCTCCGCCGTCGACACCGCCGATGACCGGGTCAAGGAGATCGAGACCCGTCTCGATGAGGTCGAGTCCCGCTTCGAGTCTCTGCTCGACGAGATCGAGGCCAAGCTCCCCGAGCAGGCCCGCGAGATCGTCCAGCAGGCCCGCACCACGGCCCGCGATGCCCGCCAGCAGGCCCGCGGCACCGCTCGCGACGCCCGCTCGCAGGTCCGCTCTGCGGTCGCGGCCTGAGACTGACCCCTCTCGCCGCCGACCTTCCCCCGGCCGGCGGCGATCTGGAGCCGGTTCGCCGGCGCCCCGCCGAAGGGGCTCGGACCTCCCCCTTGGTCCGGGCCCCTTCGGCGCGTCCGGAGCCCTTCCGGCCCGGAACCCGGTGACGTGGAGCACCTCTGAGCGCTGAACGCGCCCTGCAGGCATCGCTCAGCAGTCAGTCGGAAGGTGCGTGGACTGGACGTTCTCGGCGGTCAGTCCGCTCCACCGAGCTCGCCCTCATCCTCGAAGTGGGTCCACCGGCGCACGCGGCCGGCCGGGACCCAGTTGTCCCCGGCGGTGGCGTCGATCCGATCGACGAACCGCTGGCTCACCGGTTCGAGCAGGCGCAGGAGCTCCATCGTCCGGTCGACCCCAAGCGTCTGCCAGACCACGGCGGTCGCTCGATCGAGCCGGTCCTCCAGCTCCTGGCGATACCGGAGTCCCTCCTCGTTGACCGACCCCTGGGTAGACAGGCCCCGTCGCTCGAGCTCAGCGTGGGCGTCGCCGATGACTGCATCGTCGGCGCCCCTGCTCCTCGGCACCCACTCGTCGTCGAACCCGCGCATGGCGTTGTCGAGGACGCCTGCGACGGTGCCCGACAGCCCCTCGGCGAGGTGGATCGCCCAGTGGGTGTCACCCCGGAACTCCCGGAGGGCGTAGAGCGCAAGCCACGCCGACAGCAGGTCGTCATCTCGGGGCCGGGGTACATCCAGGTGCGCGGCGAAGAACACCCGCCCCGACCGGGGCAACACATCGGCCACGACCCAGAGGTCGTCGGCCATCGCCGCCAGCTGGTCGCAGCGCTCGGGGATCGACTGCCGCAGCCCCGCCACGACGGCGGCGTTGCGGGCGCCCCTCACCTGGTCGAAGGTCGTGTGCCGTCGGCACTCGTCGAGGCAGTACCGGATGGCGTCGGCGTCGATGGAGGAGAAGGCCGCCACCACCGCCTCGTTGCCCGCCGAGGCGAGGGGGGCGGCGCGCGATGCGATGTAGTAGGTCACGCCCGGGACACCGAGCGCAGCGTGGTTCTCGATGGCGAGCGGGTCGAAGTGGATCCACGCCAGGAGGCGGTGCGACTCGAAGGCGCAGCGACGAGTGAGATCCATCCAGTCGATGCCGTCCTGGTCGGAGTCGGGAGCATGACGCGTCGCCATCGGTCGATCCTCTCACCCGCGCCACTGCGTCGGTGCACGCGCGGTCGAGCGAGACGACGTTCGCGCCGACGAGCACACCTCCGGCTGCCCCGCGGCCTTCCGACAGCTTGTGGGTGCCGTCACCGAGGGCCATGAACGAGCTCTCGAACGGGTGGCCATCGGCCGTGCCGCGCACTTTGACCAGTCCTCGGGTACCGAAGAACTCAGCGGACCAGTCCGTGACGATGTAGGTCCACCCTCCCTTGGCGGGGCTCTTCTCCAGGACTGCGTGAAAGGTCTTGTCGGGTGCGGTCATCGGGATCACTCTCCTTCGACGACGTACAGCGTGTTGCCGTCGACGTCACGGAAGCCCTCGTCAAAGGGCAGGAACCCCTGCGTCACAGGGGGTTCCGGTGGGCGGGCGACCGGACTCGAACCGGCGACCCTCGCCTTGGCAAGGTGATGCTCGATCGAGCTGGCGCCGGGGAAACGACCAGGTCAGCTGGGTCGTGGGCGCCATCCAATCGGCGCCAGGCACAATTTTCGGCACAATCTCGTGCCATCGGCGAGCTCGTCACTTCGCATACCGACTCGTGCTGTCGCATCACTCAGCGGCCGGACTCATCCATGGGGCTGAGCGCTCCGCAATCAGCCCAGGGTCCCGTCAACGAGCCGGCCGATCCGCTGCATCACACGTTGCGTGACAGCTCCAACGGTCTCGAGCACTGCGGCCCGCTCCCGTAAGAGGTCGGCTGAGACCAAGCCGGCACCAAGGAGCGCAGCAACGAAGCGGTAGTCCTTCTCCCGACCGGCGACGAGTTTGGCCACCACGAGGTCGTGCGGTTCGAGGCACCTGGCTGTCGCCGGTTCTGCGTCAGGGCGGTCGAAGGTCACCAGCCGGTCGCGCCAGCCTTTCGGCAGGGTGGCCGTCGAGAGTTCGACGCCCTGCCCGTAGATGCCGAAGGTCTGTTGGAACATCGAGCCCTCGCCGATGACCCCGTCGACTTGATCGGCCTTGGCGGCACCTTCGTCGACCGCAAAGGCAATGTCGGCCTCCATCGACGACGTCGCCTCGTCGGGCAAGACGGTCTCGTCGAACGTGGCGAGGATCGATTGGCTGCCGAGCACGATGATCTCGCCGTCCGACGTGACCGTGGACGCCGCCCGCAGGATGTGGGCCAGCTGCTCCCGGTTCACGGGCGGGAGGCGTGGGTCACCGAATGCCCCCGGAGCACCCGCACACGCTGGTCGTCGGACAGCACCCCGGCGAACGGGTTGTTCTGGCGAAGCTCCCTCGCCCGAGGGGTCCGAGAGGTGAGCGTGGCCAGCACCTCCTCGACCGGCCCGTCCAGAAGCACGTCCCACTCCTCCAGCCACCGAGCTAGTTGGCCTCGCGTGTGCTGCGCCTGGAGCCGGTGAAGGTTCCGCTTGGCCAACCCGATCGTCGTGACCGGGTCCAGCACGATGGCGCCGGCCACCGCGTGCGCCAACCACAGGCTGCGTTCTTGGTCCCGCGTGAGGCGGTCGGTTCTGGTTCGCAGTGCTTCGACGTCCGAGCGCCGAACTCGTCGGTGGACCCCGGTCGTCGAGAACGGCAAGTCGCCGCGGTCGCACAGATCGACGACGTGCTGCCGAGACGAGCTGAGGAGCTCTGCCGCCTGGCCCGTGGTCAATAGGTGGTCGACTGCCGACCTCTCGGCGCGCTCGATCGTGGAAGCCTCCATGGCATCGAGCGTAGGACCCAAACACCACAAACACAACGACGTGCGCCGCCCTACATGCGGGACCATGGTGGCCGCCGGTTCGATACAGTCGCCTTCGCTGACATGGCGGTTGCGTGGAGCGCGACCATAGTCAGCCGTCGGAGGGATCAACACCGGGAGGGGCACGATGGCCAAGCGTGGGTTCTTTGCTGAGGTTCACCACCAGAATCAGGTCGCCGCCCGCAAGCGAGAGCAGGCGCAGCGCGCTGCAGCTCGTCAGCATGCTGCGGCGGTGCGACAGCACGAGGCAGCGCAGCGCCAAGCCGAACGGGCCCTCGCTCAGGCGACGCGCGCTAGTGCCGCTGAGCAGAAGGCGGCGACAGCGGAGGCCAAGCGCCTGCACATCGCCGAGATGGAGGCCGACGTCGAATCCCGCAACTCCCTGTTGGCCGGGCAGTACGAGCAACTCGACACGTTGCTTGCAGCGACCCTCGAGGTCGATGACTTCGTCGACCTCGAATCGTTCCGGACGGTGCCCGACCATCCCCCGTTCCCCCGACCTGACCTCCTGAACCCGCTACCTCCGCCTCCCCCGGTGATGGCGCCCCTGGAGCCGCAGTGGGTCGAACCTGACCCGCCGAAGGGCTTGGGCGGGATGATCGGCGGCAAGAAGCGACACGAGGAAGCTCGCCAACAAGCATGGGCCGCCCACGCGGCAACCCACCAGGCATGGCAAGCACACGTAGCCCAGATACCGACCTTGCAACTGCAACAGATGCAGGCTCACCAGACAGCGGACAACGAGCGTCAGGCCCATCTGTCGATGGCCCAGCAGACCTACGACGCTGAGTGCGCCACGCGCCAGGCTGCCGCTGACGAGTCCAACGCTGCGCTCGACGAGATGCTCGCTGGTCTCGATGTCGGAGCTGAGACCGCCGTCCACGAGTACGTGACGATCGTCCTCGGCAACTCCGTGTATCCGGACGATTTCGATGTCCGGCACGACTTCGCGTTCGATGCCGCGCTCCGCGAGCTGACCTTGACGGTCACCATCCCCGGTCCCGAGGCGGTGCCAGCATCCAAAGCCTTCAAATTCACGAAGGCCACCGACGAGATCACGGCGACCGACCTCCCGCAGAAAGCTCGGAAGGACGGCGGGCTCTACCGGTTGTTGCAGCAGAGCGCAGCGTAGAGGTCGGCCGCTGAGGACCAGTCGTGGATGCGTCGGGGCATGGCGTTGAGGTCATGCGCGATGGCGTCGAGGTCGATGCTGTAGTGGTTCAGGTCGGTGCTCTTGGGGAGCCAGCGGCGG
>JBBSMQ010000008.1:0-137404 GCA_038233075.1 Acidimicrobiales bacterium
CGCGCTCGGCCCGCAGCCCGTCGGTCAGCAGGGCCAGGTTGGTGTACTCGGCGCCCATCTTGGCGCTGGTGGCCTCCACCGCCTCCAGCTGGTCCTCGAAGATGGCCTTCGAGTCGTAGAGCAGCCGCCCGATGAGCGTGCTCTTGCCATCGTCCACAGAGCCGGCGGTGGCCAGCCGCAAGAGCTCAGACATCAGAAGTACCCCTCGCGCTTGCGGTCTTCCATGCCGGCCTCGCTGATGCGGTCGTCGGCCCGGGTGGCACCCCGTTCGGTGAGCCGGGTCGCTGCGACCTCGGCGATGATCTGCTCGAGGTCCGACGCCGTGGAGTCGACCGCGCCGGTGCCGGTGGCGTCGCCGATGGTGCGGAAGCGCACGGTGCGCGACTCCACCTCCTCGCCGTCGCCGAGGGTGAGGTGACGGGTGTGGCCGATCCACATGCCATCGCGGCGCACGACGTCGCGCTGGTGGGCGAAGTACAGCGACGAGATGCGGACGTCGTCGGCCTCGATGTACTGCCAGATGTCGAGCTCGGTCCAGTTGCTAAGGGGGAAGACCCGGATGTGCTCACCCCGGTGGTGGCGGCCGTTGTAGAGGCTCCACAGCTCGGGCCGCTGGTTCTTCGGGTCCCACTGCCCGAAGTCGTCGCGATAGCTGTAGACCCGCTCCTTGGCCCGGGCCTTCTCCTCGTCGCGGCGCGCCCCGCCGAACACGGCGTCGAAGCCGTGCTCCTCGATGGCCTCGAGCAGCACCGGGGTCTGGATGCGGTTCCTGGTGGCTCCGCTTCCGGTGCCCTCGGTGACCTTGCCGGCGGCGATGGCGTCGGGGACCGAGGCGACCACGAGCCGCAGCCCGTGCCGCTCGACCTCCTCGTCCCGGAAGGCCATGACCTCGTCGTAGTTGTGGCCGGTGTCGATGTGCATGACCGCGAACGGCAACGGGCACGGCCAGAAGGCCTTGCAGGCCACATGGAGCATCACCGACGAGTCCTTGCCCCCGCTGAAGAGCATCACCGGATGCTCGAACTCGGCGGCGACCTCCCGCACGATGTGGATGGCCTCGGCCTCGAGGGCCCGCAGGTGGCTCAGGCGGTAGGGCGCGTCGGAGCGGGTGGACACGACGGGCGAGCGTAGCGGGCACCGCGCCGCGGGCCCGACCTCCGTCCGCCTCCGTCCCGCCCGCCCCGCCTGTACCCGAGGTGCGACGGGCCAGACTGGCTCGATGCCCGCTCCCGCCCCCGTCCCCGACCCCCCGGCCTCGGCCGACGACCACGCGCTGGCGGCGGCCCTGGCGTCAGAGGCGGGCGAGATGCTGGTGGCCCTGCGACGGGAGCTGAGGGATGCGGGACCGGCGACCCTCAAGCGGGAGGGCGACCGCCGCAGCCACGAGCTGCTCATGGCCCGCCTCGCGATCGAGGCGCCCGGCGACGCCGTACTCTCGGAGGAGGGCGTCGATGCCTCGGCCCGGCTGGGGGCCGCGCGCACCTGGATCATCGATCCCCTCGACGGGACGCGGGAGTACAGCGAGCCACCTCGCGTCGACTGGGCCGTCCACGTGGCGCTGGTGGTCGACGGCGCGCCGGTCGCCGGCGCCGTGGCTCTGCCCGCCCAGGGCGTCACCCTCTCCACGGCCGACCCCGGGCCGGGGCCGGCGGCCGTGCCCGACGAGCCGCGGGTCATCATCAGCCGTAGCCGACCTCCAGCGGTGGCCCTGGCGGTGTCCGACGCCCTCGGCGCCCAGCTGGTGGAGATGGGATCGGCGGGGGCCAAGGTGGCCGCCGTGGTCCAGGGCGCGGCCGATGTGTACGCCCACGCCGGTGGCCAGTACGAGTGGGACAGCTGTGCTCCGGTGGCGGTGGCCGCCGCCGCCGGCTTCCACACCTCACGCATCGACGGCGCCCCCCTCGTCTACAACCGCCCCGACCCCTGGCTCCCCGACCTCCTCGTCTGCCACCCCGCCCTCACCGCCAAGGTCCTCGAGGTGACCCAGCGCTGACCTTCGTCGTCTCGCTCGCGACGCGACCGAGTGACGACGACTACACGTCGTGCATGCTGGGCACCCGGATGGTGATCACGGCGACGTCATCGGAGGGGAGATCGGAGTCCCGGAACGCGTCGACGGCCTCCACCACCCGCTCGGCCACGGCATCGGCCGAGTGGAGCCGGTGGGCATCCTCGAGGGCATCGAGGAGTCCGGCCTCGCCGAACTGGGTGGCCCCGTCGCGAGCCTCGGTCACACCGTCGGTGTAGAGCACCAGGGCGTCACCGGGACCCAGGTGGAGGCTGACCTCCTGGAACTCGGGGTCGGGCAGCACGCCCAGGAGCGTGCCGGTGGCGTCGACCTTCTCGATGGTGCCGTCGGCTCGGACCAGCATGGGTCGGGGATGCCCGCCGCAGGCCACGCACAGGTCGGCCTCGCCCCGACCCGGGCGGAGCGTCACCAGCGCGGCGGTGGCGAAGCGGGTGTCGTCGATCTGGTCGATGATGGCGTCGTTGGTGGCAGTCAGGATCATCGCCGGACCGCCCTCGCCGGGCGGCGACGGCGCGATGGCCCGCAGGGTGTGGCGGAACAGGCCGGTGAGCGCAGCGGCCGCCGGACCCTTGCCGCACACGTCGCCGAGCACGATGACCCAGCTCGACGGCACCTCGAACACGTCGTAGAAGTCGCCCCCGATCTCGATCCCGGCCTCTGCGACCCGGTACTTGGCACCCAGGTCGATGCCGGGGATCTCCGGAAGTGCGGGCGGCAGCAGGGTCTGCTGGAGGGCGCGGGCCACCTCCGATCGGGAGTCGAAGAGCATGGCCGTGTCAACCGCGTTGGCGGCCCGGCCGGCGATGTTCTCGAGCAGGGCCTGGTCGTCGCTCTCGTAGGAGCGAGGGCCGGTCGTGATCATGGAGATGCCGCCCAGGACGCGTCCCCGCGCCACCAGCGGGACCACCAGGGCCGAGCGAGGGGCCAGCGACCGGAGGGCGGACAGGTGCTCCTCGTCACCCGCGGCCGCGGCGACCAGATCGTCGTCGGTGATGTCCTCGACGCGCTCGGAGCGGCCGGTGCGCATGGCCCGCCGCACGCTCCAGATGCCGTCACCGCCCTCGCGGCGTCGGGTCGATCGCACCTGACGGACGAGGTCGACGCGGGTGGGGTCGATGTGGACCAGGGCCGCCTCGCGCACCCCCCCGTCGTCGTCGAGGGCGTCGAGGATGACGAAGTCCGCCATCCGGGGCACGAGCAGGGTGGCGAGGTTGTCGTACACGGCCTGCGGGTCGAGGGTCGTGGCCAGGGTGGCGCTCACCTCGGCCAGGAGGGCCAGGCGCTCGCGCGAGTCCTCAGCGGCGACCCGGGCCTGGTGCTCTCGCTCGAGCAGCTTGAGCTTGACGTCTTCCATGATGTGGCGCTCGGTGACGTCGGAGGCCACGCCGATCATCCGCACCGGCGCGCCGTCGCGCGTGGCCACCACCCGCCCGTGGGTCTCGACCCAGCGGATCTCACCGTCGGGGCGGCGGATCTGGAACTCGTCGTGGTGGTCGACACCCGAGCGAGCCGACTCGGTCAGGCGCTCGTCCACGGCCTGGCGATCGGACTCGGGGATGAGGGCGAGGAAGTCGTCGCTCGTCTCACCGAAGGAGCCGGGCTCCAGCCCGGCGATGGTCTCCATGCCCGTCGACCACTTGACGGTGCCGCTCACCAGATCCCAGTCCCACGTCCCCAGGCCTCCGGCGGCGAGGGACAGGTCGAGGCGGGCCACGCTCTCCTTCTGACGTCGGGCGGCGAGGGTCTCGGCGGTGTGCTCGACGAAGATGAGCCCGGTGCCCAGGAGGTCCTCGTCGGCCCGCCGGATGGGGAACGCGGTGGCGTGCCAGTACCGCCGACGCCCCACCTCTCCCAGCCGCAGCTCGACGGGCCCCTCGGCCGAACCCGAGAGCCGCACCTGCTCGATGAGGGGAGCGACCTCCGGGGCGACGGTGGGCACGAGCTCGTCGAGGGTCCACGACGAGCGCCCGGCGGCGTCACCGTCACCGGACGGGCCCGTCGGGGCCATCTGGCGCAGCGCCTCGTTGTGGTGCAGCACCCGGCCCTCCGGGTCGACGACCGCGGTGGCCACCGGAGCATGGGCCAGCAGGGTGTCGAGCACGGCCCGCACCCGCAGGCGCTCGCCGGTGGCGGCCTCGGCCTCGCGCGCCAGGCGGGCTGTCTCGACCAGGAGCGCGCACTCAGCGGCCAGGCCCTCGAGGGCCGTGACCTCCTCGGGACTGAAGTGGTCTCGGCTCGCGGACATGAGGGCCAGGACGCCCAGAGCCCGATCCCGCAGGACCAGGGGAAGGAGGAGGCCGCTGGAGAAGCCCAACCGGGTCCACAGGTCGAGTACCTCGGGTGACGGCGCCACCTCGGCCAGCTCCTCCGACGAGCGGCGGCGGAGCACGGCCGCCCGGGTGTGGAGCGGTTCGGTCAGGTCCGGCGCCAGCGCGGGATCGACGCTGGCCGCCTCCTGCAGGCGCGAGATCAACGGCTCCAGGGTCGGGTCGCGATGGTGGACCGCGACCCGGTGCAACTGTCCGTCGGCCTGGACGAGGTGGATGCTCCCCCACTCGGCGAAGGACCCCACGACCAGCTCCAGCAGCCATCGGGTCGAGGCATCCGAGCCCGCCTGCTCGGCGAAGTCGGCCGCCACCTTCGCAGCACGGGCCGACGGGCTCGCCACCGCTGCGGTCGCCACCAGGTCGTTCCGCACCTCGTACCCATGACCCACTCTGGAACTGTAGGCGCGTTCAGCCCCCGATGGACATCGAGAGACCGCGGATGATGCGAGATCACCCGGTCACCCCGGAGGAGGTGGATGCCGCCCCCCTCGCGGGACCCAGGCGCCCGGTCGGGGCGGTCCTGAGGCGACAGCGCCGAGGGCGTGCGGTCACACTCTCCCGGTGCGATCCACCTCACCTGACCTGGCCCTGGGCACCTTCACCGAGTCCGGGCCCTGGGTGATCGATCCGACGGCCCTCCCCTGGCGGGCCGCGGTGGAGGCCGAGCGGACGCGCATCCGCCGCCGCCTGCCCGACCTGGTGCGGCCCCGCCGCCTGCCCCCCTTCGGCCGCCTGGCCCGGGTGGTGGGGAGGTTGGGCCCACCGCTCGCGGCGTGGGCCCTCGGTGCCCGGCGCCAGGGCGGCACGCGGTCGCGGGAGGATCTGGCCCGTCGCCTCCGGCTGGCGGCCGAGGCCCTCGGCCCGACCTACATCAAGCTGGGTCAGATCATCGCCTCGGGCGAGGGCCTGTTCCCCACCGAGCTGGTCACCGAGATGCGAGCCTGTCGGGACCAGGTGCCGCCCGAGACCTTCGCCGCGGTCCGCGCCGTGGTGGAGGCGGACCTGGGCCGGCCGCTGGAGGAGGTGTTCGCCCGGTTCGAGCGTCGACCCGTCGCGGCCGCATCGATCGCCCAGGTGCACGTCGCCGCCCTCCACCCCGAGGCCCCCGGCGGTGACCCCGTCGAGGTGGTGGTGAAGGTCCAGCGCCCCGGCATCGGTGCCCTGGTCGAGGCCGACCTCCAGGTCATGGCCTCCATCGCCCCGCTGCTGGTGGGACGCATCCCCGTCGCCGCGCTGGCCAACCCCCCGGCCCTGGTCGAGCTGTTCGGTGAGACCATCACCGAGGAGCTCGACTTCCGCCTCGAGGCCGACAACATGCTCGACCTGGCCGCGGTGTACGGCCAGCTCGGCCGCAGTCCCTACGTCGTGCCCCGCCCCCACCCCACCCTCGTCACCCGGCGGGTGCTGGTCATGGAGCGCCTTGCCGGCTTCTCCTTCGAGGACGTGGCCGGCATGCACGCCGCCGACATCGACACCACCGAGGTGGTGCGCTCCGGGATGATCGCCTTCCTCGAGGGAGCCATGTTGCACGGCCTGTTCCACGGTGACCTCCACGCCGGGAACCTGTTCGTGCTCCCCGACGGCCGCACCGCGCTGCTCGACTTCGGCATCACCGGCCGAATGGGCGATGCCCGCCGGCTGGCCTTCCTGCGCCTGCTCGTCAGCGCCAGCATGAACGACCTGCGCGGGCAGCTGGCCTCGATCCGCGACCTGGGCGCCCTGCCCGCTGACGTCGACCTCGAGGCCGTCATCCGCGACCTCAACCTCGACCGTCCCGTCATCGACCCCACCAGCCTCACCCCCAAGCAGCTCACCGCGGAGATCCAGCAGGTGGTCAAGGGGCTGCTGGGCTACGGCGCCCGGATCCCCAAGGAGCTCATGCTCTTCATCAAGAACCTGGTGTTCCTCGACGGGGCCATCGCCACCCTCGCGCCGGACCTCGACCTGTTCGCCGAGATCACCCACATCGCCACCTACTTCGCCACCGAGCACGGCGAGCGCATCGCCAGCGAGGTGGGGGTGGACGAGTCCAGATGGAGCCTCGACATGGGTGGGGTCAAGGCCATGTACGGCGTGGACGAGGGCACCGAGGCACTCACCCACCGAGAGCTGCAGCAGCGCCGGGAGGTCATCGCCCAGCGCCTGGGCCAGCGTCCGCGTCGCACCCTGCGCCGGCGGGTGGCCGACCGGGCGCGGTCCGCCCGCGGTCGCGACGGGTAGGAGGGCTGACCGTCCGGGCCGAAGGGTCCAGAGGGCTCGCGATCTGGCCCTTGAGCGCTGAGCGGGTCGACCGGTCCGGACCGGTGCACGCGGGCGGAGCCCCTGGGCCGCCTTACGCTCGGTCCGATGCGCCTGGTGATCGCCCGCTGCGAGGTCGACTACGCCGGTCGGCTCGACGCCCACCTGCCCCTGGCCACCCGCCTGATCATGATCAAGGCCGACGGATGCGTGGCCGTGCACGCCGACGGCGGCGCCTACAAGCCGCTCAACTGGATGAACGCCCCCAACCGCCTCGTCGAGGAGCCTGATCGGTGGGTGGTGACCAGCCCCAAGGGCGAGACCCTCACCCTCGCGCTGCACGAGGTCGTCTCGGACACGGCCTGGGAGATGGGCGTCGACCCCGGCCTCCAGAAGGACGGGGTGGAGGCGCACCTCCAGGTCCTGCTGGCCGAGCGGCCCCAGGCCATCGAGGAGGGGTTGGCGCTGATCCGTCGTGAGCACCTGACCGACATCGGGCCGGTGGATCTGCTGTGCCACGCCGCCGACGGCTCGACCGTTGCCGTCGAGGTCAAGCGACGGGGCGACATCGACGGCGTGGAGCAGCTCACCCGCTACGTCGAGTTCCTGCGCCGTGACCCCCGTCTGGGACCGGTGCGAGGACTCTTCGTGGCCCAGCAGGTGAAGCCCCAGGCCCGGGTGCTGGCCGCCGATCGGGGCCTGGGCTGGGTCGAGGTCGACTACGACGAGCTCCGCGGCATCGAGTCCAACGTCCTCCGCCTGTTCTGACCCTGGTCACTCGCCATGACCATGAGCCCCGGGAAGCCCACGCTGGGCGGCGTGCCGACAGGTCGCGGAGCAGCTTGCCTCGTCCGCAGAGATTCCTTGCGAGAACTGGGTTTGCGGGGTGTGACAGCGGCACAGGACGGGTAGAGTAGAACACATGTTCGCAGCCCCTCGGCCGGCTGATGTCGACCTCCACCGCTGGGGGCTCTCAACCGCCGCCGACGGCACCCGCCTCACCGCCGCCCAGCTCCGCCACGACGCCCTCGTGGAGATGGCCCGCCGCGCCGGCGCCTCCGCCACCGCCGTCGAGGTCCGCCGCAACGCCCACCAACGCGCCCAACAGACCAGCACCGACCGCAGAACGGCCGCAGCGCAGGACGCGAACGGAACCGGGACCGACGACGCGACCGAGGGCGCCCCCAACACCGACAGACCCGCACGCCACGATGCCGCAGCCGCCGACCGGCACAGGCCCGCGCCGCCCGACGACGAGGCCACATCCACCCAGAGCCCCGAGAGCACTCCCACGAGCAGGGACGACGACATATGCCCCGCGGCCAGTTCCGCCGCAGCCACCCCCGCCCCCGACGAGAGCCAACCCCCACCCCGACGCAGCCGACGGCCACGACACCGGTCAGGCTGAACCCAGGTGCCCCGATCCCACCTCAGGCCTCGCCGCGCTCACGTCAGCCGACCTCGACGACACCGACCCCGACGAGCACGACACCGGGCCGAACAGCCGCAGACCGTGCGCGCCGATCACCGCCGCCCAAGGACTGCTGCTCCCACCCGGCGTCACACCAGCAGGTACCCCACCACCCGGCGACCCACCACCAGCCACCGGACCACCTGGCACCGGACCGCCCGCCGGCGCCGAGCCCGACGACAAGATCGCCGGTGGCCTCGGCCGACCCCTCTTCGCCGTCCTCCTCGACCTCGACACCCTCGAAGCCCGCACCCCGACCGACCTCCTCACTCATCGAGCCGAGGTCGTCGGCATCGGCGCCCTCCCCGCCCGCTCCATCCACCGCTATCTCTGCGACGCCGGAGTATCCCGCGTCGTCACCCGCGGCCGATCCCTCCCCTCGATGTCGGCGCCGTGTCCCGCACCGCCACCCCCGCCCAATGGCGAGCCCTCATCACCCACTCCCCCCCCTGCGAGTTCCCCGGCTGCGCCGCCCCCTGGGAATGGTGCGAAGCCCACCACCTCACCCACCGGACCACTCTCCACCGGACCGCCCTCGACGACCTCGCCCTCGGCTGCAACGGCCACCACGACCTCCTCCACCGACCGGGCTGGCACATGACCCGCCGACACGACCTCACCATCGCCGTCAACCCGGCCCGACGGAACCACCCTCACCAACCCCACGAACTAGACGCTTCTCATCCATCGCCCTCCCGACCTCAGCGCTCCTCGGCGGCGCGGTGGTAGAGGGCGACGAGGCCGTCGATCGTGTCCTCCCAGCGGCACCGCGCTCGTCGGAGGTGACCGGCTTCGATCAGCTCGACCCGGCGGTCCTCGTCGCTCAGCACGCGTCCCAGGGCGTCGGCCAGGCCGTCGACATCGCCAACCTCGACCAGCTCGGCCGCATCGCCCACCACCTCGGGGATGGCACCGGCTCGGGTGGTGACCACGGGGACGCCGGCCGCCATGGCCTCGAGGGGGACGAGGCCGAACCCCTCGTACACCGACGGGTAGGCCACCACCGCCGCCCCCCGCAGCAGCGCCGCTCGCTCGGCGTCGTCGACCCACCCGGTGCGCACGACCCGATCACCGTGGGTCGCGCCGGCCACGGCCTCCGAAAGAGCATCACCGCCCCAGCCGTCGGGCCCCGCCACCACCAGGGCCAGCTCGGGGTCCTCGGCCGCGACCGCGTCGAAGGCCCGCACCAGGCCAGGCAGGTCCTTGCGGGGCTCGACGGTGCCCACGGCCAACACGTAGCGCTCGGTTCCGGCCCGGGCTCGACCGCGAGCCGCGTCGCGCCCTGGTCCTTCAGGGCCCAGCTCCGGCGCGCCGTTGGGGACCACCGCCACGCGGTCGGGTTCGACGCCCAACGTCGCCACCACCTCCTCGCCCACCGACCGGCTGGGGACGTGGACCCAGGCTCCCCCGCCGACGGCGCGGCCGACCAGCGCCGGGTAGGCGGCGGTGGCGGTGTCGACCAGCTCGGGGTACCTCCACGCAGTGAGGTCGTGCACGGTGACGACGCGGGCGGCCCGGCGCGTGGGTGGGACCACGAAGTTCGGGCCGTGGACCACATCGACGGCGCCGGTCCACACCTCGATCGTCGGGTGGTCGCACCGGCGCCACACCTCCCGCAGGGGGCGGGCCGCCATGGGGCGGGTCACCACGCTGACGCCCGGCGGGACGGCCGCGTCGAGCGCGCCCCGACCCCGCCAGGTGACGGCGAAGGCCCGCGCCGACACCCCGGGCCGGGTGGCCAGCCCCTCGACCACGGCTGCGGTGAGGGCGGCAACACCCGTCCGGGGCCCGAGCAGGCTGGTCGCATCGACGGCCACGGTGAGCGACGACCCCGGCATCGCCGACCACCCTACGACGATCACCTGCGCCGACCAGGGCCCGCAGCCCCGGTGACGGTCGCGACGGGGCCACCAAACCTCACACTCGTCGTCCCGGCGCCGACGGGGGCCAGGTGACTGCGCCCTCCTCGCCCCTCCCGTCGCCATCCGCGCCCCCGCGCCGACGCCGGGTGGCCACGGTGGTTGCCGCCACCACCATGCTCCTCGGCAGCCTCGCCGCCGCCGCTCCTGTGGCCGGTCAGGATGCGGGCACCGCCGCCTCCGAGGTCCCGACGATGCCGGGGCGAGGGACGATGGACACCGACGAGGTCACGCTGTCGGGCCCCGATGCGCCCCCGCCCGGGCCGTCGGGACGATCGGGCCCCGGAGCGGGTGCGGAGCCCCCCGCGCCCGGGGCCACCGGGTGGACCCAGGTCATCGACCTCCTCCCCGGCACCGAGATGGTGGCCCTCTCCTGGGACGGGACGACCAGTGGCCCCTCGGGCCCCGCGAGCGGCCGGATGTCACTGCGCTCCCGCTCCGACGACGGAGCGTGGGGCGAGTGGAGCCCGCTGGCGCCCGACGAGGCCGACCACGGCGGCGACGCCGGAGTCGGTCGAGTGGGAAGCGACATCGTCTGGCTCGGGTCCGACGGGGCCGCCCAGATCGAGGTCCGGATAGATGCCGGTCCGCTCGTCGACCTCGAGCTGCTGCGGATGCGCTACCACGAGGCCGAGCCGGTCCCGGCGGTGAGTGCCGCCCGACCCACGGGTCGGGCCAGTGGCCGCGCCCCCCAACCCACCATCCGCCCCCGCAGCGCGTGGGCCACCCGGGGCTGGGCCTCGGGCCAACGCGGGTGCGGGTCGGCCCCGTCGGTCGCCTCCCGTCTGGGTCACGCCGTCGTGCACCACAGCGCCGGCAGCAACTCCTACACCCAGGCCCAGGTGCCCGGCCTCCTCGACGGCATCCGCCAGTACCATCAGTCGTCGCTCGGCTGGTGCGACTTCGCGTACAACTTCGCCGTCGACAAGTTCGGCGGCATCTGGCAGGGGCGGGACGGCGACGTGGCCCAGCCGGTGATCAGCGGCGCCACCAAGGGGTTCAACACCGGCAGCGCCTCGGTCGTCCTCCTGGGCCAGTTCGAGCCGGGGGCCTCGCCCGCCTCGGCCGCGGCCGGGGCGACCATGCTCGACTCGACCGCTCGCCTCCTGGCCTGGAAGCTCGGCCTGCACGGTCTCGACCCCGACGGGACGACGACGGTCACGAGCTACGGGAGCACCCGCTACTCCTCGGGCACCCGGGTCGCCCTACCGGTCATCAACCCCCACCGGGCCACCTCCACCACCTCCTGCCCGGGGGGCAACGTGGCGGCCGAGCTGGCGTCGCTCCGGGCCGAGACGGCCGACTACATGTCCACCGGCGGGGGTGGCGACAGCGGAGACGACGGCGACGAGCGGAACGACGACGTCCCCGCCGACTGGACCCCGTTCGACTCGCCCGAGGCTCTGGTGTACCGCCAGTACGTCGACTTCCTCCGCAACCCGGGCACCTACGAGGGCCGCCTGTGGTGGCACCAGAGCCTGCGGGAGGGCACCACCAACCGCAACGCCCTGGTGGTCAGCCTGCTCTCCTCGGGTCGGCTGCAGGACCGCTCCGCGTCCAGCGTGCGGCTCTACCTCGCCTACTTCGGCCGGACCCCGGATCACGCCGGGCTTCGCTTCTGGTGGGGGGAGATGGACCGGGGCAAGGGCATCCGCGATGTGTCGACGTCCTTCGCCCGCTCCCCCGAGTTCACCGCCCGCTACGGATCGCTCAGCGACCGCGACTTCGTCGACCTCGTCTACCGCAACGTCCTGGGCCGAGCTCCCGACCGTGCCGGCTACGACTACTGGACCGCTCGCCTGCAGGCGAGGCGGGAGAGCCGGGGCGGGCTGGTGGTGCTGTTCTCCGAGTCGGCCGAGTACCGGATCCAGCGGCGCGACGTGGTCGACGTCGTCGTCGCCCACGAGGCCATGCTCCAGCGGGGCATCAGCACCTCGTCGGCGCTGCGGTGGGCGGCGCGGGTGGCCGATGATCGCGGTGCGCTCGTCTCGAACCTCTTCTCCTCCGCCGAGTACGCCGACCGCTTCCGCTGATCTCGTCCCCGCGGATCGCGGTCCTAGCGCTTCTCCTCCCGGGGCGGTCGCTCGATCTCCTGGGCCTCGAGCTCGGCCCGGAGGAGCTCGATCTCGGCCTGCAGCTCGGCCCGGGTCCGGTCCAGGTCGTCGCGCAGCGCCTCGACCTGGGTGGCAGTGGCCGCCGCGGCCCGGTCGCCCACCCGGTCCAGGGCCCGGCCCGCCACCCGACGGACGGTGGCCCGGGTTCGGCCGATCGTCCCGACCGGCGGGCCGTCGTCGGGGGGAGGGGGCGCGCCGAGACGGACGGCGCTGGCGAGGCGGATGGCGGGGTGCATGCTCACGGGCTCCGAGGCTCGGCGGACGGGGCGAAGAGGGCGAGGGCATCGGCGACCCGGGCCCGCGCGGGCGCGCCGGCTGCCGTGCCCAGGTCGGCCAGGGCGGCATCGACCCGGTCGACCGGGCCGGTTGCGGGGTCGAGGCCCCACCGGCGCAGGATTGTGGCGGCAGTGACCTCGGGGTCGAGCCGGGCCATGGCCAGGGCCCGCGCGTGGCGCGACAGGCGGGCGGCTCGTACCTCGTCGGCCGCCAGGGCCACGGCGTCGGACCGGTCTCCCACCACCAGGTCCCGGTCGGGCCGGGCCCCGACCGCGGCCGCGGAGCCGGCATCGGTCACCGTCGGGCACCCCAGGGCCAGAGCCTGGGGGAGGTCACGCCGGTCGACCACCGCGGCGGCGGCCACGGCCAGGGCGGTGGGCACGTCGACGGGGTGGAGGGCGAGGGTGTCGACGACCAGGTCCGGGGCCAGACCCAGCCGGGCCCGCCACCGACGCCGGACGTGAGGGGCCAGCGGCGGCAGGGTGGCGGTGGCCACGGCATCGGGTCCGGGCCGCACCAGCGGATCCCCCAGCATCCGGCCCTCGGCGTCGCGCACCTCCACTCCGTCGCCGACCACGACGGCCCGTGGGCATCCCACCCGGCCGGTGACGGCATCGGGGTGGGTCAGCACCAGGGCATCGGGCGCCCGGACCTGGCTGCTGGAGGCGGCGATGGTCACCCGGCGGGCGAGCGCGGCGACCAAGGGCCGAGCGGCAGCCGTCGTGCCCGATGTCGCGACCAGGCCGACCACCGGCCGACCCTCGACCGCCGCGGCGACGCTCACCCGACTGCGCCCAGGAGCCGCTCGACCACCGCAGGCCAACCCAGAGCCGCGGCCCGGGCCCGGCCGGCCTCGCCCATCCGGGCGGCCAGGTCCCGGTCGGCGGCCAGGCGATCGACGGCCGCCCCCAGGGCCTCGGGACTGCCGTCCGTCACCAGCCCCGTCTCCCCGTCGACCACCCACTCCAGCACCCCGCCGGCGTCGGTGGTGGTGATGACGGGGCGGCCGGCGAGGAAGGCCTGAAGGGTGACGTAGCCGTAGTCCTCGTCGTAGGGCGCGTAGAGGACGGCAAGGGCCCGACCCAGCAGGGCGGGCAGCTCGTCGTCGGGGACGAAGCCGGGGAGGTCGAGGCGGTGGTCGAGGCCGGCGGCGCGGCGCCGGGCGGCCAGCTCGTCGGCCTGGCTGCCCCGTCCGGCGAGGACACCGTGCAGTCCGGAGGTGGAGCCGGCCAGGGCATCGATCAGCAGGCCGGGGCGCTTGTTGGCCTCCAGGCGGGTCACGCTGACGATCTCCTCACCGAGGGGGGTGAGGCCCAGGCGCTCGGCCAGTGGCGGCGGGTGGGGCAGCGGCTCGCTGTCGAGGCCGCAGAAGCGGGCCATGCGGTCCGACACCACGCCGGAGATGGTGAACCGGGCCACCGCCTCGCCCAGGGCCCGGGTGTCCCACTCGGTGAGCTGGCGCTGGACCTCGAGGCTGGTGTCGTCGAGGCCGATGTCGCTCCACGGCTGGTCGATGCCGTCGTAGGCGGCCCGGTGCTGGTGGGCCAGCCACACCACCTTGCGCGGGTGGCGGGCGTAGTAGGCCGGGAAGTTGACGGGGATCACCAGGTCGGCCTCGAGCGGCACCGACCGCCAGGCCAGCGGGGCATCGAGCAGACGGTCGCGATCCCACGCCGCCGGCAGGCGGACGGCCTCGGCGCGGTGACCAGCCTGGCCCAGGGCGGTGACCAGTCCCTCGACCAGCTGTTCGAGCCCGCCTCGCATGTGGGGCACCTGGGTGGCGCAGACCAGGACGTCCACGGCGCCGAGTCTGGCAGGTCCCGGCCGGAGGACGGGCCGGCGACGGGGTCGACCGGGTCGCTCCGTGCACCGGGTCCGAGGCCCCCACCCCCTAGGGTTCCCAGGTCGTGGACGCCCGCCGCATCGCCTTCGTGCCCCCCCGGTACGGGCCCGAGGTGGTGGGTGGGGCCGAGGCGGTGGTGCGCCAGGTTGCCCACGGCCTGGCCGACCGCGGCTGGGAGGTCGAGGTGCTCACCACCTGTGCCCGCGACCACTACACCTGGGCCAACGTCGAGTCGGCGGGAGCCTCGCGGGACCGCACCGCCGGCGGGGCCGAGGTGCGGGTCCGCCGCTTCCCCATGGTGCGCGACACCGACGGTGCCGTCCGGGGCCGCATCGAGGTCGCGCTCGCCGCCGGCGACATGCCCCCGCTGACCGAGCAAGAGTCCTGGATGAACGACGGCCCCCGCTCCCCGGAGCTGTTCCACCACATCCTGGACGAGGCCGACGGGTTCCGTGCCGTCGTGGTCTCCCCCTACCTGTTCTGGACCACCTTCGCCGTCGGGGCCATCGCCCCCGAGCGCACCCTGCTGCGCCCCTGCCTCCACGATGAGCCCTACGCCCGTATGGAGCTGTTCGAGCCCCTGCTCACCGGCTCGGCCGGGGTCTGGCTGCAGACCCCGCCGGAGCTCGACCTCTACTCGAGGGTGAGCACGCCGCCGGCCCAGACCGCCGTCGTGGGCGAGGGCGTGGGCGTCCCCGATGGCTACGACCCCGAGGGCTTCCGTCGTCGCCACGGCCTGGGCGACGGTCCCTTCGTGCTCTACGGGGGACGCCGGGAGGGGGCCAAGGGCTGGGAGGGCCTGCTCGACGCCTTCGCCGACGCGGTCCGCAAGGAGGATCTCGACCTCACCCTCGTCACCTTCGGCGTGGGCGAGGTGCACCCGCCCCCGGATCTGCCGGACCGGGTGCTCGACCTGGGCCTGGTCGACGATCGCACACGCGACGACGGCATGGCGGCGGCCACGGCCTACCTCCAGCCCTCGGCTCTGGAGAGCTTCTCCCGGACGGTGATGGAGGCGTGGCTGGCGGGCACGCCCGTCATCGCCAACGGCGCCGGCGAGGTGGTGCGCTGGCACATCGAGCGCTCCTGTGCGGGGCTGACCTACGACGACGACGCCGAGCTCGAGCAGGCTCTGCGCTTCGTGGCCGAGGCCCCCGAGGCCGCGGCCGCCCTGGCGGCACCGGGGCGGGACTACGTGCTCGACTCCTACACCTGGCCGGCCACCCTGGATCGCATGGAGGCCACCCTCGACGAGTGGTTCCCACGGTGAGCGGGTCCGCCGGCGCCGGGCGCAGGCGCGTGCTGGTGGTGTCGCCGTACCCCCCGGTCCGCGACGGCATCGGGGCCTACGCCCTCCAACAGGTGCGCAGTCTGCGCCGCCAGGGTCACGACGTCGAGGTGCTGTCCCCCTCCCCCTCGGCCGCGCACCACCACGCCGACCTGCGGGGACCGGCCGGGGCCGTCGCCCTGGCCCGCATCGGCGCCCGCTTCGACCGGGTGATCCTGCACCTGCACCCCGACGTCATCTACCGTCTCCCGCCCACGGCCGGGGCCCGCCTGGGCACCGGCCTGGCCTACGGCGCCGCCTTCCGCCGCCTCGCCCACGTCGAGCTCCGGGTCCACGAGATCGACCACCGCTGGGCCGACCGGTCGGACCCGACGGCCCGGGCCACCTCCTTCATGCTGAAGGGGGCCGACCTGCTGACCGTCCACTCCTCCGAGCAGCGTGACCACCTGGTCGAGGGCTTCGGTGTCCCCGCGGCCCGGGTCCGCCTGATCGACCACGGCGCCGACTTCGCGCCCCGCACCACCGCGGATCGGTCCCGAGCCCGATCCAGCCTCGGCCTCCCCGCGGAGGATCACATCTTCCTCTGCATCGGGTTCGTGCAGCCTCACAAGGGCTTCGACCGCGCCGCTCGGGCCTTCTCGGGCCTCGGTGGCCGGGGTGCCCGGCTCGACATCGTGGGCTCGGCCCGCGTCGCCGACCAGGCTACCCGTGACCACGTGGCCGAGCTGCGGGCCATCGCCGCCCGGGAACCCGACGTCCACCTGCACCTCGGCTTCGTCAGCGACGAGATGTTCGATCGCTGGATCGTCGCGTCGGACACGGTGGTCCTGCCCTACCGCCACATCTGGTCGTCGAGCGTCGCCGAGCGGGCGGCGATCTTCGGGCGTCCCGTCCTCGCCACCCGCGTCGGCGGTCTGGCCCACCAGGTCGAACGCCTGGCCGGGGCGGTACTGGTCGACGACAACGCCGGGCTGGGACGAGCCCTGGCCGCCGCTCTGGGCGCAACACCCAGCGACACGCCCCCCGCGAGCTGGCCGGTGGCCACCGATGGAGGCGTGCAGGCCGCAGTGCAGGCCGAGGTGCGCGCCCGTGCTGCCGCCGCCCGGGGCGGCCTCCCCGCGCCGGGGACGACCGGTGGGGGGTCGGCTCCGTCCCCCTCGGCCCCGGTGCGGCGCCTCGCACCTCTCCGACCCCCGGCCCCGGTGTCGGCCCGGCCCGGGGTCAGCGCGATCAAGCGGCTCATCCACCGCCTCCTCGCCTGGGAGCTGACGCCCATCAGCGACCAGGTCAACAGCCTGCAACGGGCCACCGCCGAGGCCCTCGACCGCACCGCCCCGACCACCGACGAGCCCCTGTCGATCCCCGATTCGGACGACGCTGATGGCCACCACTGACCACGCCGCCGGGTCGACGCGGGTCGATCCGGTCCCCCCCGACACCGAGGTCGCGCCCGACGACGAGGTCGCGCCCGCGCCGGCGCCGACCTCCTCGCCCGGCGAGGACCGGTCTGACCGCCTGTTCCCCGTCGGTCCCGGCCGGCTGGGCCTCGAGGGGCTGGTCGCCGCCGTCGTGGCCTGGGCCTGGGCCGCGCTGTCCTACCGGGTCTGGGACCTGTCACCTCGGGTCCCGATCAACAGCGAGGGCGACGCCCGTCTCATCACCAACCTGGTGAAGAACGTCGCCGACCAGGGGTGGTGGACCACCAACCCCGATCTCGGCGTCCCCACCGGCCAGCAGCTCTACGACTTCCCCCACAACGGCGAGACGTTCCAGCTCGCGATCATCCGGTTCATGAGCCTGTTCACCAAGAGCCCCGGGCTCCTGATGAACGTCTACTTCCTGCTCGGCATCGGGCTGGCCTCGGTCGCAGCGTTCGTGGCCCTGCGCCACCTGCGCTTCGGGATGGGGCTCTCGCTCGTCGCCGCCACCGCCCTGACGTGGCTGCCGTTCCGCATCGGTCACGGCGAGTTCCACCTGTTCCGGGTGTCGTTCTGGTGGGTCCCCCTCGCGGTGGTGATCGTGGTCTGGACCCTGCACTGGCGCGAGCGCTTCCTTCTCGACCCCGAGCCACCCCGACGCCCGGGGCGCGGCTCCGACCTGGCCTGGAACCTGCGCCACAACCTCCGACCGCGCCGGGTGCTGGCGTTCGCCGCCATGATCGTGGTCCTGGCCGGATCCGAGACGATGACCACGGCGTTCACCCTCACCCTGCTCGCCCTCACCGGTGTCATCGCGGCGCTGCGGCGTCGCGACGGGGCCACCCTGATCGTCCACGGTCTGGCCATCGCGACCCTGGCGCTGGTGGTGGCCCTGCTCTTCCTCCCGACGCTGCGCTTCGTGGCCACCAACGGCACCAACACCGAGGCTGGCCGGCGCGTCGTCACCGAGCAGGAGCAGTTCGGGTTGAAGATCAGCTCCCTCCTCCTGCCCGACCCCACCCACCGGTGGAGCCTGATCGGCCAGCCCGAGGGCCGCATCCGGGAGACGACGCCCATCCCCAGCGAGGCGGGCATGAGCATCGGCCTGCTGGGCGCGGCCGGCTTCCTCGGGGCCGTCGGCCACTCCCTCACCCGCGGCTGGGGGGCGCGCCGGCGCGACCCCCGACCGCCCCACGACCGAGCTGGACTCCGCGACGACCTGGGCCTGCTGGTGGTGGTGGCGACCCTGGTTGCGGTGGTCAGCGGGGGGGCCATCCTGTTGAGCCTGGCCGGACTCAGCCAGGTCCGGGTATGGAACCGGATGTCGCTCGTCATCGGGTTCGCATCGCTGACCTACGCCCTCACCTCGCTGGAGACGGGCTGGGCCATGATCCGGGCGCGCATCGCCGAGGGACCGGGGCGCGACCGGGCGTGGGTGCGCCAGGCGGTGGGCGTGGCCCTCGTGATCCCCCTGGTCGGCTTCGTCCTGTGGGACGGCGCCCACGTGGCCGGGCTCGACTACGAGGCCAAGGACGAGGCCTGGGCGGCCGATGCGGCCTGGGTGGAGCGCATCGACGAGGCCACGCCGGACGGCACTGCGGTGTTCCAGCTGCCGGTGGTGCAGTTCCCCGAGGAGACGCCCCCGGGGCGAATGCTCGACTACGACCACCTGCGGGCCTTCATCCACACCGACGACGGAGACCTGCGGTGGAGCTACGGCGCCATCAAGGGCCGCCCCGATGGCGACTGGCAGCTGGCGGTGCGCAACCAGCTGGGCGAGGTCGGCGCCCTGCCCGCGCTCATCGGAGCCGGGTTCACCGGCCTCTGGGTCGACACCTTCGGCTACACCGACGGCGGTACGACCATCCGAGCCCAGCTGGACGAGACCACCGGAGTGGAGCCCATGGTCAGCGGTGACGGCCGGACGCTCTACTACGACCTCCGACCACTGCGCGACCGCCTCATCGCCGATGGCACGTCGATGGCCGACCTCCGCCAGACGGCTCGCGACCAGCTCGGCCTCACCCTCCCCGACGAGCAGGAGTAGCGGGTGGCCCGGCGCCGAGCACGGATCCTCGTCGTCCTGGTGGCGTTGGCGGTCGCCCTGACCACGACGGGCTACGGCGCGTGGCTGACAGATCGGGTCGCGGCCACGCCGACCAACGGAGCCAACATGGGGACCGGCTTCGCCGGACTGGGCACGCTGCTCGCGGTCGTCGCCGTCGCCGCGGCCATCCTGTCGGTGATCCGCCGGAGCATCCGGACCGCTGCCCTCATCGTGACGCTGGTCCTGCTGGGGGCTGCCGTCCTGCCGCTCGGGGTGGCGTCCCTGTGCATCATCGACGAACCCCGGTGCGACGAGGCCCAGTAGTCGCCGGTGCGGCCATGATGCCTCAGAGGCGCTTGGGGCCCTTGCACTCGGCGATCAGCCACGGGAAGCAGGGGTGGAGGTCGACGTCGCGGAAGCCCCGGCGCAGGGCCCGCACCAGGCGCTTGGGGGTGAACGCCTGCACGTGCTCGGGATCGTTGCCCAACCGCGCCAGGTTCTTGCCCCGCCCCAGGTTGCCGAGGCGGAACCAGGGCTCCCAGGGCACCGACACCACGCAGCGGCCCCGGGTGATGCGGGCCAGCTCGGTCACCGCCGGCCGGTAGGTGGGCAGGTGCTCGAGCAGCTCGATGCAGGTGACCAGATCGGCGCAGCGGTCGGGGAAGGGCAACATCCCCGCGTCGCCGGACACCGGCGCCAGCCACGAGAGGCGGGCATCGGCGGCTCGGGCCTTGTCGATGCGGTACTCCAGGCCCACCGTCGGGTGACCACCCGGGATCATGCGCTCCAGGGCCAGGGCCTCGCCCACCCCGATGTCGACAACGGTGCCCGACACGGGACCGATGACCTCGTGGATCTCGTCCATCCAGCGACCGAGCAGCCGGGCGACCACCGGGTTCGACGTGCCGTACTTGGCGGCATCCTGGCCCGCAGCCTCGGCCGGCGCGCCGGGAGCGAGTCCGATCGGGCCGGCGGTCGACGATGGGTTCATCGGAGATCTCCCTCGGCGGCGGAGTCGAGGCTGCGCCGCCGACGCAGGTTGACCATCAGCTCAGCCATGAGGCCGAGCGACACCATCTGCACCGCGACCACCACCAGCAGCACCCCCGCGAGCAGTGCGGGCCGAGTGCCGATCTCCTCGCCCAGGATGCGCTCGACGGCCATCCAGCCGAGGAGGACGGCTCCGACCAGACCGATCAGGAACCCGACCGCGCCGAAGAGGTGGAAGGGCCGGGCCGTGTAGGTGGTGAGGAACTTGACCGTGACGAGGTCGAGGAAGCCGCGCCAGAACCGGGCCCGGCCGAACTTCGAGGTCCCGTGGCGCCGTTCGTGGTGCTCGACGTCGAGCTCGTCGACCTGGTAGCCGTTCCAGACGGCAAGCACGGGGATGTAGCGATGCAGCTCGCCGTAGAGCTCGAAGCTGCGGGCCAGCTCGGTGGTCATCACCTTGAGCCCGCTGTTGAAGTCCCGGCCCGGCACGCCGGTGACCTTGGCGGTGGCCCCGTTGTAGAGCTTGGAGGTGGTCCGCTTCACGAACCGGTCGTTGCGGACCGAGCGACGGCCGGTGACCAGGTCGAGGCCGGTCTCCTGGAGGTGGGCCATCAACCGGGGGAGCTCCTCGGGATCATCCTGGCCGTCGGCGTCCATCAGGGCCAGGTAGTCCCCTTCGATCTGCTCCACTCCGACCGCGAGCGCGGCGGACTTCCCGGCGTTGCGCCGGAGGCGTATGGACCGCACGGTGTCGCTGCGCAGGCCGTCCATGACCGAGCGGGTGCCGTCGGTGCTGCCGTCGTCGACGACCAGGATCTCGTGGGAGATGCCGGCCGCCTCGAGCACCTTGCCGATCTCCGGCACCAGCTCGCCCAGGTTCTCGGCCTCGTTGTACGCCGGCAGCAGGACCGACAGCTGGGGGGACACGACTCTCCTCTCATGGCCCTGGACGACACGTGCCCCGGTCACCACCGGGTGTCGGCAGCGTAGTGGAGGGGGCTCCTCCGACCGCCGCCCAGTGTGGCCACCGACGCACGGATCGGCGGCCCGGCAGGGCCACTACGATCGCCCGCCATGCACCCGGCCCCGCTTGGCGGCGACCCCCCGCTGTCGATCCGGACCCGATGAGGGCCCTGGTCACCGGAGCCGGGGGCTTCGTCGGCGGTCACCTCGTGGCCCACCTGACCGAGGCGGGCGACCACGTCACCACCACCGACCACAGCCACGGCGGCGCCGATGTCACCGATGCCGCCGCCGTGGCCGCCGAGGTGCGCAAGGCGCGACCCGACGTCGTGTACCACCTGGCGGGCTGGGCCAACGTCGGCACCTCCTGGGCCCATCCGACCGACGTGTTCCGCATCAACGCCGAGGGGACGCTCAACGTCCTGGTCGCGGCGCGCGAGGCGGGGGCGACCCGCGTCGTCGCCGTGTCCAGCGCCGATGTCTACGGCAAGGCCGCACCCGAGGAGATGCCCCTCACCGAGGACAGCCCGCTGCGCCCAGCCTCCCCCTACGCCGCCTCCAAGGTGGCCGCCGACTACCTCGGGCTTCAGGCCTGGCTGGGCCACGGCCTGGAGGTCATGCGGGTCCGGGCCTTCAACCACCTCGGACCGGGTCAGGCCGACGGGTTCATGGCCTCGGCCCTCGCCAGCCGCATCGCCCGGGCCGAACGAGATGGTGGCGAGGTGCTGCGCGTGGGCGACCTCACGGCCCGGCGCGACCACACCGACGTGCGCGACGTGGTGCGCGCCTACCGTGCCCTCGCCGTCGATGGCACACCGGGCGAGGCCTACAACGTCTGCTCGGGCCACGCTGTCGCCGTGCAGGACGTGGCCGACGCGCTCCTGGCCCGAGCCAACACCGACCTCCGCTTCGAGGTCGACCCCGAGCTCCTGCGCCCGGTCGACGTACCGGTCCTGCGGGGCTCGCACGCCAAGCTCACCGCCGCCACCAGCTGGGAGCCCCAGATCCCGCTGGAGGTCACCCTGGCCGATCTCCTCGACGACTGGCGCACCCGCCTCGCCACCGGCGCCTGAGCCCGCCCTCTGTCCGGGGGGGTCTCGGGGTTCCCACCGGCACCGACCCCAGAAGCAGCTCCCCCCCGTTCCGGGGCAGACCACGGGGGTCCCAACCCCCACGATCGACCCCAGAAGCGGGGGGCGGCCGGTAGCGTCTTGCCCATGGCTCGCTTTCCCACCGCCCCGATCGTCGCTGCGTCTCTGGTCGGCGGCTACCTCGTGGCCCGGGAGACCGGCATCCGGCCCCTGGGCGGGGCGGTGCTGGCCGCCGGCGGGCTGGTGGCGGGCCGGGAGTGGGTGCGCCATGCCGGTCCGGGTCCCACCGTCGCCCTGGTCGGGATCTACCTGGGCGGCTTCGGCGCCTCCCACCCCCTGGCGAAGAAGATCGGTCCGTGGCCGGCGGTGCTCACGGCCGCCGGTGCCAGTGCGGCGTCGGCCTGGGGGCGGTCGGATCGTCAGGACTGAGCTCGCCGCCCGCGAACGGCACGCGAACGGTTGCCCCGACGCCCGTGGGAGCGAGCCGCGTGCTCCTAACCTGGGGAGCATGTTCCTGCGACGCAAGATGGAGATGGTCGAGCCCGACAAGGCCCTGCCCGGCCACGACGACCCCATGCCCGTCCCCGCTTCCCACGCCGTGCTCGGCACCCCGCTGCAGCCCCCGTTCCCCGACGGCACCCGCACCGTCGTGGTGGCGATGGGGTGCTTCTGGGGGGCGGAGCGGCTGTTCTGGCAGATCCCCGGCGTCGTCACCACGGCGGTGGGCTACGTGGGCGGCTACACGCCGAACCCGTCCTACGAGGAGGTGTGCTCCGGTCGCACCGGCCACACCGAGGCCGTGCTGGTCGCCTACGACCCCGAGCAGGTGAGCCTGCCCACCCTGCTCAAGGTGTTCTGGGAGGGACACGACCCCACCCAGGGGATGCGCCAGGGCAACGACGCCGGCACCCAGTACCGCTCCGGCATCTACGGCCTCGAGGGCGACGAGCTGGCGGCCGCCCAGGCCAGCCGGGACCAGTTCCAGGCCCGTCTCGATGAGGCCGGCTACGGCCCCATCACCTCTGAGGTCGCCGACGGTGGCCAGTTCTTCTACGCCGAGGACTACCACCAGCAGTACCTCCACAAGGTGCCCAGCGGCTATTGCGGTCTCGGTGGCACGGGGGTGTCCTGCCCTGTCGGGGTCGCCGACGCCGAGTGAGGCGACGACCCACCGGGTTCAGGGCGCGGCGAAAAGCACGACGACCTCGTCGAGGAACGCAGCCCTCGTCGCCGCGCTCGGGCGGGCCACCCCCTCTGCGTTGAGCAGCTGCCAACGGAAGCTTCACCACCGAGGGTGCAGTCTTCGACCTCGGCTAGCCGCTCCGCTGGTCGTCAAGGGGCGCGGCCGGGCCAGATGGCGGGGTCGGGCTCGCCGGCCACCTCGACGAGGGCGTCGAGGGCCGACCAGTCGACGGTCACGATGCGCACGGACCGACCCAGGCTGACCCCGGCGTCGGGGCCGGTCCAGACGTCGATGGCCAGGGGCAGGTGCTCGGCGTCGATGGCATCGGCCAGGGACCCATAGGCGATCGCCGCCGGGAGCTCGTGGCCGGCCACGACCAGGCTCGTCACCCGGCCCGACCGGGCCGCCTCGAGGGTGACGACCTCCGCCGTCCCTGTAGGATCGCCCACGGTCACGACCACCGATCCGGCGACGGAGGTCGGGAACGTGCGCCCGATCCAGAACCCGGTGGGCCCGGGCGGGGCCACGACGAGGCCGCCCTCCGGGAGGCCATCGGCCAGTGCCTTCGCGGCCCGGGGCGGAGGCACCGGATGCGCATCGGCCTCGACCCGTTCCATCGGGAGGCCAGCCTCGTACATCGGTCCCACCGCGGCGGCGATGCGGTCGTAGATCGGCGGACGGGCTCCGGGCTCGTCGGCCGGCGGCCACCCTCCGGCGGCGACGGCCAGGTAGTCGGGGTGGACGTCGACGCCCGCATTGGGCTCGGCGGTCCGCCGAGCCGCGAGGGCAGCGGTGAGCGAGATGCTCTCAGACGGATCGAGCCCGGTGGTCACGACCAGGTCGGCGGTCGTGACCTCGGCCAGAGCAGGATCATCGACCTGGAGGCCGACGGTGCCGCCGTGCAGCGGATCGTCCCAGCGCAGCACCCCCTTGGCCCCGACCGTGTTCACCACCGTCGCCCCCGTGATGCCCGCCAGGGTCACGAGGCCCCGACGGGCCCGCGCCGCGAGGACGCCGGGGCCGGCCACCACCACGACCCGGGCGCCGCGCCGGGGCGGGAGCGACGTGAGTGGACCGGCCGGCCCCGGCGGAGCCGGGGACAGGCGCCGCGCCGCCGCGGCCCGGACCTCGTCAGGGTCGGGCCGGTCACCGATGGAACCCGTCACGCTGATCAGTAGCGCAGGCCGGGGGCGCGGGTGCCGAAGACGTCGGTGGCCAGCTGGGTGCCCAGCTTGGTGGCATCCCAGCGCTTCCCGGCGTTGCTGATCTGGGTGCCGTTGGTCCAGCCCGTCATGAGGATGATGTCCTCGGCCACGGCCCGGATCACCTGTCCGGTGACGTGGGCGCTCTCGTCGCTGGCCAGCCACGCGACGAGCGGCGACGAGACGGCCGGGTCCAGGCGGTTCCACTCGTCCTCGGCCACGTCGTCGGGCTCGATGACCTCGGGAGCGCCCGGCATGGTGGCGGTGATGCGGGTGGCGGCGGCGGGGCCGACGGCGTTGACGGTGACGCCCAGACGCCAGAGCTCGAGGCTGAGCGTCTGGGTGAAGCCCGCCACCCCGGCCTTGGCGGTGGCGTAGTTCGTCTGGCCGAAGTTGCCGACCAGGCCGGCGCCGGAGGTGGTGGTGATGATCCGACCGCCGACCGGCTTCCCGGTCTCCTTGTTGACGGCGCGCCAGTGCCTGGCGGCGTGGTGGCAGGGCGACCACATGCCCTTGAGGTGCACTCCGATCACGGCGTCGAAGTCGGCCTCGCTCATGTTCCAGATGGCCGAGTCGCGCACGATGCCGGCGTTGGTCACCAGCACGTCGAGGCGACCCCAGGTCTCGACGGCCTGGGCCACCATCCGACCGGCGCCCTCGTGGTCGGCCACGTTCTCGTAGTTGGCGACGGCCTCGCCGCCCCGCTTCTCGATGATGCCCACGGTCTCATCGGCGTCGCGGCCCTCTCCCTCGCCGGTGACCGAGCCGCCCAGGTCGTTGACCACGACCCTGGCCCCGTGCTTGGCGAGCTCCATGGCGTGGCCCCGCCCGATCCCGTGACCGGCGCCGGTGACGATGGCGACCTTGCCGTCGAGCATGCCCATGGGTGACCTCCTGGCTGGTGGCGCCGAGCGCCCGTCTCTGATGGACCGTCAGATCGTAGGCCGTCGCCCCTCGAGGCCAGAACGACGGCCGGCATCGACACGCTCGCCTCCGTCGTGTCCAGCTGGTGGGACGGCGATCCGGCAGCCAACACGTGGAGGGCGCGCAAGTCTCGACGAGCGGCATGGGTGGGCCGTCGTCGGGTAGCTCGGACTCACGCGTAGCCTGCCGGGCCCGTGCGGGCCGCCACCCTCCTCGCCGTCGGCTCCGCGTTCGTCCACGCCGCCTGGAACCTGCTCATCAAGACGAGCGACGACCGGGCCGTGGCGGCGTGGGGCCAGTTCCTCGCCGCCGCACTGCTGTCGGCGGTGGGCCTCTTAGTGGTGGGGGCGCCGGGGTGGGGGTCGCTCCCCTACCTCGCCGCCACCGGCGCGGTCCACGTCCTGTACGTGGAGGCCCTGGTCGCGGCCTACAACCACGGCGACTTCTCGCTCTCCTACCCCGTGGCCCGAGGAGGCGGCGCGGTGCTCGCGGCCCTGGGCAGCGTTGCCTTCCTCGGCGACCACCTCAGCGCACCAGCCTGGGCCGCCATCGTCATCGCCGGAGCCGGGCTGGTCTCCCTGCGGGGCGGGCGAGGCGTCCCCGCGGCCGAAGATGTGGTCCTGGGGCCCCTGGACCCCGGCGGCACGGCCCCGCCCGCCCCACCGGCGCAGGAGCGCTCGTCGGAGTCGCGCGCCCTGGCCTTCGCCCTGCTCACCGCGGCCTGCATCGCGACCTACACCCTGATCGACTCAGCCGGCTCGCGGGCGTCGGCCGACGGCGTCGCCTACGGGTTCGGGTCGGTCGCCGCTGCGGGCCTCGCCATCACCGTGGTCAACCTGGTCCGCCCCGCCCGCCGCGCCCGGGCCGGGCTGCTGGTCCGCGGGTGGCAGCGGAACCTCGCCGGGGGGTTGGGCACCACCATCGCCTACACGATGGTGCTGGTCGCGGTGCGCGATGCCCCCGTGGGCTACGTGACGATGCTCCGGGAGTCGTCGGTGGTGATCGGCGCGCTGCTGGGGTGGCTGGTGCTCCGGGAGGGACTGGGCGCGCGTCGGGTCGTCAGCTCGTCGGTCGTGCTGGTCGGCCTGGTGCTCCTGGTCGCCGTCAGCGCCTGACGCCCGGCGGCACGCTCCGCGCCGTCGGCGGCGAGCCGGGACGTCGAGGGTGCCGTGGTTGGGGGGCGAGGCGCGTGGGGCCGATCAGCCGCCATAGGTCGTGCGCAGCTCGTGCTTGGGGATCTTGCCGCTGGCGTTGCGGGGCAGGGCGTCGACCACCTCGAGGCGCTCGGGCAGAGCCTGGGTGCGCAGGCCCTTGGCCTTCAGGTGCTCCACCATCTCGTCGAAGTCGAGGGGTTCACCGCCCTCGGGGCCGGCGACGACGGCGCACACCATCTCCCCCCGGTCGGCATCGGGCAGGCCGATGACGGCGACGTCGCTCACCCGCTCGTGCTCGTAGAGGAGGTTCTCGACCTCGGCCGCAGACACGTTCTCGCCCTTGCGGATGATGACGTCCTTCACCCGTCCGGTGATGCGCACGTAACCGTGCTCGTCGATCACGCCGAGGTCGCCGGTGCGGAACCAGCCGTCCTCGTCGAAGGCGTCGGCGTCGAGGGAGCCGTCGAGGTAGCCCCGCATCATCTGCGGAGCCTGGGCCCGCAGCTCGCCCTCCTCGCCCGAGCCCACCACCTCCCCCTCCAGGCTGACGGCGCGGAGCAGGACGCCGGGCATGGCCCGGCCCTCGGTGGTGGCCAGCTTGTCGTCGGGGTCGTGGGCCGAGCCCATGGTGAGGATGGGCGCCTCGGTCAGGCCCCAGCCCGACACGACGCCGATGCCCCCCAGCTCGTCGGCGATCTCGGCGTGCAGGGCCGGGGGCTTGGGGGCGCCACCTCCGGGGCACAGGCGCAGGCTGGGGAACAGCCGGTCGTCGCCCGCCGCTCGCTGGGCCGCGAGGTAGGCCATGTGGAAGAAGGTGGCCGAACCGGCCAGGGTCACGTCCTCCTGGGAGGCGAGGGCCGGGGTGGCCTTGGGGTCGAAGCCCTCGGTGATCACATTGGTCAGGCCGTACATGAGGCTCGACATCAACCAGATGGGCCCGGCGATGTGGGTGACGGGGAAGGCCATGAGGTTGCGATCGCCTTCCCGACACAGCATCCGGTCGCACATGCCTCGGGCCGTGACGATGAGGTCGCCGTCGGTGTGGCGGGCCCCCTTGGGGTCTGCGGTGGTGCCCGAGGTGTAGAAGAGCCAGGCGATCGGCTCGTCCTCGCGGGTCGCCGGCGGTTCGGGCGCGGGTGGCAGGGCGGCCGGGTCGCCGTCGGGCAAGGATCGCGACGCCACCAGGATCCGGGGCGGGTTCGGATCCTCGGCTGCCAGGCGCTCGGCCATGGCGGTGAAGTCGAAGCCGCGCCACTCCCCCGGCACCACCAGCAGCGAGGTTCCCGCCTGACGGGTGACGAAGCCGATCTCCCGGTCGCGGTAGATGGGGATGATCGGGTTCTGCACCGCGCCCAGCCGAGCCAGGGCGGCGGCCAGCACCAGCGACCCGTGCCAGGTGGGCAGGACCCAGGAGACGATGTCGCCCCCACCCACGCCCTCGGCATGCAGCCCGGTCGCCACCCGCTCGGCGGTGGCCCGGTACTCGAGGAAGGTGGCGGTCTGGCCCGTCTCGTCGACGGTCATGAGTGCATGAGGCGTGGCCTCGGCTCGGGCCTCGACCAGCTCCCAAAGGTTGCGTCCCTCGAGCATCGATCCTCCGTGTGGTGCGCCGACCGGGAGCGGCCGGGATCTGACGACCCGTCAGTTTACGGGTTCGCACCGCGGGCGCAGCCCGAGCACCACTCCCTCGCCCACCGCACCCTTCCCGCCACCGCCCGCCACCCACTACCGTTACTCGTCAGTGGGCCTTCCCGATCGAGCACCCGTGCTCGTCGTCATGGCGGGCCTCCCGGGGGTGGGCAAGAGCGCCGTGGCCGACGAGCTCGGTGCCCGTCTGGGAGCAGCGGTCCTCTCGGTCGATCTCGTCGAATCGGCCATGCACCGGGCGGGCCTCGCGGCCGGCTACGAACGGGGGATGGCGGCCTACCTCGTCGCCGAGGAGCTGGGCCACCAGCTCCTCGGCTCGGGGCAGTCGGTCATCATCGACGCGGTGAACGAGGACGAGGGGGCGCGCCAGGGCTGGCGCCGACTGGCCGAGCGCCACGAAGTCGCCCTCCGACCCATCGAGGTCGTGTGCGGCGATGTCGCCCTGCACCGGCGGCGACTGGAAGGCCGGCGCCCCCGCTACCCGGGTGTCGCGGAGCCGACCTGGGCCGAGGTCGAGGCCCGCCGGTCCGGGCTCGAGGCGTGGACCGGCGATCGCCTGGTCCTGGACACGGTCGACCCGCTCGACCTTCTCGTCGAGCGTGCGACGGCGTGGCTCGGATCGGACCTCGACACCGGCTGAGCGCTCCCCAACTTTGGACCGACAACGCCGCATGTGGCGCCCTTCCGTCCAAAGGTCGGAGACGGCTGCGTCAGAGGACGGCGACGGGGGCGACGGGGGCGCTGGTGGCGCCGACGATGGGCTCGGGGGTGGCCACCAGGAGGACGTCGCTGCGGCCGAGCTCGGCGCACCGGGCCGATAGAGCCTCCAGGTCCCAGTTCTGGCCCTGGAGCAGGCCCATGTCGCGGATGTGGAGCATGTGCACGCACAGCGTGTCGCTCCAGTCCGGCGACGGTGGCGGGAACGCCTCGCCGGCGTAGGTGTCGGTGAACACCCCTGCGATGTCGTGGCGCCGGATCCACTCCACCGAGTGCAACGACGGGCCCGGGAAGCGGAACCCATCACCGCTGGCGTAGCGCTCGCGGCGACCCGCCTTCAGGTGGCGGATCTCGCCGGTGCGCACGAGCAGCACATCGGCGGGCTCGGGCACCAGGCCGGCCGCGTCGTACACCTCGTCGAGGTCGTCACCGGTGAGGGCGTAGCCGGGGTCGATGGCGTCGAGGGCCTCGACCCCTCGCAGCCGCCCCACATCGACGACGACGGCGCGGGTCACGAGGGCGGGCAGGGTCTCGGCCCCGCACACCGACGCCCCCGTCTCCGGCGAGATGGCCGAGGCCGGGAACCCGTTCCACAGCAGGTCGTCGTAAGACACGTGGGCCAGGGTGTCGATGTGGGTGCCGGCACAGGTGAGCATGTGGACCGTGTCGTCGGTGGAGGCCCACACCCCCGGTACCTGGGGGTCGCGCTGGTTGACGATGAGCATCTCCAGGTCCGGGTTGCGGCGGTGCGCCACCTGGCCCGCCTGGGGACCGGCGGGGCCGAGGTCGAGGGCGAGGGAGATGCGCTCACCAGTGCGCGCGCAGGCCGTGCCGCGGCGGGCCGCGGCGTCGTCGAGGAGGTTGGCCGTGCCTCGCTGGTCGTCGTCGCCCCAGCGGCCCCAGTTGGAGACACGAACCCGCACCTCCTCGACGTGGGCTGGCAGGGTGGGCGAGGCCACGGTGCGCCCGGCGGCGCCGGAGGGGACGGTGGCCACGGTCGGCTCAGGCCAGGTCGAGGACGGCCCGGTTGACCTTCCCATCGTGCATGGCCTGGAGGGCGTCGGTCACGCCGTCGAGCGGGTAGGTGGCCGATACCAGCTCATCCAGGAGCAGGCGTCCGCTCCGGTACAGGTCCACGTAGAGGGGGATGTCGTGGTGGGGTCGGGTGGTGCCGTAGCGACAGCCCATGATCGAGCGATCGTTGTAGAGGCTCTGGACCACGAAGCTGGCCTCGGTGCCCAGCTTCGGGACCCCGAGCAGGATGCACTGGCCACCCCAGTCGAGGGTGTCGATGGCGGTGCTGATGAGCGTGGGATGGCCGACGCACTCGAAGGCGTGGTCGACCCCGTCGGCGACGATCTCCTTGACCGCGGCCACCGTGTCGACATCGGGCCCGGCCGCGATGAAGTGGGTGGCGCCGAAGGTGCGCGCCGCCTGCTCCTTGTCCGGGTTGGCGTCCACCGCGATGATGGGGCCAGCGTCGCTCAACCGTAGTCCCTGGAGCACGTTGAGGCCGATGCCACCCACGCCGATGACCACCGCCGACTGGCCGTGGGTGACCCGCGCCCGGTTGAGCACGGCGCCGGTGCCGGTGACCACCGCGCAGCCGATGAGACAGGCCGCCGACAGCGGCACCTCGGGGTCGATGACGATGGCCTGGTTCTCCTTCACCACCGTGGTCTGGGCGAAAACCCCGGCGTTGGCGAACTGGAAGGCCTTGTCGCCGCCGACGGTGAACGGGGCCCGCAGCTGGCCGTAGCCGGAGCGACAGTGCGACGGGAGGCCCCGGGCACAGGCCGAGCAGTGGCCGCAGAAGCCCATGGTGGTGAGCACGACGTGGTCGCCCTCGGCCACCGTGGTGACGGCGTTGCCCACGGCCTCGACCAGGCCGGCGCCCTCGTGGCCCATGACGACGGGCGTGGGAAACGGGATGGTGCCGTCCACCACCGACACGTCGCTGTGGCAGAGCCCGGCCTTCTGCACCCGCACCCGTACCTCGTCGGCCCGCACGTCCCGCACCTCGACGTCGTCGCGAACCTCCAGCTCACCTGTCCAGACAATCGCTCTCATGTTTCGTCCTCACTCGCTCGCTGCGCTCGCTCCGTTCGGACGAGCCTGGTCGTGCGGCCTGCGGCCGCGCTGTCTTGGCTGCGCCGACCAGCAAGCTGGATCGGCTCCGCCTTCACCTGGGGGAGACCCCCAGACCCCCAGCGGCTGCGCCGGTTGCCGGGTCCCTGGGCGCAGCGAGCGCGTAACGACGAGATCACTACGACCATACGATCGATTGCATCTCGGAGTAGGCGTGGAGGCCCCACTTGCCGCCGTCACGACCGACGCCGGAGTACTTGAAGCCGCCGAAGGCGGCCTCGTGGTTGCGCTGGAGGGTGTTGATGCCCACGTTGCCGCTCTCCAGGCGCTTGGCCACGCCCATGGCCCGACCGCTGTCGCCGGAGAAGACGTAGGAGTACAGGCCGTACGGGCTGTCGTTGGAGATGGCGACGGCCTCGTCGTCGTCGTCGAAGGGCATGGCCACGATGACGGGACCGAAGATCTCCTCCCGAGCCGCCCGCATCTCGTTGGTGGCGTCGGCCAGCAGCGTGGGGGCGACGTAGAACCCCGTGCCCAGGTCGGGTCGGTCCCCGCCGGCCACGGCCTTGGCCCCCTCGCCGACCGCCGAGGTCACGTAGCCCTCCACCCGCTCGCGGTGGGCGTCGGAGATGACCGGGCCCAGGACGGTGTCGCGCTCGATCGGGTCGCCGACCTTGAAGAGGCCGGCCATCTCACCCAGCTTGGAGACGACCTCGTCGTAGACACCTCGCTGCACCACCAGGCGGGTGGGCGAGGTGCAGATCTGGCCGGAGTGGAACGTCCAGGTGCTCGACACGTTCGAGAGCACGGTCTTCACGTCGGCGTCGTCGAAGACGATGGCGGCGCCCTTGCCGCCCAGCTCCAACAGCAGGCGCTTCATCTGCTTCCCGGCGACCTCGGCGATGCGACAGCCCACGGCGGTCGAACCGGTGAAGGAGATCATGTCGACATCGGGCGAGGTGGTGATGGCCTCGGCGGCCTCGACCGAGTCGGCCACGACCAGGTTGACGACACCGGGCGGGACCCCCGCCTCCTCGAAGGCCTCACACAGCAAGATGGTGCCCAGCGGGTCCTGCACCGGCGGCTTGACCACCACCGCGTTGCCCATGGCCAGTGCCGGGGCGATCTTGCCGGCCATGTTGGTGATGGGGAAGTTGTAGGCGGCCAGGCAGGCGACCACGCCCACCGGCGCCCGGTGCTCGACGGCGCCGACGATGCCGCCGGGGGCCAGCGGGGTGGACGGCATGATCGCCGGCGGCAGGGCGACGTGGTCGTCGATGGGATCGGCGTAGTAGCGGAAGCGGGCCGCGGCCTGGGGCACCTGAAGGGTCTCGGTCACGCGGATGGTGGCCCCGGTCTCGGCCTGGGTCAGGGGGACCAGGTCGTCACCCTTGGCGTCGATGAGGTCGGCCACCTTGCCCAGCAGGGCGCAGCGCTCGGCCATGGGAGTCGCGGCCCACGCCTTTTGGGCCGCCCGGGCCGCGGCGCAGGCGTCGGCGGCCTGGGACGCGCTGGCGTTGGGCGCCACCCCGACGCGCTCCTCGGTGGCGGGGTTGACGATGTCGTAGCCGCCGTCGGCGGCGGTCCAGTCCCCGCCGATGAGCAGCCGGTAGTCGTGGTCCGCGGCGATGGTCACAGGCCGAGACTGTAACGCGTTCTCGTTTTGGCGGCGCCCGCCACGTCAGCCGGTCACCCGGCGGAGGAGGCCGAGAGCTGCTCGCGACGGAGCCGATCGCTGCGGAACCCGGGGTCCTTGTCGAACCCGGGGATGACCTCCCGCCCGAACAGCTCGGTGGCCTCGATGACGACCTCGATCGGCGTCTCCTGCGACAGCATCCCGAACGTGAGCTGGTCGGCACCGGCGTCCTCCCAGCGCTGGCACACCCGGCTGACCTCGTCGGGGTCGCCGATGGCCCACTCCCCCATCTCCACCGCCATGTCGACCTCGGCGCGGGTGTGGGGGTCGCACAGCTCGGGCCACTCGGGGATGTCGTCGGGGCGGGGGAAGGTGTCGAGGTACCGGAAGAGCAGGCTCTTGTGGTAGTGGCCCCGGGCACCGACCATCAGGTCCCGGGCCCGGTCGCCGTCCTCCAGGCACAGCATCGACGAGGTGACCATCACGTTGTCGTTGACGAAGCCCCCCACCGGCTCGGCCTGGCGGATCTCCTTCTTGTAGGTCTCGATCAGCGGTGCCAGCTGGTCGACCGTCCCGGTGGTGAAGCACAGGACGCCGAGGCCCATGCGGGCCGCCTTGGCGAAGGTCGAAGGGCTCCCGGCCGCCACCCACAGCGGCGGGTGTGGGTCGGTCCGGGGCTTGGGCAGGACGATGCGGTTCGGGGCGGTGAAGTGCGTGCCGGCGTGGCCGGGGTACTCGCCCTCCTTCCACATCTCGACCAGCTCGGGCAGGACCTCGTCGAACATGTCCTTGGTGAGGTCGGGCTCACCGATGCCGAAGCCCTGCTGCTCGGTGGTCGAGCTGCCCCGGCCCATCCCCAGCTCGAAGCGGCCGCCGCTCAGGTGGTCGAGCATGGCCACCTTCTCGGCGGTGCGGAAGGGGGGGTTGACCGGCGGGGTGATGTTGAAGATGCCCGAGCCCAGGTGGATGCGCTCGGTGGCGGCGGCGCAGTAGCCGAGGAAGGCCTCGTTGGCCGACAGGTGGGAGTACTCCTCGAGGAAGTGGTGCTCGGTGGCCCACAGGTACTTGAACCCGGATCGGTCGGCGGCCCGGACCCAGTCGAGCTCCTCCTGGAGGCGCATCGCCTCGGCGGCAGTCCCGTGCTCGTCCACCAGGGACTGCGGCACGTACATCCCGTTGAAGATCCCGAACTCCATGGCGCACGTCCTCCGCTCGAGTGGTGCCCGAACTGTAACGTGTTCTCGTTCGGGACCGGCCGGGTCAGGGTGCGAGGTCGAGGCCCAGCATCTCGATGGCGTTGCCGCGGACGAGCTTGCGGATGACGTCGGGCGGCAGGTGGCCCATCAGCTTCTCGGCCGTGTCGCGGGAGTGGGGCCAGGTGGAGTCCGAGTGCGGGTAGTCGGTCTCGAAGCAGATGTTGCCGATGCCGCACTTCTCCAGGTTGTCGAGGCCGTACTCGTCGTCGAAGAAGCAGCCGTAGACCTGGCGGTAGTAGTAGGTGCTGGGCGGCTCGGTGACGAGGTCCGACACCCCGCCCCAGGCCCGGTTGTCCTCCCAGACCTTGTCGGCCCGCTCGAGGATGTAGGGGATCCAGCCGATCTGGCCCTCGCTGTAGGCGATCTTGAGCTCGGGCAGGCGAGCCAGCCAGCCCGAGAACAGCCAGTCGCTCATCGAGCTCATGGCGTTGCCGAAGGTCAGCGTCGAGCCCACCGCGGCGGGGGCGTCGGTGGAGGTCGAGGGCATCTTCGACGACGACCCGATGTGCATGTTGATCACCGTGCCGGTCTCGGCGCAGGCCCGGAAGAAGGGCTCCCAGTGATCGGTGTGGATGCTGGGGAGGTCGAGGTAGGGAGGGATCTCGCTGAAGCAGACGGCCCGGACGCCGCGCGCGGCGTTGCGGCGGATCTCGGCGGCGGCCAGCTCGGCGTCCCACAGCTGGATGATGATGAGCGGGATGAGGCGGCCGTCGGAGTCACCGCACCACTCGTCCACCATCCAGTCGTTGTAGGCCTTGACGCACAGGTCGGCCAGCTCCATGTCGCTGGCCTCCTTGAACGTCTGACCGCAGAACCGGGGGAACGACGGGAAGGCCATCTGGGCCTCGGTCCAGTTCTGGTCCATGTCGGCCAGGCGGGCCTTCGGGTCGTAGCAGCCGTCGCGCATCTCGTCGTAGGTGATGCCCACCACCTTGACCTCGTCGCGGTCGAAGCCGACCGCGGCCGACAGCCGGGTCTGGGGGATCTGCTTGTCCTCGTAGAGCCACCAGTCGCCCAGCTCACCGTCCTCGTCGGGCTCGTAGCTGAACACGCCCCCGACGAAGGACATGTTGCCGCGCCGCTGCTCGACCCGGGGGCCGACGTCGCGGTACCTGGCCGGCAGTCGGTCCTGCCAGACGTGGGCGGGCTCGATCACGTGGTCGTCGACCGAGATGATCTTCGGGAAGTCGTCCGAGAGCGCCATGACCCCAACGCTACCGTCGGATCTGACGCCCCGTCAGGTCCGGCCGCTCGGCGCGAGACCCTGGACGCCTGACCGCCCCAGCTGACCTCACCTGTCCAGAGTTCGCGCGTCGGCCGCCGGTACCGTGGGCGGGTGGCCACCACCCCTCAGCCCGCCCCGGTCGACCCGGCTGCGACCCCGGTCGACCTGCCGGTGGGCGGCACCCGGAGGGCGGTGCTCGACCAGCTGCGGCGCCGCCCGGGGACCACCGCCCCCGAGCTGGCCGAGCACCTGGACGTCACCGCCAGCGCGGTGCGCCAGCACCTCGACGCCCTGGCCGACGCCGGCCTGGTCGCCGGCGAGGCCCTGGCGGCCGAAGGTCGGGGACGACCGCCCCTCGGCTGGTCGGTCACCGCGGCCGCCCGCCGGCTCTTCCCCGATGCCCACGGGGAGCTGGCGGTTGCCCTGCTCGATGCCATCGGCTCGACGCTCGGCCCCGAGGCCCTCAACCAGGTCGTAGCTGCCCGGGTGCTGTCGCAGGAGGCGTCCTACCGGGCCGACCTCCCGACGAACGGCGACCTGCGGGCCCGTGTCGTCGCCCTCGCTGACCGGCGCTCGGCTGAGGGCTACGACGCCGAGGTCCTCGACGTCGACGACGACCTGCTCCTCGTCGAGCGCCACTGCCCCATCCGGGCCGCGGCCAGCGCCTGCGTCGGCCTGTGCGGCGGCGAGCTGGAGCTGTTCCGCAGGGTGCTGGGCACAGGCGTCACCATCGAACGCACCCAGCACGTCCTGGCCGGGGACAGCTGCTGCGCCTATCGCATCGCCACGGCCTGATCGGCGCTCGCCACCACGGCGTGGTCGGTGATCGCGTCACCCCCCTCCCCCAGACAGCAGCCCTGGCAGCAGCCCCAGCCGCGACGGTGGGGCGACCGCCGTCTACCAGAGCTGGTCGGCGTAGGCATCCGTGCCGGGCACCGTCGCCCGGAAGGGCCCGTGGAAGGCCACGGTGCCGAGGCCGGCCTCGGCCAAGGAGGCGGGAACCTGAGCCCAGCCCTGGTCCCACCGATCGGCCAGGTCGGCATCGACGAAGGCCAGCAGCAGGGTGCGGTCGGCGGTCTGCGCGGCGGGCACGTCGCTGGGCGCGTCGGCGGGCATGGGCACGGGCTCGAAGACGGCGGTGACCTCGGCCCCCAGGTCTCGAGCTCGCCACCACGAGGCGACGGCGGCCGAGTCGATGCCGTCGGCCCGGTCGACCAGGGTCATCACCAGCGACGGCGAACGATGGTCGAGGGCCAGCTCGACGGGCACGCCGTCCTCACGGCCCGGCACCTCGGAGTGGAAGCGGTACATGACGGTGTGGACGTGGTCGCGGTGCGGGAACATCCGGTCCTCGTCGTGCAGCCAGCGCACCTGGCGGGTGCCCCAGTCCATCCACTCGCCGAACTTCCCGGCGACCAACCAGTAGAGCGAGAGGTAGGACCCGGCCATCGGGTCGGGGGTGACCGTCGAACCCGGCGCCCGCAGCTCCTTCAGGTCCCGGGTGGCGACGAAGCGGGACCCCGAGAGGGTCCAGGCGCCGAGCATGCACCCGGCGTAGAAGTGATCCCGCTCGTACCACCGGTTGTAGGCCACCTCGTGACCCCGGTGGGGTTCGACCAGGGTGACGAGCGCACCCCCCAGCTCGATCGGGCGACCCCGCCTGCTCTTGCCGCTGCCTACGTCCTGGCCCATGTGCCACTCCTGTCGAGATCGACTCCACGGATGAGAACCCGTTCTAGTTGCTCCCGGAAGATCCCGAGAAGGCCGTCACCCCTGCCCGGGTCAGGCCTCGCGGCCCCTGTCGGCCGAGATGGCTCGCAGCAGGGCGTCGGACTGGAGGCTGGGGAGGATGCTGCCACCGTCGACGACGAGGGTCTGGCCGGTGATGTACGACGCGGCGTCGGAGGCCAGGAACAGGACGACGTCGGCGACCTCACGGGCCTCGCCGATGCGGCCCAACGGGGTCCCTGCCTCGGCCCCGGCCCGCCACTGCGGGTTCTGGGTGACCATGGCGGTGAGCGGGGTCTCGATCATCCCGGGGGCCACGCAGTTCACCCGCACCGTCGGCGCCGCCTCCAACGCGCCCGAGGCGGTGAGGGCGATCACCCCCGCCTTGGCCGCCGAGTAGGGAGCCTCGCCCATGGTCGGGCGCACGCCGGTGAGCGAGGCCACGTTGACCACGCTGCCCCCACCTGCCCCCCTCATCACCGGGAGGGCGGCCCGCATGCAGTGGAAGGTGCCGGTGAGGTTGACCCCGACGATCAGCGCCCACTCCTTGTCGGTGTAGTCCCAGAAGCCCTTGGCCCGACCGATCCCGGCGTTGGCCACCAGGTCGGTGAGCCCCCCGAGCTCGTCAACCGTGCGGGTCACCGCGGCGTCGACGGCGGCGGCGTCGGCCACGTCGGCGACCAGCGCCAGGCCGTCGACCTCCTCGGCCACGGCGCCGGCGGCGTCGCCGTTGCGGTCGACGACCGCGACCCGTGCGCCCCGCGCCGCGTACCGCCGGCACACCTCGGCGCCGATGCCCGAGGCGCCCCCGGTCACCAGGGCGACGTGGCCCTCGAGGTCACCGGTCACGCCGTGGACCCTGCACCCGGACCCACCACCGTCACCGGATCCTCGGTCACGGTGATCTGCAGCCGGTCCACGTCGAGGAAGCGGGCCATGTCGTCGTTCATGAGGTGGGCGTCGGGGCCCGAGGCGAAGGTCACGAAGGTGTCCCAGTCGGCGAAGATCTGGACGGTGATGCCGTCGAAGCCGTCGAGCCCCAGGGCACCGGCCGAGGGGGTCAGCGGGTGCTGGACGTAGGACTGCAGGTGGCGAGCCAGGCCCGGAGTATCACGGATGAGTGGGCCGTGGCGGTGGTGCCAGTGGTCGAGGAACTGCTCGTGGGTGAGGTCCGGGCGACGGACGAGCATTGCGTGGAGGGTGATCATCGACACCTCACAGACCGGGGACGGGGTCGGACGTGGTGGTGGTGCCGTCGGAGACGGCGTCGGTCCACCGGGCCCCGCCCCACCAGCGGTACGGGTGCCGTCCGGTGGGGTCGGGGTGCCAGGCCGGTGGCGGCGCCGCGCCGGTGGGATCGGGCCGGGCCGGGGCCACGGGCGGTGGCGCGTCGGGCAGCGGCACCAGCGGCCCGACCTCGTGGGGCGGTGAGACCTTGCGCGTGCCCAGCGCCGGGGGCGGGTCGACGTCGACGGGCTGGGCGTAGCCCACAGGGGGATCACCCGGGGTCACGCTCATGGCGCCGGTGCCCACCAGCGAGCCCGGCATGCGCCACTGGAGCGCCACGCTCTGGCCGGGTTGGAGCTGGACCACTGCATGGCTGAGGCCCTGGCGGGGGTTGCGGATCATCTTGGCCCACACCGACACCACCTGATCTCCGGGCGGCGCCATGATCCGGACCCGCTCGTTCCACCGCAGGTCGAACACCCCGACGCCGACCAGGTGGGCCCGGACCGGAATGGTGTGCTTGATGCCGAGGTTGAGCGTGGCGCTCTTGGCCAGGAGGTCGATGGCTGCATCCATGCCCTCCCCTACCACACCCCCTCGGCCCGCTCGACGACGCGGACGGGGACCATCAGTGGAACACCTGGCCGGCGTTGGCGCCGAGGGCCTGGCCGGTGACGCACCGGGCCAGATCGGAGGCGAGCAGCAGCACCACCCCGGCGATCTCCGAGGCGTCGGGGATGTAGCCCAGCGAGGTCTGCTCGGCGACCTCGGCGTAGACTTCCTCGGGCGTGATGCCGCGCTCGGTGGCCTGGCTCTCGAAGTACCACTTCGCCTGAGGACCCCAGATGTAGCCGGGGTGGACGCCGTTGACCCGGATGCCGTCGGTCCCCAGCTCCAGCGCCAGGGTGCGGGTGATCGACTTGAGGGCCGCCTTCGACGCGGCGTAGATGCCGAAGCCGGCCTGGATCCGCTCGGTGGACATCGTGTTGACCATCACGATCCGACCGCCGCCTCGCGCCTTCATGTGGGGGGCCACCGCCCGGGTCATGTGCACCGCACCGAACAGGTTGACGTCGATGGTGGCGCGCCAGGCCGCCAGGTCGGCGTCCAGGACCGTGCGGAAGTCGCCGTCGTGGTAGGCGTTGGCCACCAGGACGTCGACCCCGCCCAGCTCCGCCACCGCCTGCTCGGCCAGCGCCAGGCAGGCGTCGGGGTCGGTGACGTCGCAGGTGATCGGCAGGGCCCGCCGGCCCAGGGCCTCGACCTTGGCCGCCACCTTGGCCACGCCGTCGGCCGACCGGGCGGCCACCACCACGTCCGCCCCCTCGCGTGCCAGCCCGAGGGCGACCTCCTTGCCCAGGCCGGGGCCGGACCCCGACACGATGGCGACCTTGCCGTCGAAGAGCACTCAGGGACCTCCGTCGAAGAGGGCCCGGGGGCGGACCTCGGCCAGCAGGGGGAGCACGTCAGCGCCGAGGCGGCCGAGCTGGTCGACCAGCTCGGCCGTCGCGCGAGCACGGGGTCGGACCTGGACCTGGACGGCGCCGAGGTCGGCCAGCTCGGACAGGACGTGGGCCACCTTGTCGGGCGAACCGGTGATGCCGGGCCCGCTGTCCCAGTCGGCCTCGCCCACGTAGACGGGACCGGCCAAGGCGCCGAGGTCGAAGGGCTCGCCCTCGCGCCCGGCGGCGACCATGGTGGCCCGCAGCCGGTCGACCACCTCGGCCGACAGGGGGCCCTGCGGTAGCCAGCCGTCGCCCCGCTGGGCGGCGCGGCGCACGGCCGGGGCGGAGGATCCGCCGACCCAGATGGGGGGCCCGCCGGGCTGGACGGGGCGGGGGCGCTGGGCCAGACCCGAGAACTGCCACTGCTCGCCCCCGTGGGTGGGGACCTCGTCGGCGAAGCAGGCCCGCACCGCGTCGATGGCCTCGTCGAGCAGCGCGCCGCGCTCGGCGAAGGGGACGCCCAGGGCGGCGAACTCACCCTCGACGTGCCCGGCCCCGACCCCCATCACGGCCCGACCGCCCGACACGGTGTCGAGGGTCGACCACGCCTTGGCCACCGCCAGAGGGTGGCGGTAGGCCGGGACGAAGACGTGGGACAGCAGGCGGACCCGCTCGGTGATCCCCGCCAGCCAGGCCAGGGTGGTGACGGTGTCCCACCACTCGGCCCCCATGGCCTCGGCCCGCTCGGTGGGCACCGCGGCGTGGTCGCAGACCGCGATGTACCCGAGGCCGGCCTCGTCCGCGGCCCGGGCCACCGCGGCGAGCTCGTCGGCCCCGGCGCCGGCTTCCCACGGCTCCACGAAGATGGTGCTCTGAGCCTGGATGGGGAGCTGGAGGCCGACGGTCAGACGGTCGGCGGGCAGGACGGCGGCCACGGCGTCCGACACTACCCACACCTAGAACGTGTTTCAGTCGCCGGTCACCGGGCCCCAGCGAACCGCGCCGACGGGCTGAGGGGCGGTCATCAGGTGGTGGGTGGCTTCTGGCCGGAGACCGACCAGTAGACGATGCGGGCCATCGCGGTGCGGAGGTCGGCCGTGCGCACCCCCCAGAACTCGAACCCGTAGCGGTGGGCCGACACGTGGGCGAGCATGGCGACCAGCACCCCGGCGGTGGCCTGGGCCTCGACGGCGGTCGGGAGCCGCCCGCCGGCCGTCATCTCCTCGATGACCTGGGCCAGAGCGTTGTTCAGGTCGTTGAGGAGGTGGGTGCGCACATTGGCGAAGCGACCATCGCCCTCGTCGGTGGCCAGGTCGACCACCCGGAGCACCGAGCGGTGCTCCTCCCAGAAGTCGATGATCTCGTCGACCAGGGCCTCGGACGCGGCATAGCCCTTCTTCCCCCGCCAGCTGCTGGCCCGTACGTGCTCAGCGAAGCGCCGGCCCTGGGCGGCCATCTCCTCGGCCAGCACCACCACCGCGCTCTCGACGTCGGCGAAGTACTGGTAGAAGGTGGCCGGGCTGGTGCCGGCCTCGCGAGCGATGTCGACCACCTTCAGCTCCCGGTAGGAGCTGCTGTTGAGCATGGTGGCCGTGCAGTCGAGCAGGCGCTGGCGGGTGGCCCGGCCCCGACGGCCCGGACGACGTCCGTCGGCGGCGCGGGGTTCCTCCTCGTCGAGGAGTCCCTCGTCGTCCTCGGTCGGCCGGGACGCCACGGGCCTCAGGACCCGCTCTCGTCGGGTTCGGGGGGCGGGGGTCGGTAGCAGACGGCCAGGAGGCCGACGCCCGCCACCAGGCCCACCCCGGCCGACACGATCAGGCCCACGTTGGGATCGAACGCCGGCTCCAGACCGACGACCCAGTCGAGGGAGTACTGGCCGGGTCCGATGGTGGCCACCCCGATGGCGATGACGGCCAGGATGAGGTTGTACTCCCAGCCGCCCGAGACGATGAAGAAGCCCTCGTCCCGGTGGGTGGTCCAGGCGGCCACGATCATCAGACCCACGATGCTGGCCCCGGCCAGAGGCGTGAGCAGCCCGACGGCGAAGAGGAGTCCGCCCCCGAGCTCGGTGGAGGCGGCCAGGATGGCGTGGACCGTGCCGTTGGGGCGCATGCCCATGGACGAGAACCACCCGGCGGTGCCAGGGATCCTCCCGCCGCCGAAGAACTTGTTGTACCCGTGGGCGGCCACGGTGAGTCCGGTCACCACGCGCAGGATCACCAGCCCGACGCTCATGGCCTCGAAGCTCCCGATGGTGTCGACGTCGGCGAGCAGGGTGGGGATCACGGGCGGTCTCCGATGGGGGTGTCGGTGAGGGCGGCGACGGCGTCGTCGCGGAGCAGGAACTTCTGGATCTTGCCGCTCGGGTTCAGGGGCAGGGCGTCGGTCCAGCGGACGTGGCGGGGGGCCTTGAAGTTGGCCATGTGCTCCCGGGACCAGGCGATCACGTCGGCCTCGTCGGGCGGATCGACACCGGCGGCGGGCACCAGCCAGGCGAAGCCCACCTCGCCCAGCCGCTCATCGCCCACCCCCACCACTGCGGCCTGGGCCACGGCCGGGTGCTCGGAGAGGAGGGACTCGATCTCGGCCGGGTAGGCGTTGAACCCGCCGCAGATGAACATGTCCTTGGTGCGGTCGGTGATGTCGACGTAGCCGCGGTCGTCCATGACGCCGACGTCGCCGGTGTGGAGCCAGCCGTCGGCGTCGATGGCCTCGGCCGTCTTCTCGGGGTCCTCGAAGTAGCCCTGCATCACGTTGAAGCCGCGGACCACGATCTCCCCCGGTGTGCCCGACGGCGCGTCGGTCCCGTCGTCTCCCGCGATGCGCACCTCGACGCCGGGGATAGCCCGCCCCGACGTGGTCGAGATGGTCTCGGCGTCGTCGTCGGCCCGGCACATCGACACCACCCCGGTGGCCTCGGTGAGCCCGTAGGCGGTGAGCACGGTGTCGAAGCCCAGGTCGGTGTGCATGCGCTCGACCAGGCTGACCGGCACCGGCGCCGCCCCGGTCACCGCCAGGCGCAGGCGGGAGGAGTCCATGGCCGGGCGATCGGGGTGGTTGAGGATCGTCTGGTAGAGGGCGGGCGGCCCCGGGAGCACCGAGATGTCCTCGGCGTCGATGGTGCGCATCACCGCCTCGGCGTCGAACACCGGCACCGGCACCATGGTCGCCCCGGTGAGCAGGCAGGCGACGATGCCGGCCTTGTAGCCGAAGGTGTGGAAGAAGGGGTTGACGATCAGGTAGCGGTCGCCGGCGCGGAGGCCGACCACGTCGGCCCAGATGCCGAAGGTCCGCAGCGTCTGGCCGTGGGTGCACTCGACCCCCTTGGGCCGCCCGGTCGTGCCCGAGGTGAAGATGATGTCGGAGAGGTCGTCGGCGGTCAGGGCGTCGCGCCGACGGTCGACCTCGGCGTCATCGGCCCGGCCCCCCGACGCGAGGAAGTCATCCCAGGTCACCGCGCCCTCCAGGGCAGGGTCGCGCACCACCACCGTGGCCTCCAGGTGGGTCAGCTCCTGGTCGGCCAGCATGCTCACGTAGCCGTTGCCGAGGAAGCCGTCGACGGTGACGAGGAACCGAGCCCGGCTGCGATCGAGGATCCAGGCCGCCTCCCCGCCCTTGTAGCGGGTGTTGAGCGGCACCACGACCCCACCGGCGGTGTGGGCACCCAGGAGGGCGACCACCCACTCCCAGCAGTTGGGGGCCCAGATCCCCACCCGGTCACCGGGCTGGAGCCCGGCGGCGACGAAGGCGCGGGCCGCCCCGTCCACCCGGACGGCCAGGTCGGCGTAGGTGAGGCGCACGTCGCCGTCGACCACAGCCTCGGCGTGGCCGGCGCGGGCAGCTGCGTCTCGCACGAGGGAGGCGGTGGTGCCCCAGGTGACATCGGCGCGCCCGTCATCGTCGGTCATCGGGACCGCCTCCGGGGGTCGAGGGGTTGAGGACCGCATCTCGTCGTCCACCGTCGGGCGCGCTCGCCCACACCTCGATCAGGTCGTCGACGGTGGTGAGGGTGGCCAGCAGCGCGAGGGTGCCGTCGAGGACGGCCTCGGCGTAGGCCGGAGGGGTGCCGACGACGCCGTCACGGGGGACGACCGCCTGGTAGCCGACGTTCACGGCGTCCATCACCAGGTTGGTGACGGCCACGTTGACCGAGACCCCGGTGACGACGATGGTCGTCACGCCCAGGTTGCGCAGCACCGGATCGAGGTCGGTGCCGGCCATGGGCGAGAGCCCGTGGCGCCGGCTGAGCACGAGGTCCGAGGGCTCCGGGCCGAGGGCGGGGACCACCGTGGCGGCCGGGCTGTCGGGCAGGAGGGCGACCGGGCTCCTGCGCACCCCGGCGAAGAGTCGGGCGTTGTCGTTGGAGCCCCGCCCGTCGGCCCGCCGGAACGCGGTGCAGTGGACCACCGGGACCTCGGCAGCTCGGGCCGCGCCGCACAGCCGGGCGACGGCCTCGACCATGGGTCCGGCCGCGGCCGCCAGCTCAGGCAGGGCCGAGTGCTCGCCCACCACCCCGGACTGGACCTCCGAGGTGACCACCGCGCAGCGGTCGGGAGCCACGAGGTCGGCCAGGTCGAGCGTCATCGCGGCGAGGCTATCTGACACCCCGTCAGGCCCCGGCCGATGCCGTGACAGGGGTCAGTCGGAGGTGTCGCACGTCGCGGTCGCGCCGGAGACTCTCGTGCGGCCGGTCACGCCGGGGCGACCTCGAGGCGGTAGTCGGTGGAGTAGCCGTCGACCTGGTGCACGTCGATGACGTAGGCACCGGTCCCCGGCGCGGTGAAGACATCCTCGGCGTCGAGGTCGAAGAGGCCACCACCGCCGTCGTCGACCTCGTCGCCCACTGCGTTCGGATCACTGGCGGGACTGACGGAGAAGGCCACGTCCCCCACCGCCGAGCGCGCCGCGATCTCCACCTCCTCCCCGGTCGCGAGGTCGAGGAGGAAGCCGTCGGGCTCCCCAGGGAAGGTGACGGTGCCCTCGTCGGACTGGCCCACGGAGATGTCGCGCAACGGCTTCACCGGGTGCAGGGCGGCGACGCGGACGGTCGTCAACACATCGACCGCCTGGGCTCCCCCATCGGGGTCGTCGACGTAGATGAGGAGCGGTTCGTCCTCGGACACCGGGAACTCCCACACGCCGGGGCTGGTCGCCGGCGTGGGATCGGGGAGGTCCTCGTCGTCGACATCGGGGTCCGGGTCGCGCGCCAGCGCCGCGGCCGCGGCCTCGTTGAGCGCCTCGGTGAACCCGTCGACAGACCGGACCTCGATGGCGGCCCTGTCGGCCGCACCGACGTCCACCGACAGGGTGCCCGCGTCGCCCCCCGGAGGGGCGTAGAGGATGCTGAGGCCGACCCCTTGGTCCTGGTCGACCCGTGTCGTGCCCGCCCGCGCCTCGTCGTCGGCGGGCAACAGCTGCCACTCCGATCCACTGCCGGCGAGCACCTCCGTCACCACCGTGGCCGCGTCCTCACCGTCGAGGGCCAGGGCGAACTGGTCGTCGTAGGAGTACCCGGAGATGCCGACGACCTCACCGCGACCGTCGACCACGGCCCCGCCGCTCTGGCCCTCGCCGATGGCCGCGTCGGACTGGAGGAAGGAGAGGTCCAGTCGGGGGCGTCGCGCCGGCGGGACAGCACGCCACGGGCGATGGTGACCTCGGGGTCGGCGGCGTCGCCGGGGAAGCCGACGAGGTACAGGTCGGCGCCGGAGGGCACCGCGTCCGACGCGGCGAGGGCCAGGCCGGGACGGCTGACCTCGACCGGACCCAGCACCGCGACGTCGGCGGCGAGGTCGACCCCGACGACGGGCACGGTGGTGGCGTCTTCGCCCTCGAAGGCGACCGACACCTCGGGGAAGGGATCCACGACGTGCGCGTTCGTCACCAGGTGGCCGTCGTCGAGCAGGACCGCCGGGCCCGACCCGAGCGGGGTCTGGACCAGGGCCACCGACGGTCCGACGTCGGCCAGGACCTCCGTGCCGTCGCCCGGGCCCGCGGGCGACGCGTCGACGACCACCGCATCGGGCTCGCCGCCCGCTGAGCATCCGATGGCCGCCACGGCCAGTGCGATCGCCAGCAAGGCCCCGCGCGTCCTCATCGGCGCAGTCTGTCCGGGCCGGCCGCCTCATCGCGTCACCCCGGGGCGCGGAGGGGTACACGAGGCGAGGCCGGGCTCGGAGGTGGGGCCCGACCCCGAGACGGCCTACCATCTGACGGACCGTCAGATCCGCGTCGGTCGACCAAGAGGAGCACCGCCATGGCCGAGCTGCCGAAGATCATCAGCGTCGACGACCACGTGGTCGAGCCCGCTCACGTCTGGCAGACCTGGCTCCCCGAGCGCTTCCGGGCCGACGGACCCCGCATCGAGCGGAGGGGCGTCGGGGGCATGAAGCACATCGGGGGCGGCACCTACGAGCAGGAGTTCACCGACGACGGCCGACCGGCTGACTGCTGGGTGTTCGGCGACCTCGTCTACATCCACAAGCGCCACGTCGCGGCGGTGGGCTACAGCCGCGACGAGATGACGATGACGCCGATGACCTACGACGAGATGCGCCCGGGCTGCTACGACCCCAGGGCTCGGGTCGAGGACCAGGAGAGCAACCACGTCGAGGCCTCGCTCTGCTTCCCCACCTTCCCGCGGTTCTGCGGCCAGACCTTCACCGAGCACCCGGATCGGGACATGGGCCTGGCCTGCGTCAAGGCCTACAACGACTGGATGGTCGAGGAGTGGTGCGGCGACTCCGACGGCGCCCTGATCCCGCTCATCATCGTCCCGCTGTGGGATGCCGACCTCGCCGCGGCCGAGGTCCGTCGCAACGCTGAGCGGGGCGTCCACGCCGTCTGCTTCAGCGAGGTGCCGTCCCACCTGGGTCTGCCCTCGATCCACTCCGGGTTCTGGGACCCGTTCTTCGCCGCCTGCGAGGAGACCGAGACCACGATCAACATGCACATCGGCTCGTCGTCGCGCATGCCGGCGACCTCGGGCGATGCGCCCGTCGCGGTCGCCGCCTCGCTGTCGTTCAACAACGCCATGGCCTCGATGACCGACTGGCTCTTCAGTGGCAACCTGGTGAGGTTCCCCGACCTCAAGCTGGCGTACTCCGAGGGCCAGATCGGCTGGATCCCCTACATCCTCGAGCGGGCCGACGACGTGTGGAGGGAGCACCGGGCCTGGGGGGGCGTGGCCGACCTCATCCCCGACCCGCCCAGCACCTACTACTACAGCAACATCTTCGGCTGCTTCTTCCGCGACCAGCACGGGGTCGACAGCCTCGACGTGGTCGGTGTCGACAACATCACCTTCGAGACCGACTACCCCCACACCGACTCGACCTGGCCCAACACCCGCGAGGTCGCCACCGGTCTCATGGAGGGCGTGGCCGACGAGGCCGTCTACAAGATCATGCGGGGCAACGCCATCCGCATGCTCCACCTGGACCTCGACCACGATCGCCAGCCCCTGGCGTCGTCGGCCACCGTCTGATGGCCACCCGCGCCTGATCCGGTGTCGAGCCGATCCCGGTGACCCACACGTGATCCGCTCGATCTCCTGGCTGGGGGTGCGCACCGACCGCTTCGAGGCGACGGCGCGCTTCTACCAGGACGTGATGGGCATCGAGCCGAGCGTCTCGACGCCGGACTTCGTCCTCTTCGACCTCCCGAACGGCGACCGGATCGAGCTGTTCGGACCGGATGGGGAGAACCAACACTTCACCGATGCCCCGGTGGTGGGCTTCGAGGTCGACGACCTCGACGGGGCGCGGTCCCGGCTGGAGGCCCGAGGCGTCGACTTCGTCCACGTGGGGCGGGACGAGGGGGCGGGCTTCGGCTGGGCTCACTTCCGGGGCCCGGACGGCAACCTCTACGAGGTCACCGGTCCCGTGTCGACGCCGGACCCCTGACCGGTACCGTCCTCGACGATGTCTGACCTCGACACCTCCTCGTTCACCACGCTCCGGGTCGAACGGCGCGGCGCGGTCTGCTGGGTCAACCTCGACCGACCCGAGCGCTACAACGCCTTCGATGCCGCCATGTGCGAGGAGCTGTCCGCCCTCTGGCAGTGGCTCCGCACCGATGACTCCGTGCACGCGGTGGTGCTCGGAGCGGAAGGGGGCAAGGCCTTCTGCACCGGCATCGACCGGGACTTCGTGCCCTCCGACGACGGGGTCGCCTACACCTTCACCCCCTACACCTACGACGACCCGGGTCGGTTGCTGGGACCGAAGAGCAACGAGCTCTGGAAGCCGGTCATCGCCGCGGTCGACGGGATCGCCTGCGGTGGAGCCTTCTACCTGCTGGGCGAGGTCGACATCATCATCGCCACCGAGGCGTCGCGGTTCTTCGACCCCCACGTCACCTACGGCATGCCCGCGGTGTACGAGCCGCTGCTGATGCTGCACCGGGGCATGCCCTTCGGCGAGATCCTGCGCATGACCCTGCTGGGCAACCACGAGCGCCTGACCGCCGAGCGGGCCGGCCAGATCGGACTCGTCTCGGAGGTGGTGGCCGACTCCGAGGCCCTCACCGAGGCCGCCGGCTGGGTGGCCGAGGCCATCGCCTCGGCGCCGCCGTCGGCCATCCAGGCGACGCTCCGCACGCTGTGGGCGGGACGGGACCTGAGCCGCCAGCAGGCCGTCGACCTGGGCACCACCTTCCTCAACCTGGGCATGAGCGAGGAGGCCATGGCAGAGGGCCAGAAGGTGTTTCAGGGCGCGCGCATCGAGCCTCGCGAGCGTTGACGTCCGCCCCGTGTCGACGACCGGGATCAGTTCTGACGCGGAGGTGCGTCACCGATGGCGCCCGCCCGCGTCAGAATCGAGTGGAACCGGGAGTCGGAGGGATGGGTCGACATGCTGGCTGAGGCCGTTCGGGAGGCGGCCGGGCGGTTCGGTGACCGACCCGCCTTCGTCGACCCCGACGGTCGGCCCACGTCCTACGCCGAGCTGGACCGTCGCTCCGACGCCATCGGCGCCGCGCTGGTCGCCCGTAGTCTGGGCCCCGGCGACATCATCGGGCTGACGCTGCCCTCTGGGGTCGAGTGGGTCGTGCTGGCCGCCGCCCTGGCCAAGGCCGGGCCCACCACCGCCGCGGTCAACCCCGGCCTGACCGGGGCCGAGCGCCAGGCCTGCCTCGACCTGGCCGACCCCGCCCTGGTCGTGGCCGAGGCCGCCGAGGTCACCGCGCTGGAGGAGGCCGGGCGCGACCTCGCCCCGCCCCCGCCGGCACCGGACCCGGGTCGGCTGGCTCACATGGTGTTCACCTCCGGCACCACCGGACGGCCCAAGGGAGCGATCTTCCGCGACCGCCACGTCGAGGCCGTCTCCCGGATCGACACCGGTCTGACGTGGGGGGACCCCGACACCCCGCCGACCCCGATGCTGGCCGCCACCCAGATGGCCCACGTGGGCTTCACCACCAAGCTGGCCTGGTACCTCCGGCTGGGCACGACCACCCACCTCCTCGACCGGTGGCGGGCGACCGACGTGCTCGAGCTGGTCGAACGGGTCGGGCTGGCGGCCCTCGGCGGGGTGGCCCCCCAGATCGCCCTGTTGCTGCGCGAACCCACGTTCGACCGGCGCGACCTCTCATCGGTCCGGTCGCTGATCGTCGGTGGCGGGCCGTCGGCCCCGGCCCTCGTCGAGGAGGCCCGACGGCGCTTCGACGCCGGGTACTCCATCCGGTACTCCTCCACCGAGTCCGGGGGGGTGGGGACCGGCACCGCGCTCGACGCCCCCGACACCGAGGCCCTCCACACCGTCGGCCGGCCCCGACCCGGCGTCGAGGTGGCGATCCACGACGCCGATGGCCGCCCTCTGCCTCCGGGCGAGGACGGCGAGGTGTGGCTGCGCTCAGGTGCCGCCACCGAGGGCTACCTGCACGACCCGGAGGCCACCGCCGCCCTGATCGCCGACGGGGGGTGGCTGCGCACCGGCGACCTGGGCCGGATCCAGCCGTCCGGCGACGAGGCCGAAGGCTGCCTGGTCCTCACCGGACGGCGCTCGGAGATGTTCATCCGGGGCGGCTACAACGTCCACCCCCAGGAGGTAGAGGCCGTGCTCGGTCGCCACCCTGCCGTGGCCCAAGTGGCGCTGGTCCCCCGGCTCGACCCGGTGATGGGCGAGGTCGGCGTGGCCGTGGTCGTCCCCGCCGACGCCGGCCGTCCCCCGACGCTGGAGGCTCTGCGCACCTTCGGGGCCGATGCCCTGGCCCGCCACAAGCTCCCCGAGGGCCTGACCCTGGTCGACACCCTCCCCCTCACCCCCATGCAGAAGCTCGACCGCGCCGCGCTCCAGGAGACCGTCTCGGCCCAGAGGTAGTAGGTGTTCATCATATTTCATACCTTTTGATTATTTCGTGTGCTGCGGGGGCATACCCCTCGCATGCACCACCGACGTCTCGTCCGCGTCCTGCTCCTCTCGCTCGCTCTCATCCCCCTCTTCGGCGCGTGCAGTGGCCGGGAGGTGGCGCCCTCGGGTGCCACGTGCCGCCGCCGGGTACCGACCGAGGCGGTGCCCGTCGGCGGCCTCGAAGCGGTGCAGATGGTCTATGCCCGGTGCGAACCATGGTTCGCCGAGCTCTGCGGTGCGATGGAGAGCTACGCCGAGGTCACCGAGACCCCGGTCCTCGATGCGGTGGTCAACGGTCCCGGTCCTGACTGGGCGGCCGACGTCCGCGACGCCGTCGGCGCCGACCGCCTCCGCCGCAGCCACGACGCCCTCCTCGCCCCGTTGGCCAGAGCGGAGGGCTCGGTGGCACAAGATCTGGAGGTCGTGATCCGAGCGCTGCCCGACGGCACCCCCGACGACCGGGCCGAGGTCGTCCCCCCGTCGAGGCGCGTCGCCCGACGCTGGGCCGCCACCCTCGACGCCTGCGCCGCCTGAGAGACCGTCCGGGGACGCGGTCCGGGCGCCGCTCGAAGCTGTCCACTCCGGGCGGCGACGTCGCACCGGCAAGGGATCCCGTCCGCTCGGCCCCGCGCGACCACGTCCTACTGTCGTCAGAGCCGGCTTCGTTCGGCCGGACGGTTGCTCAGGTTCCCGTCCCCACCCTCGTGGCCGTGCTCGCCGCGGTCGTGGATGAGGGCCGGACCCTGCCCTTCAGCCCCGACGGCGACGTCTTGGTCGAGGGACGACCACGCCAGGGCTTGCGCCTGGTTGACGGGCCGGCGGCGCGACCAGGGGCGACGTACGAGGTCACCCTGCCCGCTGCATCGCCGGCGCTCGACCCGAGCACCCTCCGCTTGACGCTGATCGCCGACGACGCCCGGGCCATCCGTCTCGAGGTTCGGTCGCGGGCCCAGCCCGGCGTGACCACAGTGGTGGAGCTGGCCCACCCTTCCCGGGCGGACGCCATGAACCTCGACCGGCAGGGCACGGTTCAGGGCTCTTGCTTGCTGCGCGGCCGAGTGGCGGCCCACGTCGAGCTGGCTCTCAGCGAGGTGCCGGGCCGCGAGACGACGCGCTCGGCCCCAGCTCCGCGCCCGCGGCCGCCACCCCCTGCTCACGGCTCGAGCCGAGGTGACCGTCAGGCGCGAACCGGACGGGATGTGGGACGTCGATGTCGATGTGGCCGTCCGAGGCCGCGGTCTCGTCCGGCCCATCGGGCTCATAGCAGGGCCCTTCATGCGCACCAGCATCCGTGAGGAGCTCGCGGGACTGCTCGACGAGGTCGAGGCCCAGCCGTCGACGCGGGGCCTCGCGAGAGGCACCCCGGTGGCCATCGCCCGATCACTGGTGACCCGGAGCCTGCTCGAGCTGCCCCAGCAGGTCGATGAGCCCCCCGGTCGCTTCGACCGACGGCGTCGACGCGACCGGTGACGGTTGGCTGAAGGCGACTCCGCGCCGGAACCTCCGAGACCACCCGATGGCGCTTTCGGGTGCCGCCGTCAACGCCCGTCAGCCTCAGGGCGAGTCGAGTGCGGAGCGGAGGGTCGGGGCCAGGTCGCCACGGGTCACGACGGCGACGTCCTCTAGCTCCAGCCAGTCGGCCAGGAGGCGGAGCTCGTCGGCGAGGGCGTCCGCGACCTCGCCCTCGTCGACGCCCGGCTCGGCGTAGGCGGCCTGCACCCGGAGGGTGGACGCGGCGCGGTCCGACTTCAGGTCGACGCGGGCCACGAGGCGGTCGCCCAGCAGGAAGGGCAGCACGTAGTAGCCGTGGACCCGCTCCTCGGGTCGGACGTAGATCTCGATGCGGTAGCGGAAGCCGAACAGCTCCTCGGTGCGGCGACGCTCCCACACGAGTGAGTCGAAGGGGCTGAGCAGGGCTCGGGCCCGCACCCATCGGGGCAGCCGGGCGTCGGGGTGCAGGAAGGTGGGACGGTCCCACCCCCGCACCTCGACCGGCACCAGGCGTCCCTCCTCGACCAGCTCGCCCAGCAGGGGGCGGGCGGCGGGGAGGTTGAGGCGGTGGTAGTCGGCCAGACAGCGATCGGTGCCGACGCCATGGGCGCGGGCCGCCCGCTCCAGCAGCTCCTTGCGGGCATCGTGGGCCGACGGGGCGGGGCGGGTCAGGACCTTCGCGGGCAACACCCGGGCGGGGAGGTCGTAGAGGCGGGTGAAGGTGGTCGGGTCCCGCTGGGCCACCAGCCGACCGGTGGAGAACAGGTACTCCAGGGCCCGCTTGCCGTCGGAGCGCTCCCACATGCCGGCCTTGCGGGTGCCGGGATCGTCGAGCTGCGAGGCCCGCAGCGGCCCGCGATCGCGCACCTGAGCCTCCACCTCGGCGAGGTAGTCCGGCCGCTCGTGGGCGATGGCCCGGGTGCCGCGCCACATGTGGGCCGCGTCCTCCTCCCGCTTCCAGGCCAGCAGGGGCCAGTGGTCGACAGGGAGGAGCGACGCCTCGTGGCACCAGGCCTCGAACACCTCGCCACTGGCCGCGGCCCGGGCCCACAGGTCCCGGGGGTGGGGCCCGAGCCGAGCGAACAGCGGCATCTCCTGGGTACGGACCAAGACGTTGACCGAGTCGATCTGGACCACGTCGACCCGGTCGAGCACGCGGTGGAGGTGACGGCGGTCGACCCGTCGCCCCTCAGCCCCGAGGCGGGACCGACCGAACCCCTGGGCGGCCAGGGCGATGCGCCGGACCTGGGCCAGGCTGAGGCTCTCAGGCGACATGGCGCCCGACGGTAGCCAGCCGCACCCCTGCCTCAGCTCCCCGCGCGGCCACGACGCTCGGGCGGCGCTGCTGCCTCTCCCTGCCCCGAGCGACCTCCGGGGTTCGCTCCCGGATTCGGGCCGAGGACCGAGCACGACCGTTCTGGTCACCAGCGGTCTGGAGCGATGTGAGCCCAGCCGTTCTGGTCGCCAGGAACGCCCGAAAGGGCCCGATTCCTGCGCCAGAACGAACGGAGCGGCGGCGACATCGGGACCGTCCTGGTCGTCAAGAAGGCCCCGATGGGCGCATCCCTCGACGACGACGGCTGGGCGCCAGGTGGCGGTGGATCAGGTGGGGTGCCGCCAGGAGAGGACGGTGGCGTCGCCCAGGACGGCGCGGCGATCTGGGTCCTCGTCCTGGGGCCGGGCCCCGGCGGCCAGGTCGGCCTCGAGACGGGCCATGCCGTCGGTCAGCTCGTCCGGCGCGTGGTCGGCGGCCCACTCGAACAGGCTGGTCTGACCCCTGACCCCGGGATCGAGGAGGAGTTCGGGTCGGCGACAGAGGGCGGCCATCGACCCGTCGACCACGTCGTCGTAATGCACCGGGAGGGCCTCGGCTCCCGGCAGGGCGCGCTGGAGCTGGGACAGGGTCTGGTGGAGGTCGGCAAAGTGCGTCATCGTGGCCGGCAGGTAGCCCAGCACCCAGTGGACGGCGAGGTGCTCGCGGCTGAACGCCATCAGCGCGACCACCCCGCCGGGCCGGACGACCCGCCGGGCCTCGGCCAGGGCCGACTCCCAGTCGGGCACGTGGTGGAGCATCGACACCAGCACCACGGCGTCGACGGCGCCGTCGGGCACGGGCAGGGGGCTGGCGTCACCCACCGCGACGGGGAGGCCCTTGCCCGCCGCCTGCGCCACCATCGAGGGACTGCGGTCGACGACCACGGGGGACCAGCCGTGCTGGGCCAGGGCCCGCGCGTAGTTGCCCGTGCCTCCGCCCACGTCGATCACGGTCCCCCGCTCGGGTCCAAGGGCTTCGACGAGCGGTCCCAGCACCGAGGGACTGGCGGCCCGGGTCCGGTCGTAGGTGAGGGCCTGGCGCGAGTAGTCGAACGACGTCGCCACGCCACGGATGGTAGGGCCCCATCTGCGCCCCGCTGCTCCTGGGCGGGTCCCGGGACGACCCCCGCGATCAATCCTTAGCGCCCCGTCGATGCGGGAGGACCGTCGGAGCGCTCAGAACCTGTCGCGCATGTCTGCCCAGGTCAGACGGCCACGTCGCATGCCCGTCGGTCCAGGCTGCGGCGTGGTGAGACGGGCATCTGACTCATCGGCACCACTTCGACCACGTCTGTGACCAGGGCCGACTTCGTCAACAGCCGCTCAGGTCTTGCGCACCCTGTCCCCGGCGCGCACGGCGCCGGCCTGCACCACCCGGGCGTTGATGCCGCGGAGGCGGAGGTCGAGGCCCTCGCCGTGGTTGATGAAGTGCAGGGCCTCGGCTCCGAAGCGGCGACGGAACTTGGCACAGCCGGTGTGGGGCTGGTCGGTGACCTCGATGACGGCGTCTCCGAGGGCCAGCCGGGTGCCGGCGGGGAGGTTGGCGGTGCTGAGGTCGAGGTCGAGGTGCAGCTGGTCTCCGGCCAGAGCTCGCTGCTCGTCGTCCCCGCCGGCGATCAGCGTCGACAGCCGGGCGTTGATGAGGTTGAGCTGCATGTCGGGGTGGGGACCGCCGTCCGGGGTGCGGCGGCTGGGTCGGGCGTTCCAGGTGTCGCCGACCAAGCCGTCCTCGGTCGACAGCTCGGCCACCTCCAGCCGCTCACGCGCCCCGAAGTCGGGGCGGCGCACGATGAGCTCCACCAGCCCGTCGTCAGCCGGTGAGAGGCGGATGGCGGCCAGTCCGGCGGTGAGCGCATCGGCGTCGAGGTGCACCGCTCCATCGTGGCCGGTGGTGCGCCGGCCTCACACGCGACGTGACCTCGCAGGCCCGGGCCGACCGAGCCGCCGGCCCCGTGGGAGGCTCACCCTCGTGGAGACGACGATGGCGGCGGCCCGCCCGATCCACGACCTGCTGGCCGGCATCGCCGGCGGTCGTCCTCCGTCCTCCGACGGCGAGGTCGAGGTGCTGCCCTCGCTCGGCCCGGCTGCCGACGACGTGGTGTTGGCGACCGACGCTCACCTCGTCATCAGCTGCGATGTGCCGCCGCCCGAGGTCGGCCGGCACTTCCCCACCGCCGCCTGGTCCCACCCCGCCTCGCTGCTGTGGCTCTGTCACCGGACCGGGCGACAGCCGAGGACCCCGGTCGCGGGCGAGACCCTCCTGCGAGCGCCGATCGATCGGCCGTTCTGAGTGCTGAGCGCGCCCTCCCAGGAACGCTGAACACTCAGAACGATGACCGGCCACCCCGATGAGGTCGGGTGGGCGCCGCTGCGGTCGGCTGATCAGGCTGGCGAGGCGGCGGCCAGGCGGCCCCAGTCCTCCACCGACAGCTCCTCGGGGCGGGCCTCGGGCCGTACGGCCGCGACCGCGAAGGCGGAGTCGTCCACCTCCCCCGCCAGCGAGCGACGGAGCATCTTGCGACGCTGGCCGAAGCCGGCCCGGACCAACGCGAAGAGCCGTTCGGGGTCGGCGTCGGTGGCCGGGGCATCCCTCCGGGTGATCTCGACCAGCGTCGACTCCACCCGGGGCCGGGGCAGGAACACCTCGGCGCTCACCCGGCCCACCAGGCGCGCCGTGGCCCAGTACCGCACCTTCACCGACGGGATGCCGTAGGCGGGCTCTCCCACGTCGGCGGCCAGGCGCTCCCCCGCCTCCCGCTGCACCATGACCAGCATGCGCGTGATGGCCGGTGCGTCGTCGAGCAGGTCCAACACCAGCGGGGTGGCCACGTTGTAGGGGAGGTTGGCCACGAGGGTCCACGATCGACCGCCGGGCAGGACGTCGGACCAGTCGAGAGCCAGAGCGTCGCCCTCCACCACGCGGACATCCCGGTCGGCGACGACCTGTCGCAGCACGGGCACGAGGTGCCGGTCGACCTCGACGGCGATCACGTCGGCCCCGGTGTCGGCCAGGGCGAGGGTGAGCGATCCGAGGCCGGCCCCGATCTCCACCACCCCGTCCCCGGGCCCCACGGCGGCCAGGCGAGCGATGCGGCGCACGGTGTTGGGATCGACGACGAAGTTCTGGCCCCGCGCTCGGCTGGGAGCCAGCCCGTGGGCCTCCAGCAGCGCGGCCGCCTGGGTCCGGGTGAGGGTCACCGGTGGCCCCCCCCGTCGACGGACGGCGACCGGAGGACGGTGACCGGGGCGCCGGGCCGGGTGGGCGGGGTGGGGGTCACCCCGCGTCGAGGGCGTAGAAGGCGGCGGCGGTGCGCCAGGTCGCGTCGGCCACCTCGTCGAGGCCGACACCCTTGACGTCGGCCACCGCCTTCCCCACCAGCGGGAGGAGGCCGGGCAGGTTGGGCTGGCCCCGGTGCGGCACCGGGGCCAGGAACGGGCTGTCGGTCTCGACCATGAGGCGGTCGAGCGGCGCCAGATCGACGGCGCGCCGGATGTCGTCGGCGCTCTTGAAGGTGACGATGCCCGAGATCGACAGGTGGGCCCCGAGGTCGAGGGCACGGCGGGCCTCGGCCGCGTCGCCGGTGAAGCAGTGGAACACCGTGCGGCGGGGCGTGCCCTCGGCGTCGAGGATGGCGAAGGTGTCCTCCCATGCCTCCCGGGTGTGAATCACCAGCGGCAGGTCACGGGCGTGGGCCAGGGCCACCTGGGCCGCGAACACCTCTCGTTGGCGGCCCCGTGGCGAGTGGTCGTAGTGGAAGTCGAGCCCGCACTCGCCCACCGCCACCACCTCGGGCCGGTCCAGCACCGCCTCCAGCCCGTCGGTGCCGTGGCGGGCCTCGTGAGGGTGGACCCCGGCGGTGGCCCAGACCTGCCCCGGGTGGGCGGCGGCGACATCAGCGGCGGCGACGGAGTCGGCCACGTCGCAGCCCACCGTGACCATGCGAGCTACCCCGACGGCCACCGCGTCGGCCACCACCCCGGCGACCGCGTCGACCGGCGCGCCGTCGTGGTCGACGGTGCTGGACCGGCCGTGGTGGAGGTGGCAGTGGTCGTCGGTCCACCGCAGGGTGGCCGTCCGCTCCCCGCTCATGTCGTCCCTCGTCCGGGGCGTGTCCCGACCCTTGGACGCCTGAATGCTCCATGGGACATCTCCCGTCCCAAGAACGGCGAAGCGGTCGAGATCATGGGATGGGGGCGGCGCAGGCCACTGTCAGGTCGCGAGGGTCAGGCGGGGGAAGAGCGGCGCGCCCTTCTCGACCGGCAGGCCTCCGGGGTAGCCGCCCCAGGCCACGTCGTCGGGGACCCGGGCGGCCGCGGGATCGGCGGTGAGGCCGATGCGGCGCCAGATCTCGGCCGGGGCGCGGGTGAGGGCGGGCGTGACCAGCACGGCCACGATGCGCAGCACCTCGAGCGCGTCGCCGAGCACGCCGTCGACCTCGGGCCCGGGGTCGGCCTTCCACGGCTCGGCGTCCTCGAGCAGGCCGTTGGCCTCGCGGATCAGGCGCCAGGTGGCGTCGAGGGCCTCCGAGGGCGCGGTGGCCTCCCACGCTGCGGTCGTGGCTGCCAGCACCTCGGTCGCCACGGCGACGAGGGGGCTGTCGGGGCGGGGCGCAGGGCCCACGCCGTCGCACTTCTTGGCCACCACCGTGGTGACGCGGGCCAGCAGGTTGCCCAGGTTGTTGGCCAGGTCGGTGTTGTAGCGCTGGACCATGCCCTCCACCGACAGATCACCGTCGGGCCCGAAGCGCTGGTCGTGCAGGAAGTGGTGACGGAACCCGTCGACCCCGAGGGCGGGATAGCCCTCGGCCGGGTCGCCGCCCACCAGTTGGTCGGAGGAGATCTTGTTGGCTGCGGTCTTGGACATCTTGGCTCCGCCGACGAGCAGGTAGCCGTGGACGTCGAGCTGGTGGGGTGGCTCCTCCCCCGCGGCCATCAGCATCGCCGGCCAGTAGACGCAGTGGAAGCGGATGATGTCCTTGCCGATCACGTGGTGGACCCGGGGCCACCACGTGGCGAAGCGCTCGGGGTCGGCGCCGTAGCCGACGGAGGTGGCGTAGTTGATGAGGGCGTCGAACCAGACGTAGAAGACCTGCTCGGCGTCCCACGGGACCGGGACGCCCCAGGTGAGCGAACGGCGGGTGATGGAGATGTCCTCCAGACCGCCGCGCACCAGCCCCAGGGCCTCGTTGCGCTTGCCCTCGGGCCGCACCGGTGAGGGATCAGCGGTGAGCCACGCCTCCAACCGATCGGCGAAGGCCGAGAGGCGGAAGAACCAGTTCTCCTCGGTGAGGTGCTCGACGGGACGGTGGTGGACCGGGCACAGCCCGATGGCGCCACCATCGGGATCGTCGACCAGCTCGTCAGGCGTGTAGTAGGCCTCGCAGCTCACGCAGTACCAGCCGCTGTAGGTGCTCGAGTAGATGTGGCCGGCGTCGTACACCCTCTGGAGGAAGGCCTGGGTGGCGGCGTGGTGGCGGGGCTCGGAGGTGCGGACGAAGTCGTCGTGGGAGATGTCGAGGAGGGCCCACGCCTCCCGGAACCGGGCCGAGGCCCAGTCGGCCTGCTCGATGGGGGTGATGCCCCGCTCGTCGGCCGCCCGCTGGATCTTGAGGCCGTGCTCATCGGTGCCGGTGACGAACCAGACCTCGTCGCCCACCAAGCGGTGCCAGCGGGCGAGGGCGTCGGCGGTGACGGTGGAGTAGGCGTGACCGAGGTGGGGGGCGTCGTTGACGTAGTAGATCGGGGTCGTCACGAAGAACCGGCCGGACACGTCGTCACCCTAGCGATGGTCCCTCGTCGCTCTGTCGGGGTTCCTGACCCGATCGACGGGCGACCGACGACGCCTCAGGCGCGGATCGGTGGGCGTCCACCGAGCGTCGCAGCGCCGGCTCTGAGCAGCCTCGGCTGGCGCCTCGGCACCGTGCTGTCGCTGCGAGGCCTAGGGAGCGTCTCGCGCGACCTTGCCTTGGTGGCGCCGACCCGCTCAGCCCCTCAGACTCAGACCACAGGTGGAGGCTGGTCGGCGCGGTGGACGATGCAGAGGCTGCCGGTCGGTGAGTCGGGGTCGAGGAACAGCTCCACCGGAAGGTCGCGGGGCTCGCCCTCGTCGTCGACCTCGATCACGATGGACCGCTCCTCCTCGGGGTCGAAGACCTCCTGGTAGCCGAGGGCCAGGCCGGTGAGCACGGCCCCCAGGGCGGAGTGGCGGCGCCAGTGGGAGATCCGGTCCGGCGCGGGGTCGGGGTGCGGGCGCGGCCCGGCCTGGATGGCGGCCAACACGTCGCCGTCGTAGAGGTCCTCGAAGGCGACGGCCGCCTCGAGGTCGAGGTCGTCGTCGTCCCAGTCGACGGCGTCAGGGTCCCACCCCTCCCCGTCGTCATCCCAGCGGTCCACGAAACCAGGCTACGCCCCAGGACGCAGGCCGGTACGGCCCCCTCGGCGCCGGGGCTTGACGCCCCCGGTCGGCAGTGGTCAGAGGTCCAGGGGCGGCCGGGCCAGGCGGTAGCGGACCTCGACCAGGCGCTCCGAGCCCACGGTGTCGACGCGCGTGGCCTCGTCCGGGGCCCACCCCCGCCGCTCGTAGAAGCCCCGGGCGACGAGGTTGCCCTCGACGACCCACAGGGCCACCTCGCTGAACCCGGCGGCGGCCAGGGCGGACTCAGCCGCAGCCAGCAGGACCGACCCGAGCCCGGCTCCGGCGACGGTGGGGTCGACGTGCAGGCTACGGACCTCGCCCTTGATCGAGGCCACCTCCTGGTCACCACGCGCGGGCCCGGTGTCGACCGCCCCGTGGACCTCGCCGGGCCGACCGGCCACCAGCAACCGATGTCGCGGCGAGGGAGGGACGGCGGCCCGTCCCGTCCAGTACGGCCCGAGGTAGCCCAGGTCGAGGTCGTCGAGGAAGCGATCGGACACCACGTCCCGGTAGCCGGACCGCCACGCCCGGCGCTCGACCACGGCGATGGCCGCTCCGTCGGGCGCACCCCCGGGCCGGATGGGCAGCGACGCCGGGTCGGCGGGACGCGGTGCGAAGGGCGGGGGCAGGGCCACCCCGAAGCGGCGGCGCGCCAGCCGGAGGGTGGCCATCTCCACCGCATCGACGTCCTCGGTCGTGGCGTCGTCCGGCGTCCGCATGGCGGCGTCGAGCACCTCGTGCTGCGGGTCGCGGATCACTGCGACGCTCTCGAGCCCCGGGTCTCGTGGTCCGGGCGGCTCGGACCGTCACCGTCGAGGGCCAGGGCGTAGACCTCGGTCCGCGGCCGTCCGAGGGCGGCGGCCACCTCCGCTGCGGCTCGACCCGGCGTCAACCCCCGATCGCGGGCGGCGCGCAGGGCCACGTGCACGTCGGCGTCACCAGCGGGTCCGCGACCGGGGGCGGCACCCTCGAGGACCAGCACCACCTCGCCCCGGACCCCGTCGTCGCCGACGCGCGCGGCGGCGTCGCCCAGCGGGGCGCGCCAGACCTCCTCGTGCAGCTTGGTCAGCTCTCGGGCCACCGCCACCCGTCGCTCGGCGCCGCAGGCCCGGGCCAGGTCGGCGAGGGTGCGGCCCACCCGACCGGGAGCTTCGTACAGCACCACGGTGCGGTGCTCCACCGCCAGCTCGGCCAGCCGGGCGCTGCGCTCGGCCCCCCGGCGGGGCAGGAAGCCGTCGACCGCGAACCGGGCGGTGTCGAAGCCGGAGAGGACGAGCGCAGCCACCGCGGCGACCGGCCCCGGAACGGTGGTCACGGTGAGGCCGGCCTCGACCACGGCCTCCACCAGGCGGGCACCGGGATCGGACACGCCGGGGGTGCCGGCGTCGGTCACGAGCACAACCCGGGCGCCGTCCTGGATGCAGCCCACGACCTCGCCCCGCGCCGTGGCCTCGGTGTGGGCATCGACGCGTCGCAGCCTCGGACCGGCGATCCCGGCCTGGGCGATCAGTCGCCCGGTGCGGCGGGTGTCCTCGCAGCAGATCAGGTCGGCGCCGCCCAGCTCCTCGACCGCCCGAGGGGCCAGATCTCCCAGGTTGCCGATCGGGGTGGCCACCACGACGAGGGCTCCGGGCGGTGCGGTCACCCCTCCAGTGTGGCCGCCTGCGGCCCCGGGTCGGCGCGGCGGTCCTCGTCTCGACGATCCCGTCCGACCGGGTCGGCTAGCACCCTGATCCCACCCGGTCGCCCGACGCGGGGACGCTCAGCGGGCCGTCGCGGCTGCGGGTGCGAGCCGGACGCGCACCCGCGGGCGGCCACGCGGTCCCGCCCACTCGCGGGCGCAGGTCGCCACGACGCCAGCCCACCCGGGGGGAGTGCGTGTTGCTCCGATCGCACGGGCCCGGCACCCGATCCCGGACGTCGATCGGAGATGGGACGGCGGGCCTTGACCCGCGCGTCGACACCGCCGAGCCTGGAGCCGTGGAGCCAGCCGAGGACACCGATCGGCGGGCGCCCCGCCAGACAGGGGGCGTGGCCGCCGTGACCTGGACGTGCGCGGCGTGTGACCGCAGCTTTGCGCGGCGGCGCCAGTCCCACCTGTGCGTCCCCGTCGCGTCCCTCGACGACTGGTTCGCCGACGGGCCGCCTGTCCAGCGCGAGGTGTGCGACGCCGTCCTGGCCCACCTGGCCACCGTGGGCGAGGTCGACGCCGAGGCGGCCCAGGTGGGCATCCTCATCAAGCGGGAGAGCACCTTCGCCGAGCTCCGCCCCCACCGGGATCACCTCCGACTCTCGGTCCTGCTCGACCACGACGTGGACTCTCCCCGGGTCTCCCGCCACATCCGCCCCACGGGCACGTTCCGTCGCTACGCAGTGTTCATCGTGCTGGAGTCGCCCGACGACGTCGACGACGAGGTGAAGGACCTCCTCACCGAGTCCTACCAGTGCTCACCGGTGCGCAGAGCGCGCCGGTGAGGCCTCGCCGTCCACCACGAGCGAGCACTCCTCAGCGCGTGCTGGGTCAACCCGGGAGGGTCCGGGTCCAAAGCGAGGAGCCCGGGTGTCGCCGCAGAGGCATCGAGCACGGGCGTCGTGGGCGAGCGCACTGCAGCTCGGGGCTTCAGAGGCGGGCCCTCGACTCCGGGCCGAGGCTGACCACGGTGCCCGGCGCCAGGGTCCAGCGGGCGAAGGCCCCCGCCCCCGCCTCCAGCACCCCGGTGGCTCGAGGCACCCAGCCCGAGGCTCGCCTCGGGGCCATGGAGCGCACCCGCAGCACCCGCCCTTCCCGGTCGATCCACGCCACGTCGAGGGCGAACCGCATGCCGATGGTGTGCACCGAGCGGATCCCGGGCAACCACAGCGCGCCGTCCAGCCCGTCACGTCCCAGCAGGCCCCGGCTCCGGGCTCGTCGGGTCGCGGCCACCTCGAGGGCCGCCACCTCTCGTCCGTTCACCTCCAGCACCGCGCCAGCGTGCCCTGCACCCGACCCACGAAACCGCAAGGACGGAGGACGCACCGCGACCCTCAGCACTGCCATTCCCCCGGGCAAGGCCCCGACCGACGAAACCGCGGTGACGGAGGACGCAGGATGACGATGAGGGTCGCGGTCGCGGGATGAGTCAGACGTTGAAGCGGAACTCGACGACGTCGCCGTCCTGGACCACGTACTCCTTGCCCTCCATGCGCATCTTGCCGACCTCGCGGGCCTTGGCCCAGGATCCGATCTCCAGAAGCTCGTCCCAGCGGATGACCTCGGCCTTGATGAAGCCGCGCTGGAAGTCGGTGTGGATGCGACCGGCGGCCTGGGGGGCGGTGGAACCGGCTCGGAAGGTCCAGGCCCGGCTCTCCTTCTCGCCGGTGGTGAGGAAGGTGCGCAGCCCGAGCAGCTCGTAGGTGGAGTGGATGAAGCGCTCGAGCGCACCCTCGCCCAGCCCCAGGGCCTCGAGCATCTCGCTGCGCTCGGGCCCGGTGAACTGGGCGGCCTCGGCCTCGAGGGCGACGCTCATGCCGATGACCTCGGCCCGGCCCCCCAGCTCGGCCTCGACGGGTGCGGTGATCTCGTCGATGCGGTCGAGGTCGTCCTCCCCCACGTTGACCAGGGCGACCACCGGCTTCGCGGTGAGCAGGAACCAGGAGCGCAGGCCGTCGCGGACCTCCGCGGAGAGGTCGGCCCGGTACAGGGGCGTGCCCTCCGCCAGCACGGCGTGGGCCTCGTCGAGCGCGGCCACCTCGTCCTGGAGGGTCTTGTCGACCCGAGCCGCCTTGCGCTTCTTGGTGATCTGGGCGTCGAGGGTCTCGAGGTCGGCCAGGGCCAGCTCGATCTCCAGCACGCGCAGGCACTCGAGGGGGTCATCGGGGCCGGGGACGTCGGTGTCGCTGAAGGCGCGCAGCAGGTAGACGATGGCGTCGACCTCGCGGATGTGGGCGAGGAACCGATTGCCCAGGCCCTCGCCGGTGCTGGCCCCCTCGACCAGGCCCCCGATGTCCACGAACTGCACGCTGGCCGGGACCACCTTCTTGCTGGCCGACATCTCGGCCAACCGGTCCAGCCGGACATCGGGGACCTTGGCCACGCCCACGTTCGGGTCCGTCGTGGCGAAGGCGTAGGGCGCGGCCAGGGCGCCGCCCCCGGCCAGGGCGTTGTACAGCGACGACTTCCCTGCGTTGGGCAGGCCGACGAACCCGAAGCGCTCCATGCGGCGAGGCTACCGGCCACCCTCCGCGCACCCCGCAGCCATCAGCGCAGACGCCACCGGCCCGAACCGGTCCCGAAAGTGGTCGCCCCAGCGACCGTTCTCGGGACCACTTCGGAGAGGTGTCAGGTAGGTTCGACGCGATGCTCGCGGTGACACCCCTCGATGCCCCCATGGACCCGTGGACCGCCCTCGACCGGGTGGCCCACCTCATCGAACGGGGCCTCGGGTCGAGCCGCAAGGCCGAGGCCTTCCGCACTGCGGCCGATGCCCTGCGCGCCGCGGGTGAGAACGAGGTGCGGCGCCTGCACGAGGCGGACCGGCTCACCACGCTGGGCGGGGTGGGCGACAGCACCGCGGCGGTGGCGGTCCAGGCCCTCGACGGCGAGGTGCCGGAGCGCCTGGCCGAGCTGGAGGAGTCGACCGTGGTGCCCGACGGCGACGGGGCGGAGCTGCGGACGGTTCTCCGGGGCGACTGCCACAGCCACTCGACGTGGAGCGACGGCGGCGCGCCGATCGTCGACATGGCCCGGGCGGCCATGGCGCTCGGGCACGACTACCTGGTCCTCACCGACCACTCCCCCCGCCTCACCGTGGCCCACGGACTGACCCGGGAGCGGCTGGAGGCGCAGCTTGAGGAGATCGCTGCGCTCAACGAGGAGCTGGCCCCGTTCCGCATCCTCACTGGCGTCGAGGTCGACATCTTCCCCGACGGGTCCCTCGACGGCGACGACGACATGCTCGACCGCCTCGACATCGTGGTGGCCAGCCTCCACTCCAAGCTGTCGATGAACCGGACCGAGATGACCCAGCGCATGGTCAAGGCCGTGCTCGACCCCCGGGTCGACATCCTCGGCCACTGCACCGGCCGCAAGCTCAAGGGCCTCCCCGACCCCGGGCCCGAGCACATCCCGGAGTCGGCCTACGTCAGGAAGCAGTCCCACTTCGACCCCGACATCGTGTTCTCGGCCTGCGAGGCCACCGACACCGCGGTGGAGATCAACTGCCGTCCCGAGCGGCGCGACCCGCCCGACGAGCTCCTCGCTCTGGCCGTCGACGCCGGGTGCTGGATCAGCATCGACACCGACGCCCACGCCCCCGCCCAGCTGGAGTGGCAGCCCTACGGCTGCGACAAGGCCGTCCGCCACGGCCTCGGCCCCGACCGGGTGGTCAACACCTGGTCAGCCGACGACCTCCTGGCCTGGACCGAGACCTGAGCGCGCTCACCTCGGACCAGGCTGGGATCTGGGTGCTCTGATCGCGAGGCCCCAACCCGGTACGGGGCATGGAGGGCCTCGCCGTCCGGCCGTGGCACTTTGGGGCACGGTGCGGCGCGCCCGGTAGCGTTGCCCGGATGTCGAAGAAGACCGCGAAGCGCAAGATCAACGCTCGGCGCAAGAAGGCCAACCACGGCCGCAAGCCGAACGCCGGCCGCGGCTGACCGACCCGAGGCCGGCACCGCCCGCGGTGCTGTCAGCCCCGGTCCAGGTGGAGCGCCAGGTCCTCCCGCAGCCGACCCGGGCCCCGGGCGCCCACCCACCTCTGCTCCAGACGTCCATCGACGAACAGCAGCAGCGTCGGCGCGCTCATGACGTCGTGGCGTCGGGCCAGCTGCGGGTGCGCGTCGATGTCGACCATCCCGACGGCAAGGCGGACGACCTCGGCCGCGGCGAAGGACCCCAGCACCTCCGCCATCGATCCGCAGGGCCCGCACCAGGCGGCCCAGAAGTCGACCAGGACCGGCGTGGTCGCGGTGGCCAGGAGCTCGTCGAAGCTGGCCTCGTCGAGGGCGACGACGGCGGGGGGTGTGCTGGTGGGCGGGGTCATGGCGCGGACGGTACGGCCCGGACCGTGGTCCGGGGTCAAGCCCGAGGCGCACGCCCCCGCGGAACCGCAGTGCTGAGGGACCACCGGCGTCCGGGATCACTGCCGCGTCTTCGGCTGCTGCGGGAGCGACCGGAACCGCAGTGCTGACCGCCCCCGAGCGTCCCGGATCACTGCGGTTTCGGGAGCGTCAGGGGCAGGGGCAGGGGGAGGCCAACGAGGCGCAGCCGGCGGCGTCGCCCGCGTCGCAGGTGGCGACGAGGCGCTCCAGCCGGCCCGGATCTCGGCCAGATCCCGCACCTGGGCGTCGACGGCATCGATCTTGGCCGCCGCCGCCCGACGGACCTCCTCCGCCGACGCAGCCGCGGCGCCGGTTCCGTCGGCCAGCAGGGCGGCGATCTCGGACAGGGTGAAGCCCAGCGCCTTGCCGCGGGCGATGAGACCGAGGCGCCAGACGTCGACCTCGGAGTACTGGCGGTACCCCGCCGGCGTGCGGGGCGGGGCCGGTAGCAGGCCCCGGCGCTCGTAGAACCGCACCGTCTCGACGGGCACGCCGGCCACATCGGACAGGGCTCCGATCGTCAACGCCACGCCACCACGGTACGGGCCGGACCACGGTCCAGGGTCAAGGTGAGCGGGGAACGTGGCCCGTGATCCCGGTGCCAGAGCGCCGGATGGCGCACCACGTCGGCGAGCAGCGTCAGTGCTGGGGCTCGGCCACCGGGAGGTGGCGGCCGTCCGGCAGGGGCTCCCAGCCGACGACGACCCGGTCGTCGATGGCGACGGACCAGGGGTCCTCGGCGGTGACGCCGAGCATCATCCGGACGCCATCATCGAGGTCGACCAGAGCCACGGCGTAGGGCACCCGCTCAGCCAGCGCCGGTTCGGTGGGCTTCGGCTGGACCGACACCGCCGCGACCACGCCGGTGCCCTCGGAGGGCCGCCATTCCAGGTCCTCGGACAGGCACATCGGGCAGAACCCCCGGGGGTACCAGTGGGGCTCCCCGCACGCTGCGCACCAGGGCAGGACCAATCGCTGATCCCGCGTGGCGGACCAGAACGGCGCCCCGGCCTCGGATTCGGGGGGCAGCGTGCGCTCGGACGCGGGGTCGGGAGCCATCAGAGCGTCGCCTCCGTGCCCAGGACGACGGTGGACAGCGCCGAGAGGACACCGCCGCTGCCGTGCGCCAGGGCCACCTCGGCGCCGGGCACCTGGCGGTCGCCGCCCTCGCCCCGGAGCTGTCGGACCGCCTCGACCAGCAGGAACATGCCGTACTGGCCGGGGTGGGTGTAGGCGAGGCCCCCGCCGTTGGGGTTGGTGGGCAGGGCGCCGCCGGGGCGCAGTGGGCCGTCGGCCACGAACGCCCCACCCTCGCCCTTGGCGCAGAAGCCGAGGTCCTCCAGGGCCAGGAGCACCGTGATGGTGAAGGAGTCGTAGAGCTCGACCACGTCGACATCGTCGGGGGTCAGCCCGGCGGTGCGGAACGCCTCCCGGCCCGAGACCACCCCGCCGGTCTCGGTGAGGTCCGGCATCTGGCTGATCATGGCGTGGGTGTGGGCCGTGCCCGCACCCAGGACGTAGGCGGGCGCCCGGGCCAGGTCGCGCGCCCGATCGGCCGAGGTGAGCACCAGGGCGCCGGCGCCGTCGGTGACCAGGCAGCAGTCGAGCTTGTGCAGCGGCGACGCCTCCAGGGGCGACGCCAGCACGTCGTCGACGGTGATCGGGTCTCGGAGCCGGGCCCGCGGGTTCATGGTGGCCCACTCGCGGGTCTGCACCGCGATCTCGGCCAGCTGCTCGGGGGTCGTGCCGAAGGCGTGCATGTGCCGCGACGCAGCGAGGGCATAGGCCCCCATCGGCATCCGGAGGCCGTGGGGCCGCTCCCACTCGCCCTGCGGGGTGGCCCCCTGGGTCTGGCGGCTGCCCCAGCCGCCCCGTCCCGCCTTGTGGTCCGAGCGGGGGGTGGAGGCGTAGGCGACGACCACGACCTCGGCCTGGCCCAGGGCGATCGCCGCCGCCGCGTGCTGGACGTGGATCTCGAAGCTGGACCCACCGGTCTGGGTGGAGTCGGTCCAGCGCGGGGTGATGCCGAGGCGCTCGGCCAGCTCGAGCGACGGCGCCCAGCCCAGACCGTTGTTGGCGCACACGCCATCGACGTCGGCCACGGTGAGTCCGGCATCATCCAGCGCGGCGCGGATCATGCGGGCCTCGAGCTGGGCCACGGTGCCGTCGAGCATCCCGGAGGGAGCGGCGGTGTCGGCCACGCCGACGACCGCGGCGGCACCGCGGAGGGAGTGGGGAGCCATGGCGCCCGATCCTGGCCCCTCGCACCGCCATCGACAAGACGCGCCGCATCCGACCACGGCCACTTGCACGGACCATGCGAGTTCTTTGCTCCCGGGCGTACTCTGAGGTCATGCCCGAGCGCGACCTGGCCATGCCCGCCCCCAGCGCCTCTGATGCTGAGGCAGTGGCGACGGGCCAGCCTCTGTCATCGGGGCTCGACCCCTTCGCGCCCGGCTTCTACGACGACCCCTACGTGCAGTACCGCCACCTGCGCAGCACCGAGCCCGTCCACCACTCCCCCCTCGGGCTCTGGTTCCTCTCCCGTTGGGCCGACTGCCACCACGTGCTGCGCCTGCCGGGCACGAGCGTGGACGAGCGCAACTCGGTCCTCGAAGGGCGCAACGACGCCCTGGAGCAGGCCGCGCGCGACCGCGGGGCGCGGCGCAGCCGGTCGATCCTCGGCACCGACCCTCCCGACCACACCCGCATCCGGCGGCTGGTCTCCAAGGCCTTCACCCCCCGCACCGTCGCCCGCCTCGAGGCGCGGGTAGCCGAGGTCGTCGACGACCGTCTCGACGCCGCCGCCGAGGGCGATGGCCCGGTCGACCTCATCGCCGAGCTCGCCTTCCCCCTGCCGTTCCAGGTCATCCACGAGATGCTGGGCATGCCCGACTCGGTGGAGGCGGTGCGGCTGCGCAGCCTCTCCCAGACCGTCACCCAGGTCCTCGACCCCGTGCTGGCCATGACCAACACCGACGAGATCTTCACCGCCGGCGAGGAGCTGGGCGAGATCATCGACGAGGCTGTGCGCTGGAAGCGCGACCACCCTGGCGACGACCTGCTCACCGCGCTCATCGAGGCCGAGGACGACGGCACCACCCTCAGCGACGAGGAGCTGCGCGACAACGTCACCCTCCTCTACCTGGCCGGCCATGAGACGACGGTGAACCTGATCGGCAACGGCCTGCTCGCCCTCCTGCGCCACCCCGACCAGGCCGCGCTCCTTCGCGACGATCCCGACCTCGACGCCGGTGTCGTCGAGGAGCTGCTCCGCTACGACAGCCCCGTGCAGTTCTCCCGTCGCATCGCCCTCGAGCCCTTCGAGGTGGCCGGGGTGCAGGTCGAGGTGGGCGAGCTGGTCCTCACCGGGCTGGGCGCGGCCAACCGCGACCCGGAGAAGTTCGGGCCCACGGCCGAGGAGCTCGACATCACCCGGTCCGATGCCAACCACCACATCTCCTTCGGCAGCGGCGTCCACCACTGCTTGGGCGCGGCGCTGGCCCGCCTGGAGGGCCGCCAGACCATCCCGCGGGTGCTGCGCCGGTTCCCCGAGGTGGCACTGGCCACCGACAGCGTGGAGTGGAACGGGCGCATGGTGCTCCGGGGCCTGGCCGCCCTGCCGGTGGACCTCGGCCCCGATCGCGACCGGAGCTGACCGACGGCTCCTGCTCGTCAGACGTCGAGGAAGCGGCCCACGGCGAAGCCGGAACCGACGGCCCCGATCGCCACCCCGACCAGCACCAGGGGGATCGACGTGCCGATGACGGTGCCGATCGAGAACTCGAAGTTCTGGAACAGCTCGAAGTATTGGTTGTTGGCGAGGGCACCGAAGAGGAACACGTTCAGCCCCAGCAACAGGCCCACCGCCAGGGCTCCGCCCAGGAGCGACTGGATCATGCCCTCGAGGATGAACGGGACGCGGATGAACCAGTTCGTCGCGCCCACCAGCTTCATGACCTCGATCTCGTGCCGCCGGGCGAACATGGCCGTGCGGATCGTGTTGTAGATCAGCAGGATCGACACCCCGGCGCTGACGGCGGACGCGAAGAGCACGCCGAAGTTGAGCTTCTCGGTCAGCTCCTGGATGGCCCGGATGGCCTCGGTCGCGCTCTCCACCTGCTCCACACCGGCCTCGCGCTCGTAGATGCTGCGCAGGGCCACGACGGATTGGAAGTCCGGGTTGGCCGGCTCGACCCGGAACGAGGTGGGGACATCGCCCTCGCGCAGGAGGCGCAGCATGGTGGGCTGCTCGGCGAAGAGGTCCTGGGCCTCCTCGAAGGCCTCGCGTTCGTCCACGTAGCTGAAGGTGGACACCTCGGGGTTCTCGTCCAGCGAGGTCTGGATGGCCTGGCGCTGGTCCGGCGAGATCTCCGGGTCGAGGAAGACGATGAGCTCGACGTCGCCGCGGAACTTCCCGGCCAGGTTGTTGGTGCCCTCCCGGACGAGCAGGGCCACCCCGGCGAGGGTGAGGGCGATCGACACGGTGATGACCGAGGCGACGGTGAGGGTGGGGTTGCGGCCAAGGTTCTGACCCGTCTCCCGGGCGATGTAGTTGGCGTTGAGGGCCATGTCGTCGTCGGTCCGCCTACTCGTAGACGCCGCGCGCCTGGTCGCGGATGATCGTGCCGCGATCGAGCTCGATCACCCGGCGGCGCATGGTGTCGACGATGCTGCGGTCGTGGGTGGCCATCACGACGGTGGTGCCGGTGCGGTTGATGCGGTCCAGCAGGCGCATGATGCCCACCGACGTGGCGGGATCGAGGTTGCCGGTGGGCTCGTCGGCCAGAAGGATCAGCGGCCGGTTGACGAAGGCCCGCGCGATGGAGACCCGCTGCTGCTCGCCGCCGGAGAGCTCGTTGGGGATGTTCTTGTGCTTCTTGGCCAGCCCGACCAGCTCCAGGATGGCCGGCACCTGGGTCTTGATGACGTGCCGGGGACGGCCGATCACCTGCAGGGCGAAGGCCACGTTGTCGTAGACGCTCTTGGTCGACAACAGCTTGTAGTCCTGGTAGACGCTGCCGATGTTGCGGCGTAGGTAGGGGATCTTCCACGAGCTGAGGTCGCCGATGTCCTTGCCGGCGACGTGGATGTGGCCGGCCTGGGGCTCCTCCTCCCGGTTGAGCAGGCGCAGCAGGGTCGACTTGCCCGAACCCGAAGGGCCGACGAGGAAGACGAACTCGCCCTTGCCGATCTCGAAGGACCCGTCCTTCACCGCGACGACGTCGCCCTTGTAGACCTTGGTGACGTTCTCGAGCTTGATCATGCGGGGGGCGATCCTCGTGGACCCGGGGGGCGGGAGGTCCGACGGCAGGGACGGCCTCAGGACCAACCAGAGAGGTTACCAACGGGTGACGCTCGATCCTGGGCATGGGGGCGGCGACATGTGCCCGCGGCCCGGTGGCCCGATGTGGGTCCGGCGGGCTCAGGCGCCGAGCTCCTCGGCCCGTCGCCAGCGGAGGAAGGCCTCCATCAACTCGTCCACCTGCCCGTCGAGGACGGCGTCGATCTGGCCGGTCTCGTGCTCGGTGCGGAGATCCTTGACCATCTGGTAGGGCTGCATCACGTAGGAGCGGATCTGGCTGCCGAAGCCGACCGAGCGCTGCTCGCCTCGGATCGCGGCCAGCTCCTCCTCCCGCTTCTCCCGCTCGCGCTCGGCCAGCTTGGCCCGCAGCACCTGCAGGGCCCGGTCCTTGTTCTGGTGCTGACTGCGCTCGTTCTGGCAGGACACGACGATGCCGGTCGGCTCGTGGGTGATCCGCACCGCCGAGTCGGTGACGTGGACGTGCTGGCCGCCGGCGCCCGACGAGCGGTAGACGTCGATGCGGAGGTCCTTCTCGTCGATCTCGACGTCGGGGATGTCCTCGAGGAACGGGGTGACCTTCAGGGCCGCGAACGCCGTCTGGCGCTTGCCCTGGGCGTTGAACGGGCTCATGCGCACGAGGCGGTGGACGCCGTGCTCAGAGCGGAGGAGGCCGTAGGCGTGGCGCCCCTTGACCAGGAACTGGGCCGAGGAGATGCCGGCCTCGGAGCCCTCGGACACCTCGTCCAGCTCGGTGTCGAGGCCCCGCCGCTCGGCCCACCGGAGGTACATGCGCAGCAGCATGTTGGTCCAGTCCTGAGCGTCGGCCCCGCCCTCGCCGGACTGCAGCTCGCAGATGGCGTCGGCCTCGTCGTGGGGGCCGGTGAACAGGCTCCGCAGCTCGAGGGCGGCGAAGTCGGCGCGGACCGCGGTGACGGCCTCGGCGACCTCGGGCTCGAGGGACTCGTCACTCTCCTCCCGGGCCAGCTGCGCGAGGGTCTCGGCGTCGGAGATGCGCTCCTCCAGGGACTCGTACAGCGCGACGTCGTCGACCAGCGACGACAGCTCACCGGTGACCGAGCGCGCCCGATCGGGGTCGTCCCAGAGGTCGGGCCGACTGGCCTCGGTCTCCAGCTGGGTCCGCTGGTCGCGGAGGTCCTCGATGCGCAGGTACTGGCGGGCCTCGGCCAGCGAGGTCCGCAGGGCGTCGAGGTCGTCGGAGAAGTCGCGCATGGCCCAGCGACGTTACCGCCGACCCCTCCCCTCCCCTCCGACGACCCGCAACGGACCGAACTGGGGCAGGCAACGAGTTCCAGGACCACCGGAACCCGCCCCACTTCGGGCGTGGAGGGCGAGCACCGCCCGCCGAGCCGGGAACTCGTGGCCCTCTCGGGGCGACCCGTGGGTACCGTCCGGGGCGCCATGGCTGCCACGGCCTCTGCCTCCGCGCCCCGGGACGGGACCCGGCTCCTGCTCGGGGAGCTGCTCCCCGAGCGGCGCGCCCTGGTGGTGCTCGGGACGCTGCTGGTGGTGGCCGTGGGACTTCCGGTGGTGGCCCAGCTCCTGCTGGGCCGCTTCGTCGACGAGGCCGTCGCCGGTGCCACCGTGGCTCGACTCACCGCCGTGGCCGTCACCTTCGGTGCCCTCCTCCTGGTGGCCAACGTCCTCCAGCTCGCCGTCACCGCCCTGGCCGTGCGCCTGGCCTGGCGGATCGGCAACCGGCTGCGGGTCGACCTCTGCCGTCACGCCCTGGACCTCGACCTCTCGTGGCACGGCGAGCACAGCGCCGGCGAGGTCATCGAGCGAGTCGACGGCGACATCGAGGCGGTGACCAAGTTCGCCTCCACCGCCGTGCTCGAGGTGGTGGGCAACGCCGCGGTCCTCCTGACCGTGGCCGGGGTGGCACTGGTGGTGGAGTGGCAGGCCGGCCTGGTGCTGCTCGCCACGGTGGGCATCGCCGTGAGCGTGCTGCTCCGCCTGCGCACCACGGCGGTCCCCGCCCACGACCACGAGCGAGAGGTGCTGGGGCGGCTCTACGGCGACCTGGAGGAGCGCCTGGGCGGCCTGGAGGACATCCGGGCCAACGGGGCCGGCCCCTGGGCCGTCGACCGCCTGCATCGGGGCTCGGCCCGCTGGTGGCGGGCCTCCCGCCGGGCCTCGCTCCGGGGCGACGGCGGCTATGCCGGCACCGGCATCACCTTCGCCCTCGGCACCGCGGCCACCGTCGGCGTCGCCGCCGTCCTCGCCGCCCGGGGCCAGGTCACCCTGGGGACGGTGCTGGTGCTGTTCCGCTTCGTCCAGATGGTGCAGAGCCCGCTGGAGCGCATCGGCGAGCAGCTGAGCGAGTTCCAGAAGGCGGTCGCCGGCATCCGCCGCGCCGCCCGCCTGCTGGGCACGCCCATCGGCATCGTTGGCGGCACCACGCCGTTGCCCGACGGCGCCCTGGCGGTCGACCTCGACGCCGTCGACCTGCGCTACGACATCGACCGGCGCGACGACGCCGCCCGGGGCGACGACGTCCGCTCCGAGGCCAGGGCGCACGACGACCTGCCCCGAGCGGCCCTGCTGGGGGTGGACCTGCACCTGGCGCCGGGCGCCAGCCTCGGCCTCGTGGGCCGCACCGGTAGCGGCAAGACCAGCCTGGGCCGACTGCTGGCCCGCTTCTGGGATCCGACGGCCGGCACGGTGCGGGTGGGTGACGTCGACCTGCGGTCGGTGGAGACCGCGTCGCTGCGACACCGGGTCGCGGTCGTGACCCAGGAGGTCGAGGTCCTCCGCTCCAGCCTCCGCGACAACCTCACCCTCCTCGGCGCCGTCCCGGCCGACGACGCCCGACTGCGCGCCGCTCTGGTCGACGTCGGCCTCGACCGATGGGCCACCACCCTCCCCGACGGTCTCGACACCCTGCTCGACGGCAACGCTCGCCTCTCGGGGGGCGAGGCCCAGCTGCTCGCCTTCGCCCGGGTCCTGCTGGCCGACCCCGGGCTGGTGATCCTCGACGAGGCCACCAGCCGTCTGGACCCCGCCACCGAGGCCCGCGTCCAGGCCGCGACCCGCCGACTGACCGAGGGCCGCACCCTCGTCGTCATCGCGCACCGCCTCACCACCATCGGCCGCCTCGACGAGGTGGCGGTCCTCGACGACGGGCGCGTCGTCGAGCACGGGCCCCGGGCGGTCCTGGCCGACGACCCCTCCAGCCGGTTCGCCCGACTGGTGGCCGCCGGCGCCGGCCAGGGGGTGCCCCGGTGAGCCCAACACCCCCGGTCGACGCCGCCGCCGGCTCGGGCCGCGAGGGTGCCCAGCTGGCGTGGCGGATCCTGCGCCGCGACCCCCGGGCGTGGGTGATCTCGGCGACGGTGTGGGCCGCGTTCCACAGCCTGCCGGTGGCCACCGGCTTCGCCCTGCGCCTCGTGCTCGACGGCATCGCCGACGGTGCCACGTCGGCACCGTGGGGCGCCCTGGCCCTGCTGGCCGGGTTCGAGGTGACTCGGTGGACGTTGTTCCTCGGTGCCGCCGTCCAGTGGCACGGGGCCTGGGTGGGCTGGCACACGGCACCCCGTCTGGCCCTGCTCGACTCCTTGGTGGCCGACCCTGGCCCCACCGCGGGCCGCCTCCCCGGCGCCCCGGGGGAGGCGGTGAGCCGCTTCCGAGACGACGCCCAGGACATGGCCATGATGCTCGACGTGTGGCTCGATGTGCTCGGCGTCGCCGTCGCATCAGCGTTGGCCGTCGGCGTCCTGGCCCTGGTCGACTGGCGTCTGGCCGTCACCATCGCCCTGCCCGCGCTGGCGGTGATGGCCCTGGCCCACGTCCTCGGTCCGCGGCTGCGGGCCTGGCGCCTCGACGCCCGCCGGGCCACAGCCGTGGTCACCGGCTTCGTGGGCGACACCTTCGGCGCCATCGGCTCGGTCCGGGCCGCGGGAGCCGAGGACGCAGTCGTGCGTCGCTTCACCACCCTGGGCCACGACCGGGCCGGCCACGCCGTGCGCGACGAGGTCGGCACCCAGCTCCTCGCCACCCTGTCGGGCGGCACCGCCGACCTGGCCCTGGCCGCGGCCCTGGTCGTCGCCGCCCCGGCCGCCGCCCGGGGCGACCTCACCGTCGGCGACCTGGGCCTGGTCGCGTCGTACGCGGTGGTGCTGGCCGGGCTTCCTCGGTTCGTCGGCCGGCTGGGCGCGTACCACCGCCAGGCCGACGTGTCCGCCGATCGCCTGGCGCGCCTGCTGCCCCCGGGGCGGCGCACCCCCACCGACGTCGCCGGCGACCAGGAGCTGCGCCTGCGGGCCGGGAGGGCCCAGCCCGCCGACGCCGCCGTCGGCCTGGCCCCCGGGCGCAACGACCCCGATGTCGACCCCTCCCGTCCCGACGACCTGGTGTCGCGCCACCCGTCCCGCCCGGCCACAGCCCTCACCGGTCTGGCGGTGCGCGGCCTCACCGTGGTCCACGACGGCCAGGTGGTGCTCGACCACGTCGACCTCGACATCGGCCCCGGCCAGGTGGTGGCGGTCACGGGGCCGGTCGGCAGCGGGAAGTCGAGCCTCCTGCGCGCCGTGCTCGGCCTGATCCCCGCCACCGGGGTGCTGCGCTGGGACGGGGAGGAGGTCAGCGAACCGTCGAGGGTGCTGGTGCCGCCCCGGGTGGCCTACGTCCCCCAGGTTCCCCGGCTCTTCAGCGAGCCCCTGGCCGACGCTGTGCTGCTCGGGCTGCCCCGAGACCGCCTCGCTCGCGGCCTCCACCTGGCCTGTCTGGAGGACGACCTGGCGACGATGCCCCAAGGCACCGCGACGACGGTCGGCTCCCGAGGGGTGCGCCTCTCCGGCGGACAGATCCAGCGGGTGGCTGCGGCTCGGGCCCTCGTGCGCCGCCCGCGGCTGCTGGTGGTCGACGACCTCTCCAGCGCGCTGGACGCCGCCACCGAGGCCGAGATGTGGAGCCGGGTCCTGGCCGCCGCCGACGTCGACGGCACCGCCGTCCTCGTCGTCACCCACCGGCCCGCCGTGCTCGACCGCGCCGACGAGGTGATCACTCTTCCTCGATCGATGCAGTGACCCGGAACGGCGAGCCCGTCAGCAGGCAACCGCAGCCCGCAGGACGGTGCAGGCTCTCGCCATCCGGCGCGCCGAGAGGGTGGTCAGTCGGCGGCGGAAGGCGGCCCGGGGCAGCGTGTGGAGGTTGTCGAAGGAGACCACACAGTCGGAGGCCACATCGTCCTCCGCGACCGTGAGCGACAGCTCGGAGACCACGCCCCGCTGGGTACGGGAGAGAGCGGCCACGACGATCCGCCCGATGCGGTCGGCCACGGGGTCCCGCGTGAGCACCAGCACGGGCCGATCCCCGCCGCCGGGCACCGCGGCGAACCAGATCTCACCCCTTTGCATGATCTCGTCCATCCGCCCACGTCGCCCAGTCGGACCAGTCCTCGGCCGGGCCCCAGTCGTCGGCCCCGTCCAGGGCGGCCTCGTCCTCGGTGAACGGCTCGCCGGCGTAGGCATCGACATCGGCCTCCGCCGCCAGCCGGGCCAGGTGACCGGCCAACGCCTCCCGGAGCAGCTCCGAGCGATCGACGCCGCGTCGCTCGGCCCAGCGGTCCGCCTCGGCCAGATCCCTCTCCTCGACCCGAAAGCTCACCATCGCTGTCATGCACCGCACGCTAGCCCGTCATACATCCACCGTCGGAGGAAGGGGTCGTCGAGGAGGACGCCTGGCGCGGGGTCGTCCGAGGCGGGCTCAGGCGGCGCCGTGGCATTGCTTGAACTTCTTGCCCGAGCCGCAGGGGCACGGCGCGTTGCGGGGAGTCTTGTCCCAGTCGGACTTGACTACCGGGGCGTTGATCTCGGGCTCGTCGGGCTCGACCGGGGCCTCCAGTCCGTCGGACTGGGCCTGGGCCGCCGCCGCGGCCTTGACCCGGTTGGGCGCCGCCTCGGACGGGTCGGCCGGGCCCGAGGTGGTCATCTGCTCGGGGGCGGGGACATCGGCCTTCTTGTCCTCCACCACCACCTGCACGTGCATCACGTACTTGACGTGGTCGCGGGCGATGCTCGTCATCATGTTCCCGAACATGTCGAAGCCCTCGCGCTGCCACTCCACCAGGGGGTCCTTCTGACCGAGGGCCCGGAGGTTGATGCCCTCCTGGAGGTAGTCCATGTCGCTCAGGTGCTCGCGCCAGTGCTGATCGATGAGGCGCAGGGCCACCTGACGCTCGATCTGGCGCAGCGTCTCGGCACCCAGCTCCTCCTCGCGGGCCTCGTAGTGGGCGGCGGCCTCGCCCATGAGGGTGTCATAGACCTCGTCGGTGCCGAGAGCGCCGCGCAGGTCGTCCTCGACGAGCGAGGTGGGCCAGTAGGTGCCGACGTCGGCCAGCAGGGTCTCCACGTCCCACTCCTCGCCGAAGTCGCCGTCGCAGTGGGTGTCGATGAGGTCGTCGACGGCCTCGGCCAGGTTCTGCAGGGTCTCGTCCCGCAGGTCGGCGGCGTCGAGGATCTCGTTGCGGCGCTGGTAGATCACCTTGCGCTGCTCGTTCATGACCTCGTCGTACTTGAGCACGTTCTTGCGGATCTCGGCGTTGCGCTGCTCGACGGTGGTCTGGGCCCGCTCGATGGCCTTGGTGACCATCTTGGCCTCGATGGGCACGTCGTCGGGCAGGGCCCGCGACATCACCCAGTTCATGGCGCCGGTGGCGAACAGGCGCATCAGATCGTCCTCGAGGGACAGGTAGAAGCGGCTCTCGCCGGGGTCGCCCTGGCGACCGGACCGGCCGCGGAGCTGGTTGTCGATACGACGGGAGTCGTGGCGCTCGGTGCCGAGCACGTAGAGCCCGCCCAGCTCCAACACCTTGGCCCCCTCGGCCTTGCACTCGGCCCGGTACCCGGGGAGGACCTCCTGGTAGCGGGCGGTGCCCTCGGCGTCGTCCTCGGGGTCGTGGCCCTCGGCCCGGACGTCGCGCTCGGCCAGGCCCTCGGGGTGGCCACCGAGGAGGATGTCGACGCCGCGCCCGGCCATGTTGGTGGCCACCGTGATGGAGTGCAGGCGACCGGCCTGGGTGACGATGTCGGCCTCGCGGAAGTGCTGCTTGGCGTTGAGCACCTCGTGGGGGACGCCGCGCTTCTCCAGCAGGCGCGACAACTTCTCGGACTTCTCCACCGAGATGGTGCCCACCAGCACCGGCTGACCGGTGTCGTAGCGCTCGGCCAGGTCGTCGACCACGGCGTCGTACTTGCCGTCCTCGGACTTGTAGATGAGGTCGCCCTCGTCGGCCCGGACCAAGGGCTTGTGGGTGGGGATGGGCACCACCTGGAGGTCGTAGGTCGACGCCAGCTCGGCCGCCTCGGTCACTGCGGTGCCGGTCATCCCGGCCAGCTTGTCGTAGAGGCGGAAGTAGTTCTGGAGGGTGATGGTGGCGAGGGTCTGGTTCTCCTCCTTGATCTTCACCCCCTCCTTGGCCTCCACGGCCTGGTGGAGGCCCTCGGACCAGCGCCGACCCTCCAGCACCCGGCCCGTGAACTCGTCGACGATCTTCACCTCGCCATGCTGGATCAGGTAGTCCTTGTCGCGCTTGAACAGCTCCTTGGCCTTCAGCGCGGCCTGGAACTGGTGGACCAGGTTCTGGGACACGGCGTCGTAGAGGTTCTCGACACCGAGGGCGGCCTCGACCCTGGTCACGCCTTCCTCGGTGGGGGCGACGACGCGCTTCTCCTCGTCGACCTCGTAGTCCTCGTCGCGCGTCAGACCCCGGACCACGGAGGCGAACCGGTAGTAGAGCTTGGCCGCGTCGGCCAGGCGCCCGGAGATGATCAGCGGCGTGCGGGCCTCGTCGATGAGGATGGAGTCGACCTCGTCGACGATGGCGTAGGCGTGGCCCCGCTGGGTCTTGGCCTCCTTCGACATGGCCATGTTGTCGCGGAGGTAGTCGAAGCCGAACTCGTTGTTGGTGCCGTAGGTGATGTCGCAGGAGTACTGGGCCCGCTTGTGGGCGGGGTCGTTGTTGCCCGGCACGACCAGGCCGACGGTGAGGCCGAGCCAGCGGTGCAGCTGGCCCATCCACTCCGAGTCGCGGGTGGCCAGGTAGTCGTTGACGGTGATGATGTGGACGCCCTTGCCGGCGAGGCCGTTGAGGTAGACCGGCAGGGTCGAGACGAGGGTCTTGCCCTCCCCGGTCTTCATCTCCCCCACCCAGCCGAAGTGGAGGGCGGCGCCGCCCATCAGCTGGACGTCGTAGTGGCGCTGGCCCAGCACCCGCGTGGCCGCCTCGCGGACCACGGCGAAGGCCTCGACGAGTAGGCCGTCGAGCTCCTCGCCGTCGTCGAGGCGCCGACGGAACTCAGGCGTCTTGGCCTGGAGCTCGGCATCGGAGAGCGCCTGCATCTCCGGCTCGAGCGCGCCGATGTCGGGAGCGAGCCCGGCCAGGGCGCGGACCTTGCGCCCCTCGCCGGCTCGGAGGACCTTGTCGAGGACACCCATGAGACGACCACTCTACCGAGCCACTCCCCTCCGCCACCGACCGGGCCGGATCAGCGGTCCTCGCCGTGGCCCTCGTCGTTGGGGGTGGAGGTCCGCACGTGGGCGCGGCCTCCCGCGCCCGGGCGGGTGGCCCGGTCAGCCGTCCTCGTCGATCAGCCCGATGTCACCGTCGTCACGCCGGTAGACCACGGCGGCCCGTCCGGTGTCGAGGTTGGTGAAGAAGAAGAAGCCGTGGCCCATGAGGTCCATGCGCTGGGCGGCCTCGTCGGCGGTCAGGCCCATGGTGGCGAAGCGCTTGACCTTCACGATGCGGGGCGGGCCCTGACCCTCGGGCGCGACCTCCTGTGCCTCGGAGGCGGCGACGGCGGCCATGTCGTCGGGCAGCAGGGCTCCGTCGGCCGGGGGGGTGGGGTCTCGACCCGATCCCCGGCGCTGGCGCGCCAGCTTGGTCTTGAGCTTGGAGAGCTGGTGCTCGAGCTTGGCCACGGCCTTGTCGACGGCCACGTAGCCGTCGGCCGCCGACACCTTGGCCCGCACGTGGTGGCCGTGGCCCTCGACGGTCACCTCGCACATCTCCGGCTCGGCGATCCGCGGGTTGCGGTGGGTGGTGAAGTGCACCTCGGCCCGGTCCATCCCGTCGACGAAGCGGTCCAGGCGCCCGACCTTGTCCTCGACCAGGAGGCGTAGCTTCTCCGGGACCTCGGTGTGGCGAGCGCTGACGGTGACCTCCATGGGCACAGCTCCTCTGGGTCGGGAGAGCCGATGGTAGACCCCGGCGAGCGCGGCCACGTCCGAGGTGCGGACGCCGCCTCACCCCGCCCCGGGGCGGCCCGGCGGCGGTGTGCGGGCCGCGCACGCCGTCCGCACCACCACCCCGGCGCCGCAGAGAGCGGTGGCGGCGGCTCGCAGGGTGGCTCCGGTGGTGACGATGTCGTCGACCACCAGCACGCGGGTACCGGCCGGGAGGGGGCGGGTCGGGACGAACCCGGGCGGCGCGTCCCGACGGCGGTGGGCGGCCCGCCCGGTCTGGGGCGGTCCCGGCTGTCGTCGCAGGAGGCTGGTGGCGGGTCGGCGCAGGCGCCGCGCCACCGCCCGGGCCAGCACCTCACCATGGTCAAAGCCTCGGCGGCGCCGGTGGTCGAGGGTGGTCGGGGCCCAGGTCACGATGTCGACCGGCACATCGGAGAGCAGCGCCGCCAGTCCGTCGGCCAGCCAGTCCACCGCCTGGCGCCGGTTGCGGTACTTGACCCTGGCGACGAGGGCACGGGCGGGACCGTCGTAGCGGAGCAGGGCGACGAGCCCGGCGAGACCGGGCGGATCGACGTCGGCAGCGGGCGGACGGAGACCGCGGTGGCACACCGGACACGGTGACGGGCCCGGTCGGTCGCAGGCGCCGCAGCGGGTGGCGAGCAGCATGACCCCAGCATGGTCACCCCCTGTGACAGCGAGGTCGGTCCTCATCGAGGGTGGCGTCACCCACGTCCGGCTGGTGGGCCACCAGGGCTGGTGGTCCTCCGAGGGGCCCGGGGGACCCGGCGGCCGTTCGACGACCGGGAGCCGACCAGGTTAACCGAGACGCGCCTACGGACGGCGACGGGGCGAGCTGGTGAGCTTGGGGTCGGAGATGACCTTGTCGCCCAGCACCTCGTCGATGCGGCCCGACAGGTCGTGGTCGAGGCTCTCGTCCGCGGCCGCCACCGTGTCGTCCAGCTGGTCGGGGCGCGAGGCCCCCACGATGGCCGAGGACACGTTCTGGTTGCGCAGCACCCAGGCCACCGCCATACGGGCCATGGACATCCCGGCCTCCTTGGCGACGGGCTCCAGCTCCTGCACCCGGGCCAACAGGTCGTCGTCGGAGAGCCAGTGGGCGATGAAGTCCTTGCCGCTGTTCTCGTCGGTGGCCCGGCTGCCCTCGGGCGGCGGCTCCCCCGGGGGGTACTTGCCGGTGAGCACGCCCTGGGCCATGGGCGACCACACGATCTGGCCCATACCCTCAGCCTCACAGGCCGGGACGACGTCGCGCTCGATGACCCGCCACAGCATCGAGTACTGCGGCTGGTTGGAGATGAAGGGGATGTGCAGCTCGCGGGCGAGGGCGGCTCCTCGACGGATCTGGTCCGCGGTCCACTCCGAAACGCCGATGGCGTGGGCCTGGCCGGCGTGGACGACGTCGGCGAAGGCCGACATGGTCTCCTCCAGCGGGGTCTCGTGGTCGAAGCGGTGGGCCTGGTAGAGGTCGACGTGGTCGGTCCGCAGCCGCCGCAGCGAGGCCTCGATCGACTCCCGGATGTGCTTGCGCGACAGACCCCGATCGTTGGGCCCGGGGGCCGTCGGGAAGTAGACCTTGGTGAAGATCTCCACGCCCTCGCGGCGCTGGCCGTCGAGCGCCTCCCCCAGCACCTCCTCGGCCTTGGTGGCGGCGTAGACGTCGGCGGTGTCGAAGGTGGTGACGCCGAGGTCGAGCGCGGCGCGCACGCAGGCGATGGCCGCCTCGTTCCCGACCTGCGAGCCGTGGGTGATCCAGTTGCCGTAGCTGACGGCCGAGACCTTGAGGCCGCTGCGTCCCAGGAAGCGATGCTGCATGGGCCGACCCTATTGAGGCGGACGTCAGGTCACGCGCTCGGTCCTACCATGGGCCCGGGCGCGGCGGCGGCCGGCCCCGAGGGGGCCGGCCACCGACGAGGATCAGCGGAGGGTCAGTACCGGTAGTGGTCGGGCTTGTAGGGGCCCTCGACGGGGACGCCGAGGTAGTCGGCCTGCTCCTTGCTCATCTCGGTGAGGCGGACGCCGAGGGCGTCGAGGTGGAGGCGGGCCACCTTCTCATCGAGCAGCTTGGGCAGGACGTGGACGCCGAGGGGGTAGTCGTCGGCCTTGGTGAACAGCTCGATCTGGGCCATCACCTGGTTGGTGAAGGAGTTCGACATCACGAAGCTCGGGTGGCCGGTGGCGCAGCCCAGGTTCATGAGCCGGCCCTCGGCCAGCACCAGCACCGAGTGCCCGTCGGGGAACTGGAACTCGTTGACCTGGGGCTTGATCTCGACGTTGCGCACGTCGCTCATGCGAGCCAGGCCGGCCATGTCGATCTCGTTGTCGAAGTGGCCGATGTTGGCCACGATGGCCTGGTGCTTCATCCGGCCCATGTGCTCGGCGGTGATGATTCCCTTGTTGCCCGTGGTGGTGACGAAGATGTCGGCGGTGTCGAGGACGTCCTCCAGCCGGGCCACCTGGAAGCCTTCCATGGCCGCCTGGAGGGCGCAGATGGGGTCCACCTCGGCCACGATCACCCGGGCACCCTGGCCCTTCAGGGACTGGGCGCACCCCTTGCCCACGTCGCCGTAGCCGGCGATGAAGGCAACCTTGCCGCCGATCATCACGTCGGTGGCTCGGTTGAGGCCGTCGATAAGGCTGTGACGGCACCCGTAGAGGTTGTCGAACTTGCTCTTGGTGACCGAGTCGTTGACGTTGATGGCCGGGAACTGGAGCTGACCGGCCTGGAACATCTGGTAGAGCCGGTGGACGCCGGTGGTGGTCTCCTCGGTGACGCCCTGGATGCCGGCGGCCACCTGGGTCCAGCGCTCGGGCTCCTTGGCCAGGCTCTCGGTGAGCAGGCCGAGCACGACCTTCCACTCGTCGGCGTCGTCGTCGGTGGGCTCGGGCACCGAGCCGGCCTGCTCGAACTCGCGGCCCTTGTGCACCAGCAGGGTGGCGTCGCCGCCGTCGTCGAGGATCATGTTGGGTCCGGCGCCATCGGGCCAGCGCAGGGCCTGGTCGGTGCACCACCAGTACTCCTCCAGGGTCTCGCCCTTCCACGCGTAGACGGGAACGCCCTGGGGCGCATCGGCGGTGCCCTCGGGGCCCACGACGGTGGCGGCGGCGGCGTGGTCCTGGGTGGAGAAGATGTTGCAGGAGACCCACCGCACGTCGGCCCCGAGGACCACAAGGGTCTCGATCAGCACTGCGGTCTGGATGGTCATGTGGAGCGACCCCATGATGCGGGCGCCCTTGAGGGGTTGGGAGTCGGCGAACTCGGCCCGGGTGGCCATGAGACCGGGCATCTCGTGCTCGGCCAGGCGGATCTCGTTGCGGCCGAAGCCAGCGAGGGAGAGGTCGGCGACCTTGAAGTCGTCAGGGGACAGGGACATGTGGGGTTCCTTCTGTCGGGTCTCGGGGGTGCGGCGCGTCGGTCGTGCGGCACTCGGGTGGGGACACCGGGCCGGACCCAGCTGGCTCACTCATGACAGCCCTGCAGGACGGGACGGCGGAGCCGCGCCCGTCGGTCGACCAGGATAGTCCGCCGGCCCCGTCCGCCGGCCATGGCCGCGTCGAGGACCAGGGGCAGCGTCGACGACGTCGCACCGTCGAGGACCAGGTCAGCGTCGAGCCCTGCCGCTCCGATCCCGGAGACGCGACGACGACTGGGCCCTCGGGCGTCCCCGCGATGGCCCGTCGACCCCGAACTGGAACGTGTTCTAGTCTCGGGCCATGGCTGAGCTCGTCGCCCCCACCACCCCGTTGCCCGGGCCCCGGCTCGCCGGCCGCTCGGCTCTGGTCACGGGGGGCGCCTCGGGCATCGGGGCGGCCACCGCCCGGCGCCTGGCCGCCGAGGGGGCGACGGTCCTCGCCGTCGACCTCGACGCCGAGGGCCTGAAGCGCACCCAGGCCGCGCTGCCGGCCGAGGCCACCGGTCAGGTCGTCGCCCACGTGGCCGACGTGGCCGACGAGGATGCCGTGGCCGAGGCGGTGGCGGCGGCCGTCGACCACGGCGGGGGTCTCGACGTGGTGGCCAACATTGCCGGCATCCTGCGGGCCGCGCACTCGACCGAGCACTCCCTCGAGCTCTGGGACCAGGTCATCCGGGTCAACCTGACCAGCACCTTCCTCGTGTGCCGGGCCGCGCTCCCCCACCTGCTCGACGGCGGCGGGGCCATCGTCAACTCCGCCTCCACCTCTGCGGAGTTCGGCCACCCGTGGATGGCGGCCTACGCGGCGTCGAAGGGAGGCGTGGCGGCCCTGACCCACACCCTGGCGGTGGAGTACGCCAAGCGGGGAGTCCGGGTGAACGCCATCGCTCCCGGCAGCGTCCGCACCAGCATGACCAGCGGGCTCGAGATGCCGGCCGATGCCGACTTCGAGCTCCTCCCCCGGATCATGTCGCCCATCGGGCCCGGGGCACCCGAGTCGGTGGCGGCGGTGGTGGCCATGCTCGCCAGCGACGACGGGGCCCACATCAGTGGCGAGATCATCCGCATCGACGGCGGCACCCATTCGTGAGCATCCGCTTCAACGTCGCCATGGCGTACGGGCCGCCCGAGCACTACGTCCCCCTCGCCCGGGCCGCCGACGGGCTCGGCTACTGGGGCATGGCTTGCTCGGACCACGTCCTCAACCTCGAGACCCTCTCGACGCCCTATCCCTACACCGAGGGCGGCGAGCGCCGGTGGCCGATGATGACCCCGTGGCCGGACCCGTGGGTGGCCATCGGGGCCATGGGCGCCGTCACCGAGCAGCTGCGCTTCACCACCAACGTGTTCGTGCTGCCCATGCGCAACCCCTTCGTGGTGGCCAAGGCCGTGGCCACCGCCTCGGCGCTGAGCCAGGGGCGGGTCGCCCTCGGTGTGGGCATGGGGTGGTGCGAGGAGGAGTTCGACCTGCTCGAGCAGCCCTTCCGCCGCCGGGGCAAGCGGGCCGACGAGGCCCTCGAGCTCTTGCGGGCGGCCTGGACCGGCGAGGTGGTCGAGCACCACGGCGAGTTCTACGACGTCCCCCGCTTCGAGATGAACCCGGCGCCCCCCGGCCCGGTGCCGGTGTACGTGGGCGGGCTGTCCGAGGCCGCCCTGCGCCGGGCCGCCCGCAACGACGGCTGGATTTCCGACCTGGCGTCCACGGCCGAGATCGGAGAGTACTGCACCCGCCTGTCCGAGCTCCGCGAGGAGGCCGGGCGCTCGGACCGGCCCTTCATGGTGATGGCGTCGGTCAACGACGCCGTCGACGCCGAGGGCTTCGCCCGGGCCGCCGAGGTCGGCGTGACCGACATCCTCACCCTGCCGTGGGCCTACTACCACGGCGAGACCCAGGACCTGGCGGCCAAGGTCGACGGGCTCGAGCGCTTCGCGACCGACGTCCTGTCGCATTTCCCCGACCCCCACGCCGCGCCGCCGCCCGCCTGACGGGCCCGGGTCCGTTCTGACGCGGGACTGCGCCATCGGTGACGCACCTCCGCGTCAGAACAGGGAAGGGCCGGTCGGGGTCAGCCCGGCTGGTAGGGGGTGGCCGGATCGTCGGGCAGCACCGTAAGGGTGGCGAAGCCGGCGTTGAAGGCGGCCAGGTCGTCAGCCGGGTCCGCCAGGGTGGAGGTGCAATCCTGGGCCACCACGGCCTGGCTCCCGTCGGTGCCCGCCGGCACCTCCTCCAGCCCTCGGACCTCGCCCGTGGTGCAGCTGGGGACGTTGATGCTGACCACCTCGGCCGGCGCATCACCGGCGATCAGCGCCGCTCGGTTCTCGTCGATCCAGTCGAGCATGAAGGGCACGGCCGCCTCGTAGTCGAAGCCGTCGATCCCCGAGCTGAGAGCCAGGGCCGGGACCCCTCGGTCGACCGCGGCCCGGGCCGCGCCCACGGTGCCGGACACGTCGACGACGGGACCCAGGTTCTGGCCCTCGTTGACGCCCGACACGACCAGGTCGGGGAGCACCTCCAGCTCGTCGAGGGCCACCCGGACGGCGTCGGCCGGGAAGCCGTCGACGGCGATGGCGTCGACGCCGCTGGCCGTCTGCTCCTCCTGGGTCTCCACCGGTCCCTCGGTGAAGGTGCCGCCCTGGCCGCTCTGCTGCCCGAGAGGGGCCACGACCCGCACCCCGACGTCGTCCCGGTCGCCCAGGGCGGTGACCACGGCATCGATGCCCTCGGCCTCTATGCATCCACCATCGCGACCGAAGGCCATGACGTGCTCAGCACGGAACGTCTCTGGACGAGGCCGGGGGCGCATCGCGGCGCACATCTGGAGGCCTGGGTGGGCTCAGGCGGCCGGCGCGGTGCGGGCACCGCGGAGGAGGCGACCGGGAGTGGCCCCGGTGCGCTCGCCGTGGCGCCGGGTGACGGTGCCGGACTTGACCGTGGCCAGGTAGCCGTCGACGCCTTGGAGCATGCGCCGGCCACCGGCGGGCAGGTCGTAGGCCACGGCGGGGGTGTGGAGGCGCAGGTTCTCGAAGTCGATGACGTTGACGTCGGCCACCAGGCCCGGGCTCAGCGCGCCCCGGTCGCCCAAGCCGTAGAGGCGGGCCGTGTCGGACGTCTGGCGCTGCACCACCAGCTCGAGGGGCAGGCGCTCGCCTCGGGAGCGGTCACGGGCCCAGTGGGTGAGCATCCAGGTGGGCGTGGAGCCGTCGCAGATGAACCCGACGTGGGCACCACCGTCACCGAGCCCGAGCACCGCCGCCGGGTGCAGCAGCATCTCCCGAGTGGGCTCGCTGGTGCCCTGGCTGTAGTTGAGGATCGGCAGGTAGAGCAGGCCCCGGCCGTCCTCGGAGAGGAAGGTCTCGTAGGCCAGCTCGAGGGGGTGCAGGCCCCGGCGAGCGGCGACGGCGGCGAGGGTGTCCTCGGGACCGGGCTCGTAGTCGACGGGGTCGCCCAGCAGGTAGAAGGTCTCGTACGAGGCCTCCAGCGCGGCGAGGGTGTCGGGGTCGGGCTCCCAGCCGAGGATCGACTGGCGCACAGCCGGGTCTCGGAGGGCGGCCACCCGTTCGTCCGGGGGCAGGGCGGCGATCGGGGCGTAGGCGGGGATGGAGTCGAGCAGGCCGTAGGTGGTGTCGAGCCCGGCCAGCAGCCCGGTGGGACGACCGGCGACCTGCGGGTGCAGCGAGGCCCCGTCGGCGCAGGCCTGGGCGGAGGTGGCGCACAGCTCTCGCCACAGGTCGGGCTCGGCGTCGACCTGGAGCAGCGCGAAGGTGACCGGGCGCCCGGTCGCCGCGGCCAGCCGGCGCATCCAATCCACCTCGGTGCGGGGTGCGACCACGTCCTCGCCGGCGGAGCCCATAGGCGCCAGCTCGAACACACCGGCCCCGGCGCGAGCCAGGGCGGCGCCGAGGCCGAACAGCTCGTCCTCGGCCGCGAAGGTGCCCGGGACGGGCTCGCCGTCGATGGCCTGGTGGGCGAGGGTGCGGCTGGTGCTGAAGCCGAGGGCACCGGCCCGGACGGCCTCCTCGACGAGCACGCCCATGGCCTCGATGTCGGCCGGGGTGGCGGGCTCGTTGCGAGCACCGCGCTCCCCCATCACGTAGGCGCGGACCGCGCCGTGGGCGATCTGGGTGCCGACGTCGACCGTCCACTGCCGGCGGTCGAGGGCGTCGAGGTACTCGGGGAAGGTCTCCCACTCCCAGCTGATGCCCTCGTGCAGGGCCGAGCCGGGGATGTCCTCCACCCCCTCCATGAGCCCGACCAGCCAGTCCCGCCGGTCCGGCGGGCAGGGGGCGAAGCCGACCCCGCAGTTGCCCATGACGAGCGAGGTGACCCCGTGGTTCGCGCTGGGCGCCGGATCGTCGTCCCACGTGACCTGGCCGTCGTAGTGGGTGTGGATGTCGACCCAGCCGGGGGTGACGACAGCGCCATCGGCGTCGAGCTCGGTCTGGCCCCGGTCCTCCACCCGACCCACCGCCGTGATCCGGTCGCCGTCGATGGCCACGTCGGCGGTGCGGCCGGGGGCACCGGTGCCGTCGACGACGGTGCCACCCCTGATCACGAGGTCGTGCATCGTGTGCTCCCATCCGTGGCTGGACATCTGTCCAGTTCTCGTGGGGTCAGGGTACCCGCGTGCGCCAGAACTCGCCCGACCGGCGCCGTCCTCCTATGACAGACTTGGCGGCGTGGATCACGGGCGTCGCCCGACGAGGGTGGCGTCCGTCGGCCATGGGGCCGAGGGCGCCGGGCCCTCGCCGCCGTCGTGTTGGTGCTGCTCGCTGCGGTCGCCTGCACCTCCGACGACGCCGACGCGTCCGACGACCGGGATGGCTCCTCGCCGTCGGCGGTCGAGGTGACGGTGACGTCGCAGCCGTCCGGCATCGCCGACCCGCTGTCGTTCATGGTCGCCGCGCTCGAGCCGGACGCCGAGTTGACGCTGCGGGTCACCTCCACCGACGAACGATGGGACCGAGTGGGAGTCGTCGGACACCTATCGGGCCGACGGGACCGGCACGATCGACCTGGACGGCCAGGCGCGCACCGGCGGGGGGGGGGGCTTCGACCCGATGGCCCCCATCGCCTCGATGAAGCCCGCCGGGTCCGACAGCCCGTCGCCCATCTACGCCTGGAGCGAGCGTCCCCTTCCCTTCACCGTCGCCGTGCTCTCGGGCGACGACGAGCTGGCCACCACGGAGGTGGAGCGCGGCGCCGACCGGGGGGTCCTGGCCGCCGAGACCACTGTGGCCGAGGAAGGCTTCGTGGGTCGGCTCTGGATGCCCCCCGATGGCGTCGACGTGCGCACCCCCGCCATCGTGGCGCTGGGCGGATCGGAGGGCGGGCTGGGCACCTTCCTCTGGGGCTGGGCGCTGGCCGGCGAAGGCTACCCGGTGCTCGAGGTCGCCTACTTCGACGGCGACGGTCCCGACCTCGCGGGGCTGCCCGACGACCTGGCCGACATCCCGCTCGAGTACTTCGCCGGGGCGGTGCGGTGGCTGGGCCCGCAGCCCGACGTCGACCCACGTGACATCTGGACCATGGGTGCCTCGCGAGGGAGCGAGGCCGCCCTGCTGGTCGGTGCCGAGTTCCCCGGCCTGGTGGCCGGGGCGATCGGCCTCTCTCCGGCCAACGTCGCAGTGTGCCGCCCCCCGCGCTGCGAGGGCCCGGTCTGAACCCTCGGAGGCCGGCCCGTCCCCTTCACCTCGCAGTTCGGCCAGCCCCCTCCCACCGACGTGCCCGAGGCGGTCATCCCGGTGGAGCAGATCGAGGGACCCGTCCTCGCCGTCTGCGGCCAGCGGGAGGAGTTCTGGCCCGCATGCGCCTACTCCGCCGCGCTCGATGCCCGGCTCGACGGGGCCCGACTCCCCACACCACCACGAGGTCATCGCTGAGCCCGATTCCGGTCACTTCATCAGTCTGCTGGTCCCGTTCCAGCCGATGCCCGGCTACCCCCAGCAGGGCGCCGACGACCAGATCGCCCTGGCGCGGGTCTGGCCCCAGGTGCTCGACTTCCTCGCCGTTAAGGGCCAGGGCTGACGAAGATCGCCCTCGGGGCCCGCCCCCCGCGCTCCCGCGCACTCCACCCACCCCCGGGAACTGGTCCCGAGATCGGTCGCCAGAACGACCAAACTCGGGACCACTACGCACCGGCACGCAGCAGTCGACCCGCCCGACACACCCACCCCCGAACCGGTCCCGCGAACGGTCGTCGGAGCGACCAAGGTCGGGACCAGTACGAACGGCGCGGGCTCAAGCGGGGACCATGCCCCGCGCCACCGGCTCGGGCTCAGGCTGCGGCCAGCAGTCGTCGCCGAGCGGCTCTCACCTTGGCCACGACCTGGCGGGGCCGGTGCCAGATCTCGAACTCGGAGACCTCCACGACCTCGAACCCGGAGGCCCCAAGCCTGCGTCGGCGCACGGCGTCGGCCCACTCGTCGGTGAGGGCGGTGTGGAACCGGTCGCTGTCGACCTCGACCACCAGGGGGACGTCGGCGGCCAGGAAGTCGACCCGACCGCACCAGCGCTCGTCGTCGCCCAGGTCGATCTGGCGGCGCATCGCCGGCAGTCCGGCGTCGGCGATGATGCGGGCGAAGCGGGCCTCGAGGTTGCTGGCCGTTGGCACGTAGTCCTCGGGAAGGGAGTCGAGCAGGTCCCGCATGGCTGCGGTCCCGGGTCGACCTCGGTGCATGAGGGGGGCCAGCTCGGCCCGCACCGCAGGACCCGACAACACCCGGCGGCTCCACAGGTTGTCGAGCATCCGGTGCAGCTTCTCGGGATGGACCAAGGGAGCCATCTGGAGGAGCATCAGCGCCGGTCGCACCACCGGCACGCCGTCGATCACCGCCGAGAACGGGTCGGGCAGGTGCCTCGGGTGGTGGACCTGCGCCAGGGGCGTCACCGTCTTGCCGCGCCGACGGGTCATCACCTGCATCGGTCGGACCCGGAACCCCGGCACCCCCCACAGCGCCGACGCCGAGTGGTGCGATCCGTAGGCCGAGGGGCCGGCGGCCAGCACACCCGCAAGGGCCGCCTGCTGATCGCCGGGCGGCGAGCCCGTCCGCCGCACCACACTGCGGTCCAGCCGTTCCCACCCGTGCCGGCCCACCAGGTTGCGCCAGGTCGACCTCGACAGTCCGAGCGCCAGGGCCTGGCGATCGGCCACCAGACCGTGCTGTCGCTCGGCCAGCGCCATCAGCTCGTCGTCGCATCGTTCCATGTCTCCGATGCAACCAGAGGGGTGCGACAGCGAGAGTCGGTTCACCCGCCACTCGTAGCTCGATCCCCGGCTCACCGACGCCCCATGAAGCGACGACCACCCCACGCGCCAGGCCAACTGGTCCCGAGAATGGTCGCCGGGACGACCAAAGTCGGGACCAGTACGGGGGGGAGGGGGCACCGGGAGGGGCGCGACCGGGCGGGCGGGGTCGAGTGACTCCGCGCGCGGGGTCAGGTGATCTGGACGTCGGTGAGGTCGTCGGGGCAGTCGGGGTACTGGGGGTCAAGGCGCTCGAGGTGGCCGACCAGGATCGTGCTGGCGGCCCAGTTCCGGTACCACTTGCGGTAAGCGGGGACGACGTACCAGGGCGCGTCGTCGGTGGTGGTGGTGCGCTCGATGGCCTCGGTGTAGGCGGTGCGGTAGTCGTCCCACCGTTCGCGGACGTCGAGGTCGGCGAGTCGGAACTTCCAGTGCTTGGTGGGGTCGTCGAGGCGGGCCTGGAAGCGCTCGGCCTGCTCGTCAGGGCTGATGTGCAGGTAGACCTTGACGATGTCGGTGCCCCCCACGGCCAACTGCGCCTCCCAGGCCCGGATGGCGTCGAACCGGGGACGCCACACGTCCTCGGGCGCCAGCTCGGCCACCCGGACGATGAGCACATCCTCGTAGTGACACCGGTTGAACACGCCGATCTCGCCGTGGGCGGGGACGGTGGCGTGGACTCGCCACAGGAAGTCGGGGCCGGCTCCTCCTCGGTCGGCGCCTTGAAGGAGGTGATGCGGATCCCAGCCGGTGACGCCACGGAACACGTGCTTGACGGTGCTCCTTGCCGCCGGCGTCGAGGGCCTGGAGGACGAGCAGCAGGCTGCGCCGGCCCTCGGCCCAGAGCCGCTCCTGCAGCCCAGCCAGCCGGGTCGCCAGCACCTCGGTGGCCTCCTTGGTCTCGTCCTTGTCGCCCGGCGCGCCGTCGGGGTCGCCGGTGTCGATGTCGTCCAGGTCGAGCGACGCCCCCGGTCGGGTGCGCCACCGGTCGGAGGGGGAGATGGCGCCGGACCCTATCCCGGTCCCCGAACCGTCCCCGAAGGCCGACCGGCTCGGTCAGAGGGCGGCGGCGCGGCGGACGGCGCGGGCGGCGACGGTGAGGGCGTCGAGGCCCGCCTCGTCGTCGTCGAGGAGCCGGCGCCGGGTGGCCCGGGCCTCCTCCCCCGCGTCGGGGTCGGCCGCCAGGTGCTGGGCGACGGCGTCGGCCGGGTCGGCGTCCGGGGCGGCGGCCAGCGCTCGCCGGGCCGTCTCGCGCCGCAGGGCCACCAGGTCGTCGAGGAGCCCGCGCCGGGCGGCCCGACCCCATGCATCGTCGGGGGCGAGGGCCTCGGTGCGGCGCGTCAGCTCGTCGAGCTCCAGGTGGTCGTCCACAGCCCGGAAGGCAGCCAGCACGTCGACCGGGTCGCGGTCGAGGTCACGGCACACGTCGGCCACGTGGGGGACGGCGACGAGGGTGACGACGTCGGCGGCCTCCTCGGCCACCTCCGGGTCGAGTCCCCCTGCGGCGAGCCGGGTGGCCAGGCGAGACCGGGCCCCGCTGCGATCGGGGTCGTCGTCGGTCGCCACCGCCTCGAGCACGGCGTCGGCCACGGGACGGTCCTCGGCGATGCGCCCGGCCGGGTCCCACTCCCCCGCCCGCGGGTCGCGCCGGCGCAGTAGCTCGTTGCGGGTGAGGGTGCCCAACACATCGGCCAGCAGGTCCCCGCCGTCGACCGGATCGGGGTCCAGGTCGGGGTCGCTGGCGCCCCGCCGGCGCGACAGGGTCACCCAGCGCCCCGGGGCGCGGAGCACCCCCCGGGCCACCCAGTAGGCGACGGCCACGTCGGGCACGTCGACGCCGAGCTCGTCGGCCAGGGTGACGACCGGGGTGACGCCCAGGTGGTCGACCATGTCGTTGGCCACCTCGGAGGCGACGAGCTCCCGCCGGAGGCGGTGGCGGTCGAGGATGTCGTCGAAGCGCTCCGCCAGGGCGGGCGGGAAGTACCCGATGAGCGCGTCTCGGGTGGCAGGCTGGTCGGGCACATCGGAGTCGAGGAGCTCGGCGGTCACCCGTCGCTTCACGCCGGCGAGGAGGATGGCCAGCTCTGGCCGGCTGATGCCCGCACCGGAGGCGGCCCGGGACTCCAGCTCGGCCTCGTCGGGGAGGGCCTCCACCTCGGGGTCGAGCACACCCTCCTGGACCAGGTCGGTCAGCACCAGGGCGACCGTGGACAGGCCGGTCGGCGCAGCGCGCTCGGAGCGGTCGAGGGCCTCGCTCTGCGCCGCGCAGTCGGAGAGGACCGCCTCGACCACATCGTCCGCGCTCTCCTCCAGCAGGCGGTCGCGCTCGTCCCGGTCGATGCGACCGTCGGCCTCGGCCAGCGCGAGGAGGATCTTGAGGTTGACCTCGTGGTCCGAGCAGTCGACCCCCGCCGCGTTGTCGATGGCGTCCACGTTGATCCGCCCGCCCTGCCGGGCCACCTCGATGCGCGCCCGCTGGGTCATGGCCAGGTTGGCCCCCTCCCCTACCACGCGGGCCCGGAGGTCGCACCCGACGACCCGGACCTCGGCGTTGGCCCGGTCGTCGACGGTGTGGTCCTCCTCGGTCGAGGCCCGCACGTAGGTGCCGATGCCCCCGAAGTAGAGGAGGTCGACCGGGGCGCAGAGGATGGCTCTGACCAGCGCGGCCGGGGTGAGCTCCTCGGCCTCGACCCCCAGCACCTCGCGCACCTCCGGGGTGACGGGCACGGCCTTGGCCGAACGGGAGTGGATGCCGCCCCCGGTCGAGAGGAGCGCCTCGTCGTAGTCGGCCCACGTCGAGCGGGGCCGATCGAACAGTCGCCGCCGCTCGGCGAAGGACGCCTCGGGATCCGGGTCGGGGTCCAGGAACACGTGACGGTGGTCGAAGGCCGCGACCAGGCGCAGACGGTCGGAGTGGAGCAGGCCGTTGCCGAACACATCACCGGACATGTCGCCCACCCCCGCGACGGTGATCTCGTCCTGGGTGGCGTCGAGGCCGAGGGCCCGGAGGTGGCGGGCGATGGCCACCCAGGCGCCCCGGGCGGTGATGCCCAGAGCCTTGTGGTCGTACCCGCGCGATCCGCCGGAGGCGAAGGCGTCGCCCAGCCAGTAGTCCCGGTCCTCGGCCAGGGCGTTGGCCCGGTCCGAGAAGGTCGCGGTGCCCTTGTCGGCCGCCACCACCAGGTACGGGTCGTCGCCGTCCCAGCGACCGGGGACCGGGACGACCTCGGTACCGTCGATGTCGTCGGTGACGTCGAGGAGGGCACCGACGAAGGCGTCGTAGGCCTCCGCCAGCGCCTCCTGACGGTCACCGCGCTCGAGGGCTCCGAGGGCCGGGTCCTCCCGCACCACGAACCCGCCCTTGGCCCCGGTGGGCACGATCAGCGCGTTCTTCAGCACCTGGGCCCGCATCAGGTCGAGCACCTCGCCCCGGTAGTCCTGCAACCGATCGCTGGCCCGCAGCCCGCCCCGGGCCACCGGGCCTGCCCGCAGGTGGACGCCCTCGACGGTCGGACCGCTGACGAACACCTCGCAGTGCGGCAGGGGCATGGGCGCATCGGGCACGGCCGCCGAGTCGAGCTTGAGGGCCAGCGGACCCTCGGGACGGATGTGGCGGTTGGTGCGGAGCGTGGCGTCGATGGTGCCGGCCAGGCCGCGCAGGACGCGGTCGTGGTCGAGGCGCTCCAGGCGGTCGCACTCCTGGTGCACGGCCTCCGACGCCGCCGCCGCCGTCTCGGCCCGACCGGGGGCGGCGGTGTCGGGGCCGATGCGGGTGTGCCACAGCCCCACCAGCCCGCGGGCGATGGCGGGGTGGCGGACGAGGACGTCGTCGACGAAGGTCTGGTCGTCGCGACCGTCGACCTGGTGGCGGTAGCGGCGGTAGGCGCGCAGCACGCTGACGTCGTCCCACTCGAGCCCGGCGTGCAGCACCAGGCGGTTGAGGCTGTCGCGATCGGTTCGTCCGGTGAGCAGGGCCACCACCGCGTCCGCGACCCGGCGCCCGATCTCCGGCACCAGCAGCGAGGGGGGCGGCTCGTCCTCGCGCCCTGGGGCGGGGCGGGTGCGCACCCCCAGGTGGTGGAGGTCGAGGCCCGAGCCGGCGGTCCAGCGGGCCTCGTCGCTCACCCACAGGTCGAGGCTCTCGAGCACCGGCAGGAGGTTCGACAGCTCGATCGGGTGATCGGTGACCAGCCCCATGCGGTCGAAGCCGTCGTCGCCGCGGCCGCGCCCGAACCAGGCCCGGACCCGGACTCCGGGCACGGCGCTGCCGTCGCCGTCGCCCTCGGCCTCACCGTCGCCATCGCCATCGCCGGCCATGGCCTCCAGCTCTTGCACGTCCTGCACCGCGTCGAGGGGCGCCACCGCGTCGCGGTAGGACTCCGGGAGCCAGTCGGCCCACCGCACCGCGACCGGCGTCGCCACCTCCTCGGAGATCGCCTCGGGCCCGACGGCGTCGCCGGCCAGGGCCGAGGCCAGCTGCTCCTCCCAGGTCCGACACAGCAGCCGCACCTCGCGGGCCACCGACGGGAGGTCGTCGGCCAGGTCCATGTCGGGTGCCACGTGCACCAGGAACCGGGCCGTCACCGCCGAGGACCCACCCCCGATGGAGAGCCCCACATCCACCCGCTCACCGTCGAGCTGGGCCAGCAGGAAGCGCTCCAGGCGCTCGCGCAGCAGCCGGCTCCAGCGCTCGACCGGCACGGTCACCAGCGCGGTCACCGCGTGGGAGGGCTCCGCGGGGCGCAGCACCACCCGCACGCTGTGGTCACTGCCCTGGCCCTCGAGCTCGCGGACGAGATCGTGGAGGTCGTCGACGTCGAGGCCGAAGAGGTCGTCCTCGGGCAGGGACTGGAACAGCAGCGTGAGGTGCTTCTCGTTGTGGGACCCGGGCACGACCTCTTCGCGCTCGAGCAGGAGGTCGAGCTTGTGACGCAGGACGGGCACCGACGACAACGGGGCTCCCGCCGCTCGCCGGGCCGCGACCCAGACCAGGCGTTCGATCACCGGGGGGTCGTCGTCGCTCCCCGGCACCCAGATGTCGGCCAAGAGCATCGGGACCCTGCGGTGCACCGGGCTGGTGTGGCCGAGGCGGGTGACGCGGATCGGTGCACCGTTGTCGGGCGGCCCGAGACGACCGCCCGGCGGCGGGAGCTCCACCGGGTCGTGGGCCCGAGCCACGCCCAGGTCGGGGGCGCCGCGCTCCTCCGGCGGCTCGTCGCCCGTGGGCGATCGGCGGACCAACCCGAGCAGCAGCGCGTTGCCGTCGAGCAGCCAGCGCACCGTCGCCCGGGAATCGGAGGCGGTCAGCTCCGACCCGTCGTCGGCCTCCCCGTCCTCCGGACCGGCACCGGTGGCGCCGTCGTCGCCCAGGGGCTCCAACCTCTCCCGGATGGCGTCGTGGTCGGCGGTGACCACCTCGACGCGGGCCAGCACCTGGAGCAGCCCGTCGAGCACATCGTCGACGGCACCACTCGCCAGCGGCTCCTCCAGCTCCACCTGGAGGAAGGCCTCGGCGTGTGCCGCGCCCCGGGCCGCGACCACCTCGACCAGCTCGCCGTCGTCGTCGCGGACCGTCCCGTAGGCGAGCGAGGAGATCTGGGCCACCGGGGCGCCGAGCGACCGGAGCTCCTCCTCGACGGAGGTCACCACGAGGGGCCGATCGGGGCCGGAAAGCTCCAGGACCGTGCCCCGCGCAGGGTGACCAGCCACGAGGTCGGTACCCGGAGGTCGGGAGCGGGCCGCCCACGACCCCCCGGGATCAGCGGAGGCAAAGGCGATGGCCTCGTCGACGGCCGCCGAGGAGGCGGCGGCCCCGCCGGCCAGGCGGCGGCTGACGACCTCGGCGAAGGCGTCCCGGGCCGCGGCGGAGGGAGCGTCGGTGGCGGGCTCGGGTGATGCGGTCAGGGTGCCTCCCGGTCAGGTCGCAGCGATGGTACCGACGGCGCCGTTCCCACGCCGGGCGACCCGGTGCTGGCGCGCGGAGCGGACTGATCAGACATGGCGCCCCCACGCCCAGACCACCGACCAGCGCCAGGGGTGGGCCAACGACCGCGGGGTGGCGTCGACGTTGCCGGTGCAGCCGCGGCGGACCCGGGTCGTGACGAGGGACGCGCCCGTAGGTTGGGGCGATGCCTGAGCTGCCGGAGGTCGAGACCATCCGGGCCGCGCTGGAACCCCGCCTGGTGGGGCGCACCGTGCTCGCCGCCGGAGCCCACCCCTCCCCCAAGTTCTCCTCCGCTCCCCTGGCGGTGGACCGCACCTTCGTCGATGTCCGCCGGAGGGGCAAGTACCTGCTGGGCGGTCTGGGCGCGACCGACGCCGCCGGACCGGGCGAGCTGGTCGTCCACCTGGGCATGACCGGCCAGCTCCGCCCCGACCTGGCCCCCGACGGCCTCCACGTGCGGGCCTGGTGGCGCCTCGACGACGGGGACACCCTGGTCTTCTCCGACGTCCGCCGCTTCGGGCGCATCGCCGTGGTCGACGCCGGCGACCACACCTCGCTGCCCACCCTCGCCGCCCTCGGTCCCGAGCCCTTCGGCGACGGGTTCACCCCTGACGGGCTGTGGCGAGACCTGGCCCGCAGCACCACCCGGGTCAAGACCCAGCTGCTGGCCCAGCGGGTGGTGGCGGGGGTGGGCAACATCTACGCCGACGAGGCCCTGTGGCGGGCCCGGATCCACCCCGCCGCCCGCCGCGTCGGCCGGACCCGGGCGGCGCGCCTGCACGCGGCGGTGCGCGGCGCCCTGGCCGACGGGCTGGCCAACGGCGGCACGACCCTGCGCGACTACCGGACGGTCGAGGGTGGCCGGGGCCGCAACCAGCACGCCCTGGCGTGCTACGGCCGGGCCGGCCACCCCTGTCTGCGCTGCGGGTCGACCCTGCGCCGCTCCGTCATCGACGCTCGCGGCACGACGTCCTGCCCCGCCTGCCAACGCTGAGTGCCGATCGCGCACCAGGCTGGCCTGCCCGACCCCAACTGCGTGCACACGCGACCCACGGGCGTCGACAAGCGCGCGAAGCTCCGGGAGACGACGATCTCGGCCCCAACTTCGTGCCCACGTGCGCCACGGAGGTCGACACGTGCACGAAGCCAGGGCATCGGCACACGACGCCGGTCGCGACGGTGGCTACTCGGTGAGGGGGACCCCGTAGGCGTCGGTGTTGACGTTGCCGATGAGGATCATGATGCCCTCGATCAGGCCCCAGATGCTCGCCAGCCCACAGGTGACGAAGGTGGCCACGATCTGGATGACGCCCTTCTTGGCGTTGCCCAGGTAGAAGCTGTGGATCCCGAGGCCACCGATGAGGACGCCCAGGATGCCGGCCACGATCTTCTGCTTGGGGGCCCAGCCGGCCGGCGCCGGGCTGTCGCCCAGCCAGGTCGGCGACAGCAGACCGCCGGCGCCGGCGGCCGGCATCGGTGCCGAGGCGGCACCGCCGCCAGCGGGCGGGGGCTGGTCCCCCGGGGGGCCCGAGGGGGGTGGGACGTTGCTCATGGTGTGGTCTCCTCCAGTTTGAGGTGGTGGCCCGACGCCCGAGAGGGATCGGTGCCCACCCCGCAGCGGACCGCGGGGATGGGATCGGAGGACGGCATCGTGGTGATGGACCGCCCGAGTGTCGTCATCAGCCCTTGAGGGGGACGCCGTTGGCGTCGGTGTCGATGCTCCCGGTGAGGATCATGATGCCCTCGACCAGTCCCCACAGCGCGCCGAGGCCGCAGGTGACGAAGGTGACGACGATCTGGATGATCCCCTTGGTGGTGTTGCCCAGGTAGAAGTTGTGGACCCCGAAGCCGCCGATGAGGATGCCGAGGAGCCCGGCGACCAACTTCTCCTTCTGCTGGTAGCCGGGCGGCACGCCGGGCTGGGCGATCGGCGGCCCGCCGGGCGGGGCGTAGCCGGGCTGGCCGCCCGGCTGCCCGTACCCGGCAGCCGACGGCGGAGGTGGGGGCGGGGCCGAGCCGGGCCCGCCTGACGGTGGGGGCGGGGGCGTCGCGCCGGAGGGCGGCGGCGGCGGACCGCCGGGAGGGGGCCCGCCGGGGGGCGGGCCGCTCGGGGGCGGAGGGGGAGGGGGAGGCGCGTTGCTCATGGTCAGATCTCCAGACGGTGAGTGACGACAGTCTGCCCCATGGCCCGGCGACGGTGGGGCGATCGGTCCCCCGGAGGGGGGACCACCCCGGTTCAGCTGCCGTCGAGCACGCCCACGGACCGCAGCCGTCGCTCCAGGTGGTGTTCGGTGGCCCGCACCGCCAGGCGATCGACCTCACCGGTCGCCGGGGTCTCCGGTGCCTCCAGGGCGGCGCCGAGACGGCCCCCCAGCACGTCGCGCAGCAGGTCGAGGGCGCCCGACGACAGGGGCTGCCCGCGCCGGTCGTCGCGGCAGACGACACCCCCCTCGCCCAGGTCGAAGGCCACCAGCCGCTCGGTCGCCCCGCAGACGGCGCAGCGGTCGAGGACCGGGGCCACCCCCTCGAGAGCGAGCAGCTTCCAGAGGAAGCCGGCCACGATCAGGGGCGAGGCCGAGGAGTCGAGCGTCCGCAGCGCCCCCACCAGCATCCGGTAGAGCTGCGGGTCGGCGGGCCGGTCCCGGGCCACCTGGTCGACGGCCTCCACCATGGTGAGGGCCCGGCCCAGGGCGACGAGGTCGTCGCGCACCGACCGGAAGGCGTCGACGGTGTCGACCTGGGCCACGGTGTCGAGGTCGCCCCGGCCGCGGTAGAGCTGCACCGCGACGTGGGTGGGCGGCTCCATCCGGGCCCCGAACCGGCTCTTGGTGCGCCGGGCGCCCTTGGCCACCGCCCGCACCTCGCCGTGGTGCTCGGTCATCAGCACGACGATGCGGTCGGCCTCACCCAGCTTGTAGGTGCGCAGCACCACCGCCCGGTCGCGGTACAACCCGGTCGGCTCACCCACGATCGTCGGTCTCGTGCGCCACCGGGGCACGCTACCCAGGCGCTGGGGCGGGGCCGCGGACAGGCCGCGGGGCCGACCATGGCGCCCGAGGAGCCCCGAGCGCCCGGGCCCACCTGGGTAGCGTGCCCGTCGTGGAACGTCTGCGCGCCCTGGCCGAGCGCTGGCCCTGGCTGGGCACGTTGCTCGACGTCGGGGAGAAGGTGGGCGAGACCAACGGGGGTCAGGTCGCCTCGTCGGTCACGCTCATGTTCTTCGTCTCGCTGTTCCCGCTCATCCTGGTGGCGGCCGCCGTGGTCGGCTTCCTGTCGGCCGGCGACGCCACCACCACCGGCGACATCATCGACGGCCTGGGCCTGACCGGGGAGGCGGCGGACACCATGGCCGACACCATCGCCAACGCCCGCCAGAGCCGGCGGTCGGCCTCGATCATCGGCCTCGCCGGCCTGCTCTGGAGCGGGCTGGGGGTCACCGCCGCCCTCTCCCACGCCGTGCGCACCCCCTGGCAGCGCAAGACCAAGGGGATGGCGGCCCGGCTCAACGGCCTGCTCTGGATCCTGGGCGGCGGCGTCACCTTCGCCGGGGCCATCGGTGCCGGCGCCCTGCTCAACCTCACCCCGGAGGTGGTGCCCCGTGCCGTGACGTCGGTCGGGCTCATCCTGCTGGGCCTGGCCCTGGAGCTGGCCTTCTTCCTCTGGACCTTCTGGGTGCTGGGCGACCGCCGGCCCGGGTGGCGGGGCCTGCTGCCGGGGGCCATCGTCGGCGCCGTCGGATTCGAGGTCCTGAAGGTGGTGGGCACGGTGGTCGTTCCTCGGATGGTGGCCTCGTCGTCGTCGCTGTACGGCTCGCTCGGGGTCGTTTTCGCCCTGCTGGCGTGGCTGGCGTTCTTCGCCCGCCTCATCGTCTATGCCTCCGCCTTCAACGCCGTGCGCCACGAGGAGGCCGAGGGCTCGGTCACCCTCGAGATCAAGGCGCCCCGGTTCGAGGGCGAGGTGCCGCTGGAAGCCGATCGCGGCGGTGCGATCCTCCAGCGCGAGCCGGCCGAGGCCGGCTAGTGCGGCGCCCACCGCGGCTGCACGGCGGCACGACCGGAGCTGCGGTCGACAACGAGCGGCCTCGACCCCAGCGGCCGGGGCGCCGGTGACGACAGAGACGACGGTGGCGACGCCGGTGGTCGCGACCCTGGACGCGGTCACCTCGGCACTGCCCGGCGGTGGTGAGCAGCGACCGGGCCAGCAGGCCATGGCCGCCGCCGTCGAGGGGGCGATCCGCGACGGGCGCCACCTGCTCGTCCAGGCCGGCACAGGGACGGGCAAGTCCCTGGCCTACCTGGTGCCGGCCGCCCTCTCGGGCCGTCCGGTCGTGATCGCCACCGCCACCAAGGCCCTCCAGGACCAGCTCGTCGGCAAGGACCTCCCCTTCGTGGCCGAGCACCTCGCCGGCGACCTCACCTTCGCGGTGCTCAAGGGGCGCTCCAACTACGTCTGCCGTCAGCGCCTAGGCGAGATCGAGGCCGGGTCCCAGCTGGCCCTCGACGGCCTGATCGACCGGGCCCCGGAGGAGGAGCTGGCCACCGTGCGGGCGTGGGCGGCCACGACCCTCAGCGGCGACCGGGCGGAGCTGCCGATCGAGCCCTCGCCCGCCACGTGGGCCGCGGTCAGCGTCGGTGCCCGCGAGTGCCCGGGCGCACAACGCTGCCCGCAGGGCGACTCCTGCTTCACCGAGGCGGCCCGCCGGGCCGCAGGCGACGCCGACGTGGTGGTCGTCAACCTCCACCTCTACGGGCTGCACCTCGAGACGGGTGGGGCGGTGCTGCCCGAGCACGACGTCGTCATCATCGACGAGGCCCACCAGCTGGAGGACGTCATCGCCGCCACCTTCGGCGTCGACCTCACCGCCGGGCGCTTCGCCGCCCTGGCGCGCACCGCTCGCTCGGTGCTGGAGGACCCGGCCACCAACGACTCGGTGGAGTCCGCCGGCCTGGGCCTGGCGCGGGCCCTGGGGGAGCACGTGGGCCGTCGCCTGCGGGGGGCGCTGGACCCGGAGATCGCCGACGCCCTGGTGGCAGCCCGCCTGGCCCTGGAGTCGCTAAGTGCCGGGCTGCGGGCCGTCCCCGCCGACAGGGACGACGAGGCGTCGGCCCGGGCCGTGCGGGCCACCAAGACCACCGCCTTCCTCATGGCCGAGATCGACTCCGTCCTGGCCATCCCGGCTGGTCACGCGGCGTGGGTCGAGGGACCGGAGGCGTCCCCGTCGTTGCGGATGGCACCGGTCGATGTGGGCCCCACCCTGGCCGAGCGGCTGTGGTCGGAGACCACGGCGGTGCTCACCAGCGCGACCATCCCCCCGGCCGCGATCGCCCGTCTCGGTCTGCCCCCGGACGGGGTCGACCAGCTGGACGTGGGCAGCCCGTTCGACCACGAGCACAACGCCCTGCTCTACTGCGCCGCCCACCTCCCCGACCCGCGCGAGACGGCGTGGGAGGGGGCCGCCCACGCCGAGCTGCGGGCCCTGATCGAGGCCGCCGGGGGTCGGACGCTGGCCCTGTTCACCTCCTACCGGGCCATGGACGCCGCCGTCGAGGTGCTGCGCCCCCGTCTCGACGTCCCCGTCCTGACCCAGCGCGACCGGCCCAAGCCCGCGCTGCTCTCCTCCTTCACCGACGACGAGCCGACGTGCCTGTTCGCCACCATGGGCTTCTGGCAGGGCGTCGACGTGCCGGGCCGCACGCTCTCGCTGGTCACCATCGACCGCATCCCCTTCCCCCGGCCCGACGAGCCGCTCATGCAGGCCCGTCGGGAGGCGGCCCGGGCCGACGCCTTCCGCCTGGTCGACCTGGACCGGGCCGCCACCCTGCTGGCCCAGGGCGCCGGGCGTCTCGTCCGGGGCGCCGACGACCGGGGCGTGGTCGCCGTGCTCGATCCTCGTCTGGCCAGGAAGTCCTACCGCTGGGATCTGGTCCGGGCCCTGCCCCCCATGCGCCGCACCAAGGACCGCACCGAGGCCGAGGCCTTCCTCCGTCAGATCACCACCCAGGCCTGAGCCACCGACCGCACTGCTGGTGATCGGGCTGCAGCCCCACGGGCAGATCGCGATCACGACGACGAGGCGGCGCCTTGTGGCCAAGACTGGCTACAATGCGTCCATGGCGTCGGCGACCAACGCACGGGTGTCCCATCGAGGACAGACGAACCTTCCCGCCGATCTCCGCCACCGGTGGGGCATCCACGAGGGTGGAGAGGTCGGGATCATCGACCTCGGCGATGCCGCCCTGCTGGTGCCCGGCGGCGTCGACATCGCCCGGCGGGAGCTCCGGCGGGTGCTGCGCGATCGCTACGAGGACGCCGTGGCCGCCCTGGACGATCCCGACCTCCGCGACCAGTAGTGCCCGCTCCCGGGCGGCAGGTGGTGATCGATGATCGCCTGCTCATCGAGGAGCTGCTCGTCGGACTGGACGGACCGAGCCGCTCGTGGCACACCACGACCTACTGGTACTGCCGGGCGTGCCGGGCCGCCGTCGTCGGTGCGGGCGGGCACCTCTCGGGCCCCTTCGCGGGACTCGGCCCCGCGACCAGGAACTCGCCATCGCCAGCCTGCTCACCCTGACCGATGAGATCGGACTCCCCGAGCCCAAACCGTCGTGCCGGCCATGGCCGACCTGGCCAGCCGTCACCCCCGGCTCAACCTGCCGAACCTGGAGGCGGTCGCTGCCACCAAGGCCCTCGGGGCGACGCTCTGGTTGTCTGAGCCGTCCGCCGCCGGAGTCCTCCCCGGCGTCCTCGAGTCCGAGGGCATCCCGTGGGAGCCCATCTCGCTCAGGTGATCTGGAGCTGGCCCCGCCCGGGACCCGCCTCGACAGCGGGACCTCAGAAGCCCAGTCGGTGGAAGGACTCGGGGCGGCGCTGCCAGTCCTTGTCGACCTTGACGGCCAGCTCCACGTAGACGCCCTCGGGGAGCTGGGCCCGGACTCGGGTGCCGACCTCCTTGAGCACCGCGCCCCTCCGCCCGATGACGATCCCCTTCTGTGAGTCGCGCTCGACCAGGATCTCGACGCGGATGCGGGGCCACTCCCACTCGGTGACCCGGGTCGCGATGGAGTGGGGCACCTCGTCGCGGGTGACGGCGAGCAGCTGCTCGCGGACCAGCTCGGCCACCCACACCTCGTCGGGCGACTCCCGCACCACCTCGTCGGGGTAGAAGGGCGGGCCCTCGGGCATGCGCTCCACCAGCAGGCGCACCAGCGTGTCGACGCCCTCACCGGTGAGGGCCGAGACCGGCACGTACTCCGAGGCCGGCAGGTCCCCGGCGGCAGCCAGCTGGGCGAGGATGGTGTCGCGGCTGGCGGCGTCGACCTTGTTGACGACCACGATGCCGTCGGCCGGCAGCCGCCGCGCCACCCACCGGTCGCCGGGGCCGACCGGTGCGGTGGCGTCGATGACCAGGCAGACGACATCGACGTCGCGCGTGGCTTCGGCGGCGGTGTCGTTGAGGTGCTCGCCGAGCGCGGTCCGAGGCTTGTGGATGCCCGGGGTGTCGACGAAGACGACCTGGGTCCCCCCGTCGGGATCGCCGCCCCGGTCTGGGGGCAGGTGCAACACCCCCCGCACCTGGGAGCGCGTGGTCTGGGGCTTGTCCGAGGTGATGGCCACCTTGGTGCCGAGGATCTGGTTGAGGAGCGTGGACTTGCCCACGTTGGGTCGCCCCACCAACGTCACGAAGCCCGACCTCATCGGTGCCGGGGGTCCCGGTCCGGAGGTCCGACGGGTGCGTGGAGCTGCACCAGCCGCCCTCAGTCGTCCTCGTCGTCGGGGTCGGGCGGCGGGGTCGGGTCGGGCGTGACCCGCACCCGCAGGATCCGGCGCCCCTGGATCCGCTCGGCTCGGAGCACCACGCCGTCGACGGAGGCCTCCTCGCCCTCGACGGGCACGTGGCCGAGGGCCTGGATCAGCACGCCGGCCACGGTGTCGACGTCGCCGCCGGGGAGGTCAATGCCCATGAGCTCACGGGCGTCGTCGACGGTGAGGCGGGCGTTCACACGGTAGGAGCCGCCGGCCACGGGCTCGACTCGGGCGTCCTCCACGTCGAACTCGTCGACGATCTCGCCGACCAGCTCCTCGATGAGGTCCTCGAGGGTCACCAGGCCGGCCGTGCCTCCGTACTCGTCGACGGCGATCGCCATGTGGAACTGCTCGGCCTGCATCTCCCGCAGGAGCTCGGCCACCCGCTTGGTCTCGGGCACGAACATCACCGGCCGCATGACCGCGGTGACCGGCTCGTGCTCCTGGCCGTCGCGCTCGACGCGCATCAGGTCCCGGGCGAAGACCAGCCCGAGCACCGCGTCGAGTCCCTTGTCAGCGTCGTAGACGGGGATGCGGCTGTAGCCGTTGAGCAGGACGACCTCCATGGTGTCGAGGGCCCTGAAGTCCGAGGCGACGCCGACCATGTCGGTGCGGGGGACCATCACCGACCGCACGATGGTGTCGCCGAACTCGAGGATGCGGCGGATCAGGTGGCGCTCCTCGTGCTCGATCACGTCGGCCTCGGCCGCCTCCTCGGCAAACGCCAGCAGCTCGTCCTCGGACACCCACGGACCCTTCTCGAGGCCCTTGCCCGGGAGCAGCACGTTGGTGAGCCCGATCAGGCCCCGCGAGATCATGCGCAGGGGCCAGAAGCAGGCCAGGGCGCGCACCGGCCGGGCGGTGAAGAGCCCGGCCCGCTCCGGGTTCTGGATGGCCCAGGTCTTGGGGGCGGCCTCGGCCAGGACGAACACGACGACAACGTTCACGAACACGCCGACAGCGACGCCGATGCTGCCGAAGAGCTGCTCGGCCAGGAGGGTGGTGAGGGCGGTCTGGACCGCCTGGAGGCCGAGCACCACCAGCAGGAGCGGGTTGATGAACCGTTCCGGATGGGTCACCAGCCACAGCAGCGACGGAGCCCCCCGGCGACCGTCCTCCCGCAGGGCGGCGGCGCGGGCCCGCGTCATCCGGGTGAGGCCCGTCTCGGCCAGGGCGAGGAACATCAGCCCGAGCAGCAGGACGGCCAGCGCCGCCAGCATGGCCACCTGGGCCCCACCGAAGGCGGGATCACCACCCCCGGTCGGTGCCACCGCATCACCGCCAGGCGCGAAGCCCAGCAGCCCGAGGACTGCGATCACCATCGGGTGCGCCACGGGTCACCGGCCAGGGGCCCGTGGAGGGCGGCCAGGAGGGCCCGCTCCCGGCGCTGCATGTGCTCGCGGTCGTCGCCGAGGGCGTGGTCGTGGCCCAGCAGGTGGAGGGCGCCGTGCACGATCAGCAGGGCCAGCTCGCCGGCCTCGTCACCGGCGTGCTCGGAGGCCTGGGCGGCCGCGACCGAGGGGCAGATGACGATGTCGCCCACGACACCGGGGGGTCCGACGCCGTGGGGTCCGACGCCGTCAGCACCGGATGCGTCGCGGCCGTCGACGGGGAAGGCGAGCACGTCGGTGGGGCCGTCGAAACCCATGTGGGTAGCGTTGAGCGCCGCCATCGCCTCGGCGCTCACGAACGTGAGACCCGCCTGAGCCCCGGCCCCGACGCCCTCCGCGGCAAGGAAGGCGGCGAACAGGGAGGCCCAGCGCCGGGCGTCGACGGGCTCGGCGCACTCCACCCCGACGGTCACATCGATGTCGTCGGTCCCTCCGTCACGGGCAGCAGACCCCGCCCCCTCGTCGACCGCCGATGCGTTCACCGGTCGGGAGGGTCCGGTGCGCTTGATCATTGGTGCACCATCCCGTCATCGGGTACACCAAGGACGTCGATCGTCGCCGAGCACCAATGAGCGCCGCCGGCTCCGCAAGCTCCGCCGCCGGAGGGCCCGTACCGTCTGGTTCGCTCGCTGCGCTCGCTCACTGGTGACGGGCGAGGCGGGGGGTGGCTTCGGCCCGATCGTAGGCATCGACGATGTCGGACACGATGCGGTGGCGGACCACGTCGCTGCGGTCGAGGTGCACGAAGCCGAGCCCCTCGATGCCGCCGAGGGTGGCCTCCAACCCGGCCAGGCCGCTGCGGCCGCCGGGGACATCGGCCTGGGTGGTGTCGCCGGTGACGACGGCCTGGGACCCGAAGCCGATGCGGGTGAGGAACATCTTCATCTGCTCGGGCGTGGTGTTCTGGGCCTCGTCCAGGATGATGAAGCTGGCGTTGAGGGTGCGACCCCGCATGAAGGCGAGGGGGGCCACCTCCACCGCGCCCCGCTCCAGCAGCCGCTGCGAGCCCTCGGGACCGACCATGTCGTGGAGGGCGTCGTAGAGGGGGCGCAGGTAGGGGTCGACCTTGGCCATGAGGTCACCGGGGAGGAAGCCCAGGCGCTCGCCCGCCTCGACCGCGGGCCGGGTGAGCAGGATGCGGTCGACGTCCTTCGCCTGCAGGCCCTGCACCGCCATGGCCACCGCCAGCCAGGACTTGCCGGTGCCGGCCGGGCCCAGGCCGAAGGTGACGATGTTCTCGCGGATGGCATCGACGTAGCGCTTCTGGCCTGCGGTCTTGGGCCGGACGGTGCGGCCCCGCCCCGCCCGCAGGACCTCGGAGGTGAGCACCTCCGACGGGCTCTCGTGGTTGCGCACCATCTCGATGGTGCGCCCGACGGTGGCCGGGTCGAGGGCCGCGCCGCGCTGCACCAGGGCGACGAGCTCGTCGACCAGGCGGGCCACGTCGCCCACGTCGTCACCGTCGATCGCCACCTCGTTGCCCCGGACCACCAGGCGGGTGGAGGGGAAGGCGGCCTCGATGAGGCGGAGGTTCTCGTCGTGAGCTCCGAGGAGGGGCGTCATGAGGTGGTTGCCGGGGATGTTGATCTTCACCTGCGTCGACGCCACCGGGCCTCCGAGACGGGCGCGCCGACGGTCGGCGCGCACGCGAGGGCGATGATCCTACCGGCGCGCCGCTCGCCGTCGTCCGAGCCGGGCCGACCGCCGGCGGTAGGGTCGCCCTCGTGGAGGGGACGGCGCCCGGCGGAGGCGACGACCTCGTCGCCGACCTCACCCGCTTCCTCGCCGAGCAGCGGGCCGACGCGGCCGCCGCCGGCCGGGCCCGGGAGCGGTGGCTGCGCCAGGCCGCCGACGAGGAGGCCTTGGTGGCCGGGGTCCTGCTCGACCTGGCCGAGCGGGCTGACACGGTGATGGTGCAGGGGGTGGCCAGCCGGACCCACCGGGGGCAAGTCCGGGGGGTGGGCGAGGACTTCGTGGCTCTGCGCACCCGACGGACCGACGTCCTGCTCCCGTTCGACGCCGTGGTGGCCATCCGCCCCGAGGGCGAGCCCCTGGCGGGAGCGACTCGGGCCCAGGCCCTCGACCTCGGGCTGGCCGAGGCCCTCGCCGCCGTGGCCGGCGACCGGCCCCGCGTCCTGCTGGTGAGCCGGGACGGCACCGGCCAGTCGGGCACCCTCTGCGCCGTGGGGCGCGACGTGCTCACCCTGCGCCTGGCCGAGGCCGCGGGCACCGTCTACGTGCCCATCGCGTCGGTCGCCGAGGTCACCCTCGCCGACGAGCGCTGAGCCCCGGGGAGCGGTGCGCCGTCAGTCGGCGTCGTGGGTGACGGCTTCGGGGTAGAGGTGCTCGAGGGTGCCGGGCTCGATCTTGCACGTCTCGATGAAGCTGTCGACCTCGTGCTCCTGGAGGCGGATGACCCGCCCGAAGCGGTAGGCCGGCAGCTGGCCACCGTCGATGAAGCGGTAGAGCGTCCGAGAGGTGATGCCGAGGCCACCCTCACCGACGCCTGGGGACGGGGCCCCACCGACGACGAGATCACGCCCTACTGGACCGACGTGGTCGAGCTGAACCGACCCCTGCTCCCGAACCGCGACAACCCCGACCTCATCTTCTCCGGTCAGGTCTTTCGCCTCCCCGACCCCCCACCGGCCCCCGCGCCACCACCGGCCCCCTGAGGGGTCGGGCGCGCCAGGCCCGTCCTCAGCCGGTGACGCGCCCCACGTCGGCGACAGGCGTCGTCGGCGCCGCCGGCGCCGCAAGCTCCGCCGTCGGAGGACCCGTGCCGTCTGGTTCGCTCGCAGCGCTCGCTCACGCGATCACGCCAAGGAGGCGGCGGACACTGCGTCGGGGCGGGTGCGGCGCCGGCCCATCGGGACCTCGGACATCGCCGCGGTCACCGCATCGACCACCCCGTCGAGGTCGTCGGGGACGACGGCGTCGACGATGCCCAGATCCCGCAGGTCGCCGCTGGTGAGGGCCAGCTGGTCGGCCACCTCGCGGGCCTGGCCGGCGTCGCGGCGCAGGATCGCCGCCGCCCCCTCCGGGGCGATCACCGAGAAGATGGCGTGCTCCTGCACCAGGAGGGTGTCGGTCCAGGCCAGGGCGAGGGCCCCGCCGCTGCCGCCCTCGCCGACACACACCGCCAGCGTCGGCACCGGGACCCCGTCCATGGCCGCGAAGGTCTCGGCGATCTCCCGGGCGATGCCGGCGTTCTCACTGTCGGGATCGGGGGCGGCGCCGGGGGTGTCGACCAGGGTCACCAGCGGTCGACCCAGGCGACCGGCCAGCGCGACGGCGCGGCGGGCCTGGGCGAAACCGGTCGGCGTGGGGCGCCCGTCGCCGGCGTGGCGGTCGGATGCGATCACGACCACCGGGGCGTCGCCGATGCGGGCCAGGGCGGTGCGGACGGTGGGGTCCGGCGCCGCCAGGTCGAGCCAGGATCGGCACAGGGCGGCGGCCACGTCGATGCCGGTGGCGCGGTCGGAACGGCGTGAGGCAACGACCTCGGCCCAGGCGTCGTCGGGCCCGACGTCTGCGAGATCCTCGGCCGCGTCCTCCGTGGGGGCGAGGGTGCGGGGCGCCAGCCTGCGGTCGTTCCGCCCGAGGGCCACCGCGACCCATGCGTCGACCTCGTCGGGCGCGACCACGGCATCGACCAGTCCGGCTGCGTGGGCCGTCTCGGCGGTGTGGGAGCGGCCGTCGGGCGCCTCACCGGTGGTGCCCTCGACCACCCGGGGACCGGCGAAGCCCACGACGGCGTCAGCCTCGGCCACCCGCAGATCGCACAGCGAGGCGTAGGAGGCCAGCACCCCGCCGGTCGTCGGCGACCGCAGCACCGCGACGGAGAGGAGCCCGGCGTCTCGGTGGCGGCGCACCGCCGCCGCGGTCCGGCCCATCTGCACCAGCGAGACCATGCCCTCCTGCATCCGCGCCCCGCCGGAGCGGGTGGTGCAGACGACGGGCAGGGCGAGGGCGACGGCCCGGTCGAAGGCCCGCACCACCCGCTCGCCGTGGACGACGCCCATCGACCCGCCCAGCACCTCGAAGCGGGCGTCGATGCGGACATGGGTGGCGGTGCGGCCGGTGCACACCGACTCCCCGTCGAGCTGGCCCAGGCGCTCGGCGTAGTCCGGTGCCTGCAGCGGGTCACCGCTGCGCAGCTCCGGGTCCCACTCCTCCTGCAGCTCGACCTCCACGGGCGCAGCCTGGCCCCGCCGTGACGGCCCCGCCAACCTGACAGGCTCGGTCAGGCCGGGGCCCCGTCGGGCGCCACCAGGCGCAGGGCTACCTCGTTGGCCAGGAGGCGACCCCGGGGGCTGAGCACGAGGCGGTCGCCGACCTCGTCGAGCAGCGGGCCCAGCTCGTCCCGGTCGTCGGGGGTGAGGGCGGCGGCCGGCACCCCGGCTCGGGTCCGCAGCGACAGCTGAAGCCCTTCGAGGACGCGGGCGTCAGGCGCCAGGGCCTCGGTGCCGGCGACGGGATCGCCGTCCTCCTCGATGGCCCGCATGTAGCGCTCGGGCGTACGGCCGTGCCAGTAGCGCACGCCGTCGCGGTGGCCGTGGGCGGCGCACCCGAGCCCTACGTACTCACCCATCGACCAGTAGAGGAGGTTGTGCCGGCATCGGCGTCCGGGTCGGGCCCAGTTGGAGATCTCGTACCACTCGTAGCCCGCTGCGGTGAGCAGGTCCGACGCCACCGCGTACTTGTCGGCCTGGTCGTCGTCGACGGGGTGGCGAGTCGGATCGTCCGCCAGCGGCGTGCCGGGCTCGACGGTGAGGGCGTAGGCGCTGACGTGGTCGGGGTCGAGGGTGAGCACCGTCTCCACCGTGGTGCGCCAGTCCGCCATCGACTCCCCGGCGGCGCCGTAGATGAGGTCGAGGTTGACCTGGAGTCCGGCGCCTCGGGCCGCAGCGACCGCCGGCGCCACGGCCTCGGCGGGGTGCACCCGACCCAGCGCGGCCAACACGTGGGCCACGGTGGACTGCACGCCGACCGACGCGCGGGTCACGCCGCCGGCGGCGAGGGTGTCCGCCAGCGCGGGGTCGAGGTCCTCGGGGTTGCACTCAACGGTCACCTCGGCCCCACCGGCTTGCGGCAGCTCGGCCAGGACCGCCAGCAGGGCCTCGGGGTCGACCCGCGACGGGGTGCCGCCGCCCACGAAGACGGAGGTCACCGGGGGCAGGTCGGGGGCCAGGGCCGCAGCGTGGCGCCGACAGGCGTCGAGGTAGCGGCCGGCCAGCTGGTCGCGGTCGGTCCAGGTGGCGAAGGCGCAGTAGTCGCAGCGGTGCCGGCAGAACGGCACGTGCAGGTACGCGCCGAACCCGGGGGTCTCTCCGTCGAGGACGTCGGTGCCGGTCAGCGGACCAGCGCCAGGCCCAGCTCGTCGAGGCGCTTGACGGCGCCGTCCTCGGTGGTGTCGAGGATGCAGGCGATGGCCCGGAGGTCGTCGCGCCGGATGGTGAGGACCCGACCGTTGAAGTCCTGGCGCTGGACCTGGATCATGGTGAGGTAGCGGGTCAGCATCTCGGAGGCCACGCCCGACAGCGAGTCGAGCCGGGTGAGGTCCAGCACAATGCGGCGGCTCTCGGGCACGGCCACGGTGAGGTCCAGGACCTCGTCCTCGGCACCGCGGTCGCGCGGCAGCAGCTGGTCGACCGGGACGCTGTAGAAGCGAGCCAGGCGCTGGAGGCGGGGCACCGAGATGGCCCGCTCGCCTCGCTCGTAGGCGCCGAGCACCGACGCCTTGAACTCCTGGCCCGAGGTCTCCTCGGCATCCTGGAGCGACAGTCCCTTCTGGCGACGGATCGAGCGCAGTCGCTCGCCCACCTTGGCGCCGTACAGCGCGGCGGCCTCGTCGTCGATCTCGCTGTCGGTAATGGTCAACGCTCTCTCCTCGTGTGATGACGGATGCAGCCCGTGGCGCAGCGCAGGCCCGAAGCCGGGCGACGGGTCGCTTGCGACCACACTACGTCGCACGGCCCCCTCAGGCAACCACCCTAGGTGGGTGCGCTCGCGGGAGGGGTCACGGGGGCGGTCGGACTCGGGCCGACCACCCCGGCGCGGAGGGCGGTCAGGAGGCTCGCCAGGGCCACCGCGGCGGTTTCGGCCCGGAGCACGGTGGGGCCCAGCCCCACGGTGCGGGGGGCCATGGCGAGCTCCTCGTCGGACCATCCCCCCTCGGGCCCCACCAGGACGGGCGCTCCCAACGCCGGCGCCCCACCACCAGGGTGCGCCACGAGGGCAGAGCCGGCACCACCAGCATCGGCGGCGGCCAGCACCTCGGCCACTGGCACCCCCGTCCGGAGGTCGGGCAGGGTGGTCCGCCGGCTCTGCATGGCCGCCTCCCGGGCCACCCGTGACAGGCGCTCGAGGTGGTGGACGGCGCGCTCGTCCTGCCACCGGACCACGGACCGGTCGGCGACGAGCAGCCAGATGGCGTCCACCCCCAGCTCGGTCAGCTTCTGCACCGCCCACTCCGGCCGCTGTCCCTTGACCGGCGTCAGACCGATCACCACGGGAGGTTCGGCCGCAGGAGCCTGCTCCATCGGTCCGTCGGGCTCCGGGGTAGGACCGAACCGGGCGGTGCGCCACCGACCATGGCCGTCGGACACCGTGAGGGCGTCTCCCGGTCGCAGCCGGAGGGACCGGGAGAGGTGGAGGTGGTCCGCCTCGGTCAGCACCGGGTCGTCGAGGTCGTCGACGAAGACGTGCGGGCCCCGACCCCAGGGGGGAACTGGCCCCACCGCGCTACCTGAAGGCGGAGCGGATCTTGGACATGAGCCCGGCGTCGGGCTCGGCCACATCCTCACCCCGCCGGGCCGCGAGCTCGCGGTAGAGCCGATCCTCGTCCTCGCCGAGGTCCTCGGGGATGTCGACCACAGCACGGACGATGAGGTCGCCCCGACCCCGACCCCGCACGTGGGGGACACCCTTGCTGCGCAGGCGGAACACCCGACCGGGCTGGGTGGCCCGCGGCACGACCAGGGTCTCGGGACCGTCGAGGGTCTCGAGCTCGAGGGAGACACCGAGGACGGCCTGGCTCACGCCCAGGTGCAGCTCGTGGACGAGGGCATCGCCCTCGCGGGTGACCCGGGGGTGAGGGGCGACCCTCAGGTGGACGTAGAGGTCTCCGGCCGGACCGCCGCGGGGGCCGGCGGGGCCGTAGCCGGGGAGGCGCAGGGTGGATCCGTCGTCGACGCCGGGGGGGATGTCGACGGTGTAGGTGCGCTCGACCGGGCGTCGTCCCTCGCCCCGGCAGTCGGGACAGGGTGAGCTGACCACCTGACCCAGGCCCCCGCACTCCGGGCAGGGGCGGGCGGTCACCATCTGGCCCAACATCGATTGGCGCACCTGGCGGACCTGCCCCGCTCCACCGCAGGTGCCGCACGTCGACGGGTGGGTGCCGGGTGCCGCGCCGGTGGCCTCGCAGGTGTCGCACGGCGCCGGGACCTCGACCACGACCGGCGCCTTGGTGCCGAACACCGCCTCCCCGAAGGTGAGGTCGACGACCATCTCGATGTCACCGCCCTGGGGAGGACCGCTGCGGCGGCCGCCGCCGCCGAAGCCCGCGCCGCCGCCGAAGAAGGCGTCGAAGATGTCGCCCAGGCCCCCACCGCCGAAGGGGTCACCCCCGGCCCCCGCGGGCGAGTCGGTGCCGAAGGTGTCGTAGCGCTGCCGCCGGTCCGGATCCGAGAGCACCTCGTAGGCCCGGGAGATCTCCTTGAAGCGCGCCGCGGCCTCGGGGTCACCGGGGTTGGCGTCGGGGTGGTGCTGGCGCGCCAGGCGCCGGTACGCCTTCTTGATCTCCTCGCCGGTGGCGGTGCGGGCCACGCCCAGCGCGGCGTACAGGTCATCGGCCATGGGGGTCGGTCTCTCCGGTCACGTCGGGGTCGGTCGGTGCGGCGCCGCCTCGGAGGACACACCTTGCCTCGGTCCGGACCCGGTGGTCGAAGTGAGGGCGGGGGCCGAGCGGGGGCCTGGCGGTCACGGCACCTCAGCCCTCGCTCAGCCGACGGCCGAGCCGCTGACCGACGACGGCGACCGCGGCCAGCGCCTGGGCGTAGTCCATGCGGGTGGGGCCGAGCACCCCGACGCTGCCCACGGGCTCGCCCTCGATCTCATAGGGCGCGACCACGAGGGCGCACTCAGCAAGGGGCGCCATGCCCGTCTCGGCGCCGATGGCGACCTGGAGGCCGCGGTCCAGCACGTCGCGCAGCAGCGTGACGACCACCAGCTGCTGCTCCAGCAGGCCCAGGACCTCACGCACCGTCTCCACCGCGTCGAACGCCCCGGCCATCCGGTCGGTGCCCCCGACGTAGAGGTGGTCACCGTCGGGATCGTCGTCGGCGGCCCTGGCGGCGGCCAGGACCGCGGCCTGCGCCGCCGGCGACGCCTGGGGATCCGACAGCGCCGGGACGGTGGCCAGCTCGGACAGGTGCCGGCCCACGAGGTGCTCGCTGAGGTGGGCACCGGCGACCGCGAGGTCGGCCTCGCCGCCCTCCCCCCCACCGCCGTCGCCGTCGAGCTCGACGGTGGCCTTCTCCACCGCACCGTTGGACAGGACCACCACGAGGAGGGCGAGGGTCGGCGTCAGCCCGACGAGCTGGACCGACCGCACCACCGCCGTCTGCTGGGGAGGGCCGGTGATCACCGCCGCAGTTCCGGTGAGGCCCGACAACAGGCGGGACGTGTCGGCGAGCATGCGCTCGAGCTCGCCGTGGGTGCGATCGAAGAACGACCGGACCTGCTGAGCCGAGGCCCGATCCAGGCTCATCCGGCCGGTGAGGTGATCGACGTAGTAGCGGTAGCCGGCGTCGGTGGGGATGCGCCCGGCGCTGGTGTGGGGCTGGGCCAGGTAGCCCTCGGCCTCGAGGGTGGCCATGTCGTTGCGCACCGTCGCCGAGGAGACGGCCACCTCGGGCGCCGCGGCGACGTGGCCCGACCCGACCGGCTGGGCCGTGTGGACGTACTCCTCCACCACGGCCCGCAGGATGGATGCCTTGCGGTCGTCGAGCATGGTCGGGGTCACAGCCCGGTCGGGGGCGGCCATGGGGCCGGGGCGGCGAGCACTCCAGCCTACCGAGTGCTGACCGCCCGTCACCGGTGCCCCCGTCCGGGCCCCTTCCCCCCGAACCTTGGACGGAAGGGCGCCACATGCGGCCAGGTCCGTCCAAGGTTGCGGAAGCGGTCGGTGGTCAGGCCTTGCCGGTGGCGGCCCGCCAGCGACGCAGCGCCTCCTCGCGCTCTGCCTTGTGGTCAACGAGGGGCGAGGGGTAGTCGCGCCCAGCCCCGCCGAAGAGGTCGTCGGCCGCCTCGGCCGGCTGGTGGACCGCCTTGCCCTCCACCTCGGCAAGCTCGGGAACCCACCGGCGGATGTAGGCACCGTCGGGGTCGAAGCGCTGGGACTGCGAGGTCGGGTTGAAGACCCGGAAGTAGGGGGCGGCATCGGTGCCGGTGCCGGCGACCCACTGCCAGCCGTGCTGGTTGGAGGCCAGGTCGCCGTCGACCAGGTGGTCCATGAAGTGCCGGGCGCCCCGGGTCCAGTCGATGTGGAGGTCCTTGACCAGGAAGGAGCCGACGATCATGCGGAGCCGGTTGTGCATCCAGCCCATGGCCCGGAGCTGGCGCATCCCGGCGTCGACGATGGGGAACCCGGTACGGCCCTCGCACCAGGCCGCGAAGCGCTCGTCGGCCTCATCGCCCTCGTCGAGCTCGATGTCGGCCATCTTCGGGTCGAGGCTCTGACGGGCCGACTCCGGGTTGTGCAGCAACACGTCGGCGTAGAAGTCCCGCCACGCCAGCTCGGTGGCGAAGGCCTCGGGCCCCTTGCCTCGGCCCCGGCGGGCGAGTACCTGGCGGGGATGGATGCAGCCCAGCTTCAGGTAGGGCGACAGGCGCGACGTGCCGTCCTTCACCGGTCGGTCGCGGTCGGTGGCGTAGTCGTCGACGGTGCCGTCGAGGAAGGCGGTGAGCCGTCGCTTGCCCGCCTCCTCCCCCGGGGCGGGCAGGTCGGCCTTCGTCCGCAGCGCCTCGGGGAGGCCGTCGCTGCGGACATCGTCGACCCAGCGCACACCGTGAGGGGCGTCGACCGGGTCGTCCCAGCCGTGGCTGCGCCAGGCCCGGGAGAACGGGGTGAACACCTGGTACGGGGTGTCGGAGCCGGTGAAGATCGACCCCGGGGCCACGGCGTAGGGGGTGCCCACGGGGCGGAGCTCGACGCCGTCCTGCGAGAGGGCATCGGCCACCGCCCGGTCGCGGGCACTGCCGTAGGGGCCGCTGTCGTCGGTGACGTACACCGCGTCGGCGCCGGCCTGGCGGGCGACAGCCCGGACGGCCCGCTCCGGGGCGTCCTTGCGGACGACGAGGGCACCATCGGTGCGATCGTGCAGCTCGGCCAGGCAGCCGGCCAGGAACCACCTCCGGTTGGCGCCGGCCGGTTCCCGCAGGTGGTGGTCGTCGACGAAGAGCGGCACCACCCGGTGGTACTTCCGGGCCGCCTCGACGAGCGCCGGGTTGTCCGACAGGCGCAGGTCGCGCCGGAACCACATCACCGCGATCGACTCGCTCATCGGTGCCCCCTCACGTGATGGACCGAACCCACGTCGCAGATCGAAGCCGGGCACCAAGAGCGACGACGGCTTCGCCGCCCCTGGGGAGAGAGCTGTGCCGCCTGCTTCGCGCGCTCCGCTCGCTCACCGGGCCACCCTGGCCCAGCCGGCGGAGCGACGACGGCCTGGAGCATGCATCCTGGGCCTCTTCCCGCCGGTGGTGCGCCCGAACCCGTCCGACGACGATTCGCTGTCGATTCGCTGGCACCGTGGATTCGCTGGCGCCGTCGGCCCATCGTCGTCGCACTGGCGGACCCGGCGCCCGAGGCTCGACCGACCGTTGCCCTTCTGCGGGTCCGCGGCGACTCCGGCCCGAGGAGGGGGCGATGTGAGCGGTGTATGGTGCGGTGTATGCACCGCACGAACATCTACCTGACCGAGGAGCAGGAGCGCGCCCTCGACGAGCGGGCCCGCCGGGCCGACACGACGCGCAGCGCGGTGGTCCGCGAGATACTCGACCGAAACCTGGCCTCAAGCCCTGGGATCGATCCCGAGGTCGCCGCCGGCTTCCGGGCCATCGCCGAGGTCTACGCCGAGATCACCGACGGCCTGTTCGACGACGATCCGGACCTCCGCATCGACCGGTGATCATCATCGACGACCAGTTGTCCCGCATCGTCCTCGGTGGTGATCGACCCGGTGTGCTCGCCTCGGATGAGCTGGCGACCACGTGGAGCTTCCAGTACCGCCTCGTGCGCGCCCTCATCGACGACCGGATCGACGGTCGTCTGAGCCGGGGAGCGGCCGCCTCCCTGAGGGCTACTGCGGCCGCTCCACCTCCTCGGGTCCTGAGGGTGCTCGATCCTCGCGCCGTCACCCAACGAGCAGCGGAGCTCGCCATCGCCGACCGCCTCAACCTCCTGTTCGCCGAGCTGCTGGCCTCGGCGCAGCACCACGGCGCGACCATCGCGCTGAGCGAGGGGAACATCGGGCGGACCTGGCCGGGTCTCATGGAGCAGCACGGGATCCCCTTCGAGGTCCTGCCCTGATCCCGCCGGTTCGCATCGGCCTCACCGCCGAGCACCAGCCGCGTGGGCTCGTGGATGCTCGTACCTGTCCTCGTGCTGCCGGTAGGTGACGCCCCCGATCTCGGCGCCGAACATGGCCCCGCCCGGTTCGAGGTGGTCTGCGGCCTGGGGGTTGTGACGCCCCTGTCGTCGAGGCGGAGGGTGGAGACGAAGGCCTCCTGGGGAGCCCCACACCCGTTCCTGCGACACGCACCCCGCAAGACCGCTGACGAGCGTCGCAAGAACACGGATCTGGGCAACCGTCTCACCGACGACGGGTGGTGCACCCGGATCGCGTTCCGGCGCATGGGACCATTGTCCGATGGAGGGCGAGACCGGCACCACCTTGGCGGCGGACCGCGCCTCCCTCGACGGCAGCCGATCCGGCGGGTGGGGCGCGACCAGGGGCTGGGGCCACCTCGCCGGGCAGCCGCCCCGATGGTTCTTCCACCTCGTGCTCGCTGTCCCCACCCTCCTGCTGGTCTGGGTCGCCGGGCTCCCGGGGGGCGGGTTCTTCCCGGGGCTCCCGTACGTGGCGGCCATCGGCCTCCTCGCCCTGGTGTGGATGGGGCGGGTGGTGGCCTTTTGCCATCGCCCCTGCCCGACGCCCAGGTCGCTGCCTTGGCTGACGGTGGCACCGGCCGGGGCGGTCGTGGTCCTCGCTCTGCTGGTGGCCGACGTTCCCTTCGACGTCCGCTGAGACCATGGCCGCCCAGCCTTCGACGAGGTCGTCGGCGCCGTCGAGCCACCTCCTGAGGGCAATGTCGTCCAGGTGCCCGGCTTTCCTCGCCGGGTGGGCACCTACGAGATCACCATCGCCACCTTCGACGGGGAGGCCGTCGCCTTCTTCGAAGCCCATGGAGGCGGCATCCTGACCTCGGCCGGCTTCCTCTACCTGCCCGACGGCGCCCGCCGCCGTCAGGTCCTCTCGGGCATCAGAGAGGTCCATCCGCTCGGCGGCGACTGGTACACCTTCACCCTGCGCAACGAGGCGGACCGACGTGCGTTGGTGGACATCGTCAGTCGTCGAGGCGGAGGGCCGAGACGAAGGCCTCCTGGGGGACCTCGACCCGCCCGATGGACTTCATCTTCTTCTTGCCCTCCTTCTGGCGCTCGATGAGCTTGCGCTTGCGGCTGATGTCGCCGCCGTAGCACTTGGCCAGGACGTCCTTGCGCTTGGCCTTCACCGTCTGGCGGGCGATGATGCGCCCGCCCACCGCGGCCTGGATGGGCACGTCGAAGAGCTGGCGAGGGATGAGCTCCTTGAGCTTCTCGCACATCCGCCGGCCGTAGTCCTCGGACTTGTCGCGGTGGACGATCATGGAGAAGGCGTCGACGGGCTGGGAGTTGAGCAGTACGTCCACCTTGACCAGGGCCGAGATCTCGTCGTCGGCGGGCTCGTAGTCGAGGCTGGCGTAGCCCTGGGTGCGGCTCTTCATCTGGTCGAAGAAGTCGGTGACCACCTCGGCGAGGGGCAGCTTGTAGCGCAGCTCCACCCGCTCCGGGGACAGGTACTCGAGCTTGACCATCTCGCCCCGCCGTGCCTGGCACAGCTCCATGAGCGTGCCGGTGTAGTCCGACGGGGTGAGGAGGGTGACCGACAGGAAGGGCTCCTCGATGGCCTCCACCTGCGCCGCCTCCGGCATCTCGGACGGGTTGTCGATCTCGACCACCTCACCGCTGCTGGTGTGGACCCGGTAGGCCACCGACGGGGCGGTGGCGATCAGGTTGAGGTCGAACTCGCGCTCCAGGCGCTCGCGCACGATCTCCATGTGCAGCATCCCCAGGAAGCCGCACCGGAAGCCGAAGCCGAGCGCGCCCGAGCTCTCGGGCTCGTAGGTGAAGCTGGAGTCGTTGAGTCGCAGGCGCTCCAGGGCCTCGCGCAGGTCCGGGAACTGGTCGCCGTCGATCGGGAACATGCCGCAGAAGACCATGGGCTTGGGGTCGCGGTAGCCCTCGAGCGGCTCCTCGGCGGGGTGGGCAGCGTCGGTGACCGTCTCCCCGGACCGGGCCTCGCCCACGTCCTTGATGCCGGCGATCAGGTAGCCGGTCTCGCCCGGACCCAGGGTGTCGACGGGCGTGGGGCCGGGGCTGCGCACGCCGATCTCCTCCGCGGTGTGCGCCGCACGGGCCTGGAGGAACCGCAGCTTCTGGCCCGAGCGCAGCGTCCCGTCCATGACCCGCACCGAGGAGACCACCCCCCGGTACTGGTCGAAGTGGCTGTCGAAGATGAGGGCCCGCAGCGGGTCGTCGGGGTTGCCCACGGGTGCGGAGATGCGCTCCACCACCGCGTCGAGCAGGGCGGCGACCCCGTCGCCCGTCTTGGCGCTGATTCGCAGCACCTCCTCGGCGGGGATGCCGAGCACCAACTCGATCTCCTCCGCGCAGCGGTCGGGGTCGGCCGCCGGGAGGTCGATCTTGTTCATGCAGGCCACGATCTCGAGGTCGCTCTCCAGGGCGAGGTAGCAGTTGGCCAGGGTCTGGGCCTCGATGCCCTGGGCCGCGTCGACTAGCAGCACCACGCCCTCGCAGGCGGCCAGCGAACGACTGACCTCGTAGCCGAAGTCGACGTGGCCCGGGGTGTCGATGAGGTTGATGACGTGGTCGCGCCAGTCGAGGCGCACCGACTGGAGCTTGATGGTGATGCCCCGCTCGCGCTCGAGGTCCATGGAGTCGAGGTACTGGGCCCGCATGTCGCGGGCGTCGACGGCGCCGCTCAGCTCGAGGACCCGGTCCGACAGGGTCGTCTTGCCGTGGTCGATGTGGGCGATGACGGAGATGTTGCGGAGGCGGTCGAGGTCCATGGCGGTCCGACGAGCCTACTGAGCGCCGCCGAGGGCCCAGCCCTCGATCAGGCTCAGCTCGAGGCGTCGGCCAGGGTCAGCACCGCCACCGCGGGGCGGTTGAACAGCCGCACCTGCGGGGCCCGGCCCCGCTCCACGCCCACGCCGGGCGAGACGTAGATCGGGTTGCCGTCCACCTCGTTCAGGCCGCCCCGGGCCACGGAGCGGGGCACGTCGGTGAGGGTCACGAGCGGCCCGATGCCGGGGACGACGATCTGGCCGCCGTGGGTGTGGCCGGCCACCGTGAGGTCGACCCGAGCCGCCGCGGGCAGGCCCAGCACGGTGTCGGGCCGGTGGCTCATGAGCAGGGTGAGGGCGCCGTCCTCGGGCGTGGCCTCCAGCCCGGCCCGGACGGCATCGCCGCCCTCGTCGCCGGAAGCTGCACCGTCCAGGGTGGTGCCGCCGATGCGGAGAGTCCGGTCCCCCACCCGACCTCGATCACCTCGTCGTCCAGGATGACGACTCCGGTGCCGGCGAACACCCGGTCGGCGATGTCACCCACGTCCATGTCGCCGCGCACGAAGAAGACGCCGTGCGGGGCCCGCAGCCTTCCGAGGTCCTGCCGCAGGGCGGGGAGCCCCCCCCTCCCGCTGCTCCGGGCTGCCCTGGAAGATGTCGCCAGGCAGGAGGATGAGGTCGGGATCGGCCGCCAGCACGGCGTCGACAGCGGCACGCTCGTGGGACCCGACGTAGGTCGTCTGGTAGTCGGCCAGCACGGCGATGCGCACCGGCTCGTGGCCCGCCCGCTCCGCGCTGACGGCCACCGTGACCTGGTCCACCCGCAGCCAGTGGGGCTCCACGTGGGTGGCGTAAGCACCCATCGGCGCGGGGACGAGGAGCGCCACGCCCAGCACCAGGGGCAGCCGACCGCCGCCCGAGCGCGACCGGAGCGCAAGGAGGCCGACGCCGAGGATGGGGAGGCTGACCGTGATCCCCAGGTACAGCAGGTGCATGGCGGTGAAGCCCCAGCGGATCTGCCCGCTCGGGAGGGTCCCGGTCCAGATCAGGGCCAGCCCCCCGACCAGGGCGGCCCCTCCCAGCCCGGCCGCCACGGCGAGGAGGTCGACCCCCTCCCGCCCGCGGGCCGCCAGGCCGGTGAGGGCCACACCGAGGGCGCCGGCGAGGACGGCAGCGAACGTGAGCGGGAGGGTGACGGCTACGGCGGCGAGCCTGGCACCCGGCCGGGGCCGGTCTCGGGCGGCCCAGGGGGGTGGGCTCCCCCTGGGCCCCGCCGCCGACCCCAGGGACCGACCAGCGGAGGGCGCGCGCCAACATGTCGCGTGCGAGCGCCCACTCGGGTCCGCTGGTGAGGCACGCCGAGGCCCGGGCTGCGTCGCGACCTCCTTGCAGGGCAGAACGCCCGTCGCACCGGAGAGGCCTCGCCGAGGTCGGCGGGGTCATCCAGGCCGGCAGCTCGGGGGGCTCGCCTCTTCTGGCCCGGCCCGCATGTGACCGGCGGGGGCGCGAGCCGGTAGTGTCTCCGGGCTGTCATCCGAGTCGAGGTGTTCGAGGAACCCGTGGCCAACATCAAGAGCCAGATCAAGCGGAACCGCCAGAACGAGACCCGCCGGGTCCGCAACAAGGCCGTCCGCTCCGACCTGCGCACCCGGTCCAAGGTGGCCGAGGCCGCCGCCGCCCAGGGTGACGCGGACGCCGACGAGGCCCTCCGCCTGGCCGTGAAGCGCATCGACCAGGCCGCGGCCAAGGGCGTCATCCACAAGAAACAGGCCGCCCGCCGCAAGTCGCGCCTGGTCAAGCGCCTCGCCGCCGAGGGCTGAGAGGCCGAGCGGATAGGTGCCAACGGGGCAGAGCCGCACGAGACGCTCCCGAGACCTCTCGGCGACAACACGGTGCCGCGGCGCCAGCCCAAGCTGAGTCGGTTCGCAGCCGGGTGACCCTGGGCCGGGTGAGGCTCAGCGCGCCCGGGTGCGGCTGACGCGGGCCAGACGGGCGACGAGGACCTCCAGGACCAGGTCGTCGGGCCAGGCCTGGGCGCCACGGAGGTCAAGGTCGGCATCAGCCAACCAGGTGATGGCTCGGCGGATCCCGACCGAGCCGAGGGCACGGGACTGGTTCAGGGCCTTCTTGGCCGGGAACGTGGATCCCCGCATCCCGAGGATCGCGGCCGCCTCCTTCTCGGTGCGGGCCCCCGCCCCGTCGAGGCGCAGCATCCGCGCGTAGTGGCCGTGGAGGGTGGCCATCACCTGGAGGGCGTGACGCCCTCCGCCGTGGAGCATCCGGTGCAGCAGGTCGAGGGCGCCCCCGGCGTCGCCCCTGTCGATGGCGTCGGTGAGGTCCCACGGGGGCACTCCCCCGGCTTCTCCGAGCCACGGCCGCACGTCCTCCGCTCCCAACCGGGAGCCCGGTCCGTGCACACCCACCAGGCGTTCGGCCAGCTCGACCACGGCGCCGGCGTTCTCGCCCAGCTGGCCGGCCACCAGCGAGGCGGCGGCACGATCCATGGTCACCCCGTGGCCGACCACCTGATCGATGATCCAGGTCTCGCGGTTCCGGGCCGGCGGGTCGACCTCGACCACCTCCCCTCCCGCCGCCGTCACGGCCTTGGTGAGGGTGGGCGGCACCTTGGGCAGGCGGCTTCCCGGCTCGGGGCTCCGTTCCCACACCAGCACCAGGTCGGTGGTGTCGAGAGGCGCCGTCAGGTGGTCGAGCAGGGGACGGAGGGCATCGGCGTTGGGGAACAGGCCCAGGTGGCGGGCCACCACGATCCGACGGTCGGTGAGGAAGGGGAGGGTGCTGGCCGCGTCGACCACGGCCGCGAGCTCCTCGTCGGCCCCGGCGTGCTCATCGACCAGGAGCCCGCGGTCGCCGTCACCGACCAGGGTGTCGACGATCGATGCGACCGCGCCCTCCCGCAGCACGTCATCACTGCCTTTGATGAGGCGGACCGAGCCCATCAGCGCGGCCCCTCATCGACCTCGGATTCGGTGTCGCCGGCGGCCACGATGGCGTCGATCACCGCCGCGGCGCGGCGGGCGGCCTGCGGGTGCCGGGTGCGGACGGTGGCGGCGCCGTCGATGCGGGCCTGCGCCACCATGGCCGCCACCGCGGCCCGATCGGCGATGCCGGTGTCGACGTCGACGTCGACGTCGACGTCGACCTCGGCCTGCTCGGCCTCGCTGTGCTCCGCCTCGACCACGGCCAGCGGGGACGGGTCAGCGGCCACGGCTGGTGACTCTACCCCCGACCCCATCCTCCTCCGTCCGCTCCCGCCCTGCCTTTCTGAGCCACTCACGCGTCATCCCTGACGCGTGGCTCAGAAGCCCAGACCTCCCACCACCCCGCGTCCATCGGGGTGGCGAGTGGCGTCAGCCGTCGGAGGGATCCTCGGCGACGACGGTGCAGGGGCCGAGCGCGACCGGGGCCACGCACGCCGCCTCGTCGGTGGCGACCAGGGCTAGGCCACCGACCTGGGAGCCTCCTGGAGGGTGACGACCGAGCCACACGGTCCGCCCCACGCGGGCGCGGTGGTGCGCCGCCCGTTCCTCGTCTCCGGCGCCCGAGCCCGGCCCCACGACGAGGACATCGACCCGGGTGACACCGGCGAGGCGCAGCCCCTCGAGGGTCCGGCGTGCCCCGGCGCCCGGTGCGACCACTACCACCGTGGCAGGTCCCTCGCGCCACACATCCACCCCGCTTACCGGCTCGGCCAGGAGGGGCGGCCGAGCCAGGGCGACGGCCGGCGCGATCAGGGCTCCCAGCGCCAACGCCGCGGCCAACGCCGCCTGCGGCCGCCCGAGCCCGACACCCCGCGCCGCCGTCACCCCCACCCCGGCGACGGGAGACCGTCCGAGCGACCGGCCGGGCTGCACGTCCTCGATCCCGCCATCCGCTCCCGGGGCAGCGGCCGCCCGCCCCGGCGCCCGACCCCGCTGCGCCAGCAGGGCGAGGCCCAGCGCGGCCGCCAGGGCAACGAGGTGGGGAACGCCCAGCTCGCCGAGGGGGATCGACGCCGCTCGGCGGGCCACGCCCTCGAGCCAGGTCAGGGCGACCGACGTCGGAACGTGCGCGACGTCCGCGAGGGGCGGGACCAGCCCGGCCACCAGGCCCGCCGGCAGGCCCCAGGTCATCACCAGCGCCGCCGCCGGGGCGGACAGGACGTTGGCGGGCATCGATGCCACCGGCACCCCGCCGAACACCCCGATCAGCAGGGGGGCCACGCCCAGCTGGGCCGCGGCGGTGACAGCGACGGGCAGCACCAGGGCCGGCGGACCGGGAGCCAGGGCGATGAGACGGGGCGCGAGGACCACGATCCCGGCCGTGGCCGCCACCGACAGCTGGAAGCCGGTGGAGCGCACCAGGAAGGGGTCGACGAGGACCAGCCCGGTGATGGCGAGGGCCAGCAAGTGGACTCCCGTGGTCGGTCGGCCCCGGGCCGTGGCCACCGCGGCGGCACCGGCCATGGCCACCGCCCGCAACACCGAGGGCTCGAAGCGGGTCACGGTGGCGAACAGGGCCAGCAGGACGGCGACGGCGAGGATCCGTCCGGTGGGCCCGGCGCGCCGCAGCAGCGGGGCCGCGACCGCCAGGACGAAGGCCACGTTCTGTCCCGACACCGCCAGGAGGTGTGAGAGACCGGAGCCACGGAAGTCGTCGGTGAGCTCCGGGGTCTGGTCCCGGTCGTCGCCCAGCACCAGGCCGACGAACAGCGAGCGCTGCTGCGGACCCAGCCCGTCGGCTCCGTCGGCCAGGGTGCGACGGAGGTGGTTGGCGGCCCGCCAGGGCACCGCGGCCGGGGGTCCCGGTCGCGCGTCGCGCACCGCGAGGCGGGCCGACACGTGTCGCACCTCCAGCCAGTCGGCGTCGTCGGGCAGGGGCCCCATGCGCCCCGTCACCTCCAGGTGCTCGCCGGCGAGACGGGGCCGCACCACCTCGGCGGCGGGAGCCTCGGCCACCAGCAGCACGAGGCGGCCGTCGAAGCGGGCGACCGCCTCCACCGCGCCCCAGCGGGCCTCGGGGTCCCCCACCAGGGTCACCTGGCCCTGCACCGGCCCCGGCTCGGGCGCGGACATGCCGGCCTGGGCCCGGGCGGCCAGGCCGGAGGCGGCCAGAGCGGCGGCGACGAGCAGCAGACCGGGTCGCCGCACAACAGCGGCAAGGGCGCCGATCGCCAGCGGCACGACCAGGGCCACCGGGTGGGCCACCACGGCTCCGGTCACGGTGGCCGCCGCGAGGGCGAGGGCACCGCCGGTGCTGAGCGAACGGTCCGGGCGGGGCGGAGGCGGGAGGGGCAGCTCGCTCACCGGTGTACCGCCACGCCGTCAGACCCACTCCCGCCACTGGTCGGCGGCAGCCACCGACGAGCGCGGCTCACCCCACGTGTCCGTGTGCCCCTCACACCGTGACCAGGGGGGCGATCTCGGCCAGCTTGGCGTCGCCGATGCCCCGGACCTCCAGGAGCTCCTCGACCGAGGAGAAGCCGCCGTTCTCGGCGCGGTACGTGACGATGGTCCCGGCGATGGCCGGTCCGACGCCCGGCAACTCGTCCAGCTCGTCCTCCGAGGCGGTGTTGAGGTCGATGAGGGCGGCGGGTCCCTCTCCCGGCGCACCGTCGGGCCCCGGCGCGCCGGCGGGCAGGTCGGGGGCGGCCACCGGTGGCGGCACCTCCTCGCCCACCCGCGGGACGTAGACCCGGGCCCCGTCCACCAGGGGCGCGGCCAGGTTGATCCGAGCGGCATCGGCGTCGGGGGCCAAGCCTCCGGCGGCTCGCACCAGGTCGTCGACACGGGCCGTGGGCGCCAGCCGGTAGATGCCGGGGTGGGCCACCGCACCGGCCGCGTGGGCGATCAGCTCGGTCGGCGCCGAGGTGGTGGACGCACCCGCCGCCTCCGTCGCGACGGCGCCGTCGGCGGCGCCCGCGGTCGCCCCGGCCTCGGTCGTGGCACGCGGCAGGGCCTCCTCGAACGGGGCCGGTGCCGGCCGGAGGAGCCAGGCGGCGGCGATCGCGGCCACCACCGCGGCGGCACCCCACGCCACCAGCCGGAGATCGAGGCCCAGGCGTCTCCGCAGGTCGACCAGCCGGTCGCTCCAGGAGGAGACGTCGTGGTCCTCGAATCGGAGGTCATCGTCGGCGACCGGTGGGTCGTCCCACGGATCGGGGTCGTCGAGGGTCCGCGTCGGCGGAGGGGACGGTGCAGGGTCGGGCATGAGGCGCCTCCCGGCTCGGGGTCACCGCGAGAGGCGGCGACGACGGGTGCACGGGGGAAGCGCTGTTGCCCGGAGCCAACCGGCAACGATGACAAGTGTAGAGCACGCTCCGCCGAGCCGGACAGGGCTCACCGACCGGCGACGGACGGGGCATCAGGGCCCACCGCGGCTGAGGCCGATCGCGGAGGCCAGGACCCGGGACCAGGTCAAGACGGCCCGCCGCGAGGGCTGGATCTACGTCCCTCCCAGCCGTCACGTCAGCCGCGCCCCGCCCCCACCTGAGCGATACCGCGCCACCATCGGGGGCGCGATGGCCCCCAAGGGTGGCGGTTTCGGGGAGATGCCCAAGCCGCGGACGCTGTTCCCCGCTGCTCGGGGTCGACCGCCAGCGCCACGCCCCTCGTCGTCCGCCCAGAACGGCTCAGCGGCTCAGGGACTCAGCGCGTCCGGGCCACCAGGTCCTCGACCCGCACCAGGGCCAGATCGAGCCCGCCGTAGACCGTGGTGGTGTAGGCGATGAGCTGGTCGTCGAGCACGAACTGCGGGTGCGGGTCCGGGTGGTAGCCGGCCTGGGCCCGAGCCGAGGGCCACGGCCAGGCGCTGACGATGTCGACGCTCACCCCGGTGGTGGTGTCATGGAAGACCACGCGGCAGGGCTCGGGGTCCCAGTGGTAGGTGTTGATGTCGCCGACCAGCAGGGTGGTGTCCGCCGAGGCATGGGAGTGGCAGGTGCCGCCGGGCCAGAGCGTGGTGCGCCGGCCCGTGGCCAGGTCCACCCGCTCGGTCCCCCACCCGACGTCCACGTAGAGGACCGCGGCGCCGTCGGTGCTCCACCACTCGTGGAACTGCACCTGCACCCGCTCGTGGCCCGACGGGAACACCGGCTCGGGGGGCCGGCCCTCGTCCAGCACCCAGATGCGGTTCTCCCAGTGCTGTCGCTCGCCGGTGGCGGGGTCGTGCCAGTAGTCCTGGGCCAGGAGCAGGCGGCGGGCGTCGGTCGGGTGGAACTGCGAGTGCTGGAAACGGCGGTCCGACTCGAACCAGAGGTCGAAGGCCCCGGTGGCGATGTCGACCACCCCGACCTGCCACCGGTTCCCCGCCCAGATGTCGAGGTTGAGCAGCTGACCGTCGGCCGAGCGGGTCAGGTGCGTCGACAACCGTCGCACGTCACGCCCGCCGGTGACCTTGTCGCCGATGGTCGCCACCTCGACGACGGGGCGGTCCGGTCCCGGCTCGCGTCGGAACACCCCTCCCGGATGAGCCCAGATGACCTCGCCGGTGGACCGGTCGACGTACGGCGACTCGGCCTCGAAGTGCGTGTCCGGGTACACCTCGACGGTCCCCCGGGCCACGTCGACCAAGCCCAGGACGTGCGGTGACGGCGGGTCCGAGGCGTACAGCCAGATCCAGCGGCCGTCGTCGGTGATGTTGGGGCTGGTGAAGTAGAAGGCCTGCTGCCAACGAGCCGCCCGTCGGGTCAGCACGTGGCTCGTCACGCCGCTTGCCGGGTCGGTCCACGGCGTGAACAGGGGCGACGACTCCGGGTGCAGGTGCTGGTTCATCGGACGCGGCTCGGGCTCATCGGAGCGGGGTGGTGAGGTCGGGGCGTCGGGCCCTCCACTCGGCGTCGACCTCGAGGCCGATGCGACGGTACGCCGCCCAGTGCGGCCACCCCTCGATCCGCTGGCCGAGGTAGTCGTGCAGGTAGGCGACCAGGAAGCCGGCCACGCCTCGCTCCCGGTACTGGCGCACGTGCTCCGCCTCGTGGGCCAGCAGGTGGATGGAGCCCGCCGACCGGCGTCGGATCGACACCAGCGGCCCGATCGTGATCGCCGCCGCGCCGGGCGGCACCGGACCGCCGACCCACAGCCAGTGGTCCCGATGGCGACGGAGCTCCACGTCGGTCCTCTGCGTCGACCCGCCCACCGCTAGAAGAGCTTGGAGGTGAGGGCCTTGCGGTAGGGCGTGGTGCGGGGGTCGTCGGGGCCGAGCACCTCGAGCAGGTCGAGGAACTCCTGACGGGCGGCCTCGTCGGCCGCGGCCTGGTCGAGGAGGGCGTCGAGGCGGACGTCGATGTGGTCGCCGCCGTCGGCGTCACCGGTGCGGGCCCGGGCGGCGATGCGCCGGGTGGCGGCGGTCTCAGGGATGCGGGCGAGCAGCTCCAGCGCCTCCTCACCCCGGTCGTCGTCCACCAGGGCCTCGGCCAGGGCCTCGGTGACCTCGACGTTGGCGGGGTCGAGCTCGAGAGCCAGGCGCAGCGACGAGATGTCGCCCTCGGCCATGAGCCGCGCCACCTCACCCTCCTCGGCGGTGGGCAGCAGGCCGTTGACGAAGGATTCGACGGCGTCTTTGCCCTGGGCGCCGACGAAGCTGTCGATCACCGCGCCGTTCCGGATGCCGAACACGGCGGGGATGCCCTGCACCTTGAACGCGGCGGAGATCTGGGGGTTCTCGTCCACGTTGACCTTGGCCAGCACCGCGGCACCGTCGGTGGCGGCCACCGCGTCCTCGATGATCGGCCCGAGCTGGCGGCAGGGCCCGCACCAGGGAGCCCACAGGTCGACGACGACGGGCCGTTCCTTGGAAGGCTCGATGACGGCGGTCTGGAAGGTGGCGTCGGTGACGTCGACCATCACGGTCTCCTGGGGGACGGGGGATCAGACCCTGCAAACCTATCGGTGCCCGGCCGGACCCCGGCGCCTGCCGGCCGCGGCCAGGACCGGCGCACGTCCATCGCGTGAGCCCGGTCGTCGGAACGCGCCGCTCTCGTTGGTCCCTGCCGGCGTCCACGTGGCACCCGGGAGCATCGCCACCCCGACCCGGGTGCCCAACGCCCACATCCGCGTCTGCGTCGACCGGCCGTGGACGTCGGTCGAGAGGGCATCCGCCGCCTCGGCCTGGCCTGGCGGGAGCTCGACGCCCGGCCCGCGGCCGTGTTGGGCTGACGGCCGCAGCTCCCCGCAACCGGTCAGCCGGCGGCCAGGGCGGCCAGGCGGGGGCGGGAGCGCTCGATCTCCTCGCCCAGGAGACGCTCCAGCACCGGACCGAAGAGGGTGCCGCCGTAGTGGAGGTGCATCACCAGGCGGGCGCCGGCCGCACCGTCGATCACCTCACCCCGCAGCACCCAGGGGGCGTGGTCGCGGCCGTCGCGCTCGCGTCGCTCGAAGGTCACGCAGGAGGGGGCGTGATGCTCGGTGCGGACCATGCGCAGCCGCTTGGCCCGGGCCAGGGGGCCGACCTTGCCCCGGAGGTCGATCGACCAGGCCGGGCCCTCGTCGTCGGCCTCGGCGTCGAGAGCGACGGCTCGGGTGACCATGCCGCCGAGCCACTCGGGATACCGACCCAGGTCCTCGATGCACGCGAACAGCGCAGCAGGCGGGGCGGCGGTGTCCAGCTCGGCGGTGACGTCCACCCGGCCAGCATGCCCCAGGACGGGGATCCGATCTGAGTGCGGGCGGGCCCTCCAAGAACGCGGGACACGCGGAATCGCCCGACACATGACGCCGCCCGGGTCACTCGGCGAGGGCGGTGAGGAGTCGGCCCCGGATCGCAGCCCACGCCGGGTCCGCGCTGGCCTCTGTCCGCCGGGGCCGGGCGAAGGGCACCGGCTCGACCGCCACCACGCGGCCGGGGCGGGCCGAGAGCACCACCACCCGGTCGGCGAGGGTGAGGGCCTCGTCGACGTCGTGGGTGACGAGCAGGGTGCTGGGCCGGCCCCCCTCGCTCCCCCACACCTCTTCCAGCCAGCCGTACAGGTCGCGCCGGGTGAGGGCGTCGAGGGCGCCGAAGGGCTCGTCGAGGAGCAGCGGGGTCCGGCCCACCAGGAAGGTGCGGGCCACCGCGACGCGTTGACGCATGCCCCCGGAGAGCTGGGCCGGCCAGGCCCGCTCGAAGCCGGCCAGCCCGAACCGGTCCAACAGGGCGACCGCTTCGACCCGTGCCCGAGGCCGAGGCGTGCCGGCCAGCTCGGCGCCCAACGCGGCGTTGGCCACCACTCGCCGCCAGGGGAGCAGGGCGTCGCGCTGGGGCTGGTAGGCGGTGCGACCCGGGTGGCCGACGACGTCGGTGCCATCGACTTCGGCCCGTCCCGCGGTCGGTGTCACCAGTCCGGCCAGCACCCTGAGCAGGGTGCTCTTGCCGCACCCGGACGGGCCGAGCACGGCGACGAACTCCCCCGCATCGACATCGAGGTCGACCGCGTGGAGGACCTCGATGGTCCCGAAGGCGTGGTCGAGGCCCCGGACCGAGACCCGCCCCTGCGGGGGAGGGTCCCCGGCGGGGTCGTCGGAGCCCGGCGGGGTCAGGTCAGGCCCCGGGCAGGAAGCGGTTGGTGTACGCCGCCTCGACGTCGATGGGCTCGTCGATGAGCCCGGCGTCGACGAGGAAGTCGACGAACTCGGTCCAGCGCTCCTCGTCCATCTGGCCCCACCGCTCCGGGTCCTCGCTGTAGCGGGTGGACAGGTACTCGCTGCTCATCGCGACCAGCTCGGGGTCGACGTCGGGCACTGCCGCGACCAGGGCGTCGGCCGAGGCCTGGGGGTCGACCATGGCTTCCCGGTACCCCCGGGCGGTGACCTCCATGAAGGTGGAGATGGCCTCGGGGCGCTCGTCGATCTCCTCCTCGCTGGTGGCCAGCATCGGGGTGTACCAGTCGGGGATGCACTCCTCGTAGTCGATGAACGGGATGGTCTCGGTGTCCAGGCCCTCGATGTCACCGAGGCGGATGCCGTCCCAGGCGTCGAAGATCCAGACCGCGTCGTACTGGTCACGGGTGAGCCCCAAGCGGTAGTCGGCCTCGCCGACCTCGGCGAAGCGGACCGCCTCGGGGTCGCCGCCGTCGCACTCCACCATGCGCTCCACCAGGGCGGTCTCCAGCTGGCCGCCGAAGCCGCCGTAGCTGTGGCCGGCCAGCTCGGCCGGGCGGGTGATGCCGTCCTCGGCCAGCGACAGCAGGCTCGAGGTGTTGTGCTCGATCACCGCGCCGATCCCCACCACGGGGACGCCCTCGGCGCGGGCCGGGACCAGCTCCTCCTGGACGGTGAAGGCCACGTCAGCCTTGCCCGCGCCCAGGATCTGCAGCGAGCCGGCATCGCCGGGCTCGATGATCTCCACGTCGAGGCCCGCCTCTGCGTACCAACCCTGGGCCTGGGCCAGGTACACGCCGGAGTGGTTGGTGTTGGGGCTCCACTCCAGCACGACGGTCACCTCCTCCCTGCCCTCGGAGGCGGCCTCATCGGTGCCGCCGCCGCCGGAGCAGGCGGCCACGACCGCCACCAGGAGGGCGACGATGGCCACCGCCAGGGTGGGACGGACAAGGGAGCGGGGGGGACGGGTGGTCACGAGGACACCTCCGGGTGGTCGATGACAGGGATGGACGGGGTGGCGGGCAGGACGGGGTCCTCGCCGGCGCGCTGCCAGGGGGCGGCGATGCGGCCGAGCACGCCGACCAGGCCGTAGAGGACAGCGGAGATGGCGGCGACGACGACGACGGCGAGGATGATGCGGTCGACGCGGAAGCTGGCCTGGGAGCGGGTGATGAAGAACCCCAGGCCCTGGCGGCCGCCGGTGCCCTCGGCGATGACGGCGCCGGCCACCGCGTAGGCCGAGGAGATCCGCAGTCCGGCGACGAAGGACGGGACCGCGGCGGGGATCCTCACCACCCGCAGGAGGGTGGCGGTGCCGCCCCCGAGGGCGTGCACCAGGTCGACCAGCTCGTCGTCGGCTCCGTCGAGGCCGGCCACGGTGCTGATGGCGACGGGGAAGAAGGTGATGAGGGCGACCACCACCACCTTGGGGGTGAGGCCGAAGCCGAACACGATGGCGAACAGGGGAGCCAGCACGATCATGGGGATGGTCTGGCTGGCCACCAGCAGCGGCCCCAAGCTGCGTCGCGCCAGCGGGAAGGCGCTGACCAGCAGAGCGATGGCGGCCCCGGCCAGCGCGCCGGCGAGGAGACCGAGGACGGTCTCGAGCAGGGTGGTGCCCAGGTGCCCCGGCAGGAGGTGCCAGGAGGTCGCCGCAGTGCTCGCCACCCGGCTGGGAGGCGGCAGCACGAAGTCGGGGACGTCGCGCAGCCGCACCCACGCCTCCCACGCCACCAGCAGCAGGACCAGGACCGCCGCGGGAGGCAGGACCCGCCCGAGGAGCCCGGTCGATGTGTCGGCCCCGGTCGCAGGCCCGGGCTCCATCCCCGAGGTCATGGCCCCTCCGTCGGTGCGGGCCGGCCGGCGACCGGCGTGCCATCGGCCGCCGGTTCGAGCGCGTGGGGCCGGACCACGAGCAGGGTCCCGGAGGTGACCGACACCCGCGCCAGCGAGGTGGTCGCCTCGTTGCTGACACCACGGGTCGAGCCGGGCTCCAGGGTGAAGTCGTGCAGCGCCCACCGCAGACCGTCGGTGCTGAGGCCGTGGACGAGGCCGCCCCAGGCCAGGAGCGACACCAGCTCCCCGGGGCGGGCATCGATGCGGGCCTCGTCCTGGGTGACCTGCACCGACGCCGCCCCCAGCCAGGCCTCGACCTGGCGGCCGGGCCGGGCCACAGCGGCCAGCGCTGCGGGCGTTGCCAGCGCGTGGTCGAGACGACCTCCGTGGCCGCCGACCAGGATCAGGCGCGTGGGATCCTCCGCGGTCGCGAGGGCCAGGGCCAGCTCGAGATCGGTGGCGTCCTTGTCGGGGTGGTGACGGTGGACCTCGGTCCCGCCCTCTCGCAGGCGGACCAGGGTGTCGGCCTTGATCGAGTCCAGGTCACCGACGAGCAGATCGACGGCGAGTCGCATGCGGACGGCCAGCTCGGCGCCGGAGTCGGCCGCCACCACCAGGTCGGCCGCAGGGAGCAGCAGATCGGGGTGGGCTCCATCGCCACCGGCCAGCACCACGACGGTCTCCCGACGGGCCTGGCCGTCGCTGCGGTGGTCGGGACTCGGGTTGGCAGGCACGTCGCATCCCTCCGCTGGCATTACCCAGAGCAGGTTCGCGGGTCGGCGGCGCGCCACCTCGGTGGCCGTCCGCCCTCTCAGCCCGGCTGTTCCCGAGCTCCCCGGCGTTCGCGCCTCACCCTAGGGGACGCGGCGCCGGAGGCCACCGTCGACGCTCGACCCGTGGACCGGAGCCCTGTCCACCCCATGCCCGGCACCGCCCGCGCTCGGCGTGCCGCTGCTCAGCCGGCGACCGGGCCCCCGCCGACACCACGGCTCGCGCCGGCGACGCCGCTCGTGGGACCTACGGTGCCGGTGTGCGATTGCCGGTGCCCGACCCTCGTGCCGCGGTGCGAGCGCTGGCGCGGGCGGCTGACCCCGATCCGGGGTCGGCGCCATCGGAGCTCTCGAAGCTGGTCGACCTGGACAGCGCCGATCCCGGACTGTTCGGACCGGGCAGCGCCGCCTGGCGGCTCCACGGCGATGCCGCGACGGTGATCGGCGGCTTCCGGTCGCTGCTGCTCCAGACCCTGGAGCCGTCGGTCATGGCCGGGGTGGCCGACCACTCGTCCTACCGTGACGATCCCTTCGGCCGGCTGGAGCGCACCTCGCGGTTCGTGGTCGCCACCGTGTTCGGCACCACCGCCGACGCCGAACGGGCCCTCGCCACCGTGCGTCGGGTCCATCGTCGGGTGCGGGGCACCAGGGCCGACGGCACGCCCTACGACGCGACCGACCCCGAGCTCGTCGCCTTCGTCCACCTCACCGAGGTCGACTCCTTCCTCGCCGCCAACCAGGCCTACGGCCGCCGGCGGCTGAGCCCCGCCGAAGCCGACCGCTACTGCGCGGAGATGGCCGAGGTGGCCCTCCGGCTGGGTGCCGACGACCTGCCCCGCACCGCGGAGGGCACCTCGGGCTGGCTGGCCGAGCGGGCTCCGAACCTGGGGCTCGGCCCCGAGGGCCGAGACACCCTGCGCTTCCTCTTCTACCCACCGGTGCCGCTGCTGGCCCGGCCGGCCCACGTCGCGGGGGCCACCGCAGCCGTCGGCCTCCTGCCCCTGTGGGCCCAGCTGGCCCTCCGACTCCCCGCCATCCCCCCCGTCGACGCCCTTGTGGTCCGACCCGGGGTGAACGCCCTGCTGGCCACGTTCCACTGGGCCTTCCCACCGCGACCGGCGTCGCTCGCGGCCCGTCGCGAGGCCGCGGTGGCGGCGTCCTCGTGAGCGGTTCGCCGGCGCCGATGGCCGGTACCGTGCCCCCATGCGCCGCACCCTCTTCGCCGACGAGCACGATCAGTTCCGGGCCAGCGTCCGCACCTTCGTGGACAAGGAGATCACCCCCTCGTTCCTCGACTGGGAGCGCGACGGCATCGTGCCCCGCGAGCTGTTCACCACGGCCGGCGCGGCCGGGTTCCTGGGGATGGACGTCCCGACCGAGCACGGCGGCGGCGGGGTCGAGGACTTCCGCTTCAACCTGATCCTCGGTGAGGAGCTGACCTATGCCGGCACCGGCGGCGCCGGGCTGGGCCTGACCCTCCACAACGACATCTGCCTGCCGTACTTCCTGTCCCTCGCCACCGAGGAGCAGCGGGCGCGGTGGCTGCCCGGCATCTGCTCGGGCGAGCTCATCACCGCCATCGCCATGACCGAGCCCGGCATCGGCTCGGACCTGGCCTCGATGTCGACCACCGCGATCCGCGAGGGCGACCACTACGTGGTCAACGGGGCCAAGACCTTCATCACCAACGGGATCAACGCCGACCTCGTCATCACCGCGGTCAAGACCGACCCCAGCCAGCGTCACCAGGGCATGAGCCTGGTGGTGCTGGAGCGGGGCATGGACGGCTTCGAGCGGGGCCGCAACCTGGACAAGATCGGCCTGCACAGCCAGGACACGGCCGAGCTGTTCCTCTCCGACGTGGCGGTGCCGGTGGAGAACCTGCTGGGCGACGAGGGCCGTGGCTTCGTCCACCTCGTCCACAACCTCCCCCAGGAGCGGCTGTCGATCGCCGCGGCCGGGGTGGCCGCGGCCGAGGCCGCCCTCGGCTGGACCCTCGACTACGTGAAGGAGCGCACCGCGTTCGGCCAGTCGGTGGGCTCGTTCCAGAACAGCCGGTTCGAGCTGGCCACCCTCCGCACCGAGATCGACCTGGCCCGGGTCTTCGTCGACCGCTGCGTCGAGGCCCTGGTGGACGGCGAGCTCACCGCCGAGGAGGCGGCCGAGGCCAAGTGGTGGTGCACCGAGCTCCAGAAGCGCACCGTGGACCGCTGCCTCCAGCTCCACGGAGGCTACGGCTACATGCTCGAGTACCCCATCGCCCGTTCGTACCTCGACGCCCGGATCACCACCATCTACGGCGGGACGACCGAGATCATGAAGGAGATCGTGGGCCGCTCCCTGGGCGTCTGAGCCTGGGCGCAGGCGCGAGCAAGAGCTCCGCCCTGGAGGCGGAGCCCTGCTGCGCAGACTGCGTGTGGGGCTACTTGTCCTTCTTGAACATGCCCTTGACCTTGTCGACGGCGCCGCCGACCTTGTCCTTGACCTCCGCACCGGCCTGATCGGTCTTGCCCTCGTTCTTCATCTCGTCGTCGCCGCTGAGGCTGCCCGCAGCCTCCTTGGCTCGACCCTTGGCATCATCGCTCTTGGCACTCATGTCAGCGTTGCTCCGTTCGATTGCGTGGTACATCACTACCCGCTCGATCGCCTCGGCACCAGATCCGGGGCGTGGCAGGGGGCACGTGTGACCGGTGACGGGCGTCGGGGCGCTCGTGGCCAGGGGTGGGCCGGCTAGACCGCGCCCTCGCCCTTGACGTTGGCACCGGTCTCGGCCGCCTCCTCGTAGGCATCGGCCACCGACTCGGGGACCTCGGTGCCCGCCCGCTCGGCTGCCGCCTCCTCGCCCTCGGTCGGGGCCCGGTCGGCGCCGTGGGCTGCAGTGGCGTCGTCCTCGTCGACGGCCTGGGTGGCCTCGTCGGTGTGATCCGGATCGGGGGTCATCTCGCCTCCAGGGGGTCGTGGTGGGCCCCACGGTGGCGGGGCTCGACATCTTGTCCTACCCGACCAAGGGTCCCGCACGCAGATCCGCGCTGATCGTCGATCGGATGTCGAGCTGGTGCCGCGAGGCTCCGGGTCGATCGTGCGCGAGGCACGCTGTCGAGGGGCGACGCCCGACCGCATCCGCTGCTACCGCGGCCTCCGGAAGCTCAAATCCTGACCGCGACCGATGCCGCGGCAAGGTCGCGACCGGCAACAACAACGCCGACCGGGCACGACGGCAGCTCCGGCGATGGGTGGCAGCTGACAGCTGGCTCACGCTGAGGATATCCTTACCCTGGCAATTAGTAAGGAGACACCGGTGGATGCTGCAGCGAAGATGACGTCCAAGGGTCAGGTGACGGTACCCACGGTCGTTCGGGATGCCCTCGGGATCAAGGAGGGTGACGAGGTCGTCTTCCGTGTCGAACGCAACCGTGCGGTACTGGCACGCACCCCTGACTTCCTCGACCTGGCTGGATCGATCCGGGTGCCCGCGGCGAAACGGCACGTGGCCTGGGACGTGGTCCTTCGGCGTACTCGTGGCGACCGAGCCGAAGCGCGCCGTTGAGCGCATTCGTCGATACGAACATCCTCGTTCGACACCTGACCGGCGACCCACCCGAGATGGCGGAGCGTGCGACCCGGTACCTCGCGACCGAACGCGACCTCCTGCTCACCGATCTGGTGGTGGCGGAGACGGTCTGCGTGTAGGAGTCGTTCTACGAGGCTCCTCGGGGCCAGGTGGCCGAGGCGGTCCGATCATTGATCGCGTTCGACTCGATGGTGTGCATTGATCCAGCGCTGCTCCTCCGTGCACTCGAGGTGTACGAGACCGACCGGTTCGACTTCGCCGAGGCGTACCTGGTCGCCTGTGCGGAGAGCACGGAGGTTGGCCGGGTGGCGTCGTTCGACCGGACCATCGACCGCGTCGACACGGTCGAGCGAGTCGAGCCGCCTCGAACCTGAGATGCGATTCAGCGACCGCTCGGCGACAGTCATCGGCTCGTCAAGGTGACGTCGACGCCCTTCTCGGATGACCGATCAGATCGAGGCGGCTCCCAGGGCCCAGCGGCTGCCGTCCAGAGCGATGTCGATGAGGTTGTCGTCGCCGATGGAGACGGTGACCTGGCCCGCCTTCCGGGAGCAACACAGCTCCATCCGCAAGCCGCAGATCGAAGCCGGCACCCCCACCGCCCCCGGTGACTACCGCTTCAGGAGATCCTTGGCGATGTGGGTGATCTGGATCTCATCGGTGCCGGCACAGAGGCCGCAGGCCGACCCAGCAAGCACGGACGCGAGGCGCCAGCCGAGCGAGATCAAGCCGGCACCCCCACCGCCCCCGGTGACTACCGCTTCAGGAGATCCTTGGCGATGTGGGTGATCTGGATCTCATCGGTGCCGGCACAGAGGCCGCAGGC